>CAZUGO010000031.1:0-1521 GCA_964619935.1 uncultured Planctomycetales bacterium | reverse complement strand
TACCCCACCCTTGATGCGTTCCACCAAGGTTCCATCCGCGAGCTGGAGGGGCGCCGTCAACCAGCGTCCGATGTAGAGCCTCACCCATTCGCATCCCGTATGCAATTCCTCTTCAGGAATTGACATAACCGCGGAAGTTTTATGCGGCGTTGTAGGCGGCGGGGAAGTCGATGCGGCGGAAGCGGATGGCCGGCCACATGGCCTTGATGCCGCGGGCGGTGACGCGGTAGAGGCGGCTGTCCTTGACCTTGGCGACGAGACCATGGGCGCGCAGCTTGGCGATGAGCCGTGAGACCCGATGGGTTCGGCGCCTGGCGTCGATGGGGTCATGGGATGCGTCACGGTAGAGCTTTGCCTGGAGGTCCCGATTTCGGAAACCGTTGATGGTGAACGCGCCGGCCAGGACCGCGGCGAAGAGGATGGCGATATCGGGGTGGACGGGGTTGAGCGCCGGAATGCGGCGCCCGTTGACGACGCGGCCTTGGCACAGGCTGTCGAGTTCGGCGGTGGCTGAGCCGGTCAACGGGGCTCGCGCCAACGCGTTGAGAAGACGACCGTTGGCGGCCAACGGTGGTTTTGAGGGGCCACCTCGGCGTAGCGCCAGAAGTTGGCGACGCCCTTCCTCATCGGAGACCACCGCAGGGTCTGCTGTTCGCCGTTGCCGACCGATCGCAGCACCTTGAACTCCTGCGGATTGTTGATGGTCGTCTCGACCCGCAGCACGTTGGCGTGGTCGTAGAGCTTGATGGCGTTGGCCTTGAGACGGAAACGCACCCGGCAGCCCTGAGGCCGCTGCTTGCTGTCGATGGTGACCTCCCCGGCAAAGGCGTGGTGCGGCTTGCGTCCCAGGAAGTGCATGACGTCGGTGGCATCGAAGCCGGCGATCGCGGTCTTCACCAGGTCACCATGGATCGCCTCGAGGGCTTGGCGGCTCTTGAACAGGATGTCGGTGGCATACTCGGACTGGTCGATCACCCACCAATAGCGGCCGAAGCCGGCGCCGGCGATGTCGTCGAGCAGAGGGTTGACCACAGCCGCCTGGCGTTCGAGGAAGCGAGGCCAATCGGTGCCGGCGAACTGCCGACACAGGTCCAGGGCCCTGGCCAGGTCGTCGACTGCGGTGATCTTGTTGCCGCTGCGGCGATAGCCGATGCCCAGCGCATCCAGCTGGCGGGCCAGCCATTCCCGGCCGTTGATGTAGACCTGGATTTGGTAGGGTGCCCAGGTCTGGACCCGGACATGCATCCAGCCAAACTCCGGGTCGATCAGGTAGAGATAGTAGTGGAGACATTTTCGGGGCCGGCGCACCACCCGCAGGCGACAGGTGGCGCGATCGCCGATGACGGCGAACCACCGGCACGGTTCAACCGCCGACAGCACGCATACCAGCCCTTCGGTGACCCCATCCCGTGCGGCAATCTGTCGCGCCAGATCCTCCTTCGATGAACCGCTCGCGTGAGTATGGGCCTGCGCCAGGTACGCAAGCGGCCGTCCGGCGGTCGCTGCCAACGCCGTAACATG
>CAZUGO010000030.1:0-145644 GCA_964619935.1 uncultured Planctomycetales bacterium | reverse complement strand
TGGGCTGGGGCATTTGCCACAAGGCTTCAACAGCGTGGCCATCGCAATCTCCGCTGATGGGTCCGTTGTCTTGGGCCACAGTTGTATTGGTTCGGGTTTCTGCTTCGAGTACGAGCCGTTCCTGTGGGACGCGGCCCATGGTCTGCGTTCTCTCACTGATGAACTGACCAACGGGTATGGCTTTGACCTTAAGGGCTGGAGCCTCCAGCAGGCTCGAGGCCTCTCCGATGATGGGCTCACGGTTGTTGGCTACGGAATAGGCCCACAAGGGCAGCAGGGCTGGCTGCTCAGGCTTCCGGATTGCGACGGCAACGGCATCGCCGACCACCTTGACATTCTTGATGGCCGGTTGAGCGATGCCAATCTCGACCATGTGCCCGACCAGTGTCAATTCGTCTCCTGCCAGGTGGCTAGTCTGAACCATGAACCCACGCTCGGGCCTGCCGACCTGGCCGCGTTGCTGGGGGCGTGGGGCCCCGCCGACTACAACCCCTCTGACCTGAACGATGACGGCCTTGTGGGGGCCGTAGACCTTGCCGTCCTGCTGGGCACGTGGAACGCCATGGAAGATTGCCCCGGAGCACGGGGGAACAACATTCCGGATGAGTGTGAGGTGGACTGCAACGGCAACGGGCAAGCGGATACCTGCGACATTGCCATGGGCCAATCGGAAGACTGCTCCGGGAACGGCACCCCGGACGAGTGCGAACCGGACTGCAATGGGACCGGCCAGGCCGATAGCTGCGACATCGAATTTGGCCTTAGCGAGGACTGTACGGGCAACGGTGTTCCCGATGAGTGTGAGGTGGACTGCAACGGCAACGGGCAAGCTGACAGCTGTGAAATCGCCGAGAATCCGGATGTGGATTGCAACAACAACGGCATCGTAGATGAGTGCCCGGCCGACCCTGGCCCGAAATTCAATATTCAGCCGGAGGACGTCATCGGGGAGCCAGGCGGCATTGCCATCTTTGCGGTCAGCGTCATGGGCAACCTTCCGACCTTTCAATGGCGAAAGGACGGCAAGGCCCTTGTTGATTCGGAGCACATCATCGGCTCGACCTCATTTGCAGTGCTGATTCTAAACACGGGTTCTGCTGATGTGGGTGAATATGATTGCGTCGTCAGCGATTCGGTTGGGCAATGTGCGGTAAGCGAGCCTGCGACGCTGACGCTGCAGTGAGGCGACTATGCCTGTTGTCGGCGGTTAAGAAGCGCGTGATTCCGGCGCAGCGGCTGGCCGACTTCCGAGCCCTGATGCACGATTCGCGGCTGGCACCGGCCCCCGATCGGCTGCCGGCCGCGGTGTGGGCCCCCGAGAATCAACCGGGTGTATAAGGGCCAGGGCCTGGGCGCGGGCGGATCTGCCCACTAAGCTGGACACTTACCGGCGCATGGAACCGAAACTCGCAATGTTGTGCGCCGCGAACGATCCGGTACTGGACCCGCTCAAGGCCTTTCCGCCGCCGGAGGGTCTGGAAGCGTATGAGGCCGACCGCGATCGCGAAACCGATGAGGACGCCGACACCCCGCGCGACGTCACCGACGTCGAGATCGATGAAGGCCGCGGCCGCGGATGCGGTTCCCGGCGGTCATGAGGAGCCCGTGCTCAACCACCGTGTCAAACCTGATGTGTTATCGCTGCTGGTGTGTGACCAGATCCTGGTCGATCGACTGACCGGCAAGACTTCCCTGATCGGCCTGTTCAGCAACATCGGGGCCACCCAGTTTCCGGTTCGGCATCCGCAGTTGTGGGTGTTCGCGGCCCTGACCGACGGTCACGGGCGCACGCCGCTGGAGTTGCGGGTGGTCGATGCGGATGATGCCCGCCCACCCGTGGCCCACGGGGCGGCAACCCTGGAATTCAACAACCCCCGGGCGGTGGCCTGCCTCAACCTGCACTTTGCGGGGCTGGTGTTTCCCGAGCCCGGCCAGTACCGCGTGCAGTTGCGCTGCCACGGGGAGCTGCTCCGCGAAGCCCGCCTGCAACTCTCGAAGATCGTCAAACGTCAGAAACCGCCGCCGCCGCCCCCAGTGTGACCCAGGGGCGGATCACCGCGGGCCCAGGTACAGCGCTGTGCCGCACTCGAGGCGCTCGCAGGAGGTCAGTCGCTCGCGAAGTTGGCCGACATCGAGCGCGAAGAGCGGACTGATCTCGACGTCGGGGCGCGGATCGGGTGGTGGGGTGACCCCGCACTGTTCCAGCCAGTGCCACGCCCGGCGAACCTGGTCGCGGTGGGCCTGCTGCGGGGTGTCGCGGCCGCGGGAATTCTTGACCGGACTGAACTCCTCGGGGCGCTGGACTTCGTAGATCAGGCTCCGGCGGGCCAGCGGCAGGATGTCGAAGATAAACCGCTCCAGCTTGATGGCGTTGGGCTCGTCGGGCTTGAGGTCGGCCCCCGATGCGGGATCGACGTGGGATACGGATCGCCGGACCGCGTGCCAGGGCAATCCGTGGGTGGAAGTGGCCACCCGCTGCAGAAAGCCGGTCTCGAACAGATGCACCGCCATGTTCGCCAGGTCGAACCGCGCGGTTCCGTCGGCCGCCTGCTGCCGGCGGAGGGTGTCGGGCATGTCCAGATACTCCACGACGCGGAGGGTGCCGTCGTCATCCACCAGAACCCCCACCGCTTCGTCAGGGTCGGCCTTGCGGGTCACCTTGACGGCGGCCTCAGCTCCGTGGCGCTGGGCAGTTCCCAGGAACTGGGGATCCAGCGGCTTGACCAGCGGGTTGTCGACCTGGAAGTAGCTGACGTAGCGGATGCCGGACTGCAGCAGGCGTTCGAGTCCACCGCTGCGCTGCAAGGCGGTCAGCGTCCCGCCGTGGCCGTCGGGCGCCTGGGCAATGCGATGGCGATCGGCCAGCAGGATCTTGCCGTCCAGCGAGCGCACCGGCAGGGCGCCCTGGCGGAAGAAATGCACGCGGTCCGGATCCAGGCCGAACCAGCGCTGCGCCTGGAAGAAGGCGGTGGTCGTGTCGTGATTCTGTGGGCTGGTCATGATGAACCACGGCGCGGCGCACTCGTAGCGGCG
The DNA here is from genome assembly GCA_964619935.1 of uncultured Planctomycetales bacterium. Classification (GTDB taxonomy): domain Bacteria; phylum Planctomycetota; class Phycisphaerae; order UBA1845; family CAIVHJ01; genus CAZUGO01. The sequence goes on along the minus strand of CAZUGO010000030.1, from coordinate 142,611 downwards.
TTCCGTTGCCAGGATCGATTCGGCAAAGAGTTGAAACAGCGACGCCCGCCGCAGCGGCGTGATTGGAAACATGCCCTTGGGGCCGTCGAAGCCCAGCCGCGACCCTTGGCCACCGGCAACGGTCAGGGCGGCCACGGCGCCGTCGCGAAGCAGTTGCTCGCCGGCCAGGCGGGCCGCGGGTTCCTGCTCGGCCGGCAGCGCCGCCGGGGGCCGCAGTCTGGTGCTGAACTCAGGTGCGGCGGAGGGCTGCATTCGCAGGCAGTCGCCCCATGCCGCCCAGTCGATGGCCGCCAGATCGGACAGCAGCAGGGCCCGTTGCGGCTCGGTGAGCTGGTCCCAGAAGTGCAGCAGGTGTGATTGCCCATGCTGTTCGAGGTGCCGGCGCTGGTCTTCCAGATTCATGGTGTGGTCCTGTGGCGTCGGATCGCTTCCTGAAATCGGCGACGTTCTTTGCCGATACACCCCACAGAGGTCGTGCGCCTGGGCCGGATCCGCCGGCCACGCCGAGCCCATGGCCAAGCGTAACGGACAACACCGCATGCGACAACCATCCACCGGCGTCACCCGCCGGCGATTCCTGCGAGCGGGCGCCCTGGCCACCGCCGCCGGGCTGATGTCCGCCGGGCAGTTGCTGGGTGATGTGGCCGCCTCGGCCATTCGCACCGCGACCCGGACCCGCCGCGGCAAGCCCCGATCCGTCGTCGTGCGCGCCCAGTCGGAGATCGTCAGCAACGCGGTGGAGATTCGCCTGGTGATCCTGCGCGAGATGTTCGCGGAGTCGCTGAAAGTCATCTCTGCGACCGACTCGGTCCGACGCGGCTGGTTGCGGTTCCTGCATCCGGACGACATCATCGGGATCAACCTTGATTCCGGCGGCGCCGGAGTGTTGAGCACGACGGGCCCGCTGGCCGGGGTCATCGTCAAGTCGTTGGTGGAGTCCGGTTGGCCCCCGCAGCACCTGGTGGTTCGCGGGGCCCCGGCGGGCCTGGCCGAAGGCCTTGGGGTCCGCACGCCACGGTTTGGCTGGAGCGAATCGATCCGCTTGGGCGAAGCTCAGGACCAGGTCAGCAGTTTCGTGCAGCAGGTCAGCGCCATCATCAATGTTCCGCTGTTAATGGACGACAATCTGCTGGGGCTGAGCTGCAGCCTCAAGAACGCGACCTATGCCCTGCTGAAGCACCCGGGGCGGTACCACTACAATGGGGGCGTGCCGCAATTGGCCGACCTCTATCAGTTGGCCGATGTCCGGGGCAAGATCCGTCTGAACATCGTCAACGGCCTATGCAGCGTGTACACCGGAGGGCCGTTGGTCGAGCCGTCGTCCGTGGACCCCACCGGAGTGCTGCTCATGGGGTCGGACGCGGTGGCCGTCGATGCCGTGGCCCTGGAAGTGCTGAACGCCATTCGCGCCACCCACCACTTGCCGGCATTGCAGGTCCCGCTGCTGGAGGAGACCGCCCGCCGCGGGCTGGGTCATGCCGACTTCCGCAAGATCCAGAGGCTGGCGGTGACCGGGCTGTGAATCTCGGTCGGCGGTTCATGGGGTCGAATGGATTGAACTGCAAAGAGTTACGGCATCGCCGGCGAGACCGTCGAATTGACAGGTCGCCACATCCCTTCTATCATATGGATGTGACACGGGGGAAGAAAAACCTCGTATCGATTCATTATTGCAGTGCGCATCATACATCGCGATCCATCCGTAGATTTCAAGATGCCATCGTATCGCTTTCCCCCCGCGTCACCGAGATGAAGCGCTTCGATCGAGCCTGCGGTTCTTGTTCATTCAGTCAGCCGTCCTGGCCGAGCACTGGGGTAAGACGGCGTGCGGTTTGAGCGGATTCGACCGTGGTGCCCGACCGGCGGGGTGACCCTGTCACCGGAACCGCCGGGCGGCCAATCGAAGCCAGGCAAAGGCGCCACTTCCCGTGGCCCCCGGACGATATTCGCCAGACTCACGAATCGTACGTTGATTTGGAGTGTTCATCCCATGTCACAGAAAAAAGCATTTACGCTCATCGAGCTACTGGTGGTGGTCGCGATCATTGCGCTGCTGATCTCTATTCTGCTGCCCAGTTTGGCAAAGGCCAGGGAGCTGAGCAAACAGACGGTCTGCACCAGCAACGTCCGCAGCGTCGGCACGTCCTGCTACATCTACCAGGAAGACAACCTGGGCGTGTTCCCCACCGCGCCGTACCGGTCCAACACGCCGGGCTCGCCGCCGGTTGTGGAGTACATCGGCAACATGGGCGGAGGCGAGACGACCGATCCGGCCGGGCCGACCGGGCCGAATCGCGACATCGAGACCTTGGGCGGTGTCGCTGGCAGCAGCGTGGTCTCGACCACCCGCTCGCTGTGGCTCCTGGTCCGGTCTGGCAGCATCGTGCCCAAGAGCTTCGTGTGCCCGAGCACCAACGACACGGTCGATCCGACGGTCGACGTGGCCACGTACTACGACTTCATCGGTTTCGGGACCTCAAGCTACGGCTACCAGGTGCCTTACGATGACACCAACGACTGCAAGCCCAGCGCCGACGTCGATCCGCGGATGGTGCTGGTGGCCGACCGTGGTCCGTGGAGCGCCCCGAGCATCGTGGAGGCCGAGGCCAGCAACTCGACCGCCACCAGTCTGCAGTTCTTCACCGACGCCGTGGTCGACTCGGCCGCGTTCCTGTACCAGAAGCTGCAGGACGAGAATCCCGATCACAACAACACGCCCGAGGAGTGGCGGCTGTGGAACTCCAACAACCACGGCGGCCAGGGCCAGGGTCTGGGGCAGAGCATGCTGTTCCCTGATGCTCATGCCAATTTCGTGACCAAGCCGATCGGGGGTGTGGACAAGGACAACATCTACACACGCATCGATCCGACCCTCGCTCAGGGTGATGTGTTCGAACGGCCGATCCAGTGGGGCGAATATCCCAAAGCCACCGGGACCCCGGTGTATCCCGGGTACCAGTCTCTGTTTTCCAGCGGGAACGAGGGCATCAACGCCTTCACCGACAGCCTGATCTGGCCGTAGAGCCAGGTCGCAACCCGGCAATAGACAGGCCGCGGGAGGCCCCCATGCTTCCGCGGCCTTCTTGTTCGGGCACCGCCGGCGGCGGCAGATCGGACCCGCCGGGACGGCTTGCCGGCCGGCCCATCGACCTGCGGCCGACAATACCGGACGGCCGCCGGTTCGGCCGGCGGAGCGCGTCGTCCGCGGTTGACTTTCGCAGCCGGCGGCGGGGATAATCACTCGAATACACTGGTTTCATCAGGTGCCGTCGGGAAGCGCGTAGTCCAGGGACGTCAGGGCTGCGCGCGGCCGCTGGTGATCGAGGCTTGCTGCGGATGCGTGGCACACCCGCAGTGGAACTCCTTTGGCATAGGCATTGAACGCTTCGATTGTGGGTTGCGATCGGCCCACTCGCGATGCGCGACAGATCATTTTGGCTCGCGGACCGCATCGCATGTTTTTTCGGGAGTTGCTGAATTGATGCCCAAGGTCATCACGCTTGTGGAGGTCGCCGGCTTCTCCGGCTTCCTGTTGGTCCTCGCTTACGGCAGCGGTCCGTCGCACCAGGGCCGGGAATCCGGGGCTCGGGTTGAGGCGGTTGCCGCCGGCCCCGAGGTTGACCTTGAAGGCTCGGCAGCGCTGGCGGCGAATTCCAGCCGTGAGGCCACATTCGAGCCGGCGGATGCGGTTCTGCGGGTGGCCGACGAACCGCCAGGTGAGTCCGGCGCGGTTCCGGTGCCGGGGATCGGCGAGGCCGAGCCTTTCGAGGATGATCGACCCGATCCTCTGCCGGCGAACTCGCCGGCCGGCGCCGAGGTCGAGCAGGCCGAGTTCCCGGTTCCATCGATGGCCATGCCGCCTGCGGAGATCCAAACCATCGGGACCGCCGAGCCGGTCGTTCCGGTGGAGTCAGGGCCCGACGAGCCGGCCGAGCATGCAGCCGCCCGAATCCTCGCGGCTTTGTTCCCATCAACGTCACGACCATCCACGGGTCGTGAGCAGGATGACCATCAACTTGCAACACCGATGGACAATGCAGCGGTGCATGGTCCGGACCCAGTTACTGAGTCGGCCCCAGTTGCGGCTTGCGCGCCTGTCGTTGCAGGGGAACCCGCCGTCGCCCAGCATGTCGAACCGGAGCCATCTGGGGACCCACAGCCTGCCGAGGTTCGAGCCGCCCACGACAAGCCCGAGCAACCGTTGGGCTCGGGCCCACCAGCCGTGATTGCCCCGGCGGCTTCCGTTGGAGCGGCAGCAGCGGTCGTGGACCCTCGTGCCGTTGCGGCCAACGCCGACACTTCCGCTGCCCGAGCGGTGCTCACTCCGCTGCCGGCGCACACGTCCAGGCCGGCAGTACGTCTTTCGGCGGTCCGCCGGGAGCGCGTGCCGCGGCACCCCGGCGCCCGGGTATTTGCCACGGGCGCACCGCAGGCAGGTCGGCCGTTCCCGGCGATCTACGAGATTCTCTATATCGTGGGCGGGTCGCCTGGCGTCCGGGCCATTCCCGAAGTGCTGGTTCCCGAACTGTCGCCTGCTGTCCCGCTGGACGAACAGGCGCGGGTCGTTCATATGATCGCGGAGCGTGAGGCCTTGGAGCGGATGATCGTGTATTGCACCCGCGAGGCCCGCATGGCCCGCCACTCGGTCCAGTATGCCCAGGATCACCCGGGCGCGCTTGCCGAGGGGCTGCTGGGCGAGTATGCCCAGGGTCGCTTCACGCCGCACCTTCAGGGTCCGGTGCCGGCGGTCGTTTCGGAGTCTGAGCCGCGACGGTCACAGGTTCGATTCGAGGAGTTCAGCCGGCGGAGTTCACGGCCCGCCGCCCAAAGCCCGCAGCCCGTGGCCGACCGCCAGTCGCCGGCGTACCGCGAACGCGCTCGGGTCTTGGCGACGCCACTGCCGCCACGAGACCCTGATCCGACCACGTTCGAGTCCCGGAAGTCCCGCGCTCCGTCACCGATCGCATTGTCGGGCAAACAGCACGAGCCGGCGGCCGCCGTCGAACCGGACCCCGCGGGCGCCATTGATGCGAGCGAACCGTCCCTACCCGCCTATGAGGTGCTGCGCAGCACCGACGCCTACCGTTCCGAGCGCCGCTACGCCGAGATCCTGATCCCTGGACTGTCACCCCAGACACCGCTCAAGGAACAGGCCCGGATCGTCCGAGCCATCGCCCAGCGCGAAGGCTTCGACAGCATGACACTGTATCGCACGCCAGAGGCCCGCGAGGCCAACTACTCTATGGACTACGCCGATCGACACCCGATGGCGCTGCACGATGGTCTGATCGGCGAGTACGAGCGCGGCAAGTTCAGTCCTCATCGCTAACAGAAGGCGTCGCACAACACCGTTGCGATGCGCTCGGCCGCCTGCCCGTCCCACAGCGGCGGCGTGCGCTCCGGGCGGCGGCGGATCTCCTCTACGCGCTCGTGGGCCTCGAGGATGCTCTCGCGGCGCCGGCCGGCCAGCAGGTTGGTCCCGTGTGTCACGGTGATGGGGCGCTCGGTGTTGTCACGGAGCGTCAGGCAGGGGACGCCCAGGATGGTGGCCTCTTCCTGAATGCCCCCCGAGTCGGTGAGAATGACTTCGGCGTCGGCCATCAAGTGGAGAAACTCACGGTATCCCAGCGGTTCGATCAACCGGATGTTCTGGCATGCCTGCAGGTCGCGCAGCGTGCGCTGGGGATCGGCCCGCCGGCGCGTTCGCGGATGCATGCAGAACACCAGCGGCCGCTGCCGCTGGATGTGCAGCAACGCGTCACCGATCTCCCGGAACACATCGGGGTCGTCCACGTTGGCCGGGCGGTGCACGGTGACCAGCCCGTAGTGCCCCGCCACCAGGCCCAAACGGCGGTGTACGGTCGACGTCCGGGCCCGCGGCAGGTGTTCAAGCAGGGTGTCGATCATGACGTTGCCGACCAGGTGGACCGCCGCCGGATCGACGCCTTCGCGGTGCAGATTCTCGACGCCGCTCGGTTCGCTGACCAGCAACACCGCGCTGATCGCGTCGGTCAAGGTGCGGTTGATTTCCTCGGGCATGTTGCGGTCGAAGCTGCGCAGGCCGGCTTCGACGTGGGCGGTGGGAATCCCCAGGTGGCGGGCCGTCAAGGCGCAGGCCAGCGTGGAATTGACATCGCCGACGACCACCACGGCGTCCGGCCGTTCGGCCAGCAGCACCGTCTCAAAGCGGCGCATGACCGCGGCGGTCTGCTGCCCGTGCGGACCGCTGCCCACCCCCAGATTCGTCTGCGGGCGCGGCAGTTCCAGCTCGTCGAAGAACACCTGGTTCATCGCCGGGTCGTAGTGCTGGCCGGTGTGAATCAAGACCGCTTCGATGTGCGGATGACGGGCATAGGCCCGCATCAAGGCCGCGATCTTCATGTAGTTGGGGCGGGCCCCGCAGACATTAACCAGCTTCATGGAATCAATCCGCAAACCGGAAGTACACAATGGCGGCGATGGCTTTCACGCCGTCCCACCAGGTGATCTTCTTGCCCTCTTCGTAGGAGCGACCCGCGTAGCCGATGCCCACCTCGAAGACCCGGGCGCGGCGCCGGGCGATCTTGGCGGTGATTTCCGGTTCGAATCCGAAGCGATCGCAGCGAATCTGGATGCCCTGCAGCACTTCGGCGCGGAACACCTTGTAGCAGGTTTCCATGTCGGTGAGGTTCAAGTTGGTCATCATGTTGGACAACAGCGTCAGCACGCGGTTGCCGACCATGTGCCAGAAAAACAGCACGCGGTGCGCTTCGCTGCCCACGAAGCGCGAGCCGAAGACCACTTCGGCCTCGCCTTCCAGGATGGGAGCCAGCAGCCGTGGATAGTCGCGCGGGTGGTATTCCAGATCAGCATCCTGGATCAACAGGATGTCGCCGCTGGCTGCGGCAAACCCGGTGCGTAAGGCGGCGCCTTTGCCCTGGTTGCGGTCGTGCATCTGGATCACCCACTCGAGGTCCGGGAAGGCGGCCGGCAACTTGCTGTACAACTCGCGGGTGCCGTCGGTGCTGAAGTCGTCGACCAGCACCACTTCTTTCTGCAGCGGAATGTTCACTTCGGCGACCCGCTGGAGCAGCTTCTCGAGTGTGGCACGCTCATTGTACACCGGGATCACCACCGAGAGCTTGCGGGGCGTCCGGTCCTGGGTATGTCGGTCGCTTTTGATCATGGCTTGAAGTGGTACAACAGGTCCGAACCGCTGCGGCGGATCTGGAGCCCCTGCAGCGGCTGCAATTGGTTCATGCGGGCGGTTCCCGCGCCCGCCACACTGATGGCCCGTCCGCCGCCGATCAGGCACGGCCCGACGAACACATAACACTCATCGACCAGATGCGCGTCCAGGGCTGCACCCAATACCTGGCCGCCACCCTCGATGAGCACATTGGTGGCTCCTGCCGCGGCCAACCGCCGCAGGACGGTTCGCAGGCTGACATGCCCGCCGCGCAGTTGCACGGATTGAAGCAGGACCCCGGCGGCCCGCAAGGCGCGGGCCCGGGCGCTGTCCAAGGCCGCGGCAGCGGTGAAGACGCGCGTGGGGAATTGCCTCGCGGTCTGAACCAACCGGCTGCGGGGCGGCGTTCTCAACCGGGTGTCGAGAACGACCCGCTCGGCCAACCGCCGCACGGGGCGGTCGCGGCAGGTCAGCAGCGGATCGTCCTGCAGCACGGTCTGTGAGCCGACGATCACGGCATCCACTCGACCCCTCAGCTCGTGGGCCCGGCGGCGTGAGATCTCACCGGAGATCCACTTCGATTCGCCGGCAGCGGTGGCCAGCCGGCCATCGATGCTTTGGGCCCACTTGGCGATCACGTACGGCAGGCCGTTGGCGAACCGCTTCAGGTACGGGGCGACCAGCTCGCGGGCTTCGTCGGCCAGGAGGCCCTCGGTCACGACGATTCCGCCGCGCCGAAGAATGCCCAATCCCTTGCCGGCGACCCGCGGATTTGGATCGCGGAGGGCCGCGATCACGGCGGCGATTCCGGCCCCCAGCAGGGCGTCAGTGCACGGCGGGGTCTTTCCGAAGTGATTGCACGGTTCCAGGGTGACATAGGCGGTGGCCCCGCGCGCCTGCGGACCGGCTTGGCCCAAGGCAAACACTTCGGCGTGCGGCCCACCGAACCGGCGATGATGACCTTCGCCGACGACGCGATGGCCTTTGACGATGACACAACCGACCATCGGGTTGGGCTCGACATGGCCCTGCCCGCGGCGGGCCAGTTGGATGGCCCGCCGCATATGCCGCTGATGGCTACTGTGGGCCGCTGAGAGGGTCACCTTCGGGAGTCCCGGTGGGTTTCCGATCGAACCAGATGTTCAACATCAGCAGGGCCACCCCGCAGACCAGCAGCATATCGGCGACGTTGAACACCCACGGCCACAACTCGAGTTTGCCGATGCTCAGCTCGATCTTGATGAAGTCGCGCACCCGGCCCTCGTTGAACAGCCGATCGTACATGTTGCCAAGGGCCCCGGACATGATCATGCCCAGCCCTACATGAAAGCTGAATTGCCGCCGGTGGCTGCGGGCGAACACCCCGACCACGACCACCAGGGCCACCACCGAGGCAATCAGGAACAACGGTGCCAGGCTGTGTTTGCCGCCGATGCCGAAGAGCGCGCCTGGGTTCTGGTTGAAGTGCAGAGACAGGACCCCGTCGATCAGCAGCCGCGATTCACGCCCTTGCAGATGCAGGGCGGCCCACTGTTTGGACCACAGGTCGAGCACCAGTCCGGCGATGGCCACGCCCCACAGCCGCAGGTGGGCGCCGATGCTGCGGTATGCAGGGTCGGCATCTAGCCCACAGCGCCCGGCTTCGGCCTGTTGGGTGTTGATGGCGGGGTCCATGTCGCTCAGCGGCTTCGTCCTGATTCCTGGGCCCGGGCGTACTCGATGCAGTGCCGGGCCCAGGGGCTCGCCCGTAGACGCCGCTTGCCGATGGGCTTGTGGGTTCCTTCACAGATACCGTAGGTCTTGTTGTCGATGCGGCCGAGGGCGGCATCAATTTCGCGCAGCAATTGTCGTTCGGTGGCCAACAAGCCCAGCGTAAATTCCTGCTCCCAGTTGTCCGACCCCATGTCGGCCATGTGGATGGGCACGCTGGAGAGATTCCCAGACCCGGTTGGCGGATTCTCACGGAGCGCTTCGTTGGTCATCGTGCGCACATTGCCGACCAACTCGCTGCGCTTGGTAATCAGCAGTTGGCGGAACTCTTCCAGCTCCGCTTCGCTCAGCGGGCACTTGGGCAGTTCTGTGACTGAATGATCGTCACTAACAGTCGACGGACCGGAATTGCCGGGCTGCCCATCGGCGGTCTTGCGGTCTTCCACCTTGGGGGCAATCTTGCGGTCTGCCGCCTTGGGCGTGCCTTTGCGGGTCGCTGCCTTGGGGGCCGACGTGCGACCGGCTGCCTTCTTGGCGGACTTGCGGCTCGCCGCCCCACCAGAGGTTTTTCGGCTGGCGGTGGTAGCCTTCTTCTTTGCCGTTTTCTTGGATGCTTTCTTGGCCACGGGAACCTTCCGCATACCAGATCCTGCGGGGGGCGGTCCAGAATCGGGGGATTATGGTCGGTGCGGCGGTGGTTGTCAACAACTCACCAGCGGCCGCAAGTCCTTGATGCCCAGGACTGGAGTCGAACCAGCACGCCCCGAGGGGCACAAGGCCCTCAACCTTGCGCGTCTGCCAATTCCGCCACCTGGGCCGAACGCGCAAAGATCCTAGTGCACCCGGCGGCCGGCTGTCAACGCCACGGCGAACGATCCGCGCAGTGCTCGAGGTGCTCCAGGGGACATTGGTGGCAGCGCGGCACCGCGCGGCAGTGCTCTTTGCCGACCTGCACCAGGAGGGCATGGTACTCGTTGTACAAGGGGACCTCCTCCGGCAGATTGGACTCGAGCCATCGCTTGACCCGATCGGAGGGCTCATCGGGCGCCATGAGCAAGTGGCGGGTGAAGACCCGGCGGGCAGAGCGGTCGACCACGAACGATGGTCGTTTGGCGGCATACAGCAGGATACAGTCGGCGGTTTCGGGACCGATGCCTTTGATCGCCAGGAGTTGCTCACGAAGCGTCTCGACCGGGCGATTCAGGGCCGCTTGCACATCAAAGCCGGTCGTGCTTCCCAGCCAGTCGGCGAAGGCTTGAAGTCGTCGGGCCTTGACCATGGGCGTGCCCGCCGGTCGGATGGGTTCGGCCAGGGCGGCGGCCGGCTGGTTGGCGAGCCGCTTGAAGTCCAGCAGCCGGCGGCGGCGCAGTGCGGCGATGGCCGGAGGCACTTGGCTCCAGGCAGTGTGTTGTACCAGGATGGCGCCGATGATCATCTCGGTGGGATTGTCGGCGGGCCACCAGCGCTGCGGTCCGTAGTGGGTCAATAGTGCCCGGTAAATCTCCAGGAGGCGGTGTTCGTGGTTGGACATGAATTCTTCTCCATCATACAGTAGCGCTGACCCGGCCGCCGTTCGGGCGGGCATCCCGGCGGCACACGGCCATGCGTGACAAGACATCGTATTTTGAGGAGTCCAAGCGGCCGCTGTACAGCCTGGTGTACCTGCTGCCGCTCATTTTGGCCTACGAACTGGGGGCCGCCCGCATCGACGCCCAGGGGCCGCTCGCCGAGACCGAACAGGTCATCGCCTATCACCTGATGCAACTGTTCTTCAGCGTGCTGGGCGCCACCGGGATCTTCCTGCCGGGCATCCTGATCATCGGGATTCTGTTGGCCAGCCACTTTGTCAGCGGCGATCCCTGGCGCATTCGGATCAATACCCTGTTGGGCATGATGGGCGAATCACTGGTCTGGACCGCTCCGCTGTTCGCGATGAACCAGTTCATCCGCTACACGGCCCTGGCCGACGCCAGCCCCGGGCGACGCTGGTTTGAGAATGTCGTCATCAGCACCGGTGCCGGGGTCTACGAGGAGCTGGTCTTTCGACTCATCCTGGTTACCGCCATTGTGATTCTGCTCGAAGACGTCCTCAAACTCAAAGGGCGGCATGCGGTGTGTTCGGCCGTGATCATGGCGGCGCTGTTGTTTGCCGCCCACCATCATCCTCCGCTGGGGCGCGAGCCCTACCAGACGGGTCGTTTTATCTTTCGGACGCTCGCCGGCGTGTATCTGGGCGGCTTGTTCCTGGTGCGCGGCTACGGCATCACTGCCGGATGCCACGCGGTCTACAATGTCATAATCGTGACCCTGGATGCCATCCCGGATTGACGCTGCCGCCGTTTGCAGACATACTGGACCCGCCGGGATGGGATCGCCATTCGCGGCACCCGGCGAATCGTGAGGATCCGCTCATGCCCATACACGACCAATCGCGCATCGTCACGGTTCAGAGCCACATCATCGAGCAACAGCAGCTCCATCCGGAGGCCACCGGCCAGTTCAGTTGGCTGTTGTCCGGCATCACCCTGGCCACCAAGATCATCGAGGCGAACGTCCGCCGGGCCGGCCTGGTCGGCGTGTTGGGCAGCGATGGCAGCACCAATGTCCAGGGCGAGGTGGTCCAGAGGCTCGATCGGATTGCCAATCAAACGCTGCTGCGAACCCTGGGCTACCGCGGCAACATCGGCATCATCGCCTCCGAGGAGGACGACGAGCCACACGTCATCAAAGATGTCGGCCACGATGGCCGTTACATGGTGCTGTTCGATCCCTTGGACGGCTCGAGCAACATCGACGTCAATGTCTCGGTCGGCACCATCTTCTCAGTCCTGCGGCGCACCGCCGACGCCTGGGACACCCGCGACCCGGTGCAGCATCTGTTGCAACCCGGTACCGAACAGGTCGCCGCCGGTTACGTGGTCTATGGCAGCAGCACGGTGCTCACCTACACCACCGGTCACGGCGTGCACATGTTCACGCTCGATCCCGATATTGGGGCCTACGTGTTGCACACCGAGAACGTGATCATGCCCGATGTCGGTAAGACCTACAGCGTCAACGAGGCCTATCGGGCGTCATTCCCCCGTGGCATCCAGAACTATCTCGAAGCGGCCAAGCAGGACAACTATTCCCTGCGCTACATCGGTTCGCTGGTCGCCGATTTCCATCGCACCTTGCTCCGCGGGGGCGTGTTTCTGTATCCTCCGACGGCCAAGCAGCCGCAAGGCAAATTGAGGCTGCTGTACGAAGCCAACCCGATGGCCATGCTGGCCGAGCAGGCCGGCGGCATGGCCAGCGACGGCCGGGAACGCATTCTCGAGAAGCAGCCGTCTGCACTGCACGAGCGCACGCCGCTGATCATCGGCAGCCGCAGGGAAGTGACGCGGGTGCTTGGTTTTCTGGAATGATCAGCGCAGGGTCAGCATGGCCCCGTGGCCGTAGATCAGCGGCCCCTCGACGCGCAGAATGCGGATGTACAATTGCGCTCCCGGACGCCGCCCGTCCAGGATCCGTCCCAACTCATCGAGATCGTCGACATACTGGTCGTCGAGCGAAATCAGAATGTCGCCCGGCAACATCTTGATGGCGTCGGCGGGTCCGTGAGGCAGCACTTCGGTCACGATCAGGCCATAATCCTTGGGCAGATTCATGCTGCGCGCGGCCTGGGTGCTGAGCGGCGCCAGCACCAGACCGAGTCGATCCACAGCCAACTGCTTGCCGTCGGGCCGCAGCCGCTCCTGCAGGCGGACCTGTGTGGATCGGGGCTTGCCGGCCCGCAGAAAATCGAGCACCACGGTGTCACCAGGGCGGTGACCCAACAGCGACAGGAAGGTATCCAGACTGGAGTGCACCGGCTGGCGATCGACGTGCGTGATGGTGTCGTTCAGCCGGATGCCGGCGCGGTGTGCGGGTGAATCCGGCCACACTTCGATGGCGTTGCACTCGCTGTTCAGTTCCAAGCCCAGGGCGAAGCGATTGCGCTGCTCGGCGGCCAGCATGGCCGGCAGCGTCTGCTTGAGCCGCGTCACCGGAATGGCGAACCCGATGTTCTGGGCATCGCTGCGGATGGCCGTATTCACGCCGATCAGCTGCCCCAGAATGTTCAGCAGCGGCCCACCGGAATTGCCGGGATTGATGCTGGCATCGGTCTGGATCAGGTCGGGGTACACCAGCGGCTCACCGGCCTTCTCGTTGACCAGTTCCAGATCACGATTGACCGCGCTGACCACGCCGGTGGTCAGGGTGTGCTGATAACCGAGCGGGTTGCCGATGGCGATGACCGTCTCGCCGATCATCAGGTCGTCGCTGCTGCCGAAACGGATCACCTGCAGTGGCGTGTCGCAGGCAATCCGCAGCAACGCCAGATCGTTGGTGCGATCGATGGCCACGACTTCGGCGTCGTAGGAGCGTTCGTCGTCGAACATGACCTTGACGTCGGTGGTGCGATCGACGACATGGGCGTTGGTCACCACATAGCCGCTCTGATGAATCACGAAGCCACTGCCGACGCTGGTGGTCTTGAACTTGCTGGCCCGGGGGCGGGCCCCAAAGAAGCGCTCAATGTCGTCGGAGAAAAACAGGTCGAATGGGCTGGGACGTAGGCGATGCCGCACCACCCGGGTGGAAGAGATGTTGACCACGGCGCCGTGCGTCCGATCGAACACCTCCACGACCGGCGTTCGCCGCAGATCAGCGGCCGCCGGTGCTTCGGCCCGAAGTTCCGCAGCCAGGCCGATGGCCGCCAGGCAGGCCCAGGTTCGCAGGGTTGCAGCGCTCATTCAGGAGTCCTTCAACATGTCGCGGAGCACCATCGGCAGGACGCCGCCGTGTCGATAGGTGTCCAGTTCCACGGGGGTGTCGATCCGCAAGCGGGCGTGGATGGTGCGGGTGCGACCGGCCGCTTCGCGTACCGTGACCGCAATGTTCTGTCGGGGCTCCAGATGGTCGCTCAGGGCGATGTCGAAGACTTCGTGGCCGCTGAGTTTCAGCGTGCCGTGATCCTCTCCAGGCATAAACTGCAGTGGCAACACGCCCATGCCGATCAGGTTGCTGCGGTGGATGCGCTCGTAGCTGGCGGCCAAGACCGCGCGGATGCCCAGCAGCAGCGTGCCCTTGGCCGCCCAATCGCGCGAGGAACCCATGCCGTAGTCCGTGCCGGCGAGGGCCAGCAGCGGCGTGCCCTCGGAACGGTACCTCTCGGCGGCCTCGAAGATGGACAACCGTGTGCCGCTGGGCAGGTGCACGGTGACGCCGCCTTCGGTCCCGGGGGCCAGCAGGTTTTTCAGGCGGATATTGGCGAAGGTGCCGCGCGTCATGACCCGGTCGTTGCCGCGCCGCGAACCAAAACTATTGAAAGCGGAAGGGGGCACGCCTTGGTCCATGAGGTAACGGCCGGCGGGCCCGTCGGCCGGAATGGACCCGGCCGGCGAGATGTGGTCCGTGGTGACCGAGTCGCCGACCATGACCAGCACCCGGGCGCCGCAAATCGACTCAACGGCCTGAGGCTCCCATGGCAGGTCCCTGAAGAAGGGCGGTTCTTGAATATACGTGCTTTTGGGATTCCAATCGTAGGCGGCTTCGGCGGTGCTGTGGATGGCGTTCCATTGGGCGTTTCCGGTGACCGCCTGGCCGTACTGCCTGCGGAACATCTCGGGAGCCACCGACTGCTCGACGCAGTCAGAAATCTCCTGGTGGGTCGGCCAGATGTCCTTAAGATACACTGGGGCGCCGTCCGATCCGGTGCCCAACGGCTCAGTGGTCAGGTCGATGTCGGTTCGCCCGGCGATGGCATATGCGACGACCAGCGGCGGCGAAGCCAGGTAGTTGGCCCGCACGTGGGGGTTAATGCGGCCTTCAAAATTGCGGTTGCCGCTGAGCACGGCGCAAACCACCAGATCTTGCTCCTCGATGGCTCGGGCCACCGGCTCGGGCAGCGGTCCGCTGTTGCCGATACAGGTGGTGCACCCGTAGCCCACCGTATGGAAACCCAGGGCCTCGAGATCGGGGGTCAACCCGGCCGCGTTCAGATAGTCGGTGACCACCCTCGAACCTGGTGCCATGCTTGTCTTGACCTGCGGCTGGGCCCGCAATCCGCGGGCCACCGCCTTGCGGGCCAGCAGCCCGGCGCCCACCATCACCGACGGGTTGGAAGTGTTCGTGCAACTGGTGATCGCCGCGATAACTACCGAGCCGTGTCCGATCTCGAAAGAATGCCCGTTCTGGGTGACGGTCGCGGTGTGGGCGGCTTCGGATGCTGTGAGGGCGAAGCCGCGTTCCGGGATCGGGGCCCGCAAGGCCTTCACGAATGACTGCTTCATGTACGACAGTGGAATGCGATCCTGCGGCCGCTTGGGGCCGGCCAGGCTGGGTTCCACCGTGGCCAGATCGAGTTCCAGGGTCCGGGTGTACGCCGGCTCGGGTGCCGAAGGGCTGTGGAACAGCAACTGTTCCTTATAATAGCGTTCCACCAGATCGACTTCCTGCGGCGTTCGGCCGGTGCGGGCTAGGTAGCGCAGCGTTTCGTCGTCAACCGGGAAGAAGCCCATGGTGGCGCCGTACTCCGGGGCCATATTGGCGATCGTGGCCCGATCTGGCAGGCTCATCGCGGACAGTCCGTCGCCGCAAAACTCCACGAACTTCCCGACCACGCCCTCCTGGCGCAGGATTTCGGTGACCCGCAACACCAGGTCGGTCGCAGTGGCCCCGGCAGCGAGTCGTCCACGGAGCCGAAACCCGACGACATCGGGCATGAGCATGTAGATGGGCTGCCCCAGGATGACGGCCTCAGCCTCGATCCCGCCCACCCCCCAGCCCACGACGCCCAAACCGTTGATCATCGTGGTGTGGCTGTCGGTCCCCACCAACGTATCGGGGAACACCTCCAGAGCCCCGTTGGTTTCGCGGGCCATGGCCACCTTGGCTAGGTATTCGAGGTTGACTTGGTGGACGATGCCGGTGTCCGGGGGAATCACCCGAAAATCACGGAAAGCCTGCTGGCCCCAATGGAGAAACTCGTAGCGCTCGCGGTTTCGTGCAAATTCCAGATCGACGTTGAGCTTGAGGGCGCCGGATGATCCGAAGTAGTCAACCTGGACGGAATGATCGATGACCAGGTCCACGGGGACGCAGGGGTTGATGCGCTGGGGATCGCCACCCATCCGCGCTATTGCCGAGCGCATCGCGGCCAGGTCGACCACCGCGGGCACGCCGGTGAAATCCTGCAGCAGGACCCGGGCGGGCAGGAAGGGAATCTCGCTGTCGGCGTTGCCGCTGCCCCAGGTACCCAGCGCGCGGATGTGATGCTCTGTTACCTTATAATTATCGAAGTGCCGCAGGGCGCCTTCCAGCAGCACCCGGATGGTGACCGGCAGTCGCTCGAGAGGAGCACCCCCCGGCAGATGAAACCGCGGCAGGCTGTGCATCTGGTATTTACCCGATGAGGTCTTGAGAACCGTGCGGGTTTCAAATGGATCGGTGGGGGTGGTCACTGCCAGACTCCTTCCTGACCGGGATGGCGCGGGCTGTGGTGCGGAGCGTCCCTGCCGGGGTCGAGGGTGCCGGTGGGGGTGGATCCAGGCCGCCACGGTCGGACCGAACGGTTGCCCGCGGCCACCCGCGGGCATTCGCCGAACCTTGGGAGAATCTTATTCCATCGGGCGCGGTCAGACAATGCGCGGCGGCTCCGGCCCCTATCAATACTGGTACCGACGTCGCCGACGGCCGACCGGCGCAACGCGCTGCCGCTGTCGACAATGCCGTTGCGAACAACAGTTTGCGATCAAGATCGCCGGAACGCTTTGCCGACATTATCAAGGCCAATTGGGGGGGTCACGATCAGGAGGATCGCCGGTGCGACAGGATTGCTCAGGATGAGCTCAGACCGACAATGGCGCACAGTTCCGGACCGCATCTCGGGAAAGTGGCAATTGCCGCTGGCCGTCGTGGCTCTGGGAGCCCTTGCCGGCACGGCGTGGTGGATCCGCCCGCTTCCGGAGCGGCCGACCGTCGCGGAATGCGTCGCCGAAATCGAATCGCTCCGCGGGGGTCTGCTCTTGGAAGAGGCCGAGACCCTGGCCCGGGCGATCCTGCGAGACCCCCGTTATCAGCCCGCCGAGCTGGCGGCGGTTTACGCCGCCTTGGCCGACACCCGCTATCAAGCCATTGCCAATCGCCCCGACCGCAGACAGCGGGAACTCATCAGCGTTGCCGCCCTGTACGCCCAGGCGGAGTCGCTCGGTCACACACCCACCGGCGATGTTCTGCAGCGCAGCGGCCAGCTATTCGAGTGGTTGGGCCAGCCGGCGGCCGCCCTCGAACAGTACACATTAGCCCTGCAGCGCAGTCCCTCGGATCCACTGGAGGTCCGGCGCAGAAGCACGGCGCTGCTACTGGAAGCCCTGCCGACGTCACGGCAAGGGCGGCACGCCGCCTTGGACGAACTGTTGACGGCCGCGATCGACCGGCCGGACGTCCTGCGCTGGGCCCTGGAGCATAAGATCAATCTGCTGCTCGAAGCCGACCGCCTGTCGGAGGGATTCGCGCTGGCTGAGACCTACCGCGCGGCCCTCAGGGGCACGGACGGCGAGCACTTCCTGAACTACCTTGAAGCGCTCCTGGACTACCGCTCCGGGCGATACGATGCTGCCGAACTGCTGCTCCGCGAGTTGCGAAACCAACTCAAGACCCGTGACGCCATTCATGCCCGCTCCGGATGGCTGTTGGGCAAGGTGGTGATGATGGATGACGGCCCGCAGCGACCGCTCGAGGCCATCAGCTTCTTCAAGGACGTGCTCGATGCCCACGCCGAAGGGCGCTATGTGACGGCGTCCCGGCTGGGGATGGCCGAGGCCCTGACCGCACTGGAACGCTTTGACGAGGCCCTTGGGTACTATCAGGCCGTGCTGCAGGACCTGCGGGACACCGGCGACAACGTGGTGATCAGTCGCGAACAGGTTCGCAATTCGCTGGTGGTGCGCAGCCGCTTGCTGCGCAAGCGCGAGCGCTATGACGACAGTTTGCGATACCTGCAGCTGGCCAGCGACCTGGTGCCGCGGCACGATGCCTCCACCCGCGAGCTGTATCTGCGCGACCTGGCCCTGATGAAGCAGTTTCTGGGCGAGCATAAGCAGGGTCGCCTTCGGCTGGAATCCGAATCCGCCGAAGGCGACGCTGCCCGGAAACTCGCCGAGGACAGCAGGGCCCTGTTCCTGTCAGCGGCAGAGGATTACCTGGCGCTGGCGGAGCTGGACAGCGTCGAGGAATCGCAGATCGGCGAGGCCATGTGGCAGGCCGCCAGCATGTTCGATCTGGCGGGCCACCGTGATCGGTCCGTTGCCCTGCTCGAGCAATTCCTTGCCAATCGGCCGCACAGCCCGCAGATTCCGTTGGCCCTGTATCGTCTCGGCCAAGCCTACCAGGCCGATGGCCGGCTCCACGAAGCCATCGAGCAGTACCAGAGGTGCATCCGCGATCATCGCCAGACCGCTCCGGCCCAGTGGTCGCACATTCCGCTCGCCGATTGCTTCGTGCTGCTGGGCGACGGGTATACCGAGCATGCCGAGCAGACCCTCCTAGCCATCGTCCAG
This sequence comes from uncultured Planctomycetales bacterium, assembly GCA_964619935.1. GTDB lineage: Bacteria > Planctomycetota > Phycisphaerae > UBA1845 > CAIVHJ01 > CAZUGO01. Next base: position 124,149 of record CAZUGO010000030.1, on the reverse strand, counting down.
GAGGCCCCTGGGCAGCCGGCGATGTTCACGCCTGAGGCCATGATCTATCGCGATGCGCTATTCAAGCTGGGTGACCTGTATTCGCGCAGCGCTCGCCCTGAAGCAGCCATTGAGTGGTTCGATGAGGCGCTGCAGCGCTATCCGGATGATTCCCGCCACGTGCGGGCGACCTTCCTGCTGGCCGATGCCTATCTGCAAAGCGGCCTGGAACTGGAGCGCATTGCCGCCGAGACCGGCAACGCCCTGCAGCGCGATGAGTTGCAGTCGCGTAAGCATGAGCGCTTGCGCCAGGCCGAGCAACTGTTCGATCAGGTCATCCTCGAACTGAGCGGCAAGCCGCAGCGCACACCGATGGAGCAACTCCAACTGCAGCTCAGCTACGCCTACCGCGCTGACAGCGCCTTTGACCTGGGCGAACACGGCCGGGCGCTGGTGCTGTACCAGACGGTGGTACGGGCCTACCCGGACGATCCCATGGCCCTGTGGGCCTATGTACAGATGATCAACTGCTACGAGGCCTTGGGTCGGGTCGACGAAATCAAGCCGGCGCTGGAGCGTGCCCAGTGGCTGACCGGGAAGATCGACCCCCAAGCGTTCGATGACCTGCGGGTTCGCAAGACACCTGAGGAGTGGCGTCACTTGTTTTCGTGGATGGAGCGCACCGGGGACTACCCTCGGTCCGAGGCAGACCATGAGCCACATGACTGATCCGAATCATCTTCTCGAGTTGCTGCGAAGCCAACTGGCGTTGGCTCGCCGGCTTCAGGACTTGTCACGGCGCCAGCGAACGCTGGTCACCCGCCAGGACGCCGCCCCGCTGCTGGCCTTGTTGGCCGAGCGCCAGGAGTTGATGAACGAGATGGGCGCCGCCGCCCGCCGCCTGGCCCCGGTGCAGGAGTACTGGCGCGAGCGGCCGCAGATATTCCCGGCGGACATCCGACCCGAGGCGGAGCAGCTGTTTGACCAGGTGGCCGAGACATTCCAAGGCGTCCTGCGTACCGACGCAGAAGACAGCCGCATTCTGGCGGCCCGCAAGGTCAGAACCAAGGAGGAGTTGCAGGCCAACCAGGTCGGCCGGCAGGCCTGCACCGCCTATTCGGGCGGCCGGGGCCCGATGCCCGGCGCTGCCATGGGTATGGATGAATCGATATGACGCCCTCAACAATCAGTCTCAGCCAGCGGGAACGGGAACTAGCCGCGATCATCACGGCCTACAACGAGGTTACCGAGCAACTCAAACGTTCGCACGAATCGCTCAATCATGAGGTGGTCAAGCTCCGCGTGGAGCTGCAGGACAAGAACTTGGAGTTGGCCCGCCGCGAGCGGCTGGCGGCGCTGGGTGAGATGGCTACCGGTGTGGCCCACGAGATTCGCAATCCACTGGGCAGCATCCAGTTGTACGCGTCGCTGTTGGACCGCGATCTCAGCGCACTGCCCGACGCCCAGCGCCTGGTTCGCAAGATCGCGTCGGGCGTCGATGCCCTGGAGAAGATCGTCGGCGGCATTCTCGATTTCGGTGGCAGCCATGCGCCTGACATTCGCGCGGTCCCGCTGCAGGTGTTGATTGCCAACGTCTTTGACCTGGCGACGGCCCCAGCCGACCGGAAGCAGGTGGATCTGGCGGTGGACACCTCCATCTTGACCCATGAGTTGCGGGTCGATCCCGCGATGGTCGAGCGGGCCCTGCTGAACGTTGTGCTCAACGGCGTTGATGCCGTCGGCTCCGGCGGCCGCATCGAGGCGGCTGCCGATCGAGCGGCCGACGGCATGATTGCCGTGCACATCCGCGACAATGGTTCGGGCATCGATCCGTCGGTCATGCAGCGAATTTTTAATCCGTTCTTCACAACCAAGGACACCGGCACCGGGCTGGGCCTGGCCATTGTGCATCGCATCTGCGAGAGCCACGGCGGGCGGGTCACAGTTCGCAACCTAGGCAACGGCGGGGCCTGCTTCACCCTGCACTTGCCGGGCCCCGAGGCCAAAGGCCGAGCGCATCACAAGGAGCCGATTCATGGCGCTGGTTTACGTCGTGGATGACAACGCCCTGCTGCAGGACTCTCTGCGCGAGACGCTGCTGCGCGAAGAACATCGGGTGGAGACCTATTCCGATCCGCCAGCCGCGCTGACTGCGCTGCGCCGGCAGCGCTGCGACGTGGTGATCAGCGACTTGAAGATGCCCAAGATGAACGGCATTGCTTTCCTGCAGGAGGTCCTGGCCCTCGATTCGGACATGCCAGTGATTCTGATGACGGCCTTCGGTTCGGTGTCGACGGCCGTCCAAGCCATGAAGCTGGGCGCCTTCGATTACATCCAGAAACCCTTCGAAGCCGACGAAATCGTCCTGCTGGTGGAACGGGCCTATCAGCACCGCTGCCTGAAGGCCGACAACGAAGCCTTGCGCACCTCGCTGCACGATTGCCAGATCGAGCGCCTGATGATTGGAGAATCCCCGTGCATGCGTGATCTGCGCAGCCGATGTGCCCGCGTGGCCCGAAGCAGTGCCACGGTCCTGGTGCACGGCGAGTCGGGCACCGGCAAGGAGCTGGTCGCCCGTGAAATCCACCAGCAGTCCAGCCGGTCCGAGCGAGCCCTGCTGGCGGTCAATTGCGCAGCGTTGTCCAGCAGCCTGTTGGAGAGTGAACTGTTCGGGCACGAGCGGGGTGCCTTCACCGGTGCCGATCGCGAACGCAAGGGCCGCTTCGAACTGGCCGACGGCAGCGCCTTGTTGCTCGACGAGATCAGCGAAATGCCTGTGGATCTTCAGGCCAAGCTATTGCGCGTGTTGCAGGAGCGGCAATTCGAGAAGGTCGGCAGTGGGGTGACCCGTCGCTGCGACGTTCGGGTGATTGCCACCACCAACCGCGACCTGGCTGATTGGGTGCGCCGCGGGAAATTCCGTGAAGACCTCTACTACCGGCTCAACGTGCTGCCGGTGGGTGTGCCGCCGCTGCGCGAGCGCCGCGAGGACATCCCGCGACTCACCGAGTACTTCATCGGGCGGATCGCCCGCCGCGACGGGCGCACTCCCGTGCAAGTAGAGTCGGCTGCCATGCGCCTGCTGCAGGACTACCACTGGCCCGGCAATGTTCGGGAACTCGAGAACGTTTGCGAGCGGACGGCCGTTCTGGACGGTCGCGACCTGCTCACCGCCGCAACGGTTACGGCTTGGCTGCAGGGCGAGTTGCGGGCTGATGACGGGGCCCGGCGGCTGCGCCCCGGATTCTTGCTCCAGGACCTGGAGCGACAACTGATCGAACGGACACTGCTGCAATTCAACGGACATCGTGAAAAGACTGCCAAGGCCCTGGGCATTGGTGTCAGAACCCTGGGCATGAAGCTCAAGAAATGGCAGGAAGAGGCGCGCCGCGCCGGCTGAGATTGCCGGTACCGGCGCAGAATCTGCCGCCGGGGCGGCGGCGCTGCGGCGGTATCAGGGCGGTCGGTCAACCTGCCCGACGCTGGAACGGGTCGTGCATGGCGCTGGCCGGTGCACCCGGGTGTGATGAGGACGGAACCACGATGCTCTTGGCGGATCTGGCGGATCGCGGCAATATCCCGGTGCTGACCCAGTCGCTGGCGTTCCTCGAGTCCCGGCAGAAGCTGCTGGCCCACAACATCGCCAACCTGGATGTGCCGGGGTTCAAGACCCGCCAGTTGGATCCCGAGGTGTTTCAGGATGCCCTGCGCCGGGCTGTGGACACCCGGGGCCGTAATCGGCAGGCGGCTCTGGAGTTGCCGAACACGGAGGAATTCCGCATCGACGATGCTGGGCACCTGCAAGTCACCCCAGTCGACCTGCCCGCGCAGAACCTGCTGTTTCATGACCAGACCAACGGGCGGGTCGAAGTGCTCATGGCGGCGGTGGCCGAGAATGTCGTGACCTACAACCTGTACAGCCAGATGTTGGGAAACAGCTTTGATGCCCTCAAGGCCGCGATTCGAGGAGAGGTCTGATAGGGAGCCAATGGCATGTTTGGAATGCTTGAGACCAGCACATCAGGGTTGGTGGCCCAGCGCATCCGCATGGACACCATCGCCGGCAACGTGGCGAATGCCGACGTGCCCGGTTACCACCGCCGCGTAGCGGTGTTCACCGAAGCCGCCGCGGGCGTCGAGGTACAGGCCATCCTGGTCGATCCGCGACCCGGGCAGATGCGTTATGACCCGGGGCACCCGCAGGCCCTGGCGAAAGGCCCCCAGCGCGGCTATGTCCAAATGTCCAACGTCAGCGTCATGAACGAAATGGTCAACGCCATCGAGGCGGCGCGGGCCTACGACGCCAACGTCACCATGATGAATGCGACGAAAGCCATGGCGGAAGCCGCCATTCGGCTGATTGCCTAGGCCGAGGCCTCGCGAGGGACCGCACATGCCCGACCCGATCGGACCCCTGAACTTCAACCCCATCGTGCGACCGCACGGGCCGGGCCAGCCGGACCCTGCGGAGCGGATGGGCACCGCCGCCGGCCGCGACTTCAAGAGCACGCTGCTGGACAGCCTGGAAGAGGTCAACCGCCTGCAGCAGGAAGCCACCGCCGGCGTCCAGAAACTGGCCACCGGCGACGCCGACAATGTTGCCGAGGTGCTCAGCGCCGTGCGCAAGGCGGATATTGCTTTCAGCATGATGATGGAAATGCGCAACAAACTGGTGGATGCCTACCGCGAATTGCAGCAGATGCGCGTCTGAGCGGCGCCCCTGAATCTTATATTCCTGATGAGGACGGTGCATGGCCATTCTTCAGTCCCAGCTTGAGAGCCTCAAACGGCAGTTGAGCGGCCTGGAAACCTCACAACGCGTGGCCCTGGGCCTGTGTGTGGTGATCATCGCCCTGGCCTTCGTGATGTTGTCACAGTGGGCCCAGCACCGCGAGATGGTGCCGCTGTATGCCGACATCATGAACGAGGAAGAATTATCGGACACCATCCGCCAACTGCAGCTGCTCGGTGAAGACTACGAAGACCGCAAGGGAACGCTGTACGTCCGGCCCGGTGATTGGCGGCGGCTGATCATGCTGCTCAACGAGCGCAGCACCGGCCCGAAGACGTTGAAGGTGACCTTCGAAAACCTCGTCAAGGAACAGGATATTTTTGCCAGCGCCCAGAAAACCGAGTGGCAGCAGAACATCGCCCTGATGAATGAGTTGGCCATGACCATTGAGGCCTGGCCGCGGGTCACGGAAGCCCACGTGATGGTGGCTTCCGAATCGCGCAGCCGGCGCTTGAACCGGACCAACGAGCCCAAGGCCACGGTGTCGGTCAAGCTGGTCGGCGGCCAGCGCATGGACAAGGCGGTGGTCGAGAGCATGGCCCGCCTGGTGGCCGGAGCGGTTCCCGGCCTGGAACCCCAGAGCGTCAGCGTCACCGACATGATCGCCGGGCGCTCGTACACTGTGGAGGACCCCGATGATCAGTTCGGGTCGCAGCTCTACGAATTGCAGCAGCACAAGGAAGCCCAACTGCTCGAGAAGATCAGGGACTTGCTGAACTACATCCCCGGCGTCAATGCCCAGGTGACGGTCAAGATAGACGACCAGGCGATCAGCCAGTCCGACATCACCATGGAAGAGCCGCCGATCAAGCGCGAGCTGATCGACGACACCGTGACCTCCAACATCAGCACGGCCCAAGAGCCGGGGGTCTCGGCCAATACCAGCGTCAATCTGCGCGCCGGCGGCCAAGGCCAGACCTCCACCAAGGAGAAGAAAGAAACCGAGTTCATGGAGTCCCGCGGCCAGAAGCGCACCGTGACCGAGAAGCGGCCCGGTGCCATTCTGCAGGCCGCCGCCTCCATCGGGGTGCCGCGGAGCTACTTCGTGGGGGCCCTCAAGGCGATCAGCGGAACGCCCGACGAAGAGCCGGCGCCACAGCAGCTCGACGGGTTCATCGAGGAGCAGAAGCAGGAAATTCAAAGGCAGGTTGCCCCCATCCTGGACGCCGTGGCTGAGCGGGAATCCACTGTGGTGGTCACGGTATTTTCCGACAACGCGGTCGCATACATCGCGCCGCCGCCGGTTTCCGAAGCCCAGGAGGCACTGACGATGCAGCGGTTCATCACTGCGAACGGCCGGCAATTGGGATTGGCCGCATTGGCCCTCCTGGCCATGGGCATGATGATGATGATGGTGCGCAAGGCCGGCGCCGCCGCGGCGCTGCCGCAGGGTGGCGAACCCGACGGCCCGTTGACCGGGCCGCTGGGCGAGTTGACGGTTGACGCCGGACCCATCGGCAAGGCCGGCGCGCCGGATGCGTTCCTGATCGCCCAGGAAACCGACGAGAGCAGCATCCGCGCCCGGCAGATCGCCCAGCAGGTTTCTGACCTCATTAACGACGATCCGGAAGGCGCCGCCCAACTCGTGCGGCGCTGGATCGATCGTGACACCGTATGATTGAGTCGCGCCCAATGTCCAAGAGCATGCTTCAATCCATCGAAGACGGCAAGAAGCTGGGCGGCCTGCGCAAGGCCGCCATTCTGCTCTTGAGCATGGATTCGGACACGGCCTCCAAGGTGCTGGGGCTGCTGCCCGGGCTGACCGTCGAGGAGGTCACCCGCGAAATCGCCATGATCGACCTGGTGGAGCCCGAAGTGTCCAACTCGGTGATCACCGAGTTCTACAACCTGGCCCTGGCCCGGCGCTTCGTCGAACAGGGCGGCATGCTGTTCGCCCGCCGGCTCTTGCAGAAGTCGATGTCCAAGGAAGAAGCCACCCGGATCATGCAGCAGATCGAGCACCAGGTCAATCAGCAGCCGTTCTCGTTCCTGCAAAAGGCCGACAGCGAGAACCTTTTGACCTTCATCCAGGACGAGCATCCCCAGACCATCGCCCTGGTGCTGGCCCACGTGCCCAGCGCCAAGGCCAGCGAGATTCTCGGCGGGCTGCCGCCGAACAAGCAGATCGAAGTGGTGGCCCGGATCGCCAACATGGAACAGACCAACCCGGAAGTGGTCAAGGAAGTCGAGCAAGGCCTGGAGATGCGGCTGTCCGGCATCGTGTCGCAGACCCTGCAGAAAGTGGGCGGCGTGGAGTCGGTGGCCGAAATGCTCAACCTGTCCGACCGGGCCACCGAGAAGAACATCCTCGAAGCCCTGGAGACCGAAGATCCCGACCTGGTCGAGCAGATCCGCCGCCTGATGTTCGTCTTCGAAGACATCATTCTGGTCAACGACAAGGGCATCCAGGCGGTGCTCAAAGAGATCGACAATGACGAGCTGGCCCTGTCACTCAAGACCGCCAGCGACGAGCTCAAGGACAAGATCTTCCGCAACATGTCCGACCGCGCCGTCCAGTTGATCAGGGAAGACATGGAGTACATGGGCCCGGTGCGCATCAGCGACGTCGAAGCCGCTCAGCAGCGCATCGTCGATGTGGTCCGCCGGCTGGAGGATGCCGGGGAGATCATCATCGCTGGCCGCGGCGGCGAAAAAGAGGTCATCGTCTAACCGAAAGGCATCGGGCCCGAACGCTGGGCCCTGACGGAGACGCAGATGGCGGCAGTCCTCAAGGCAGCGCAGGCAGTACGGCAAGGTGGCGTGCCCACCGTGTTTCACATGCGCGACCTGCTGGGCGAGGCCCAGGAGGTCATCGCCCAGGCCCGGCTGCAGGCCGAGTGCCTGCTGACCGAGGCCCGCGAAACCGCCGATCGACTGCACCAGGAAGCCCTCCGCCGCGGACACGTCGAAGGCCTGGAGGCCGGCCGCCTCGCTGGGCAAACCGAAGGCCGCGAACAAGCACTGCTGGAAGCCCGGGCCCACTTCGACCAGGACCTCAAGCACCTCGCCGAAACGCTGGCAGCAACCCTGACCGCGGTCAACAATGAACGGAAGTTGCGGTTGTACCAGTCCGAACGCGATTTACTGGAATTCGCCGTGCACCTGGCCCGGCGGGTGACCCAGGGAGTGGCCCGGGTAAATCCCGACGTCGCTCCGGCAAACCTGCAAGCCGCCCTGGCACTGGTCGTCGGGCGCTCAGACCTGACGGTGCGGGCCCATCCGGAAGATCTCGCCGCTCTAGAACGATTCTGCGCCCAACTGACCGATCGCATTGCCGATCATCCGCACATCCGGCTGGTTGATGATCCGCAGTTGACCCGCGGCGGCGTGGTGCTCAGCTCCGAGACCGGACAGGTTGACGCCACCCTCGAGCAGCAGCTCGATGAAATCACCCGCGCCCTGCTGAGCGCGGGGTTGGAGTGACCCAGGACAATCGTGTTTGAGCATCACACCCAATTTGTAGACCAGCTGAATCCATTGCGCCTGACCGGGACGCTGACGGCGGTCAACGGGCTGATCATGCGAGCGGTGGGTGTGCCCGCGGAGATCGGCTCGCTGTGTCGGGTGCGCACCCGGCGCGACGGCGCCATCGATGCCCAGGTGGTTGGTTTTCGCGACGGGCAGACCCTGCTGATGCCGGTGCAGACCACCCGCGGGGTGGCGGCCGGTGACGCAGTCTTCACCGTGGCCGGAATGCAGCAGGTCGCGGTCGGGCCGGCGCTGCTGGGCCGGGTGGTCAATGGTCTGGGTCGGCCCATCGATGGGCAGGGCCGGATTCACCCCGAACGATTCTACTCGCTGTTCGAGCCGGCACCGGCGCCGCTGGCTCGCGAAAGGATTTCCCAACCGCTGGGCACCGGCATTCGCTGCCTGGACGGTCTCTTGACCATCGGGGCCGGGCAGCGCATCGGGATCTTCTCCGGAACCGGTGTGGGCAAGAGTGTGCTGCTGGGCATGATCGCCCGCTACTGCGCTGCCGACGTCACCGTGGTGGCCATGGTGGGCGAGCGCGGCCGCGAGGTCAAAGATTTCATTGAGAAGGATCTGGGGCCCGACGGCGCCCGCAAGGCGGTCCTGGTGGTCAGCACCTCCGACGAAGCGCCGGTCATGCGCGTGCGGGCCTGTTTCGCGGCCACCGCCATCGCCGAATACTTTCGTGACCAAGGGCTGCACGTTCTGTTGCTGATGGACTCGCTAACCCGGCTGGCGATGGCCCAGCGCCAGATTGGTCTGGCGGCCGGCGAACCCCCGGCCACGAAAGGCTACACACCGAGCGTCTTCGGCATGTTGCCGCAGTTGCTGGAGCGCACCGGGCGCACCGCCCGCGGCAGCATCACCGGGTTCTACTCGGTGCTGGTGGAGGGCGACGACATCAACGAACCGGTGTCCGACGCCGTCCGTGGAATCCTCGACGGCCATGTCTGGCTGTCACGAACGTTGGCCGGCCGCGGCCATTATCCGGCGGTCGACGTGCTCAATAGCGTCAGCCGGCTGATGGTCGACGTGGTCGATGGGGGCCACCGCCAAGCGGCTGCCCAAGTGCGCAAGCTGCTGGCGACGTGGTTCGAAATCGAGGATCTGGTGAACATCGGTGCCTATGCCAGCGGCAGCAATCCGGAGTTCGACCTGGCCATCCAGAGCAAGCCGCTGGTGGAGCGGTTCCTGCAGCAGGCCATCGATGAAGCGGTGGACTTCGAGCAGGCCCGTGCGGCGCTGACCGCTGTACACGAAGACATCACCAGACTGAGGACCCAGATCGCCCGACCGCGCGGAGCGACACCGTAACCAGCGGGCAGCACCGGACTGCCCGCGGAGTTCCTGAAACCGATCCATGGCCAAGCAGTTTTGTTTCAAGTTGGATGCCGTGTTGCGATGGCGCCGCCTGCAGGCCGACGCCCAACAGCGGGTTGTGGCCCAGCGGCTGCGCCGACTCTTCGAGTTGCGCGGACACATTGAAACCGTCCACGCCCAGATCAGCGACGAACTGGACTTGGCCCGCACCGCCGCGGCCCAGCGCCACCCGGAGGTCCAGGGCCTGTCGCACCGGCGTTACTGGGTGTCTCACCTGCAGCGCCTGGCGGTACAGGCGGATCAGGAAGTGCTGGCCGAGAAGCGCACGCTGGCCACTGAACAGCAGACCCTGGTTCAGGCGGTCAAGGAGCTGCGGGTTCTGGAGAAGTTGCGCGACCGGGCCCGGGAGCGGCATCGCCTGGCTGCAGCGCGTGCCGAACAGGCGGAACTTGACGATGGCGTGCTCGGCCGATGGGTAGCGCTGCCACCGGCTGATGCCTCACGAGATGACCCATGATCGCGACACTGGCTCGGAAATGTGTGGGCCTGCTGCGGCCGGTGTATGCGGTCGCAGCGCTGCTGGCGCTGATCCACATCGCGCTGCTAATCGGCGTCGGCGTGTTCGCCTATACGACCGGCAGGGTCGATCGCGAAACCATCGAGGGTGTGGCGGCGGTGTTGCGCGGCAAGCCGATCGGGTCGCCGCCGGTGGGGGTCGTCGATGCGGCGGCGACCGGGCCCCAGGCCAGTGCCGATACTTCCGCCCAGATGATTCAGGACACGCTGGAAGCTGAGGAAATGGAACGATTCAAGCAGCAACGGGCCCTGGCCGACCTCCGGCAGTTGGACATGCTTTGGAACCGTCGGGCCCTCAAGCTGCAGAAAGACCAGGAGGCTTTCGACGCCCGCGTTGAGGCCTATGCCGCGCAGCGCCGCAAGCGCCAGGAACAGGATCTCGGCGACGCCCACAAGAAGTTGATCGCCACCGTTGCCCAGATGGATCCCAAGAAGAGCCGGGATTTCTTGTTGAACAGCAGCGATGCCGACGCCCTGCGCATTCTTCTGGAATTGAGCGTTCGCAAGCGAAAATCAATCCTGGAATCGTGCAAGTCGGCTTCGGAAACGGAGTGGCGTGATCGCATGTTGGAGGCCATGGCCCGCCAGCCGGCGGACTTGCCGGTCGACGGCCAGACCGCGGGGATGGGCCAATGATCGAACGTACCCTGCTGTCGGCCCCGTCCGCGGATCGTCATCCATCCGGCAGCAGCGGGGTGCCCGCGCCGGCGCCCGCCGAGTTTCTGGAGTTGTTCGCTCGGATGGCTGGACTACCCCCTGCGGGCGACGCGATCACGGCCGCAGACTTCGGGGCCGCCCGGGCCTCGGCCAATGCCCGGCTGGCCGACGACGACTTCCGGGTGATCGAATCGCCGTCGGATTCGGGCTCGGGTCCGGGCAGCCGCCGGCCGCTCGCCACGCCGATGCGGAGCGTGGATGTCGCTGCCGAGTCGGCCGCCAGGGCCCGCCCGGTTGCCGAGTCGATGGGACCATCGGTGGCGCCGTCAGCTGGGTCCGGCGCTGCGCCGGATGCAGTCGGGCGGCAGCCGGCCACCGGGGCCGTGACCGAGGCACCGCCCAAACCACCGGCTGGCGCTCACGGCAGCACGACCCCGGTCACTCGCTCCATCGGATCCGAGCCAGCATCCGCGCCGGCAGCAGCACCGCCGCCCGTTGGGGTGCCGGCGGTGTCTGCGGACCCCTCGGCCTCCCGCTCGTCGGAGACGCGGGTCACGGTCGCGGCCGCGTCGCGCGCTGCCGCGGTTCTGCCGGTCAAGGCGAGCGGTGACGCCGCGGCGGGCGCCGGTCCGCGCGGAGACGGCGGTGTGTCCGGACAGGCCCGCCGCGGCACACTCGATGGCAGACCCACCGTGACCAAGCCCGACCCGGCGCCGCTGTCAGACACGGCCCGAACCCGCACGATGGGCGACGTGTTGCGGGTGCTGCGGGCCAACCTGCAACAGGGGCACTCGGTGGTGCGGCTGCAACTTCAGCCGCCGGAACTCGGCAAGTTGACCATCGATTTGCAGTTGGAACACGATCGTTTGCGTGTGCGCATTCAGGCCGACCACGCCTCCGTACGCGACCTGCTGGCCGGCCGTTCGACGCTGCTGTCCGACAGCCTGGCGTCCCAGGGCATTACCATCGAGCGCTATGAGGTGGTGGACGCCGGCGCGCTCGATCCGCGGCCGTTCGGTCAGCCGCCGCCGGAGGCCCGCCGCGACTTCTCGCGGTCGGCAGGCGGCGACGACGCATCGGAGGCTCCCGGTGGCGACACCGAGTCGCCGGAAGCCGACGACCCACCCGGCAGCGCGGTCGCGCCGCGAGGGCGCGGGCTCGATCTCAAGGCATAGGGGACAGGACCGTCTCCTGGTTATCAGGGCGGAGCCCGCAGCTCACGAATCATGGAGGACCTCATGGATCTAACCGCCATTGCGCCGGCCGCGTCCCGCGGAGCGCTTCCGGCGACCGACCCCACCGACTTCGGGGCGCTGTCGTCGCAGGAATTCTTCAAGCTGATCATCACCGATCTGCTGAACCAGGATCCGCTCCAGCCGACCGATAACGACAAGTTGCTGGAACAGATCGCCACCATCCGCAACATCGAGATGAACAACGAAGTGACCCAGACCATGCGCTCGCTGGTCGATCAGCAGCGTCTGGGTTCGGCGGCGACACTGGTCGGGCAGTACGTGCACGGTCAGACGCCCCTGGGCCCGGTCGAAGGCGTGGTCTCGGCGGTCCGCTTCGATGACCAAGGCGCTCCGCTTCTGGTCCTGGGGGGCCATCACGAGTTGCCGCTCAGCGAAGTCCAGACGGTGACCTCCATGGAGCAGTTGCAGCAGTCGCTGCTGGGTTGGACGGTCACGGCCGACCTCATCGAGGACGGCTCAATCCAACGGGTCGAGGGCGTCGTCGAGGCGGTCAAGCAGCACTCTGGGCGCTTGGTTCTGGAGTTGGATTCGGGCAGGGACGTTTTTCTGGATCAGGTGGTCGACCGGCGGAGTCCGGCAGCGCTGCACACGTCAGGATGACGCCGGCGGGCTCATTGGGCCCGGCACACTTGTTGCGGGAGACTGTGCCATGAGTTTCGGTTCTGCCATGAACACCGCGGTGACCGGGTTGCAGACCTCGCAGGTCCAACTCGACGTCATCGGTGACAACATCGCCAACGTCAACACCACCGGCTTCAAGGCCAGCCGGGCGGATTTGGAAACCTTGTTCTCACTGACCCTGCGGGCGGCGACGGCCCCGGGCGACGTTCTGGGGGGCACCAACCCGGTACAGGTCGGATTGGGCTCCAACGTCGGGGCCATCAATCGCGGATTCCAGCAGGGATCGGTGTCGACCACCGGGTCCCAGGGCGATCTGGCGCTCGAAGGCGCCGGCTTCTTCATTCTGGCCCGGGATCAGGCGGTGGCGGCCTATACCCGCGACGGGGCGTTCGTGCTCGATGCCGACGGCAACCTGGTGTCCAACGAAGGTCTGCGGGTCCAGGGCTACGCCGTCGGCGCCGATGGCGAGATCGACCCCGGTGCCCTGGTCGACATCGTCATCCCCATCGGTACCTTGACCCGTGCGTCGGCCACCACGCTGGCCACCTTGCAGGGCAACCTCGATGCCCAGTCGCTGCCGGCGACAGCAGGATCGGTCTCCCAGTCCGAAGCGTTGTTGACCGCGGCCGGCGTGGCGACCGCGGCCACCCCACTGACGGCGCTCATCGATGCCGACGGCAACGCCCTGATGGCCGACGGCGACGTCATTGCCATCAGTGACGCGCGCAAAGGCGGTTTCGTGCTCCCCGAAGGCCAGTTCACCGTCGGGGCGTCCGGCGGCACGGTGCAGGATTGGATGACCTTCCTGGAAGGGACGTTGGCGCTGCACACCGACGCGACCCTGGGGGAGTCGGCCGCGGTGACCCTCGATGACCAGGGCCGCCTGGTGGTCACCGGCAACCACGGTTCGGCCAACAGCCTGGAACTGGCGTTGAGCAGCATTACCAACACCACGCAAAACACGGTGGCGGCACGGTTCGACGATGTCTCGGCGGCCATCGGGGGAGGCACCACCACCGGCTTCATCATCTACGATTCGCTGGGCCAGGAGGTCAACGTCCGCCTGCGGCTGGCCCTGGTGTCCAAGGGCGAGTCGGGTTCAATGTGGCGGTTCTACGCGGAGTCCGCCGACGACAGCGACGTCTCCAACGCCCTGGGCAGCGGCACCCTGAGCTTTGATACCAACGGCAACCTCATCGGCACCACGGGGACGGCATTGACCGTCAGTCGCAACGATACCGGTGCGTCCGACATTGCCTTCGGCATTGATCCGGCGGCGGTCACCGGGCTGGCCGACGATCCGTCGGAGGTGGGGCTGGCCGATCAGGACGGTCTGCCGTTCGGAACGCTGGTCGATTTCTTCGTCGACCGTGACGGCGTCATCACCGGCTCGTTCAGCAACGCCAGCACCCAGAAGCTGGGCCAGGTGGCCGTGGCCACCTTCGTCAACCCCCAGGGCCTGAAGCTCGAGACCGGCAACCACTACACCGAGACGCTCAATTCCGGCGCCGCCCGCATCGGGGTGGCCGGTGACGGCAACGCCGGTGCCATCGAATCCGGGGCCCTGGAGCAGAGCAACGTCAACCTGGCCCGCGAGTTTATCGGGCTGATTAATGCATCGACGGCATTCTCCGCCAACAGCCGGGTGATCACCACCGCGGATGAGCTGTTGCAGGAACTGCTGCTGATCGCCAGGTAGAAGGCCATGATTACCGTGACCCGTTTGAATGACAAGCCGATGGTGGTCAATGCGGAGCTGATCAAGACCGTCGAGTCCACGCCCGATACCCTGGTGACGCTGATCAACGGAGATCGCCTGATGATCAAGGACTCGCTGGAGGAAGTCGTGCGCAAGGCCATCGAATACGGACGTCAGCTGCGCAGTTTCGCCGTGCAGTGAAGCCGGACGTTCGAAACACACGATACCTGAAGTAGGGTGGTGCTGCGCGGCGGGTCCGCCCGGCCGCGGCCCTGCACGGGTGGATAACCGAAGCGGTTTGAGTCGGCCATGGATATCGCAACCTTCATTGGAATGATTCTGGGCTTCGGCCTGCTGCTGTGGGCCATGTTGGGCAGCGCAGGCGGCGGCGTCGAAACCTTCCTCGACGCGCCGTCGATCGCCATCGTGGTGGGCGGTACCATCGCCACCGTGCTGATGAGCTTCCCGTTGCGGCAGGTGCTGAGCATGACCAAGGTGGTCAAGAACGCCTTTTTCGCCAAGGCCACCGATCCGCATGCCCTGATCCGCGACCTGGTCAAGTACGCCGAGGTGGCCCGGCGCGACGGCATCCTCTCGTTGGAGAACATGACCCGCGACAACGACAACAGCTTTCTGGTGAGCGGAATCCAGATGGCCGTCGACGGCACCGACCCCGAGCTGATCGAGGGCATCATGACCAGCGAGCTGGAATCGGTTGCCGACCGACACCTGCGCGGCAAGGCCATTCTCGACAACATCGGCAAGTACTCCCCGGCGTTCGGGATGATCGGGACCCTGGTGGGCCTGGTGCTGATGCTCAAGAACATGGACGACCCCAGCTCGATCGGCCCGGGTATGGCCGTGGCCCTATTGACCACCCTGTACGGGGCGATGATCGCCAACCTGATCGCCGGACCGCTGGGTGAGAAGCTGGCCCTGCGCAGCGAAGAGGAGTTGACCCTCAAGAGCATCGCCATTCGCGGCGTGATGAGCATTCAATCCGGCGACAATCCGCGGATTGTCGAGCAGAAGCTGAAAATCTTCCTGCCGCCGTCGCAACGCGGCGGCAACGACAAGGACGGCTGACCGCGTGAAGAAGCGCGAAAAGAAGTCGGCAGGCGCCCCCGAGTGGATGGTCACCTACGGGGACATGATGAGCCTGTTGTTGACCTTCTTTGTGCTGCTGGTGTCCATGAGCGAACTCAAGCAGGAGGTCCGCTTCAAGAAGGTCATGGAGTCGTTGCGGATCGCCTTCGGCTACAAGGGCGGCGTCGGGCGGGTGCCGACCGAACAGCCCCCACAGACCTCGCTGATCAAGGTCCTCATGAACATCCAGATTCCCGACGAGATCAAACACATCGGCCAAACCCAGGAGCGCGGGGTGGAGGGCAAGCGCCCGCTGGTCACCGAGGTTCGCAAGACCACCACGCTGGCCCTGCAGGGCGCCTTGCAGTTCGAACGCAACCGCAACGTCCTGGTGGTCGGCCGCGAGCAGGTCCTGGAGGATTTCGCGGAGATCATTCGCGGACTGACCAACCTGATCGAGATCGTGGGCCACATCTCGGTGGACGAGACCCCGGCAGCGCATGGTTATGCCGACGGCGACGCCCTGGCCATCGCCCGCGCCGAACACATCCGCGACCGGTTGGTGGCCTTGGGCATCGACCCGCGGCGGATGCGCCTGATCAGTGCGGCCCATCATGAGCCGCTGGTCTCGCAGGCCTACACCGAGGAGCGCCGTTCCCGGAACCGCCGGGTGGAGATCGTGGTCACCAGTGCCCTGGTCAATGAGTACGACGGCGAAGCATTATCGGTCGATGAGCGAATTCACCATAGCGCAGGCAGGAAACCGCATGCCAAAGCCAGTGACTGAAAAGGAACCAGCCCCCGCCGAAGCACGGGCCTTTGGCGACCGCCACCGCAATCTGCTGACCGTTGCCGTGGTTGGCGGGCTGATGCTCGTGGAAGGGGCCGGACTGATGGTCGCCGTTCGATACATGGGCGGGGGTCCCCGGCAAACCGCCGCCGGCGAGGGCGGCAGCCCGGAGACCGCAGAAGGCAGCGGGGAGCTGTCCGCTGAATTGCCCTTGACCACCCTGATGGCTTTCAACAGCCAGGACGGTCGGGTATTCGTTTACCAGATGGGCGTGGTGGTGGTGGTGGAGGCCCGCTCCCGGATCAAGGCCGAAGAAATGATCCAGGCCCGCCAGAACACGGTCGACGACCGGCTGGGCAAGCTGGTCCGCGCCGCTGACCCTAAATTCTTGAATGAACCTGGGTTAGAGACTCTGAGGCGGCAATTCAAGCACGAGCTGGCCCAGGTTTTCGGCGACCCCAATCTCATAAAGGAAGTACTCTTCCCGGAGTTTAGCGCCACACGAGCCGATTAATAAGTTACCAGACGCCGCGCCCGGCCGGCTCCCGGCCGGAGCGGGCGCCGTCGAATCGTCATGGAGGACGCCGCAGTAGCCATGGATGGGTGCCCACTCGATGTCTGAAGATCTGCCCAACGACGCGCTGGATCCCGCCGCCGAATCGGCCGACCACGCCGAGCAAAGCACCGTGGCGAACGCCAAGCAATCGGCGGCGTCCGCCCGCCGCACACCGGCGGATCCGCAGCCCATGCCGCTTCCGGAATTTGACCGCGCTGCCGCGGCGATTGCCGCCTCCAAGCAATCCATTCAACTGCTCAAGGATGTCGGCCTGCACGTCAAGATCGAGTTGGGCCGCAGCCGCATGCTGGTCGAGGATGTCCTGCGCCTGGGCGAGGGCTCGGTGGTCGAACTGGACAAACTCGCCGGTGACCCGGTCGACGTCTTTGTCAATGAGCGGCTGGTGGCCCGGGGCGAAGTGCTCGTGCTCAATGACAATTTCTGTGTCCGCGTCAACGAAATCATTTCCGACCTGGCCAAGGGACCTGAAGACGAGGACTGATCGCCCGGCAGCCGCCTAGCACCGGCGATCGCCGTCACCGGAAGGAAGCGCACCATGGACTCGACAATCATTCTATTGCTGGTCGTCGCCGCGGGGATCGCCACCGAGCCGCGTGACGGGGTCCGGGGCACGGTCCCCCAGATGGATGCCAACGCGCCGGCCACGGTGGCCCGCACCGCGGCACCGCCCCAGCCGGAGGGCGCTTCGTCCGCGCTGGACCCACGGGGCGCGAATGAAGCGGTGCCCATGGCCCCGCGTCCCGCGGTCGCGGCCAAGCCCGAGGTGGCCCCCGAGACCCAGTCGGAAGCGGCGGCGGTGACCGAACCCGAAATGACGCCGCAGCCGGAACCCGCAGCGGCGGCCGCGACCCCCTCCGAAACCGCGCCCGAGGCGCGGCTGCGCCTGCTGGAGGCCCGGGAGCCGGCGGCCGGGTCCGCAGCGCCGGGGATCGGCGGGGCGCCCGACATCCGGCAGTGGATGACCAGCCTGGCTCCGCTCGCCATCGTGATCGCCCTGATCGGGGGTGGTGCCTGGGGCTTGCGCCAGTGGGCGGGCCGCGGACGGAGCGGCAGGCATTCGCTGATCCGAGTGCTGAATCGCACTTTTCTGTCGTCCAAGCAAAGTGTGGCCTTGATCCGGGTGGGGCGGACCCTGATGTTGGTCGGCATCACCGCCGAACACATCGACGCCTTGGCCACGATTCAGGACCCGCAGGAGGTCGACCGCCTGATTGCCGACGCTGAACCGGCGCGGCTCGCCAACCGCCGTTTCGAGGATCTGCTGGGCGGCGAGTCGCGAGTCTACCCGGCGGCGGGTCTGGAGGCTCATGTGGGCGAGGCCGATCTGGGCAGCGTCCGCCAGACCCGCAGAAGTCTGCAGGAGTTGTGCACCCGGATGAAGTCGTTGACTCAGCAGGCCCGCAGCGCCTGAGTCAACGAACACCCGTCTGAGCGCGCCAAGGACTGGCGCGGCGTTTTGGAGCATGGAGGCTCAACATGCGATGGCCGGCTGTGATTGTGATTCTCGGCGCGGTGGCGCTGCCCCGACCCGCCGCCGCCGGGGACGGCACCAAGATCCCGATCGACAATCCCTTCCAGATACCCGATGCCGGCGCGCTGCTGCCCGCGGCCACCGACGGCGAGGGCATCAGCGCCACCATGCAGATCTTCGTGATCATGACGGTGCTGACCCTGGTGCCGTCGATCGTCATCCTGACCACCAGCTTTTCGAGAGTGCTGATTGTACTGGCCTTGATGCGCCAGGCCCTGGGCGTGCCGCAGTTACCGCCCGGGCAAATCCTGATGGGCCTGTCGCTGTTCGTGACCATGCTGGTGATGGCCCCGACCTGGGCCGGCATCAAGAAGGACGCCGTGGATCCGTACCTCAGCAGCCAGCTGACCCAGCAGCAGGCCCTGGACGCCGGCCTGGCCCACCTGCGCGACTTCATGATTCGCCAGATCGAGCACACCCAGAACGAAGAGGAGATCTACCTGTTTCTGGAATACGACCGGGGCGCGCCGGTCGAGCCGAACGATGTGGTCGAGGTCGACGACATCCCCACCCGGGTCTTGATTCCGGCGTTCCTGCTCAGCGAGCTAAAGACCGCCTTCATCATGGGGTTTCGGGTCTACCTGCCGTTTTTGGTCATCGACATGGTCATTGCCTCGATCCTGATCTCGATGGGCATGATGATGCTGCCCCCGGTCTTGATCTCCCTGCCGTTTAAACTGCTGCTGTTCGTGCTGGCCGACGGCTGGCACCTGGTCATCGGCACGCTGTTGGAGAGCTTCGCATGAATCTGGCCGCGGAGTCCAACCCATGACCCTGGAGCACGCCCTGGACCTGGGCCGCGAGGCCTTCATGCTGGCGTTCATCGTCGCCGCCCCGATTCTGCTGATCGGGCTGCTGGTCGGCTTGGTCATCGCCCTGGTCCAGGCCGTGACCCAACTGCACGAACAAACCCTGACCTTTGTACCGAAGATCATGGCCATGGTCGCCGCGGCGGTCCTGTTCATTCCGTGGATTGCCACCCGGATGTTGGAGTACGCCGTCGACATGTTCGGGAATTCACCTTGGTAAGGAAGCCGGCCGCATGTTGCCGTCATCGTGGATTGAGTTGAGCGGGGTGCTGCCGAGCTTCTTTCTGGTGTTGGGCCGGATGTCCGGGCTCATGATCACCGCCCCGTTGTACGGCAGCACGGCCATTCCGGCCCAGCTCAAGGCCGCCCTCGTGCTGGTGTTGTCGACCATGCTCTACCCCATGGTCATGCCAACGTTGCCGCCGAGCCTGTCGTTGTCGGCAGCCGTGAACGGCATCGGTGGCGAGTTGCTGATCGGGCTGCTGATCGGGGTGTCCATGAGCGCCGTGCTGTTGGCCACCCAGATGTCCGGCATGATCGTCGGCCAGCAGGCCGGGCTGGCCCTGGCCAGTGCCTTTGATCCCAGCACCGAGACGAGTTCCTCGGTCATCGGCCAGATCTATTTCTTTACGGCCACCACCGTATTCCTGGTGGTCGGCGGCCATCGGGCGATCTTGCAGGTGCTGATGGACAGCTTCGCCACCATTCCAGTGATGACCTTTGGCATGAATCATGCCGTGTTGGATCTGATGGTCGAGATCATGGTGGTGGCGCTGCAATTGACCCTGCGGCTGGCCGGGCCAATGATCATCGCCTTGCTGCTGGCCAAGGCCGGTCTGGGATTCCTGTCACGAACCATGCCGCAACTGCACATCCTGTCGGTCGGGTTTGCGATCTTCGTGTGCATCGGCATGTTCTTGAGTGGCTTCGAGGTCACTAATCTCAACGACCTGCTGTTTCCCGAAATCTGGGACACCATCGCCGGACTGCACCGGGTGTTGTCAGAACCGTAATCATCGTCGAGCAACGCGACCATGCCTGACGAAGGCGACAAGACCGAACAGCCCACCGCCCGCCGCCGCCAGGAGGCCCGGTCGCGCGGGCAGATCGCCAAGAGCCAGGACCTCTCGGCGGCCGTGCTGTTGCTCGCCGGGCTGCTCATTCTGGAGGGGTTCGGCGGTGGCCTGTTGACGCGCTTGGGTCGCCTGACCCAGTTTCTGCTGGGTTGCGGCGATTCGCCGGCGTGGACCCCGACCGAAATGGTCGCGCTCGGGCGACAGTCGGCAGAAGAGCTGTTCTCGTTGATGGTACCGATGCTCTTGACCTTCTTCGCGATTGCCGTGGTGGTCAGCGTGTTGCAGACCGGGCTGTTGTTCACCACCGAGCCGCTGCGCTGGAGCCTGGACCGCCTGAACCCCATTTCCGGATTGAAGAAACTGTTCTCGATGCAGTCACTGATAAGCCTGCTGATCAACCTGGCCAAGCTCACCGTGGTCGGGGGCGTGGTGTACTACGCAGCGCTGGATCAATTGGACCGCATCCTGTTCGCCGCCGGGATGCATTTCAGCGAGATGGTGCAAATGGCCATCGGGCTGCTGTTCAGCCTGGGGCTGCGGGTCGGCGTGGTGCTGCTGCTGCTGGGCATCATCGACTGGTTCTACCAGCGCTTCAAGCACGAGCGCAGCCTGCGGATGTCCAAACACGAGGTCAAAGAGGAGATGCGCCGCATGGAAGGAGATCCGCTGATGAAGCGGCGCCGCCGCGAGGTGCAGATGCAGTTGGCCCTGCAACGCCTCCGCCGCGACGTGCCCAAGGCCGATGTCGTGGTCACCAACCCCACGCACGTCGCTGTGGCCTTGAAGTACGACGCCGCAACCATGTCCGCCCCGCGGGTGGTCGCCAAGGGCGAAGGCTACGTCGCCCAGCGAATCCGCGAAGTTGCACTGGCGGCCGGCATCCCCGTGGTCGAGCGCCAGCCGCTGGCCCGGGCCCTGTTCAAGTTGGTGGAGGTCGGCGGCGAGATTCCGCCCCATCTGTACCAGGCCGTCGCCGAAGTGCTGGCCTATATCTACCAGTTGTCCGGGCAGCGATCCGCCGCGGTCCCAACGCCATAGGAGTGGTCGATGGCCGGCAACCCGGCGCTGACATTGCCATTGCCCCTGCTCGAATTCGTCCAACGGCACCGCAACCTGCTGCTGCCGATGGGGGCGTTGAGCCTGATCTTCGTGGTGCTGGTGCCACTGCCCACCGCGCTGATGGATGTGCTGTTGGTGTCCAACATCGCCGGGTCGGCCCTGATCCTGCTGACCGTGATGTATGTCGCCAGCCCGCTGGAGATGTCCGTGTTTCCGTCGCTGCTGCTGGGTACGGCCTTGTTCCGCCTGGTGCTGAACACGGCCACCACCCGCCTGATTCTGACCAACGCCCAGGAGGGTACCGGCGCCGCCGGCCAGGTCATCCAGGCGTTCGGCGGTTTCGTGGCCAGCGGTTCACTGGCCATCGGGGCCATCATCTTTGTGATTATTGTGGTCATCCAGTTCGTGGTCATCACCAAGGGTGCCACGCGCATCGCCGAGGTCGCCGCCCGTTTCACCCTGGACGGCATGCCCGGCAAGCAGATGGCCATCGACGCCGATCTCAACGCCGGGACCATCACCGAGGAGGAAGCCAAGCACCGCCGTCGCGAGATCACCCGCGAAGCAGATTTCTATGGGGCCATGGATGGTGCCAGCAAGTTCGTGCGCGGCGACGCCGTCGCCGGCGTGATCATCACCCTGATCAACATCATGGGCGGATTGTACGTCGGAATGGTGGAGTTGGAACCGCCGTATGGCCTCAGCGAGACCCTGGAGATCTTCACTACCTTGACCATCGGCGACGGCCTGGTGTCGCAGATCCCGGCGTTCATCATCTCGCTGTCCGCGGCCATGATCGTCAGCCGCAGCGTTTCCACGACCAACTTCGGTGAGGAGTTGCTGACCCAGGTCTTGGCCCGGCCGGTGGCCCTGGGGCTCACGGCGCTGTTTCTGGGCTCGCTGATGCTCACGCCGTTGCCCACCATCCCGCTGGGTGTGATGGCCGTCGGCCTCGGCGGAATGGCCTTCTTCTTGCGGCAGGGTCGGGTCCGCCGCGAGCAGGCCCGCAAGGCGCAGACCCGCGCCGAGCCCAGACCGCCCGAGAAGGTCGAGACCCTGCTGAACATCGACCCCATGGAGTTGGAGGTCGGCTACGGGCTGATCAAGCTGGTCGACCGCAAGCAGGGCGGTGATCTACTGGATCGCATCAGCAACATCCGCAAGCAGCAGGCCGGTGAGTTGGGCATCGTGGTGCCGCCGATCCGGATTCGAGACAACATTCAACTGGAGCCCAACCAGTACGACATCAAGCTGCGCGGCGTGCGGATCGCCAGCGGCGAGACCCTGCCGGGCCACCTGCTGGCCATCGACTCCGGGCTGGTCGCCGAGAAGATCAGCGGCATGGATACCCGTGAACCGGCCTTCGGGCTGCCGGCGCTGTGGATCACCGCCGATCAGAAACCGTTGGCCGAGCACCGCAACTACACCGTGGTCGAAGCCTCCAGCGTGCTGGCCACCCACCTCACCGAGGTCATCAAGCAGCACGCCGACGAGCTGTTGACCCGGGAAGCCGTCGGCCGGCTGATCGACAACCTGCGGGAGCGCTCCCCGAAGCTCATCGAGGAGGTCATTCCCACGGTGCTCAAGATCGGCGAGGTCCAGAAGGTCCTGCAGACCCTGCTCCGCGAGCGCGTGCCCATCCGTGACCTGGAGGTCATTCTGGAAACGTTGGGCGATTGGGCGGCGCGCACCAAGGACCCCGAGGTCCTGACCGAATACGCCCGCCATGCCCTGGGCCGCCAGATCTGTCAGCTCTATCGCAGTGCCAACAATCGCATCATGTGCGTGACCCTGGATCCGCGGTTGGAAGACCTGATCCACAGCCATCTGGAGCGCAGTGAGCGGGGCACCTTCCTGACCTTGTCACCCGAAACCCAGAACCGCATCGTCGAGGCGGCCCGTCGCGAGGTCGAGAAGGCCGGCCGCTCGGCCCAGGGCCAGACTCCGGCGATCCTGTGTTCACCGCAGATCCGGGCCTGGATGCGGCGGCTGATCGAAAACGCCCTGCCGCAAGTGCCGGTGCTGGCGTTCAATGAAATCGTTCGAGGCATTCAAATCGAGTCGCGAGGAATGGTGGTACTGAACGATGATGCTTAAAACGTATCGGGCCGAGTCCATGGCCGCCGCCTTGTCCAAGGTCAAACGCGACCTCGGGCGCAGCGCCGTGATCATGAACACCCGCACCCTCAAACACGGTGGATTCATGGGCGTGGGTTCGCAGACCATCGTTGAAATTACCGCCGGTCGGGATCCCAAGTCGTCGCCGCCGGCCGCCGGGAACGCCGCCCCGGCCGGCCTCGCCAAAGGAGTTGCCATGACCGCTTCCGTTGCGCCACCGCCGCCGCCGGTCACCGACGCCGTCCGTCGCGAATTGCAGGACATCAAGTCGCTGGTCCACGATCTGATTCGCCACAGCCGTCGCGAGCAGCTCCAGGGCCTGCCGGCCGAGTTGCGCCAGTCCTACATCACCCTGATCCAGAACGAGGTGGCCGAGGAACTGGCCGGCGAGCTGATCCAGCAACTGACCTCCTGCAGGAAGGAGCCTCAGGCCCTGGAAGCAGACACCGTCCGGGAGTTGCTCACCCAGCAGATCGCCCGGCTGGTGGCGCCCGCCTGCCCGGTGCAGGTCACCGCCGGTGCCGGCTGTCGGGTGGTGGCGCTGGTCGGTCCGACCGGCGTCGGCAAGACCACCACGGTGGCCAAGTTGGCTGCCCACTTCCGGCTGCGCGAGCGCAGGAAGGTCGGCTTGATCACGATCGACACCTATCGCATCGCGGCCGTCGATCAACTCCGGACCTATGCCCGGATCATCCAGGTCCCGCTGGAGGTGGTCTTGACCCCGCCCGAGCTGCGGCAGGCCCTGGAGCGGCTGAGCGCCTGTGATGTGGTGTTCATCGACACCGCCGGTCGCAGCCAGTTCGACGCGCCCAAGCTGGACGACCTGCAGCAGTTTCTCAAGGCCGCCGGTCCCCACGAGACCCATCTGGTGCTCTCGGCGAGCTGCAGCCGGGCGGTGATGTCCAGGACCATCGACAAGTTCGCGGCGGTCGGCACGAATCGGGTCATCTTCACCAAGTTGGACGAAGCGGTCGGTGTCGGGACCTTGCTGTCGGTCATGCAGAAGCTCGATGCGAAATTGTCGTACATCACCACCGGCCAGGATGTGCCCGATGACATCGAAGTCGGTGACGGCCGCCGCCTGGCCCAGATGATCTTGAACGGACCGGACCCGGCAGCCAACTAGCCCTGCCGGCGGAGCAGCGCATGATCGCAGAACAGCAGCCGTCGGGTCAGGACCAGGCCGATGCCTTGAGGCAACTGGCCGCGGGGCGCCACCATTCGGCGACCGCCATTGCCGTGACCAGCGGCAAGGGCGGTGTGGGCAAGACCAGCGTGGCGGTCAATCTGGCGGTGGCCTTGGCGGCCCGCGGACTGGGGGTCACCCTGCTGGATCTCGATCTGGGGCTGGCCAACGCCGACCTGATGCTCAATGTGCAACCGCGGCGCAACCTGTCGCATCTGCTGAGCGGAACCCACGACCTGGCGGAGATCCTGGTGGCAGGACCCTGCGGCATGCAGCTGGTGCCGGGGGCCTCCGGTCTGGAGCGGCTGGCCAACCTGCAACCGGCCGAACGGGAATCATTGTTGCGCCAGTTCCAGGCCTTGGAGCGGCGGTCGCGGTTCTTGATCATGGACCTGGGCGCGGGCGTGGGCAGCAATGTGCTGGCCTTTGCCGCCGCGGCCGACATCGTGCTGGTAGTGACCACCCCCGAGCCGACCGCACTGACCGATGCCTATGCCGCCGTCAAGATGCTCTATCGCCAGCACCAGGCCACCGAGATTGAAGTCCTGGTCAATCAGGCGGACAGCGCCCGCGAGGCCCGCCTGACCTACGAGCGTCTGGCGTCGGTGGCCGGCCGGTTCCTGGGGCTGGCGGTGTTATCGGCCGGTTACGTGCTCGAGGACCCGGCCGTGCCCGCGGCAGTCCGTGCCCGCCGGCCGTTCGTCCTCCAATCGCCGCGGAGCAACGCCAGCGCCGGCATTCAGGCATTGGCCGAGCGCTATGCCCGCGGCAAAACCGTTACAGAAACCCCCCGCGGGTTTTTCGCCCGCGTTGCCCACCTGTTCCAACAGGTGCCAGGTGGGTGAGGTCCATCCATGATAGCGCGGACCATGGCCATTATGGGACTGCTCGCTTTTGTGGTCACCATTGTCGGCGGCCTGCTGAACGAGAACAGCTTCGACTTCATTCTCTCGCGCGCGCTGTGGGCCATGGTGCTGTTCAGCGGGATGGGCCTCGGCGTGGGTTGGGCTGCCCATTATGTGGTCCACGAGCACCAAGCCACCCAGTACCGGGAGATTCTCGGACCTCTGGAAGACGCCGACGCGCCCGCCGATTCCGATGCTGAAAATAACTCCACATCGCCAAAACCCCGACCGATACAGAACTGACCCCGGGCCTCGCACAGCGCCCTTCGCCCTCGCCGGCGACCATGACGGTCGTGCATAACTTTCACACGGGCGGCCGCTACGGCCGCTGCTGATCTCACCGGATGTGTTCGGACGCCGCGGCGGACGAGCCGGGAAACGTGAGCCTCAGGGAGGAGCGATCGCATGGCGCTGGTCTTCACCGAAGACGTTGACAAGCTCTGGAAGACCTATGTCCGCACACCGACCCTTGAGCTGCGAAACAAGCTCATGGTCATGTACCTGCCCATCGTCAAGTTCAATGCCGACCGCATCAGCGCCAAGTTACCCGACGAAGTCGACGCCGCCGATCTGATGTCATCCGGCATCTTCGGTCTGATGGACGCCATCAATTCGTTCGATCCGCAGCGCGGCGTCAAGTTCGAGACCTATTGCGCCCCACGGGTCCGCGGGGCCATCCTCGACGAACTGCGCAGCCTGGATTGGGTCCCGCGGCTGGTCCGCAATCGAGCCAGCCGGCTGGAGGCCGCCACCCGATCGCTCGAGGCTGAATTGGGCCGCGCCCCGACCGACAACGAACTGGCCCGGCGGATGGGCTTGAGCACGCCGGACTACGAGAAGCTGGTTCGCGATGCCAGTGCGGTCAGCGTGGTCAGCCTGTCGCGAAAATACTATGAGACCGATTCCAATCGCGACGTCCGCGAAATCGATGTGCTCCACGACCGCGAAGGCATCGACCCCGAAGAGGAGCAGATCAAGCGCGATCTGCGTGAGGTCATCCACCATCTGTCGCGCATCGAACAACTCATCGTGGTGTTATACTACTTTGAAGAAATGACCATGAAGGAAATCGGCCACTCCCTGGATCTCTCCGAGAGCCGGGTCAGCCAGATGCACTCGTCGATCATTCGGCAGTTGCGCGGACTGATGGGTGAGAAAGCCGCCCGACCCCTGCCGCCACAACCGGAGCACGCCCAGCGCGCCTACTGTTGATGTCCCGCCCCGGTCCCCAGCCTGCGGCCCGACGACCCCTCGTGTGACGGCCGGGCCGGCGGACGCCTTGCTGACTCATGGGGTCCGGAGTGCGACCACCCCTGCCCTGGCTGAACTGGGATGCCGACTGCCGACGGATCAATTCCCGCCCTCCATGGCCCCGTGGACCTTTTGCGGCCGCCAGAAGACATCGCTGGATACCGTCGCCGGGCCGAGCATCACGGTGCCGTACCAGCGATCCGGGAGTGGCTGGCCGTGATCCACGGTGGCGGTCGAGCGCAGCATGACGTAGACCGATTGCACTTCGCTCCCGACCATGGCCTCGACGGTGACTTCCGGCAACGTCAGGCTGCCCTTGGAGGCCGACACCCAACTGCCGGACGAACTGACCGGGGCGTGACCCCCCGTCGGGCTGGCACCATACTCCACGCCGTTCACCACCGGCACCACGCGGGCCTGCACCCCACACGGCAAGGGGCTGTCCAGTCGCAGGCCGATCACCAGTTGTCCGCTGCGCGGATTGATGCGTTTGACGTAGATGTGATCGATGTGCACGATGCGTTGCAGCGTGGCGGTCAGCGCCTGCTGGTGGGGGTCTGGTGGCAGCTTCTCGATCGCGACCTCCAGATCGACGGCCTGTTCCCAGTCCTGCTGCGATGCCGAGTGTGCAATGGTCTTGACGATCCTCAGGCCGATGAGATGTCGGCCCAAGGGCAGGTCGGCACCAGCCAACCCGAATCCGCTTGTCGATGACCGGTCAACCCCGCCCGGATCGCTGGCATACACCGTCGTTCCGGCAAGCGCCGAGCGCTCAAGCTTCTGGGTACCCCACCCCACAGCCACCGTGGCCGGGGTCAGCGCTTGCCCGTTGAGGGTCGGTTGGCTCGCCACCGTGGCCTGAAAGCGGTGCCCGCTGTTGGTGGGGGACTGCACGGTCACGCGGAAGCGGATCGGGACCTCATCATCACCATAGACGTACGGCGGCGCCTCCAGCGTGATCGCCAGCATTTGATCGTAGAAGCGTTGCAGTTCCGAATCGTCGAGCTGGCCGCGAATGGCCAGGTCGTCGAGCAGGTCGATCCAAGCCTGCGGTCGCTCTGGCGAGCGCTGTTGCTGGATATCCAGGGCCCGGCCGGTCAGGCGGCGGGTGTCGGCAACGCTGAGCAACTGATCCTGCACCCGCCGCCGCAGTTCGGCGAGGGCTTTGGGATGGCCGGCGGCGGCCGAGTCCACTACCCAGGCACACGGCTGGTGGGCGTACCAGTTGATCAATCCGAGGTGACCGGCCATGCCGGCCACACTGCCTGCCGCCGTTGCGAGCAGCACCGCCGTGCCACCGACGATGAATCCAGTGTGCGGTCGGTGCCGGCCGCGAACCACACTGGACGGACCCAGGAATGCTCCGCACTCCGGACAAGCGCTCGATGGCGCCCCGCTGAGGTTGTAACGGCAAAGCCGGCAATGCGGGTCGGCCCCTTCACGGCGGCCGACCAGGCCGACGACCACAAGGACCAGCCCGCAGATTGTTGACAAGATCAGGCTCATCCGACAGTGCGCGATCCTCCTGGGCAGCCCTACCTACCCCCAACAATCAGCCATCTTAACCGGCCGGCCGCCGCAATCCGAGCGATTGACCATCTGGATGCCAATGGGGAATGACCCATGTGGCCCTGGCGGGAAATGGGCTCGGTTCCGTGTGGCTCCTTGGAGGCGGCCATGCGGTACGGAGGCGGGGGGTCGGCCCTGCAAGCGTTGGGAGCTGGCGCGGTAAGGGCTGGACGCCGGCGCGGTAAGCGCCGGCACCAGGCGCGGTACGCAACGGCCGCTGGCGCCGTACGCGCCGGAGGACAACACCCGGCGTGTTTGGTCTGCACACCGTGCGACCGGGACCCCGGGCCGGCGGGGGGCCGCATCACGCTGCGCGGTAGGGTCGGCGATCGTCGAGGTCGATTGGGTGATCCCGCCTTCAACTGAGAAAAGCAATCGAAGCAGCATCAGGACTGCGGGTCAGATCATCCGTCAGCACGGACCCCACGAGCCGATCACCAGGGCGAGACCACGAGATGAGAATGCCCACTTGCCGATACCACGGATTCAAGTGAGCGCTGATCTCGGAGCTCTCGGAGGTGCCGGTCGGGTATCCCTGGCTGCAGTGCCATTCAAGGCGCCGGCCTCGCGAACATGATGGCGCCCATGGAACAGCGGTTTGGCTGGATGCGGGATGCCCGGGCGGTCGATAATACAGGAACGGAAAGTCCTGTTTTCCGGCCCGTCGGGATCGGGTGGGCCGGTGAAACGGCCTTGAGCAGCCCAGCCGGTTGTGCCGGCCACCAAAGCCCACGACCGGCCAACCGGGCCGGTTTGGTGGATGGCGACCCAAAGGGACGGTCTTGCGATGTCCACGATTCCTCCCAATATTGTCGGACCCATAGCCCAGTCGGTGCAGCAGCAACGCAGCACAGCTCGGGCGCTGGAGGCCGAACGCGACCAACAGGCCAATGCCGCCGAGGTCGGCAACCGCAGTAGTCAGCGCTCGGCCGAAGCCATCGACGAGGCCGACAACGATACTCAGGTCCACACCGACGCCGAGGGCCTTGGTGGCCAGGGTCGCCATCACGCCGACGAGCACCCCGAACATCACACGCACGACCCGCCGAGCCCCGAGGCTGGCATCCAGCAGGACGCCGACGGTCACCTGCATCTTGACGTGGAAGCGTAGTTTGCGGATGGGCTGGGTGCCTTGGCGCCACCTGGCTGCGTGCGATCCGGGCGGGGACTCAACCTTCGTGCTGCGCATCGGCGCAAACGGTCAGTCAGGCCAGTCGCCGGAGAAGGCTTCCTCGGCCGGACCGGTCATGAACACCGGTGTGTCGGGCGTGTACTCGATGATCAACGTTCCGCCGGGCACATGGATTGTGCTGCGCGGCCCGAGTCGGTGGGTCAGTACGCCGGCCACCCCGACCGCGCAGGCTCCGGTGCCACAGGCCTGGGTAGCGCCACTACCGCGCTCCCAGGTGATCATCCGCGCCTCCCCCGGGGCGAGCACCCGCACAAAGTGCACATTGGTGCGCTCGGGAAACGCCGGATGAGTCTCGATGGCTGCGCCGGTGCCGGGCAGGTCCACGGCTTGGAGATCGTCGACGAACACGACCACGTGGGGATTGCCCATGGACACACAGGTGATGATCTGCTTGCGTCCGCTGACCATGAGCGGCTGCTCGATGAAGCGATCGCCGGGCAAATCGGCCGGCAGGTCGGCCGGTGCCAGCCGGGGACGTCCCATGTTCACCCGCACGGCACATACCCGGCCGGCTTCAATGGACAGCTCCAGGCTCAGCACGCCCGAATCGGTCTCCACCGGCATCGGGTTGGCGGTGCTCAGTCCGTGCTCGAAGGCATACTTCGCCACGCAACGGATGCCGTTGCCGCACATCTGGGACCGTGAGCCGTCGGCGTTGTACATCTCCATGCGCACGGCTGCCCGCTGCGAAGGGCAGATCAAGATCAGTCCGTCGCTGCCAATTCCGCGATGACGATCACTGACCACCCGGGCCAGGGCGGGGGCGTCGGCAATGCGCTGGTCGAAGCAATTGACGTACACATAGTCGTTGCCGGCACCGTGCATTTTCGTGAATTTCATGAACCGCTCCGTGGATGCACTGCCCGCGGCAGACGAATCACCGCTCGCCGGGGCATCATAGCAGAATCCGGATGGCCGATCAGCAGTGCGATCAACGGCGACGGATGGGGCCGCCGCAAGATCGCCGAAAATGCCGAATTGGCCGCGAAAACTGGCGACAGTCAACCTTCGCGCCCAGATTCTTCCAGGAAATCGGCAACGATCAGGCGGCCAATCGAGTATAATACCAGGATTGAGTACAGAGCCTGTTATCCCTTGCAGCGAATCCGATCAAGTGCTTCGGATGGCTAGCGGAGCGCCGATGGGGCAGGCCCCGGGCGGTGCTTCAAAGCGTGAGCCGACGGGGTTGGACGCCTTCGGGTGTTCGTTCCCGCCGGCTTTTGTCATTGGAGGGGCGCGCGACCGGGATCGTTGGGCTGGGATGACCCTTGCTGTGCAGCAGGTCAGGGACACAGGATTGCCCGCAACGGGCGGGGGCGCGCGAACCCGCCGGACCGATCCGGCATTGGACGAACGGATGGTGAACCATGTTTAGGGTAACAACGGCTGCTCTGAATCGCCTGTCGAGTAAGCTGGCCGGGAAAAAAGCGAGTCTTGATGAGGCCTTCAGGTTTACGCGCCGGTCGGGTGGGTGGAGGCTGCGCCTGGACCGCCCACGCTCCGAGGACATGGAGTTTACGAATGATGGTCGACGCGTGTTGCTGCTGGATGCGGCCGCCTCGCAAGCCATGACCAACAAGATGCTCGATGTCAGAAGCACCGAGTCGGGCCCGCGGCTGCGGTTGCGGAAACGCCCGGGAGATCATGACGAGACATGACCGACGCTTCGGTTTGCTCCAGGCGGGGTTCGCCCTTGCCGGCCGGCGGATCGCCCCCGGTCCCGTTGTCGGCAGCACAGCGTTTCGCCGCGGCGGTTGGCGTCATCGTGCCCTTTCTGGGGCTGGTGGTGGCCCTCTACGGCTTCTGGGGGTGGGGTGTCACCTGGGTGGACGTCATGCTGTTGATGGTGATGTATGCGGTCACCGGCCTGGGGGTGACCATCGGCTATCACCGGCTGTTCGCGCATCGCTCCTTCGAGGCGGTGCGTCCGCTGAAGATCGTGCTGGCGATTCTCGGCTCGATGGCCGTCCAGGGCCCGGTGCTCAAATGGACCGCGATTCATCGCCGCCACCATCAGCACAGCGATCAGGTTGACGACCCGCATTCGCCCCATCACCATGGCGGGGGCCTGCGCGGCGTCCTGGCGGGATTCGGGCATGCCCACCTGGGCTGGATTTTCAAGGCCCACTGCCCCGACCACGGCCGCTACGTCAGAGACCTGCACGCCGACCGCCTGCTGCGGCTGACCAGCCGCTTGTTCGGAGTCTGGGTATTCATCGGATTGCTCATTCCCATGGTCCTGGGCGGGCTGCTCACCGGCACCTGGACCGGGGCCCTGCTGGGTCTGCTGTGGGGCGGTCTGGTGCGCGTGTTTCTGTGCCATCACGTCACCTGGAGCATCAACTCGGTGTGTCATTTGTGGGGCACCCGCCCGTTTGACGGCAGCGATCACAGCCGTAACAATTTCGTCTTCGGCGTTCTGGGCCTGGGCGAGGGCTGGCACAACAACCACCATGCATTCCCGTCTTCAGCCAGACACGGGTTGCGCTGGTGGGAGCTGGACGTCAGCTATCTGGCGATCCGGGTCCTGGAGTCGCTGGGCCTGGCCCGCCGGGTTCGCGTGCCTGCCCGTGATCGGATCCGCGCCAAGCGCGCCCCGGCCGGCACGAACCCCTAGCCGCTGCGTGCCGGTCAACCGATTGGATCCCATCCCGGTCCTCGGGAAGCCGAAGGGGATGATGATGAACCGCAGCAAACCCACAAAAGACGTCGCGGCCGAGCTGCATGACATGGCCGAGCAGCTCAAGGTTGAGCTCTCGATCCTGATGTTCATCGAGCAGTCCTTGCGCTGCGCCATTCAATGGAATCCGCAAGACCGCCGCAGCAACCACAAGAAGCTGTCAACCCTGCGCTTCGTGGCACGGTCGTTTGAGCGTCATTTGACCCGGACGCGCATGCTTGCTGACCGCGGCGGCTACATGCACGCGGTCACCGATGCCAACCCTCACCTGGTCCGCGAGCTGAAAGCCCTGAAACGGCGGCGCGACGGCCTGCAGCAGCGCTTCGACCGGATCTTGTTGCGCTTGGAAGACATGCTTCCGGACGATACCGCTGCATTCGTGAACACGTGTGTGGAGCTGGAGCGCTATCTCGACCAGCTCAAGATCCACGGTCAACACGAGATGGAACTTCTGCAGCATGCGATTCTTCAGGAGCAGGGCGGCGAGGGCTGATCCGGCGGCGCCACGTCACCGGGGCTGGGCGACCCCGAAGCCCGCCATTCGCCGCGGATTCCCGGCGGACGATCCATCCCCCGGGCGACGCGCTACGCCACTCCGGTGCGCAAAGTGTTTTCCGTGATGGTGCGCGGCTCGACGAATTGGATCAGGTAATCAGGGCCGCCGGCCTTGCTGCCGATACCGCTCATCTTGAACCCGCCGAACGGTTGGCGATCGACATACGCCCCGGTGATCTTGCGATTGAGATACAGGTTGCCGACTTCCAGTTCGCGCTTGATGCGCTCGAGGTGCTGGGGGTTGCGAGAATACAGCCCGCCGGTCAGGGCGTAGGAGGTGTCGTTGGCGATCTGGACCGCGTCATCGAAATCCCGGGCCCGGATGACCGCCAGGACCGGTCCGAAGATTTCTTCCTGGGCGATGGTGGCGTGACGATCGACGTCAACGATGACCGTCGGTCCGACGAAGTAGCCCCGCGGTTCCAGATCGCGCACCTCGCGGGACACCAGCAGGCGGCCTTCGGCGCTGCCGATCTCGATGTACCGGCGGATGGTCCGGCGCGCGGACTCGTCAATGACCGGCCCGACCAGGACCGCCGGATCTTCGGGCGGGCCGATGACGACCGAGCGGGTGGCCTGTTCCAGTTTATCGATGAAGCTGTCGTAGACCGCCTCCAGGACGATGGCCCGCGAACAGGCTGAGCACTTCTGGCCGGTGTAGCCGAAGGCCGAGGCCACCGTGCCTTGGACGGCGGCGTCGAGGTCGGCATCACGGTCCACAATGATGGCATTCTTGCCGCCCAGTTCGGCGACGACCTTCTTGATGAACCGTTGGTCCTCCGGAAACGCTGCGGCTGCCCGGATCATGTTTAGGCCGACTTCGCGCGATCCGGTGAACACCACCATGTTGACCTGCTTGTGTCGCACCAGGTGATCCCCGACCGCGCCGCCGGGCCCGGGCAGGAAGTTGAGGGCGCCTTTGGGGACGCCGGCCTCGGTCAGGATCTCCATGAGCAGGGCGCCGATCACCGGCGTCAGGCTGGCCGGCTTCATGATCACGGTGTTGCCGGTGACCAGCGCGGCGCTGGTCATGCCGCACAAGATGGCCAGCGGGAAGTTCCAGGGGGCGATGACCAGCACCACGCCGCGCGGCGCGTAACGATAGACATTGGTCTCACCGGGAGCGGTGCGGACTTGGGGATGATCGCACATGGCCTCGATCCGGCCGGCGTAATAGCGGCAGAAATCGATCGCTTCGGCGACGTCGGCATCGGCTTCCAGCCAGGTCTTGCCGGCTTCCAGGACCACCAGGGCGTCCAACTCGAAGCGGCGGCGGCGCATGATCTCAGCGGCCTTGCGGAGCACGTCGGCACGCTCCCGGTGAGGCGTGTCGCGCCACGCCGGCGCCGCTTTGCGGGCGGCGGCCACGGCCTGGTCGGCGAGGCTCACGGTGGCCTTGCCCACCAGTCCGATGACTTCCGCGGAGTCCGCCGGGTTGACCGATTGAATCCAGTCTGCGGTCCGCACGGCCTCGCCGTCGATGACCAGCGGGTAGTGCCGGCCCAGGCGGGTTCGCCAGTCGCGCAAGGCTCCGCGCATCTTCTCCAGCTGCTCGGCGCCCGAAAAATCAGTGTACGCCTCGTTCTCGAATCGGTTCATCTCCGTGACCTCCGAGTGAGTTTCCCGACGGTTGTCTGAAGGAGACCGCGGCCGGCGGTGTCGCGCGGGGCTCATCAGCAGTCGTTCGGCCGGCTGGTGCTCCGCGAAACTCTGGCGCAGGAACGACTCGTTGGCCGTGTTCTCCAGCAGCCGTCGAATCAGGTAGGCCATGCCCGGTACCAGGCTACCGTAGGGGGTGTAAATGCGCAGGAAGTAGCCCATGCGGCTGACGGCGACCTTCAAGGGTTCGCCCATGCCGTAGAGCATCTGGATTTCGTAATCGTGCAGGTCGACGCCGTGGGCTTCCGCCTGGGCGACGGCGTGGGCGATGCTTCGCACGTTGTGGGTGCCGAAGGCCGGACGGATATGGTCGGTGTGTTGAAACAAGACCTCGGTGCAGCGCTCGAAGCTGGCGTCGGACTCCCACTTGTGCAAGTACACCGGTGGGCTGCGATGCCCGGCCAGCGACGATTCGTAGTCCCAGTAGGCCCCTTTGACCAGGCGGATGGCCAGCGGTGCCTGTCTCCGGGCGCTGAAGCCCAGCAGTCGCTGCAGATCGTCGAGGGCGTCACGCAGGTAGGCCTGGACCACCACGCCGACGTGGCCGAAGTCGCGGAACTCCGGGCGCTGCAACACCGCCTCCACGATGGCGAAGGTCAGTTCCTTGTAGCGATACTGCTCCAGGTCAATGTTCACGAAGGCGCCGGACCGGCGGGCGGCCCGCAGGATGGCGGCCAGCCGATCACCGACCACGGCGATGGTGCGTTGGCGAGCCACCGGGTCGAATTGCGAGTACAGGGCGGTCAGCTTGACTGAGACGTTGACGATGGGGTAGGGCCCGCGACTGTCAAAATCGATCGGATGGAGCCGTGGCCAGGTCCGCGCGGCGACCGCCAGATCGTGGATGATCTCGATGTAGGTGGCGGTGACCTGTTCGGCCTGCCGCTCGCTGGTGATGGCCTCGCCCAGGAGGTCGATGGTGAACGCCCGGCCGATGCGGCGCATGCGGATGATGGCCGCAACGGCCTCCGCAGCGTTGGCCCCGGCAACGAATTTTCCGGCCATGTTGCGGACATTGATCCGGGTGCCCCAGGCGGCCAGGCGGGCCAGCAGCGAATCGGGGCGGTCGTAGCTCAAGGCCAACTTCAGGAGGCCGGGCAAGACCAGGCCGTTGGAGTTCAGGTACAGCTTCAGATGGGCGGCGATGTCCTCGTCGGTGGGCAATGCCGGCAGGACCTCGACGAACCGGAACAGTTGGGTCTTGAGCCGCGGGTCGCGAACCACCCAGTTCATGACCTGCTGTTCCCACCATTCCAGCTGGTAAAACCGCGGTTCGGCGGCCCGGGCCCGCTCCAGCAAGTCGCTGCCCAATTCGAAGACGCGCCGCTCAAGCGTGTTCATGAACACCCCCTGTCGGCGCCGCCCCAGCGGAGCCCCCGAGTCAGCGCCGCGGCCGTCGGCCGGCGCAGAACATCGCCACCACGCACGGGGTTCACCAACGCACCACAGGCCCACTCCGACTGCAACCGAGTTTGGTATTCGTCCGCTTCCGGTAGGCGGCGCTGACCGGGCGGCTGTTACTGGCCCACATCGACGTTCTCGATGTGCTGCTGCTCCAGGAACACCACCGCAGCGGGGGCGATACGGCATCGCCAGATGCCCGCCAAGGCCCTAGCATAACGGGTGATCTGGTCACGGTAAACGCTCAGGCGGTCCCGCAGGTCGGCGGGCCGCAGGCGGTCGGTCTTGAAATCAACAATTTCGAAACCACCGTCCGTCGGGATCAGCAGGTCCACCATGCCGCGAACCACAATCAGATCCGCAGGGTCGCTGGATTCGGCTTGCGGATTGTAGTCACGGGGGTGGGCCCGGGCGGTGAACGTCACTTCGCGCTGTAGCGCGGTGGCCACCGCGACCGCCCGTTGGCCCAGGGCGGTTTGCAGGAACCAGGCGATGCGCTCCAGCTTGATGGCCTTGGCGTGTTCGCCACTGATCGTGCCGCGGGCGACCTGCTGTTGCAACTGGGTGTCGAGGGTGTCGGGCTGTGAATAATCGAGGTGCTGCAGGAACACGTGGGTGGCCGATCCCGATTCGGCAGCCGACGGTGCTTCGGCCAGGTCCATGAACTGCGGTCGGGCCGGCGGGGTGCGCTGCTGCCCGCGCGGCCCGCGGCGCTGCTGGAATGCCGGTCGTTCTTGATCCGCCGCGAACTGTGATACGGCGAGCACCGACGGCACGGTGCACATGGCGGCATGGCCG
This sequence comes from uncultured Planctomycetales bacterium, assembly GCA_964619935.1. GTDB lineage: Bacteria > Planctomycetota > Phycisphaerae > UBA1845 > CAIVHJ01 > CAZUGO01. The sequence continues at coordinate 87,536 of CAZUGO010000030.1, read as the reverse complement.
TATTGCGACTCCAGCCCGGCAAAGAGCGGGTCCACGGTGGCGGCGGGGTCGGCCAGCGGTTCGCCGTCCGGCAACGGATGGAGCGCGGCACAGGCGGCTCGGCGGGCGGCCAGGGCGGCATCGGATTGCCGGGCATCGGGCCCAACCGGCAGATCGCGATGCAGCACAATATCGAAGAGTGGGTCGCCCGGACCGGCCGGGTCTACCGACCAGCAGGCCTCATCATCGGGCAGACAGCACAGGGCCTGCGTCAGCCAGTCCAGGGAACTGCGCGCCCGCTGCACGAACGCTTCGGGAATCGCGCCAGGGTGGCCGTCCCAGAGGGTCCGCTGTTCGAGCAGCTCGTCAATCGCGGTCGAACCGACCAGCACCAGCCGGTGGCGGGCCCGCGTCAGCGCCACGTACAGCAACCGCAGTTCCTCCGAACGGGTTTGCGCTTGCAGCCGCTGCTTGGCTTGATCGCTGCTCAGGGATGGGTAGCGGACCCGCTGTTCCGGAACCGCCACGGGCATGCCGATGATCCCGTCGCGATGCAGCACCAGTCGACTGCTGCTGTCGCTGAAGTTGAAGTGCTTCTCGAGGTTCGCCAGAAAAACCACGGGGAATTGCAATCCCTTGCTGGTGTGAATGGTGGTCAGCCGGACCACGTCATCGGGCGCGGTCGACGGGCTGCCCTGGCCCTGGTCGCGGCCATGGCGCTGCAAGGCCTGGACGTATTCCGAATATTCATGCAGTCCGCCCGGTCCACCGCCGCGGCTGAACTCGGCGGCACGCTGTTGCAGCAATTCGAGGTTGGCCAGCCGTTGCCGGCCGCCCGGGCGGCCGGCAACGTAGGCGGTGTACCCGGTGTCCAGCAGCAGCTCGTGCAACAGCGCCCCAAGCGGTAATTGCCGCGATCGCCGGCGCCAGTGATCGAGCCGGTCGAGCAGGCGTTCGACCCGGCGACCCAGCGGGGCCTGCCCGGCGACCTTGGCGTATTGCAGCACACAATGATGGAACGGCAGATGCTCCTGTGATTGGCGGATGGTCAGGAGATCGGCTTCGCTGAACGGGATGCCGGTGACCCCCGAACGCATCACCGACGCCAGCGGGATATCCTGCTGGCGGTTGTCCAGCACCCGCAGGAGGGCCATCACATCGGCAACCTCCACGGCGGCGAAGAAGCCGCTGTTGGCGTCGGCTCGGATGGGAATGTCCAGGTCCAGCAGCACCCGCGCCATCCGTTCGGCCCGGATGGTCGCGGCCCGCAGCAGGATGGCGATGTCCCCGTAGCGCAGTCCGTCATCGTGGACCAGGCACTGGATGCGCTGTCCGATGAGGCGGGCCTGGCGCTCAATGTCCACTTGGTGGCGGATTTCCAGGGGGTCTTCGTCGTCTTGATCACCTTCCGGGGTTGCGGCCTGCTTCTCGATGAAATGGACCTCCACCGCTGGCGACGGATCGTTCCAGGCAGCGCCGAGTGTGAGGGCGGCATCGGCATCATAAGCCACGCCGGCGGTGGCGGCGGTCATCAGCCGGCCACACACGGCATTCACCGCGGCGATGATCCGCGGGCTGCTGCGGAAGTTCTCGGTGAGGATCACCGGATGGACCGGACCATCGCGTCGGGCGCCTTCCAGGCGTTCCCGGAAGATGTGATGATCGGCCATCCGAAAGCTATAGATGCTTTGTTTGACGTCACCGACGCAGAAGAAGTTGCCGCCCGCCGGGTCGTCGGCCGGCCGGGTGACCTGCCGCAGAATGGCGTCCTGGAGGGGGTTGATGTCTTGGAACTCGTCGACCAGCACCTGGGCAAACCGCCGCCGCACCACCGCGGCGACCCCGTTGTCGGGGTCGGTCAGCAGGCGATACGCCAGTTGCTCCATGTCGTTGAAGTCCATGGTGTGGCGGCGGGCCTTGGCCGCGGCGTAGCGCTGCTGCACCGCCGCCAGCAGTTCGACGACGGTCTCGACGTAGGGGGCGATCCGCTGCTGGCTGTCGTGCCGTTCGGCAAGCGTCCAGATGGCGAAGCGCGCTTCCAGATCCGCCTTGTGGTTCTTGCGGACCTGCTCGATGACCCGCCTGACCTGGTCTTGTGGCCCGGATGCGCGGGTCTTTGCCGCTCGGAGCGATTTGAATCTGTAACCGGCGATGGCTTCCCGGCAGGCATCATAGGCCGCCGGGCCGGCATCGAGTTGCTGGCGGCAGCGCCGCAGGTGATCGATGTGGTGATTCATGGCTGCGATCGGCTGTGGCCATTGGGGTGCCCTCCGCCGGACGTAGTCCAGGGTGACTTCGGCCAGGTCGAGTTGCCGCTGTAGCGCCCGTTGCAGGGCGACGCACTCTTCCGCGGCAATGTCGCCTGCGGTGGCGCCCAGCTTGCGGGCGGCGCCGGACAGCCAGGCGTCGGGGTCGTGCAGCGAGCGCACAAAGTGATGCATGCGGGTGAGCAGGTCAGCGATGTGGAACTCACGGCCGTTGCCGTAATCGCGCAACAGGGCGTGGAAGGCGTCCCGCCGGGCGTCGGGGCGGCGATGCCACTGATCGAATACGGCTTCGATTGACTTGGCCAGCAGGATCTGGGCTTCGCCGTCGACCAGCACCGAGGCGTTGGGGTCCAGGTTCAGGTGCATGAAGTGCTGCCGCAACAGCCGCCGACAGAAGGCGTGCAGCGTGGAGATGTGGGCCTGGTCGACCAGCAGCAACTGGCGGCTGACCCGGGTCGATGGCTGCGGGTGCTGCTGCAAGGCTCTGCGGATGCGGGCGCGCATTTCGGCCGCGGCGGCTTCCCCGAACGTGACCACCAGCAACTGATCGAGTTCACAGCGAACCTCCGCCGGGGCGTCACACACCAGGTAACAACAGCGCTGGGCCAACACCGACGTCTTGCCGGATCCGGCCGACGCGGTCACGATGACGTCGCGGCCGGTGGTGGTCGCGGCCTCCTGCTGCCGTGGCGTCAGCGGCGGCTCAGGCGTTGTTGTCGAGCTGGGCCCAGAAGTCATGATCAGAGACTCGCGGCAATTGTCGAATCGGGGTTTCTGGAAACTCAAAGCGGCACACCGGGCGGTGCCGGCAAAACGAACACGGCATGTCGTTGCCCAGGCGATAGGGCCGGACCTCAATGGTGCCGTCAGCGATGCGGTCGCAGATGGCCAGCACGCTGCGTTTGACAAAGGACAACAGCCGTTGCAAATCGTGCTGCGGCACGGCATCGCTCTTGGGTCGGCTGACCTCACCGCGCTTGGTCATGAATGCCGAGACGACGGTCGAGTAGCCTTCCGTCAGATCGGCGTCGAGCGCCGGCAGGGCCTCCGTGGCGAAGATCCCGCGGGGCCGAAACGGCTTGGTGCTGGCGGCGGGAATTTTCCGGGGGTGGTCGATCCGCTCGTAGTCGGGGACCAGTGGGAAAAAGAACGCACCCGCCGGTGTGGGCCTGCCGGCCGTGACCTGAAGCGCCGCGGCGACCTCCAGGTAGACCGGCAATTGCAGCAGCAGTCCGTGGTAGACCTCGCCGAGCGGCAGCGCCTTGGCGGTGGTGAGTTTGTAGTCGTAGACCAGGACGCCCGGTCCGGTGTCCATGTCGATGCGATCGACGCGATCGATTCGGCCGCGGAGGCGGACCCGGCGGGTCTTGGGCGTGATCCAGTCGATCGCCGGTGCGGTGTCATCGGGTGTGCCCGCGGCGAGCCCGAATGCCAGTTCGCTGGCGAGAGTCCGGGCCCGGCCGGCCGCCTGGAAGGTGCGCTGTGCACGCAATGCCGTTTGCAGCTCGCTGCCGAGGCGCTGCCACAGGTAGCTTTGGATCAGCGGCCGCAAACCCGCGCGTTGCTGTAGCCGGCCCATGCTGCGCTCGATCGCGGCATCGATCGCCGGGTCGGTGAGGTCGCCAATGCGTTGCCCGGCGGCGATCAGGGTTCGCGTCAGATCGTCGAGCACGGCGTGGGCCAGGCTGCCCCTCAAGAGGGCGTCGGGCTCGGCGGTTGGCCGGTCTTGGAGTCGCAGTTGCCGCTCCGCAAAGTACTTGAACGGGCAATGGGCGTGGGTTTCCAGCGCGGTCACACTGGTGCACAGCGGTTGCCCGTCAGCCGGCATCAGGGTGCCTGGCGGCAGGGTGGCGTGGTTGCGGTCGCTGAGGCTGCGCAGGGCCCGCTGCAAAGTGTCGCTCAGGGCGGGTTCACGGCGGGCGCGGTCGTACAGCGTGTTCCAGATGGACCGATCCGCCGCGGTCCGCAGGGTCATTGCCAACAGGCGGGCCAGTTGCTGGGCGGTGTGGACTTCGGCTATTCGGGCCGCGGGGCTGTTGTCGTGGACCTCGACCGTCAGAGTGGGGAACAGCGCTTGCAGGTCGGCGATGTAGGGTGACGGTTCCAGGGGGGCACCGTCCAGCCCGCTGCGACAATAGCTGATGACCAGGTGATCGCGCGGGCGGGTGCAGGCGATGTAGCACAGCAATTGCTCCTGGGCGAGATGGGCGCGCCGCGGCGGTTGGAGTTCCAGGTCGAGGCCTTCCAGCACTTCCCGATCTTCGTCGTTGAGCAACTGCGGCTCGCGGCGGGCCCGTGGAAACCAGCCGTCGTTCATCCCGATGACGAAGGCCACCCGAATGTCCGGATGGCGGCTGCGCTCGATCGACGCCACCAGCAGCTGGTCAATCGCCGGTGGGACCAGCCCGGTGTCCAGTTGAGCCAGGCCGGCCTCGAAGGCGGCGCGAAAGTCGGTGAGGGTCATCGTCGAGTCGCCGAGGGACGCTTCGAAATCGTCGAACAACTGCACCACGCTGAGCCAGGCCTGGCGATGGTGTTCGGCTTCGGCGGTCCGGCCGGCCTGCGCTGCCTGCTCGGCCCAAGTGTCGAGTTGGCCCCAGACATCGAGGCGCTCCAGAGTCTGGTAGAGCCGGCGGGCCCAGTCCAGGCCGGGCGCCAGGTGGTCCGGTTTCAGATGCGGCTCCGCAATCCAAGGGTCCAGCCGTTGCAGCAGCACCAGCCGGTGCTCATTGATTCGAGTCAGCAGGGCCGCGGGGTCGGGCGGCTCATCGAGCGGTGAACCGAAGAACGGATCGTGCTGCCAGGGCCCCTGGATCCAGCGCTGCAGTCCGCTGATGCCGTGGGCCAGGATGTAGTTCTCCAGGCGGTCGGTATGCCGGGTTGCCATCCCCAGCAGGTCGGACTTCAGCAGCCGCCGGACCGTATCGAGCGAGAACTGCTCGGCGGCCGCGTCCAGCAAGGTGCTCAGCAGGTTGCCGATGGCATGCTCGCGGAGCGGCGGTTTGCGGTCCACAAAGTAAGGAATGTCATGTTCGCGCAGGGTCGCGGCGATGAGGTCGTGCAGGTCGTCGACCTGGCGGGTGATCACGGCGATGTCCCGATAGCGCAACGGCTGATCGCTGCGCCGGGTCAGGTGGATGATGTGGGCGGCCACGGTGCGCAGTTCGGCCCGCGGGTCGACGGCCTGATGCAGGGTAATGTGGGTGCCCGGCGGTCCTGATGGTGCGGGGCGCTCGAACAAATGGGCTTCGAGGTGATCGAGATCCGGTGGCCGGCCGTCGGAAGCGGCGACCGCCCGGGTCAGGGTCACGGGCGGCGTGAGCGGAATACCGGCGGAACGAAAGCGCTGCTGCAGTCGTTGATAGGTGCGCTCGATGGTGCTGAACAAACCGTGCGGATCGGGTGCGGCGGTGGCGGTGGCATCGAGCAGCAGGGTGATCTCGACATCGGCCACCCGCAGAGCCAGGTCGGTGAGAAAGCGGGCCTCCTGGCCCGTGAAGCTGGCGAAGCCGTCGACCCACACGCGAGCGCCGTCCAACCAGCAAACCTGCGGCAGGCAGGCCCGGGCTTGGTCCAGGGCACGCACCGGGTCCACGAAGCCCTGGTCCAGGCGTTCGAGGTAGTGGCGGTACAACAGTTGCAGGTCGGCGAGTTTCAGCGCCAGGGCCTGGTGCTCGGCGGGTGCCGGATCAAGTTGCAGTGCGTCGGGGCGGACACCGCTGCAGACGAATTCCTCGATCTGGTCGGAAAGTTGCTGGTAGAGGCCTGGCAGAAACCGTTCGGTCTTGAAGTACTGCAGTTGGTCGCGGTGCGCGGCGGCGATCTGTTGCAACAGCATGGCTCGGCCGACACGGGTCAGGAGACGTCCGGACTGGACAGGTTGGGTTTGCAGGAGCCGCTGGGCGAACCGCCGAAAGCTGAGCACCTCGCCGCGCTGCAATCCATGCAGCTCGGGCCGGCTCAGCAGAGTTCGCTCGGTCTGCAGGCTGGCTTGTTCGGGCACCAGCAGGATCAGACGAGGCCCGTGGCGCGGGTCTTGGGCCAGCGCGCGGCCCAGCGCGTCGACGCAGTAGCGGGTCTTGCCCGAGCCGGCCCGCCCCAGAATGAATGTGACCGCCATGATCGTTTCTCGCTCGCCTGGATTCGGGTTCGCACGGCAGCCAAGGCCGCGCCCGTGGGCAAGCGGATGGACCCCGGCCGGCCGCATGGTCCCGGTGAACCGATCAGTCGCCAATCCGCTGCACGTGCACCCGAGGTGTTTCGCCCGCGGCGACCCGTTGACGTTCGTCCGCTGCGTCGCGGTCGGGGGGGGCCGACCGGGTTCGGACCGACCCGCACCTCGGATCTTACCGCCGCCGGCCGACGTCTGCGACGCGTGGCGGGCGCAAAAAAAGCACCCGGGTGGCTCAATGACTTACGGCAGGGTGTGGCCAGCCGGCAGCGGCAGTTCGAACCCGACGATTGGATAGCTGTTACCGTATTGCAGCCAGATTTCTCCCAGCAATCCGAAATCGCTGCGGAGATCATCATCGGGTTCGGCTTCGCGGCGGTACGCCAGTTTGACGCCACCGGCATTCAGCAGGCGCATGACGCCGGCGGGCAGGGCCTTCTGGTCGGGGTGTTCGGCGCGGTAGCGGCGGACCAGCCGCTCGATGGCGGCCCGCAGGCCGTCCTTGTTGAACGGCCGATCGTTCATGAACCCGCAAATGATGTAGTTGTCGTCGCGACCGTCGAGGCTGCGGAAGGCTTGTAGTCCGGGGTCGTGCAGGGTCCTGAGCGCTTCGTTGCTGGAGATCATGTAGACATAACCCGAGGGCGAGATCCAGAACACCAGCATGTAGCTGGGCGGTTTGGAGACCAATTGAATGCGGGCGTAGGCCACCGGCCACTCGGGCACCTCAGGGTTGCTGGTTGAGAACACCCGGGTGCCGCGGCGCAGCAGGCCTTCGGGATCGTCGTGGCTCAGCGAGTTGGGGTTCCCAGCGCCGTCGGGATAGGCCACGACGTTCATTTCAGCGAGTGGCGCAAAGGTATTGGCGGTCGGTGCGATCACCCGCTGCCAGCCGAAGACCGCCAGCAGCGCCAGGGTCACGACCATCAACGCCGGCACCCCGGCCCGCTGCAATCGGCGGTGCGTTCCGTTGGTGCCGGGCCCGCCGTGGCTGCCGGGGTGTGGCTCCTGGAGGGCCTTGATGTGGCTGAGCATGATCTGTGCGGATGAGAACCGCCGGCTCGCCTGATTGGAGCAACCGCGCATCAGGAATTCCTTAAGGCGGCGGTATTGTTCGGCGGAAGTCAGGCGGGCCAGGTCGGCGGGCAGTTCGGGGAAGTTGGTGATCTGGGTGCCGCTGAGCATCTGGTAGGCCACTTTGGTCATGGCATACAAATCTGAATCGCGATCGGTCGGACCGTCTGGCCTCCAGTAGCCGTGCGTGCCAGCGCGGTCGACGGCTTGGTGCCCCGGCGCGATCAACCCGAAGTCGCACAGTTTGGCGTTGCCGCTCACGAACAGCACGTTGGCAGGCTTGATGTCGCGATGGACCAGGCCCTGGTGATGCAGGTAATCGACCGCTTCGAGCATGTCTGCCACATGGGCCAGGGCGACCGACGGCTTCATGGCCCCACGATCTTTGAGCAGGCGGTCGAGGTTGCAAGGTTCATAGTACTCGGGGTCGAGTGCCACGGTTCCTTTGATGTCGTCGGCCAGTTCCATGACGACGTAGTAGTACTGGGCCTGTCGCCCGACAAGGTGGACTTGCAGCAGGTGCGGATGGCTCAGGGCCCGGCGTTGGTACTCGCAGAGTCCGGCGATTTCGGCATCCGGCAGTGCAGCGGGAATGACTTTGACCGCCCGGTAGACTCCGGTCACCCGTTCTTTGGCCAGCCACACGGCTCCGAAGGTGCCCTGGCCGATCCTTTTCAGAACTTCGAAGTCGGGCAGGTGCGGCGGGGCTGCTGCCGCCGCCGCGGGCGTGTTCTGGAGTGGGTCGCTATTGGCAGGCCTTTCCGTCGCCGATTCGCTCATGGGCGGTGTGGTGGTCTGTGCTCGGCATCGAGCTGGGCCAGCATGTCGCGCAGGCAGGTCTTGACTCGGTGTACCGCCTGGTAGATGGCGTTGCGTTTCATCTTGGTGATTCGTTCGACTTCGTCGATGGGTGTCCCCTCGATGACCCGCAGATGAAACGGCGCCCAGGTCTGCTCGTCGAAGCGCGTCCGGGCCATTTGCAGGCACAAGGCCATTCTCTGATCGTCGCAGTCCGGCAGGGCGCCCGCGTCGCGAGATTGGGTGTCGTCCAGGTCCGCGGGGTCGACCGGCAGTGCTGGGCTCTTGCGATAGTAAGCGGAAGCGGCCCGTTGGGCGATCCGCCCAACCCAGTTTCGGAACTTCCCTTTGGCCGGGTCGTATTGGAAGCGGTCCAGCGTGGTGAGCAGCGCCAGGTAGACCTCCTGAATCACGTCTTCGAGTTCCTGTCCTCTTAAGCCTTTGTTGATCAGTATGTTGCGAATCAGGGGGCGGTAGATGCGGTTGAATTCGAACCACCGTTGATGATCGTCAAAGTCGACGATACCGCGCAGCAGGCTGGAAGAGGTCTTGTCCATCAGGGTTCCAGGGTTGTGAACGTCCGTTGATTCTAACGGATTCCGGGGGTCAGCTCCAAAGGAGCGCTGGCGGGCGGCGGGCGATCGACAACTGGAAAAACTCGGATTCAGCGTAAGAAACCAGCTTCGGCAACCAAGGAACTATTGGATCCCCGGGGGCGGGCACCGCCGAGGTGCGGCATCCGGCGCTCTGTGTGGCCTAAGCCAATTCTTGGCAGTGGGTTAGGCTCGAATGTGAGTGGGCCTTATTACTGGAGGGCGGCGACTGCGGGAACGAGTTTACCCGGCGGGCTTTATTGCTGCATTGGCTGATATTCGTGAATCGTGTGAACCAATTGAGGCACGGGTATGGCACTACCTTCTGTTGCGACCAGAACGGGACAATGCAGCGATAAGGCTCGACCGGGGTTTTTTATGCGCCGGCCTTGGGCCATTGCCGCGGCGTTGCGGGGGCCGACTTGGGCGCCGAGCGCTTCCCGTCGGGCGGGCGTGGGCTTTTCCGGGGGCCGCACGGAACTTGGGAATGGGTGCGCCTGACCCCCTGGTGACTCTGGCGTTGCGCTGGCATGATCCATTCCGCTGGGTCGTCTCCGATTCGCTCTGGGGCGGTGAGCGTTGATCGGAAAGCGCGCGTCGAAGGGTCTGGGCGTCCTCATGATTGCGCCGCGTTTGCGGACTGATCGTTGCTGACGCTGATCGCTCAACCCGCCGGCTACTCGCGTTCCTCTTGGATCTTGTGGGCCATGCGTTGTCCGCGGACGAATTGTCCAAAGTGGGTCCAGGCCCGTTTAACGAACAGGACGGCAAGAAACGTGAAGACGAGGCTGAACAGCAGTCCCCAGAGGTCGGGAACGAGGATCAGGCCGACCACCAGCCAGGCGGCCAGCGTGCTGCTGGCGATAGCGGCGGCGAGATCGAAGGCTGGGAATTGGGCATGTTCGGCGACGAAGATTCCGTTCATCCGATAGCTGTGGGCGTCATAGGCGTTGCCGCATTCGGGGCACCGCCCGACCTGGGGCAGTTTCTTGAGCAGGTACCCGCATTTCAGGCAGTACAGCGGCGACTCGATGGTTGCCCGGTGGTCCTCGCTGAGTTGCTCAAGGTGTCGCCGATCGATGGCCATGATGGGTGCACTGTATCAAAAAGCGGCGCTTCCGGCCGTCCCCTAAGAAAAACGGTCCTTCCGCGATCAGCCGGGGCACCAGGCGGTGCGAGGACCCGTGCACGCACGGTCGAGCAGCCAGTGCCTGTGCGGGAGGTGGATTGGTCCCCGTTGGCAACCGAGCCGGCGTCATCGCGTCATCGGCCTGCCTCTTGACGTTGTGGCCGGTCGGGGGTTAGGGTACCAAGGTTCGCCGGGAGCCAGCGGCGAACCTTGGTGGAGAGGTGGCCGAGCGGCTGAAGGCAACGGTTTGCTAAACCGTCGTACGGGGTCAAACTCGTACCGCGGGTTCGAATCCCGCCCTCTCCGATACACCTTTTTCGCTTGCTATGCAGCTCTCCAAGCCACCGGTGGTCGGTTCTGAAGTCAAGTTGTTTGGATTGCCAGGAGACCAGGCATGCACAGATGCAATTACGTTGAAGCTGTCTGCACAGGCATACTCGTAGTGTGCCTGGGAGGCTGCGGAACGATCATACACGGCAGAGACCAGACTCTTCATATCAGCTCAACACCTCAAGGAGCTGAGGTCTTGTACGATGGCGCGGTGCAGGTGATCATCAACGAAAACGAGATAGCCACCGTGCACGTCGGGATGGCACAATGGAGGAGGTTCGGTGATGATTCCCCAGTTTCCCTTATGCGAGCCTCTATCTAGTGCTTGCGTTCGGTACCCGTTTCGGTGGAGCGCACGAGACGCCCCACCCCATCGACCAGATCTCTGCGACCCGAGTTCATTCCCTCGCCTCTTGCGCGGCGCTCTTGCAGGTGCATGTGTTCCCCTGGGCGCAGGCCTGGCAGCAATAGACGCCGTAGTAACCATCAGCTGTGCCCGATGCAATGGTCACACACGACAAATTCCTCCTCGCCCGGGGGCATTTGGGGATTACTCAGTATGGGAAGCAGGCAGAACGGACGGACGTCGACCGTGCCAGCGACGCCCATGCGGTGGGCACATTCACCGCAGCACACGCCCATGTCCGTGCCCACGCCCTGCCCGAAGATGAATGTTCTGCGGTCGTGTGGGCCGGTTTCGTCCTCGCAAAAAGTGCAGCGCAGTTCACTCCCACTTGTTACCTGCCTGTCGTCGTCTTGAAACGGTTCAGCGCACATAAGAGGTCCTCCTTCGTTGCCCTGGCGCCCTCTTGACCGCATCGCTCCTCGCGGAGCGGCAGCCGGGCGCTAACGGCAGCTCTTGAAAAACTCCTCGATCTGCAGCTCCGCTTCCTCTTTAGCAAGGCCGTAACGCTTGTGGGTGATGCCGGACAGTTCCTCTCGCTGTCCTTCCAGGAGCACGAGATCATCCTCCGTGAGTTTCGCCCAGCGTTGCTTGACTCGTCCCCTCATCCGCATCCAATCGCCCCTAATCTGTTCCCAGTTCATTACGAATCGCTCCTTCGAAGTCCTGGTGATCCAACGGTCTGCAACCTGGCAGCCGGGGTTTCCATCAGAATGTTAGGGCTCGTGCCGTAACAAGTTAAACGATTGGTCTCGGGATTTGCCATTGTAGCCAGTGTTCTACGCCGTCTTCTCCGAATGATCGTTCAACTTATTCTTGCGAGAGCCCTTAGCACAAACTTGTGAACGGTTAGTGAAACCTAGATGACAGGGCGTTCATCGCAATGCCATGTCGCGCGCCAGAGATAGTGCAGAGCGTCACGAACCGCGGGTGATCAGCGGCTCGTAGGGGAAGCGTCGCTCGTTCCTGGATCACTTCCTGCATCACGCCGAAGTCACCGGCAAGCGCTACAGATTGAAGGACCGAGCCGCCAAGGGCATCAGCGGGGAAGGCGAAAAACCAGGCCGAAGAGACTTGCGAAGTAGAAGAAAGATCGGATATGAAGTGAGTATCATTCCTGGCCGGTTTTGTCATCGGTGACACGCGGCACACCAAGCGGGGATGAAGCCTCCTCGGTGGTCGCCCGGTTGGACCTTCTGGCGGTCTACGAACAAACCCCCAGCCGGTCGGTCGTCCGCCGCGAGCTGGTCATGGCGGTTGAGAATGCGCCGGGCCGCGGGGGAAGCACTGCCTGATGAAGAAGTGTTGGACCGGCGCATGGGTGACCCGTGGAATCGCCAGCCCAGTTTTCTGACGATCGCGGCTGGAGCTGTTTCGCTGCATCCCATGTTCGAATGGATTGAAGACCATCAAGGCCTGGTATGGACCGCGGGCGCGGCGTCCGTCGCCGTGTGCTTCGGCAGCCTCTGGATCATTCCTGCGCTGGTGGTTCGGATCCCGCTCGATTACTTCACGCATCGCACGCGCCCACCCAACCTCTGGGCGAATCAGCACCCCTTCGTGCGACTCGCCATGCTGGTAAGCAAGAACCTCTTGGGCGGAGCCCTCATGCTGGCTGGCCTCGCCATGCTCCTTCTTCCGGGGCAGGGCCTGTTAACGCTGCTCGTCGGTTTTTTCCTGGTGGATTTCCCCGGCAAGTACAGGTTCGAGAAATGGCTCGTCGCCCGCAGGTCCATTCTTCGCCCGATCAACTGGCTTCGGAATCGTCGCGGGCGGATGCCGCTTCAAGTTATCTAAGATGGATTGCGCGCACGCCCCAGGTGTTGACCAACAGACCGAGCGTGAAGGTGAGCGCGAGACCGGCCACCACGCCCATTCCCGGAACGTAGCCGGCAGCCGGCACACGCCACTTGATGCCGATGAGCAGCAGGATGCACAATCAGCAAAACCAATCCAAGCCCGCCGCTTGGATGGTATCCGCAGCTTCTGCTGTGGGGTGTTCCTTTCTTGGGAATGGAACCCTAGTCGTCCTCGGGTTTCTTCTTCGATTCACCTTTCGAGTTCTCCCTCAGTTCGCGCTTGGAAGCGTCCCTCCGCTCCGCCCGGGGCACATCGGGCTTGGCGCGGGCCTTTCTCGGCTTGGGCATCACCTTGGGATCTGGCGCAGGGGCCTGCGGTCGCTTCGGTGGAGTTCGGTCCTTGCCGAGCTGGTCGACCGGCTTCGACGCAATCGGAGACTTGCCAAGTCTCACTCTCACCGGCCTGGATTCCCTCGAAGGTTTTTCGGCGACCGGCAAATCCGCCGTCTCATTCTCTACCCTCTGCCGCTCCTCGCGGAATCGCCGGACCTCTCGCCCGCGCTGCCCGAGCCGTTGTCTCTCTTCCTGCTCCACAGGCTTGAAGCGTATCGAGCCCTCCTGGCGCCTGACTTCCTGGTCCAGTGACCGGGCGACCACGAGTCGCTTCGGTCCTGCATCTGCCTTCCTCATGTTGATGTCTACCTGCAGCGCCAGGGTGCGAGGAGGTCGGTAGTCCACGTGTTCGCGGCGTTGCTTGAAATCCGCAACAACTTGGTGTTCCCACTCAACGTTGTGCCGATGCTCCCAGCGTCGATGAGCATAAATCGGGTCGTAGCCGAAGCGACTGGAATGATACGAAAACGACGGGTAGAACCCTGAGTCGTGGTAACCTGCGTCGTAATAGTCGCCGAAGTAGTAGTGGTGGTACTGAGGGCGCACGAAGAGATGGTCGCTGAGAACGGTCAGGCTGATCACAGTCGAAGGCGAGTAGGAGAAATCTGGACGAGCGTATACGACGGGTTCGAAATAGACCGGCGCGAACAGAACACCTCGACGTGCGACAGAGTAATCCCAGTAGCCATCGACGAAGACGTAGCCATAAGGCGCACAGACGTAATGGGCGGGGACCCAATCCCAATCCGGCTGCACCGCCACCCAGCAACCGGGGCGCCAGACGTAGCGGCCCTGATGCCACACCCAGGACCCTGGTGTCCAATCGTAGTCTGCCGAAGGCGGAGCGATGTTGGGGCCGACTTCGACCGTTCCTGGAGGCTCGGGCAGGTATTCGATCTCGCTCACCTCGGCATCGGCCCAGTACCCGGATGTCCAGCGAGAAATTTGGCCTGATCTGCCCCAATAGCCGGGCACCCATTGGCGACCCGGCGGCAGGGCGCGCCAGACGCCACTCACCCACAGGAAATCATCGCGCTCGTCGTCCCAGGCCCAGTAGCCGGGAATCCACGTGATATTCTCTCCGTCGGGCCGCTGGTCAGGCGGCAATTCCTCGATGGGATCCGGCAGCGATCTCGCCACGCTGATGCCCGGCTCCGGATCGAACGTCACGGTTTCGGCAAATGCTTCATGGACCGGCCCACGGGTGAGCACTCGCACCCCTTGCTCCACATCCGGTGGGCTTGGCTGCAGAGCAGTAGCCGGGTTCGGGACAGGACTCGTGCACAAGATCACGGCTGCCGTGACGATCCACCACATGGGAATTCGACGTATGTCCATGCGTTTCTCCTCCTGTGTTGCCGCGGCGCCCGATTCGCTGCATCGATGCCGCTTTGGTGCCAAGCGGTAAAATGTGGGCGGGCAACCCGGCTGCCTCTGGCGGCAGCCGGGCAACTCCACCCAATTGTTAGCCAATCTTCTCGAAGTCCCAGTTCTGATCGAGCGCATCGATCCGCTCCGCCGAGTGCTGATCATTCTGATTCGTGGTCACTCGGATGCTCATTCCGGGTTTCAGGTCCGCAGCCTTGCAGACCTTGCCGTCCAGGATGAGTTCGGCGTTGCCATCCAGTGTGCAGGTGTGTTCGTTCTTGCCTAGCGTGTCGGTCATCACCAGCTTGTTGCCGGTGAGGCTGACGACTTTGCCGTAGTGCGGCGCTGCGCCGCTGAGCCAGATGTCGTTGCTGAGGAGCAGCACCTCTACCCGCCGGTCGCGCCTGGACGTCATGTCGCCGAAAGCGCCAGTCTTAATCTTGTCGCGCGATAATCCCGCCCGGACCATCGCGTCACAAACTGCGTTGATACGGCGGTCGTTCAGATTGTGGTCGCGCGCGTCGCTACCGGTCGGATCCAGGGAGCCGTCAACGCCAATGATGAGGGACGGATTCTGCTTCAGGTAGGCCGCGATCTCCAACACTTTGCCGCCGTCGTCCGCGCGAATGTCAGCGTGATCGTAGTCAAACCAGAACTCCCGGTACGACATCCAGCGCTCCACGATGCCCGCTGGGCCTTGGGGACCGGTCGGTCCGGCTGGGCCTTGCCCGCCTGCCAATCCGGGAGGGCCCGTCGTCCCAGAGACACCAGCCGTGGTGGCACCTTGTGCGCCCGTCTCCCCAGCGGTGCCTTGTGCGCCTGCCTGGCCGGAACGACCTGCGGGGCCGGAAGGACCGACGGTCGTCGGGCCTCGAACACCCGTTGGTCCGGCTGGGCCTTGTGAGCCTGCGACGCCAGTAGTGCCGGTCGGGCCGGCGTATCCAGCCGCGCTAGCGCCATGTCGGCCCGTCTGTCCGACGGCGCCCTGTGCGCCCTGTGGACCGGCAGGACCAGGAACGCCGGCAGGTCCGCGCTCAGTTCCGCCTGCGGCCCCGATCGCTCCGGTCGGTCCCTGCCGACCCAGGGGACCGGAATCACCCTGTGCACCGCGAGGACCGGCCGCGGCGTACCCTGGCGCGCCGGTTGGTCCGGTTGCGCCACGTTCACCAGTAAGTCCGGTGGGACCGTCGCGGCCGGCCGGGCCGACAAGGCCCGTGTGTTGAGCATCGTAGCGCTCTGCGTGCGTTGTGACACGGGGACTCTTTGCGCCGGATGTGTTGCACCCTACCCACGTCGGCATTGCCGCACTCAGCAGCAACACAGACACAATTTTCAATCCTCTGGCTAACATGACTTTTTCCTTTTTTCCCGGGCAGATCGGCATTCACCGCTACCCCAATTGTGTTCCAGCTCTAAACGGACTCGAAAAACGATTTGCTCTTCCTCACTGCTGCGAGACTCCATCAGCGCATCCGACGGGAACCTAAGGTGCCGGTCGTGAAGACCCCCACCACGGTGCCGGTGGCCGGCTCGACTTCCGCAATAGCTTCACGTACCTCCACGCCCGTGATTCTCTTGATCTCTTGCCGCAGCGAGTCAGAAGCATTACCGAAAAGCTGTCGGTGAAACTCCTGCACTGAGCGGCACCTGCCGGGCTCTTGGCCAGGGCCATTTCGGCTGGCGAGCGCGCCCCGTGCAGCGTGATCACCAGCGTGCCGTGGACCACGGTCACCGATGTGGGAACGTTGCCCGTCCTCTGCTGCTCGAAGGCGCTGGCCGCCTGGGCGATCTGCTGGGCCATGCGCGAATTGGACTTTTTCATCGACAGGGTCGAATTCATTCTGTCCACCGCACTTATCCCTCGTGGTCGGGACGGTACTGCGCCACCGAAAACAAAAGTAAAGGCTCTGCTCCCGTCTTGGACGCCTTAGCGGTGTCACAGCACTCGATGGCCCTGAACCAGCCGAACCACAATCGCGATGACCGCGACGACCAGCAAGATGTGGATCAAGCCCCCCACGGTGTAGGAAGTAACCATACCCAGCAACCACAGCGCGATCAGAATTAGCGCAATCGTCCAGATCATGGCAAGCCCCTTCAAAAAGCCAGCGACACAGGATGCACGTCAAACTCATGAGCAAAAAAAAGCCGACGTGGCCAAACACCTCAGGTGTTCAACCACGTCGGCTTACTCTTCAACGAGCCCCCCGGCACACTAGCCGGGTTGCCATTTACTTAGTCATCCGAGACTGCGAATCACATCCTCATGGAGCCGACGCGAGATTCACGAAGGCTCAACTGACTATCATATAGGGCGCGGAATGGGGAAAGCAAGTGAATTCTTCCTGCGTTCCCACATTCCAGCTCGATCACGCCTCCCGCGACGACGGGGCACCGCGCCATTTCAATCCCCAGCACAACAAACCGTCTCGACCGGCTCCCCTGCACGCGCTCCCACCCGACGCGCCCGCTCCCGGAAGCAGGGTCGCCGCTCCGGTTGTTGGGTGGGCTGGGCACCCGCCCGGACGTCGAATTCCTGGCGCATTGCCGGGTGCGGGTGCATCCCATTTAGGGTGGCGCGATCGAACAAGTAAAGTTACGCTTCTTGTGTACAACGATCGCGTGGTGCTGTCGGTTTCTTACGCAAGGAGGTCGTGATGCAAGAGATCGAGGTGACAGTAAAGGTGAACGGGCAGGTGGTGAAGCAGCAGTGGGTAACCCGCCCGATCCATCGAGCGGCATAATCGCCCCCTTTTTTGGGATGCACCCGCCGGGTGCCGCGGCCCGTGGTGGCGTTTTACCAAGAGCGCGGACGGCGGTAGCATCGCCTGCCGTGTGATTGCCCCGACAATGGAGGAGTGATGATCCTCGGAACCATAAGACGTTTCGTCGCGACTGGCCAGATGGTGCTGATGCTCGGGTGCGCGCCCGCCCGGCTCTCGGTGATCAGCCGGCCGCGGCTGTCATAGGTGAAGCTGACCGTTGCTGGTCAGGCCGAGGTCGTCGGTCTCGAGAATCTGGGTGATCAGGTCGCGGCCGTCGTAGGTGTAGTCGAGCTGCAGGATCTCACCGGTGATCGTCCGTTCGTGGAGCACGCGACCAAGCGCTATGGCTGTTGCGAACGTACCCAGATACGTTTAAGCCGCCCCAAATCCTGATTGGATCCCGTTGGAAGAATCGCCCTGTGCCAGGTGAATAGTAGCGGTGTCCGACGTGCAAAGCGTCGAACGGAGAGTTGGCGGCGGCGAACTCAGGATCGTGCTGGTATCCCCAGGTACCGGCGTAGGCATAGCGCGTTCCGGCTGCCCCGGTCGCGTAAACCGGTTCGCCGAAGGCGGTGTAAATGCCGGCGTCGAGGGTGGTGTAGGGCGAGTCGGTGAGCAGGCGGGTCGTGCCGATCTGGTCGCCGTGGAAGTAGTGCAGGCCCTGGTCGGTATGCTGGGCCAGGCCCAGCTCGAAGGAAGCGGTTGCAGTGGCTGAGCCCGCCGTGTCCACGACGTAGTCGCCGTAGATCTCATCGCCGTCGTAGTCGGACCAGGTGGTGGTGCCTTCGAGGGGCGTGTACGGAAAGGCCGTGTCGCGCTGGCGGACCAGATATCGCGCCCGGCCGCTGCCGCGGAACTCGGTGATCTGGAGGAGGGTCGGGTCTCCCAGGGGGCCGGCGGCGTCTTCCTGCCAGGTGCTGTCGGTGACGATGCGCAGCTCGGCGTTATTGTTGTAGCTCAGGCAGGTGTGGTAGACGTCGTAGGGCGGCGCCGCTCCGACCTTGCGGATGATCTCGGTGACGTTGCCGGCCCATGGGTCCTGTTCATTCTCGCCCAGGGCGTAGGTGTAAACCACGCGCTCCTGCAGGATGGGGCTCTGGGGGACGGTGATGTCGAAGACCTCATCGTACATCAGGCGGTTGTTCCGGTGCTGATAGGCCTGCGGGTCCTCCAGATCATAATGATACACGGTTTCGCGCTGGTTGAGCAGGTCCGTCTTCGTCAGGCGGTTGCCCCCCTGGTCATAAGTGTAAGCCAGGTCGTAGGGGTGCGTGCCGGTGCGGCGCTCTGCGATCAGCCGGCCCCGGCTGTCATAGGTGAAGCGGACCGTGCTGGTCAGGCCGAGGTCGTCGGTTTCGAGAATCTGGGTGATCAGGTCGCGGCCGTCGTAGCTGTAGTCAAGCTGCAGCAGGATCTCGCCGATGACCGTCCGCTCGTGGCGGATCTGCTTGAGCGTTTGGTTGTCGTAGGGATAGTTCGGGGGACACAAACCACAATTACCATGCGAGCGCTTTCGGTCCGGGTCTCATCGGCGTCAACGCGCTCCGCGTTCTGGACTCAACCAGGCGCACGAAGTGTACACCTCCACAAAGCCGACCGCTGCAGGTCTTGGCCCTGATCGAGCGGATGCAGCTTCGTCATCAAAGTGCAGCAGGTCCTTCCAGCGGTCCTCATCGCCAAAGAACACGGGTAGCGAGCGAACCCCGCGCCGGGTCACAAGGTGGGGGCAGTCCGGGCACGACCACGCGGGCGATGCGAAGCATGAGATCCATAGGATCTGGCCAGCGGTCAAGTAACTGATCATCGTTCTTCTCCTATTCCCGCGCCGCTCGCTGCAGTGCCAAGCGAGCGTTCTCTTCATAACCGGTCCGTCGCCAGTCGTCGCTAGGTATTGGCGGATGCGCATGCGATCTTACAGAGCACGAGGCAACCACATACGCCGTTCGATTGTCGCCATCAGGATTGGACGAAAACTGAGTGCCGAGACTGATCGTCGCGGGCTACGCAAAGAAATGCGCAAACAGAGCCCCGCAACCATTGCGGGGCTTTTTGGCGTCGAGGCTTGACTACTGCCTCTCGACCGAATCGAGCAGGCACCTCGTAAATCTGTGCCGCGTTCAGTTGATGCACAAGTCGTCAACGCAGATCTCGCGGCCTCCAATCGAGAGTGAAGTGATCGTGGTGCCGGGAATAATCGTGAGCGTGACGGTGCCTGCTTCAATGCAATGTGGTGTATCGGGCGCTGCGGCGACCGCCAGATTGACGCCCACCGGGACGAAAAAGCCGGCGGGTATCGCTGAAAAACTAGTGAACCGGGCCAGCAGGCCGTTGACGCCCAGGTTGATCTCCTGACCGTTGAAATCGTGGTAATCGAACGTCACTTCAACGGCACCAGCCGGCACAACGGCCAGCACGTTGGGCTGCACACGAATCTCGACCAGCTCCAACGATTTATTAATCGCCGGAAACCCTCCGCCCCCGAAACAGCCCATGACTACATTGGCGCTGCCAGTGGTGATCGGGCCGGCCGCAGCAATAAAGGGCCGAGTCTTAAAGCCCACACCTGCCGAGTTGAAGTTAACGCCGCAACAAGCCCAGGGGCCGGCAGGGAGGACCGAGGTGAAGCGGACACAAACGGCCTGTGCGCTGGGGCCAAACACAAGGCTTGATGCCGCGAGTGCAAGGGCTGCGCGTGATATTGGAATTCGTAGATGCATCGCTGTTCCTCCAAGAACCCGGGTACCCCGGGTTCCGCGGAAGCAATCGGCCGAATCTCTTCGGGCAAGCACGATCGCGTGCGGCCAACCGAGTCCGGTCAAGCAGTTATGGCGCGCCGCCCCTGAGTCTTACAAGGAAAACGAAAATATTGTGATGCGGACTGTGCGCGGGCGACGGCCGACGCTCCGTGCGTGCGGGCGTCGGCCGTCCGCATGTTTTATGTCAGCAATACCTAATACTGCCGACCTGGTCGCCTGCGGCGTTCTCACGCGCTGACTCAGTCGATGATCACGTCGTCGATCTCCAACTCCTGTCCACCGATCTGAACATTGTTGAGCGGCGCCCCAACGGAGAGGATCTGTACATGACCCTCTTCGTAACCGATGCCTGCGGCCGTTACCACGACGTTCACTGCTACTCCAGGGAAGGCATACGCGCCGGGGAAGCCTCCGCGAACCACACGCGCGCCGTTGACAACCAAGTTGATCGAACCGCCGTTATCGCGATAGTCGAACTCGACGGCAGCAGCGCCGGCAGGCAGCAGCGCGAGGATATTGGGCTGGACGCAGATGTTATTGAGGTGCAGCGTTGGAGTGCCCGTGAATCCTGGGACCACCCGATTCGCAAGTCCGGTCGTGATCCACGCCCCGCCCGATCGATAGCGGCGCGTCGTGAACTGCACGGGAGGGAGTCCGCCGATCGGATCAACGTCCGGGCTGGTGAAGACGACGCCGCAACAACCAAACGGACCCGGCGGGGCCACGCCCGCGTCGAACGAAACCAGTACATTTGCATATGCCCCGGGAACAGAGCACAACCCCGTCGCAACCAACACAAAGCGTGACAAAAAGTTACTCGAGGACATAGTCTACTCCTTCGCATATGGCTAGGACTTTGCTACGATCGGGCTCACACCCGGAACCCAGACAAAACCGTTTCAAGCATCCCGCCACTCAGTCTTACTGGAAGGAGGGAAGATCTTTCACGAAATCGGAGTGTTTGGGCCACGGCGGGAATTCGCGCTGTGAGGATGTATGGCAGAAGGTGAATTGGGTACGTCGCGTAGCGATCAATGACAGCACCAGAAAAGGATGAGGACATGCGTCAGTTGCCTACCCATATCCGACCCGTTCCGATCTGAGCATAGCAAACCGTGCGGCAATTGGAGGTTTTCCACGAGCGCGTATCAACGGCGTGGGCAGGAACAATTGCCCGCCCACGCCGTTGAGCGCTAGTTGGCCGGCTTCGGCTGAGGTGATCCCCATGCCCGGCCTGTCCGGATTCTGGGTTCCCTTGCCCGGCGCCAGCGCTTCAATTGATCTTGACTATGTGGTATCCGCTGTTATTGCTTTCGTTCGTTTCGCTGATCGCACCGCTGTCGTCTACGTCCGCAACGATGTACCAGACACTCCCGGATGGCAGCCCCGCACTAGGAATCGTGATGGACTGCTTGATTTCGAAGACGTCATTACGGACAAGGCCCGGCGTCAACGTGACTCCCAGAGAAATGGGCGCGGCAATGCCGGCGGGCGTGGTCCGTTCGAGGTGCGTGACCCGGCCGGCGAGGTCGGTCTGAAAGGTTGTGACCGAACCGTCCGGGCCGGTGCGCGTGTAGACGCCCGCGTCGTCGTCGTAGGTGTACGAGAACCAGCGCTCGACCGGCTGGCCGGTGGTGTTCCAGGTCGGCTCGGTCGAACTGTGCAGAGACGTCTCAATCCTTCCCAGCGGATCGTAGGTGAGGTTCAGCTCGATGGTGGAGTTCTCGCCGGTGCCGCCCGCACCGCCATCGAGCACGCTGGTCTCAAGGTGCGTCAATTGATCCATGGGGTCATACATCAGGGACGTGCCGTCGCTGCCCAGCGGGGCGAAGTCCGGACACGCCGGGCCGGTCCCGCCGCCGCCACTGATCGGGATGGCGCAGCAACTGATTCCCGTGGGATTGGAGCAGGCGCCGTAGCTGTAACTGGCGGCACAGGCGCTCTGGGCGTGGCGGCGGGCCTCGGCGCCGCTTCCATGAGCCAGGGCCCCGCGCTGGGTGAATTTGCCGTAACGGGCCGCCTGCGTGAGCCGGCTTGCCGGATCGAAGACCGTCTGGATGTAGACCTTCCAGAAGGGCGCGGCTTCGCTGACGGCCCCTTCGATCTCGTAATTGGGCTGGCCGAAGGAATCGTACAGAAAGCGCGTCTCCACGCCGTTTGCGTCGGTCACGGTTCTGAGCTGGCCTGGGGCCTCGGTGTGGTTGGAACCGCAGACCTGGCAGACCTGCAGCGCTGTGTTGGCGCAGTTGTCGTCCCACTGCACGTCGCAGCAGAACGGATCACCGTCGCAAACGCTGCTCTGGCGGTGAACTGTTGGGCCTGGCTGAGCGGAGCAGGATCAGACACCGCCTGCAGGCGACCCTCGGTGTCATAGGTGTAGGTGAAGGTATCCCCGTTTCTTGTCCGCGATCTCCAGGATGCGGTCATCCGCGTCGTACTGATGGATGGTGATGACGCCCGCCGGCGTGGCGGGATCAGTGATGCTGGTCAGGCGGTTGCCGACCAGCGCCGTCCCACAATGGGACAACTGCAGTTGACGGGCAGCACCTCGTTTGGATGATGTTTGGGCAGGCTGCGCCTGCACCGTCGGTCGTCCTGAGTCGGGCCGGCAGATCACTCGGCGCGGTGGCCGTTCCATGGACATGCGCTCGAATGACGGGCATCGGATCGCTTGCCTGAACACACTCCGTGAACCAGAACCCGCTCGGACGTCGAATTCCTGGCGCATTGCCGGGTGCCGCGGCCCGTGGTGGCGCTTTACGAAGAGCGCGGACGGCGGTAGCATCGCCTGCCGTGTGATTGCCCCGACAATGGAGGAGGTTTGGTGATGATCCTCGGAACCATAAGACATTTCGTCGCGGCTGGCCAGATGGTGCTGATGCTCGGGTGGGTGTCGGCCGCGGCCGGCGAGACCCTGTGGCATGTCAAGGCCATCCATCCGCAAGGACAGTTTCTGGACGTCAAGGCCATCGGCAAGGACGGTACCCTCCATGACGTCAGAGCCCTGGAAGCCGACGGCAATCTGCACCTGATGGACATCAAAGCCTTGGTGGAAGGTCAGAAGCTGCCGGTAAAGGTCCTGGTCAGCGATGACGCGTTTGCGCCGGTCAAGGCCATCGCCGCTGACGGCACCATTCTCGACATCAAAGCCCTGACCCCCGACGGTCGCAAGCTGGCCGTCAAGGGCGTCAGCGAGTCTGGCAACATCATCCACATCAAGGCCATCAGCCCCGAAGGAACCTTTTACGCGGTCAAGGCGATCTCGCCGGCCGGCTATCTGTTCGACGTCAAAGGGGTGAAGATGTCCGCGGAGGACACCGAGCTGACCCTCAACGGAGTTGCGGTGCATGCCCACATCAAGGCCCTGCCGCAGCTCGAGCACCGCCTCGGAGAGTTCATCTGGCACGTCAAGGCCGTTCATCCAGAAGGTCGGCTGCTGGACGTCAAGGCCCTGGACGCCGCCGGAACCGCTTATGATGTGAACGCCCTGGAGGATGGCGGCAATCTGCACCTGATGGACATCAAGGCGTTCGCAGGCGGCAAGAAACTACCCGTGAAGGTTTTGGTCAGTGATGACGCCCTGGCCCCGGTCAAAGCCATCGCCGCCGACGGCACCATCCTCGATATCAAGGCACTGACCGCCGACGGCAAGAAGCTGGACGTCAAGGGCGTCCGCCGCTCCGGCAACATCATTCACATCAAGGCCATCGGCCCCGCGGGCGAGCACTACGGCATCAAGGCCATCTCACCCAGCGGCCAGTTGCACGACGTCAAAGGCCTGAAACTGTCCGAAGAGCGCACCGAATTGACCATCGCCGGCGTGGCGGTTCACGCCCACGTCAAGGCCCTGCCGCAGGTGCCGGAATCCGCCCAGAAGCCCTGAGGCTCTGGAGAAGTCTAGTCGCAGCGGCCGCCGGGAGGCGACCCATGAAGACCATCATCGAACCGTTTCGCATCAAGGTGGTGGAGCCGATCCAGCTGACCACCCGGGCCCAGCGCGAGCAGATCCTCAAGGAAGCCCATTACAATCTCTTCGCCGTGCGGGCCGAAGATGTGCTCATCGACCTGCTCACCGACAGTGGCACCGGGGCCATGAGCAGCAACCAATGGGCCGGGATCATGCGGGGCGACGAGTCCTACGCCGGGGCCCGCAGCTTCTATCGCTTTGAAGACCAGGTCCGGCACATCACCGGATTCAAGTACATTCTCCCGACCCACCAGGGGCGGGCCAGTGAGCGCATCCTGTTCGATGTCATGTGCAGACCGGGCATGGTCGTGCCCAACAACAACCACTTCGACACCACCCGGGCAAACATCGAGCACTCCGGCGCCGAGGCGGTCGACCTGGTCATCGACGAGGCCCATGACCCGCGAAATCGCCATCCGTTCAAGGGCAACATGGACCTGCACAAGCTGGAGCGGCTCATCGAGCGCGTCGGGGCCGAGCGGATTCCGCTGTGCATGATGACCGTGACCAATAACAGCGGCGGCGGGCAGCCGGTCAGCCTGCAGAATCTGCGCGACGTCCGGCGGATCTGCCATCAGCAGCGTATCCCCTTTTTCCTGGACGCCTGCCGCTTTGCCGAGAACGCCTTCTTCATCAAGAAGCGCGAGCCGGGAATGGCCGAGCGTTCCATCGACGGCATTGTGCACGACATGTTCGAGCTGGCCGACGGGGCCACCATCAGCGCCAAGAAAGACGGGCTGGTCAACATCGGTGGCATCCTGCTGCTGCGCGATGCCCATCTGGCCGAGGAGGCCCGTTGCAACCTCATTCTGACCGAAGGGTTTCCCACCTACGGCGGCCTGGCCGGGCGCGACCTCGAAGCGCTGGCCGAAGGCTTGCGCGAAGTGCTGCATGAAGACTACTTGGCCTACCGCATTCGGACCATCGAGTACCTGGGTGAACGACTGCTCAGCGCCGGGATCCAGATCATGGAGCCGCCCGGGGGGCACGCCATCTACGTGGATGCGACCGCGTTCTGCCCGCACATTCCCAAGAGCCAGTTCCCCGGCCAAGCCGTAGTGGTCGGACTGTACCGCCACGCCGGAGTCCGAACGGTAGAGATCGGCAGCGTCATGTTCGGCGGCGAGGGACATCACGCGGACTTGGAATTGGTCCGCCTGGCCATCCCGCGACGGGTGTACACCCAATCGCACATCGACTACGTGGCCGAGGCCCTCACCGAACTCCATCGAGCCCGCGACACGCTCCGCGGACTGCGCATCGTGCAGGCACCCCCCGCCCTGCGGCACTTCACGGCCAAGTTCGAGGAATGCTGATCCACGGATTCGATGTCGGGCGCTGCCTCGAACCCGGTTCGAGCGAATGGTCGAATCACAGGCACACCCTCAAGAAACCTTCTATTGGGCCCCTTGGACTTACGATTCGAGAAATCATCGGTAGTTTTTATAACGTGCTGTTTGACAGTAGGTTATGTATTTGCCCCGGGGCGCGTTTGGGGGGTGTCTTGACACGTTTCCGTGGAGATCGTCGACTACAGGGGCTCTGTCGCGTTTTTCTATAACATCATATAAATAAAGTAGTTAGATGCTCAAAAGCCTGTGAGATTTTCTATTAGATATGGAATCGGTTAGGTATGTCACTCAGGCGGCCGAAGACGCAGGTTGAGGCGGAGCCGGCAACGACCCACGCTGGGCCCGGGTCGCTGGATGGTTCCGGGCCCGGACCGAGGCCGGCAGCCACCCAGCACAGCCCTTCGGACCGGTGGCCCCGGGTGCCGCCGACCCGGTGTGCTTTCGAAAGCGGCCTGCACAGCAAGGATTCGTTCCGCGGCGCGGTGAGGGTCGGAACCCTGGCGCGGTGAGCGTTGGACTCCGGCGCAGTACGCGCCGGCTCCCGGCGCGGTACGGGTTGCGCGGCGGGGCGGTACGTAACGCCGTCCGGCGCAGCAGGCGCTGGACCCCAACACCCCGGGAGGGCGCTCCGCACACCCGGCGGGTGTGACCCCCAGGTCTCTGCGGACCGCGCCGCAAACGCCCCCCATACGAAGACCGCGCCCGTGCTCCCGGCGAGTGGCCTCGCTTGGCAGGCCGTGCGGTCGGCGCACAAGTCGATCGCGGCTGTGCCTGGCGGGCATGCCCACGCATTGGATGACTGTGCCACCCGGCCTACTTATCCTGCGGGTTGATGATCTTGAACGTGGCGGCGGCAGCCACGCCGGCGAGGAGGTTGGCCACCAGGTACATCCAAATCGCCGACCAGGCAGACAGACCCATAACCGAAATGCCGACGGCAACCGCCGGATTGAAGGCGCCGCCCGAAATATCCCCGGCAGCCAGAATGCCAACCATCAGGGTCATGCCGATGGCCAGGCCGTAAAAGGAATTGCCGGCAGTCCCTTTTGCCGTGGCCGTGTTCAGGACCACATAAACCAGGGCGAAGGTGAACAAGAACTCGGCCAGCAGCGTCGGCCCGAGTTGCTGGGTCATCGGCTCGACGTCGGTCGACCGCAGAGTCGGCACCAGCAGCGCCGCCAGCAGGGCCCCGCAGACTTGGGATATCCAGTACGGAATGACGTCGGAAGCCGGGCAACGCCCGCGCAGCCACACCCCCAAGGTCACCGCCGGATTGTAGTGTGCTCCAGACACGTGGCCGCCCGCGAAGACCATGACCATCAGGACGGAGCCGATGGCCAGCGGAGGAACCAGACCGGTCCCTCCCAGAACGGTGCAGCCAATGGTAAAGACCAGGAAGAACGTTCCGATGAATTCGGTGAGGCACTTGTTCATGGACCAGTCCTCCATGCGAGCGCGGGTGTGACGTCGCCGTGCCACTATGGCACGTCGGGGTAGCGGGTAGTCTACTGGGAAGTCCGGGGGACACAATAGCCGACTCTGCACGAGCGCTCGATGCCTCCACCGGTCCTGGTCACCCGGGTGGCGTCAGGCATGGTGTCCGCCGAACCCCCGCCCAAGCGAACCGCATTGAGGCCAAGGCGCTGATCCCCCGGCGATGGGTTACGGCTGGCCCCGGCTCGAGGGCATTGATGGCTCCAGCAAATGGGGTCGCAGCCAGTCGGTCAGGATGTTCAGCACTTGCGGGGAGATGGTCTGGGAGATCATCTGGTACTCGGCAACGGTGCCCAGCTTGGCCTCCTGAAACAGGTGATTGACTCCGGGGATCTTTTTGACGGTGACGTCGCGGTTGCCGCCGGCCCGCAAAGCGCTATCGATGGCAATGAGGTTCTCGTCGGCCGGCACTTGAAGATCCAGCGTTCCATTGAGCGCCAGGACCGGGCACCGTACCGCCCGCAAGGTCGCGGCTGGATCATGGCTCACGAACCAGCGCATCCACGCCGAGCGAAACTGGAGCAGGCCTGCCTCAGTGAGTTGCTCAAGCTGGGCCTCGGGGGTGTTCGCCGTGCCGGGTTGAGCAGCCAGTTGGGCCTCGACCAGGGAGCGCACCGCCGGTCGGACGGCGTCCGCGGTGGCGCCCGCGGCCAGTTGGGTCAACACCTCATCGTAGCAGGTCAGCATCCGCCCGACCTGTTCGGACGTCGCGCCGCCGGCCCGAAACATGGCCTCGTTCTGCCGGCGCAGCAGTTGCCCTCCGGGGATTCCGGTTCCGGCCATCAGCACCAGGCAGGTGACATCATCGCGCTTCGAGGCAACCAGCGGGCCGATGATTCCGCCTTCGCTGTGACCGATCAAGGCAATCCGCCGGGGATCGATCTCGGGCTGCTGCTTCAGAAAGTCAATCCCGGCCTCAACGTCCCGAGCGAAGTCCGCGCTGGTGGGATCGGCGTTGCCGCTGCCGGAGCCGCCCACGCCGCGGTCATCGACGCGCAGCACGGCAATGCCGCGGCGGGTCAAGTGATCGGCGATGACCGCAAAGGGTTTGTGGCCGAAAATGGTTTCGTCGCGATCCTGGGCTCCGGACCCGGTGATCAACAAGGCCGCCGGATGCGGCGCGGGGCCCTGGGGAATGGTCAGTGTGCCGGCCAGGCGGGGGCCATCAACCGGGTTTTCATAGCCGACTTCCCGTTGGGTGTACGGGAACGGAGGCTTGGGGGTTTGAGGCCGCGGGGGTCCCACCGACCGGGCCTGGTCTTGCGTGATCCGCGTCATGGCCAGCGGAAACGACATGCCGTGCTGTTTGAGTTGGCCGCTGGCGGATGTGCCATCGGGATTGCGGGTGAGCGTGTGCACGGCGTTTGCCGGGGGCCCGATGGTGAAGGCAATGTCCGCATCGGTCAGCACGACGTCGATCAACGGCACGCCCACGGCGCCCTGGGCGGGGATGTCCATGGTTGCTGAGAACGCCCCCGCTTGTCTCGGGTCGGCGCGGAAGGTCACCACGTACTCCAGGGGCATTCCGGGAATCTCCACGACAGCCTTCCACCATTGGGTCTGGCCGGCCGCCGGTGGTGTGGGCGGGTCGGCGGCCTGCAGCCGCTGATTGGCGAGCAGACACCCACCGACCAGCAACAACTGGATGGTTCCAGATCGCATCAGAGCACCTCATTCAATAGAAGTATGTTGGGCACGGTCGCTCCCTGATCGCTTTCACATCCAGCAGTTTGCGAGATCATCGGCCGAGCGTCAACCCGGGGGCGCGGTGGGGCGGATCTGTTGCGCCGCATCGCGGGCTGAGTGCCCGAATGGCCTGGTCACACGTGGGTAGTCCTGCGGAGGGGGGCAGGCGATGATCCTCAATCCGGAAGTGCACAGCGATCAGGGACACGCCCATGCCGGCAGGTGGCAGGATCAGGGCGTTTCTTCTACGCCAATGCCATAGAAGGTGCCGGGGGCGCTTTGGTTGTTATAACCGGTGATCATCCAGTCAGCGGACCGGGCGCTGTCGGAAATGCGGACCTCTTCGATAACGCCGTCGAAGGTGCGGCCGTTGTCGATGGCATTTCCGATGAGCAGGTCGATGGCGCTATCGTCGGAGACCGCGCCGGCGCCGGCGGTGTCGGTGCCCAGGGTGGCCAGGGCGCCGTCGATGTAGACCTTGACCCGGCCGTCGCTGTCCTCGTTGTACGTGAAGGCCACGTGGTGCCAGGCGCCGACGGTCATGGTCGAGCTGCTGTAGGCCAGGGCGTTGGTGGCTCCATCGTGCTCGACGCTGGCGTGAACCTTGACGGCGCCGCCGGCTTCAGCCGTGACAAGCAAGGTGTAGCCGTTGCCCTGGTTCGGATCTCTGTGGTCCGACTTGTCGACGATCTTGGCCTTGCCGCCCTCGCCGTCGGACAGGGCGTAGGCCCAGGCTTCCACCGTCATGGCCGTCTTGCCGAGCGCGTCGATTCCGGCCGCGGCTGTGACGCTGCCGTAGCTGGTGGCGCCGTTGAAGGCCAAAGCGTTGTTGAACTGCCCGGTAGCGGAGGAAGCCTCGGCGACGCCGGTATTGGCGCCGGTGGTGGCATCGTGGAACGGTTTGATGATGCCGGCGGCATCGAGTCGCAGGGTCTGGAGGAACCCGTCGCTGCCGTCACCTTCATAGACGATGGCGCAGTAGCTGGCGGACACGGCGTCAATCGCCGGGGTGATGCCCATGAGACCATCGAACGTCAGCAGCGCTCGGGTGCCGTCGATGGTTCCATTGCCATTGACGTCCACAGTCTGGATCACGCCAAAGCCGTTGGTATCCTCATAAGCGATGCCGTAGAGGTCGCTGAGCAACGGCGTGATGACCGGCGCCAATGCCTTGGTGGTGTCGAACTCCAGGGCGGCAACCTCGCCGTCGATGGTGCCGCTGGTGTTGATGTCAATGGTCTTGAGCCAGCCGTCGTCGCCGTCGCCCTGGTACGCGATGGCGTAGATGTCGCCGGAGACCTGGACCATTGCTGGCGCTTTACCCTGGGTGGTGTCGAACTCCAGGGCGGCAACCTCGCCGTCGATGGTGCCGTCGGTGTTGATGTCAATCGTCTTGAGCCAGCCGTCGTCGCCGTCGCCCTGGTACGCGATGGCGTAGATGTCGCCGGACACCTGGACCATTGCCGGCACTTCGCCTTTGGTAGTGTCGAACTCCAGGGCGGCAACCTCGCCGGCGATGGTACCGTCGGTGTTGATGTCAATCGTCTTGAGCCAGCCGTCATCGCTGTCGCCCCAGTAGGCGATGGCGAATATATCGCCGGAGACCTGGAGGATTTCCGGGGTTTTTCCTTGGGTGGTGTCGAACTCCAGGGTGCCGATGACCGCGTTCTCAATGGAGCCGTCGGCGTTGATGTCCACGGTCGCGAGCCAGCCGTCGTCACCGGCGCCCTGGTAGGCGATGGCGTAGATGTCGCCGGACACCTGGACGATGGCGGGGGCTTTGCCCTGGGTGGTGTCAAACTCCAGGGTGTCAATAACCGCGTTCTCAATGGAGCCGTCGGCGTTGATGTCCACGGTCGCGAGCCAGCCGTCGTCACCGGCACCCTGGTAGGCGATGGCGTAGATGTCGCCGGACACCTGGACCATTGCCGGCGCCTTGCCCTGGTCGGTGTCGAACTCCAGGCTGTCTCCCGGAAACTCGTCGAGATGCCAGACCGCCTGGTAGTTGTTGCTCCAGGTGCCGGCGGTGTCTTGCTGGTCGGCGGCGGCGGCGTTGCCGTAGTAGATATAGAAGTCGGTATTCTCCGAGGCGTAGATGTTGCCCAGTTCCACCCAGGCCAGCAATTGTCCGCTGGCCGGATCGTAGTATTCGATCTCATGGTCCAACTGGGTGGCGCCGTCACAGCCGGTGAAAGCGATGTCGCCGCCGTCGAGGAGGCCGACGTGACCACCGCCGGAGGTGTGTCGCCAGTTGGCATCGGTGGTACTGATCAGCACCGGGAAGTCGGTGAGGTCGCCGGTGGCCACGGTGGAGACCTTGGTGTGGTCGATGGTGATCTTCTTGCGGTAATTCCAGTTGGGTTCGAACCACATGCTGCCCGCCGCGGCGTCGTTCAGGGCGTCGGTATCGTTGCCGGTGACCACGGCCAGGTCGTCGGTGTCGACATCGCCGTCGCCGTCGGCGTCTTCGGCGCACGTACTGCACGAGCCGGCCGGGTAGGCGCTGTAGCCGGTGACCGCGTCATAGTCGTGCTCGCCGGAATCACCTTCGACGGTGCGATCGCCGTCGATGTCGCCGACGACCGAGCCGACCAGGAACTCGGCGTCGCCGCCGATGGTCCCGTCGCCGGACGGCAGGGTGCCGTCCTGCAGGTCGCTGATCTCACCGTCGAGGGCCTCGGCCTGGTAATCCACGATCTTATTGGCGGCATCGTCGGCCAGGGCATGGATGCGGATCCAGCGGTCTTCAAACGTTCCGCTGGGCCACGTCATCTTGATCTTGAACGGCGCCGTCGAGGCCCCGGTGAAGTCGAAGGTCGGGGCGGTCAGCCGCTGGCCGCCACAGTGGGTGTAGATCTCGAAGGAGCTGCTGTTGGCGGTCACCGCCCGGTTGAAGTAGACGTTGACCTCCTGGATGCCGCCGCTGCGCGGTTGGATCAGTCCGGGGATCTTGGCGGTGGTGCTGCCGTCCTTGACCCCGCCGTCGCCGACGTCGATCTCCACGATCCGCAGGCTGGGCGACTGACTGGCCCGGTTGGTGTTGCCGAAGGCGCCCAGGTTGGGCAGACCGCCGCTGTTGCCTGGCTCGCCGCTGACCGCACCGTTGCCGAAGTCAATCAGCGAACTGGGCGTGCCGGCGTCGCTGGCCGGGTCGCAGTCGCCCAGGCCGGCGAAGTCGTTGCTGGACGCCAAGTCCACGAAGCCGATGTAGCCGGCGGTGTTGAGCCGGATGTCGGCATGACAGCCACCGCCGGTGCGGTCGGTCTTCAGGAAGTAGTTGTCGTGATACAGTTCGTAGCAGCGGCTGTCGTCGGCGTCGGCGTCGCACGGTCCGCTGCCGCCGTTGCTCTCGTCGGAAGTGTCGTCGGCGAACACGGGATCACGGCTGATGTTGTCGCTGCACTTGGCGTCGCTGTTGCGGCCGCAGTCCGCCAACCCGCTGCCCCAGTTGGTGCTGGTGTTGCCGTCGGTGTCCACGAATCCCCAGACATCGTTGTTGCGGATGGAGGCGCCGGCGCCCAGGGTGCCGCTGCCGCCCGAGAAGGCAATGCCGTGGCCGGTGATGCCGCTGGTGTAGCGCGTGCTGCCGTGGGACGCCGGCAGCCCGTTGGCGCGGTTGTCGTCCGTGACCACCACGATGTTGTTTTGCACGGTCCCGGAAAACCCGCTGACCAACATGATGCCGACGGTCCCGTTGCGGACGGCGTCGGCATCGGTAAAGTTGTTGCCGGGGTTGAATGGATTGACCACCGTGTTGTTGGAGAGCGTCCCGGTGGTCTGCACTCGGATGCCGACGCGGGTGCCGACCACGATGTTGTGGGTGATGTTGATGTCGGTGCCGGCCCCGCCGTTCTGGACGTAGATGCCCGCCGGGCAGCGGCTGAAGTAGCGCCAACCGCCGCCGTAATTGTTCTGCTGGCCGTTGTAGTCGTGGGTCTCCGGGTAGCTGGCGCTGGCGGCCATGTGGCCCCAGTAGGGCCAGCCGTTGACGATGTTGTGGCGCACGGTGATGTACTCGGAGTCAGCCTGAACGCCCTGGCCGGTGGTGATCAGGTTGTTCTCGATCAGGTGCGCCTCGGAGGCACTGCTGCCGCCGATGATGCGGATGTTGTGGCCGGGCAGGTCCGAATGGTGCAGATAGCAGTTGCGGATGGTGGCATTGCCGTTGTTGTCGTTATCCTGATCGCCGTCCCAGCGAATGTTGTCCAAACGGCTGTAGGACACGGTGACGTTGTCGATGACCACGTCGTCGACATCGTCGCCGCTGATCAGGATGCCGTAGCCGCCGCTGCGGCCGCCGGCTCCGTTGGCGTTCTGGCCGCCGGCCCCGTTGTTGGACCTGCCGCTGATTTCCAGGTTTCGGAGGGTCACGCCCGAGGCGGTGATGGTCACGATGTTGCCGCCGCTGCTGGGGGCGATGCAGGCGGCGCTGATCGGCGTGGTGGAATCGCCCTGGAGCGTCAGGTTGGCCACATTGATGGTGATGTGCTCGTTGTAGCAATCGTTGTCGGTCCGTGGCGGCGAGTACTGGCTGTCGTCATTGAAGTGCACCGTGATGATGTCGCCCGGGGCGGCCGCATCGATGGCGTCCTGGATGGTGTGGTAGTCACAGTCGCTGCCCTTGCAGGCACCCGCTGCGCTGGGCCCGACGCTCGGCCCCAAGGCCTCCTCGGCGGCCACGCTGAGGAAGGTCGATGGGGAGTCCTGGTTGTTGAAGCTGGTCACCACCCAGTCCGCCGAGCGGGCGGTGTTGGACAACCGAATCTCGTCCAGATTGCCGTGCCAGTAGTTGCCGGCGGCTCGCCGGCCGAGGGCGATATTGCCATCAATCCCGACACCGTTTCCGGTGGTGGCGGAGGAAGACGAGGCGCCGTCCAGGTACAGCGTGTGTGTTGAGCCGTTGTAGCTCCACACGAAGTGGGTCCAAGTGCTGTCGGGCAAGGCCGCGGTGGCAGCGATCGGTTCGCCACCCGAGGCCTGGGTCACGATATTGAGCTTGCCCGAATGGGAGTAGACCATGAGCTGGGTCCCGGCGCAGGCCCCGTCGCCCTGGGTGAACACACGATCATAAGCCAGCGGGCTCGAGGGGTAGACCCAGGCCTCCAGTGTCCAAGGGGTCGTGACGGCACAACCGGTACCCAGGTCCACGTAATCGTCGTCGCCGGCAAAGTCGTCACTGCCGCTGATCTGCCCGCCGGCCGCGGTGGATCCGCCTCCGCCGTCCTGGAAATTTTGAGGCGTGCCGTC
Source organism: uncultured Planctomycetales bacterium (assembly GCA_964619935.1). GTDB lineage: Bacteria > Planctomycetota > Phycisphaerae > UBA1845 > CAIVHJ01 > CAZUGO01. The sequence continues at coordinate 53,965 of CAZUGO010000030.1, read as the reverse complement.
GCGATTGTTCGACGTGGAGTCCAAGTGACCGGCAACCCCGTCATTGGGGCTTTCATCCAGATGGTGCACCATCACGTAGTTGGTGTTCCAGGTGCCTTCAATATTCCACTGGTCGGCCACACCGCTGTCGTTGCCGTAGTAGATGTAGATATCCGTGTCCGTGGCGGCGCTGACGGTGGGCACTTCGACCCAGGCCACCAGTGCCCCGCTGGTTGAGTCGTACGATTCGATTTCGTGATCCAGCTTGGTGGTCCCGTTGGCGGCCGTAAACACAATGTCGCCGCCGTCGCTCTGTTCCACGTTGCCGTCGTTGGCCGCGTCTCGCCAGTCCGCGTCGGTCCGACTGATCAGCACGGGGAAGTTGGTCAGATCGGTGGAGCCGACCGTCGATACCTTGGTATTGTCGATGGTGATCTTCTTGCGGTAGGTCCAGTCGGTATCGTACCAACCTTGGGCAAGCGCGGTGGGGCCAGCAAGTCCGCTGAGGCCAAGGAGCCCGTAGAACCAAGCCGAATTCACCAGCCGCTTTAGCGTCATGAATGGACCGTCTCAGGCGCCAGCCTTGTTGCCGCACACCAATCACGTGTTTGGTGCCGAGTGGACACCCGAAACATACGATTGAAGTTCAATCATTCCAGCTTGCCGCCCGGGTTAGCGGACGGGACGGCGGCAGCCAGATGTTAAGGAAGTATTGCAATGGGGCTCGGGCGGGTCAGGAGTGCCCCAGGCGCCGGGCGGCGGCCAGGAACTGGCTCAATCGTCCCGGATCGATGGGGTTGGACCACACCCCGTGTTCCTTGATATGGGACCCGACGATGAACCCCTGGGCGAAGGGCCAATAGTCGGCGAGGTTCTCGGCGGTCAGCCCGCTGCCGATGGCCACGGGCAGCCGGGTGGCGCGCGCGACTGCCCGGACATCGTCGACTGCAGCCGGCTGTCCGGTGGCAACGCCGGTGACCACCAGCCCGTCGGCACCGAAGAATTCGGCGGCCCGGGCGGTCTCTGCCAGGTCGACGTCGGCGGTGATGCTGTGGCTGGCGTGCTTCTTCTTGATGTCGGCCAGAACGGCAATGTCCGACGCGCCGATCCGCCGCCGATAACGCAGCAATGGGCCGGCGTCGGCCGTCGGCATCAAGCCTTCGTCAGCGACCTGGGCGAACACGAAGCCCTCCGCCCGGACAAACGACGCCCCGCCGGCTTGAGCCGCGGCCAGGGCCTGACGGTTGGCGCCCGCCAGAATCTGAACGCCGATGGGCAGGCGCACCGCTTGGCGAACGGCCAGCACCGCGGCGGTCATCGACGCCACGATTTCGGGTCCGACGGTCCGTCGCAGGTACGGGCGATCGTGCATGTTCTCCAGGATCAGGGCGTCGCAGCCGGCGCCGGCGAGCATCTGGGCCTCGGCGGTGGCGCGCTCAATGACCTCGGCCAGGCAGGCCCGCTGGTGCGGGGTGCCGGGCAGGGCTCCGACGTGGACCATGCCGATGACCTGTTTGGCGGCGGGATCCAACAAGGCGCGGGGCATCAAAGTCATGGCGACAGTGTAGGCCAATTCGCCGGCGCCGGCCACCGTTGAACGCCGCTGGGGTGTACCTGCTCGCGGCATCGACTAGAATGAAACGCTGGTGGGGGCCTGTCTATGATTCAGCCTGTGAGTCGCCGGATGCGCTGGTGTGCTGCCGTGGTGGGGGGCCTGCTGCCGGCATTCGCCGCGGTCGCCGAACCGCCGCGGGTCTTGTCGGTGGTTCCCGACCACGGCGATTCCGAGGTCGAGCCCGGCCCGGGCCGGATCACCATCACCTTCGACCAAGAGATGAGCCCGCGCGGCTATTCAGTGTGTGGCGGCGGCGAATCGTTTCCAAAACTCAGCGGTCGGCCGCGCTGGGAAGATCCGCGAACCTTGGTGCTGACGGTCACGCTGCAGCCGAGTCACGAGTATCGGTTCAGCGTCAACTGCCCCAGCGCCGGCAAGTGCCGGAACCTTCGCGGCGAGTCAGCGATCCCGTACCCGGTAACCTTTCGAACCGCAGCTGGGCCCGGGCTCGGGCGGACGTCAGTGGTCAAGCCGCAGGTGAATGTGCGCTCGATCGAGGAATTGCGGCAGGCGGTCGCCCAGCGCTATTCCTATCGCGACCTGCGGGGCGTGGATTGGGACGCGGCCTTCGCGGCCGGCGGCGCTCGCCTGCAATCGGCCCGGACCGCGGCGGCCTTCGCCAGGGCGGCCGCCGAGGTGCTGTCGGCCGCTCGGGATGTGCACATCTGGCTGCAGGTTGGCGACGCGGTGTTCGCAACCCATCGTCGTGAGGTCCAGCCGAATATCGATCTGCGCCGCCTGCCGGCCGAGATTCCGAATTGGCGGGAGAACGCCTGTGTGGCGACCGGAAGGTTCGAGGACGGGATCGGCTATGTGCTGATCAAGAGCTGGTCCACGGAGTGCGCCGACGGGCTGCAGCTTGCGTACGACACGGTGCGCGGTTCGTCCGAAGTGCGCGGGTTGATCATCGATGTGCGACCCAACAGCGGCGGCGATGAGCAACTGGCCCGGGAGTTTGCCGGATGTTTCATCAGCGCACCGCGGGTCTATGCCCGTCATGCGAGCTGTGATCCGCAGCGGCCCGGCGGATTTACGGCCCTGCAGGAGCGGGTGGTCACGCCTTCGCCCGGCCGCCCGCGCTATCGCAGCCAGGTGCTGTTGTTGATCGGTCCGGCGGTGATGAGCACTGCTGAATCGTTCGTGCTGATGATGAGCTCGGTCCTCGGCTGCCGGACGCTCGGCGAACCGACCTATGGCAGCTCGGGCAATCCTCAGCCGGTCACGCTTGCCAACGGCGTGATGGTGTACCTACCGTCATGGCGGGATCTCGACCCCGACGGCAAACCGCGTGAGGGGGTCGGGATTGCGCCGGCGGTGACCGTGCCCTGGAGTTCGTCCGATCGCGGCGACCCGGTGCTGGCCAAGGCGCTGCACCTGCTTCGAGACTGACCTGCGGGTTCGCGGATCCCGCGGGCCGGTGTTCCCAAACAGTGGACTTCGCGGGGGCCGGGCGGCTATCATCCCAGTGCGGGCCGCGATCGGACCGTCTGTCTCTTGAGCCCGGATATGAGGCGCGACCATGGCGGGGAAGCACCAGATCTGGTCGTCGAGCAAGGCCACCCGCCGGAAGGCCAATCGCTGCTGGCGGCGGCAAAACAAGTTGCGGCTGCAGGCAGCGGCGCTGCGGGCGGAGCCCGCGGTGCTCAGCGGTCCGGTGGACGTCGAAGCGCTCAAACGGGGCCCGCTGGTCTACGGCGGGGACCCTGGATTCGGGACCCCACTGGGCAGCCTGATTGCGGCTGCCGTCGCCGAGGACAAGCAGATGACGGTTTCAGAATTCGCCGCGATGCTCCATAAATGGAATGAATGTACGGCTGAGCAGTTCGCCGCCCTCCTGCCCGAAATCCGGTCTGCCGAGCGCGCCCAACAGTTCCAGCGCTTCTGTGCGACGCCACTCGAGTACTTCCTGTCATTGAATCTCGACCAGCAGCATCGCATGGTCACCTGGCTGCGTGCTTCAACACCAGCGGCGTAACCTGCTCAGGTGCACGGTCCCCAGTTGGCCAGGAGCAGGGCCAGGTCGGCTGCATCAACGGCTTGATCGTTGTTGAAGTCCGCCGGCTGGTCGACCGCGGGTCCCCAGGCTCCCAGCAGGACCGCGAGGTCGATGGCAGTGGTGGCGCCGTCACCGTTGACGTCGGCGAAGCAGCCGCAGGGCCCAGTGGTTCCTTGGTTCAACAGCACCGACAATTCGTTGGCGATCGAGTTGGGCGCGGCGATGTCCAACTGGTCGGTTCCGGAGAACGTGCCCAAGGTGATGTAATACGGATCGGGGCCGATGTCGAAGTGGCTTGGCGGAGCAAAGAGCGCTCCACCGCTGTTCTGGAACACCGCCACTTGATTGAGGTCGCGGTTGGCCACGGCCACGTCCAGCCGGCAGTCGCCATTCAGATCACCCACCTGCACGGCCGCCGGGTCGGCACTGGTGGCCAACGCCGGCATGGCGTGGAACGAGCCCGCGCCGTCGTTGATCAGGACGACCACCGAGCCGGCAATCTTCGAAGGCAGCGCCACGACCAGATCGGTGGTGCCGTCACCATCGACATCGCCGGCTGCCAGGGCGTCGGGACTGTCGGTTGCGGCAAGCATGACGTCCGCGGCCGCCAAGAACGTGCCATCGCCCACGCCGTGCAGGATGCTGATCGAGTGGGTGTCGTGACTGCTGATCGCCAAGTCCGGATGGCTGTCGCCGTTGAACGGTCCGACGACCATCTGCCGCAGATCTGAGCCCGTTGGGTACTCGACGCCGGCCGCATACCACCCCTTACCGGCGCTCAAAAACACCGAGACCGTGTTGCTGCTGCGATTGGCGGCCACGATGTCGAGTGTCTGATCGTGGTTGAGGTCGGCCACCGCGACGGATCTCGGCTCCTCACCGGTGACCAGCACCGGGCCGCTCAGCAGGATGCCGGCGTCGTTCCACAGGATCGACAGGGTGTCGCCGGCTTTATTGGCCACCACGATGTCGCTGTCGCCGTCCTGATCGAGGTCACCCGACGCAATGGCAAAGGGGTTGGCGCCGGTGGGATAGTGCACGGCACTCGCAAAGCCCCCGCCGCCGGTGTTCAGCAGAACCGAGACACTGTCGGAATCGGCATTGGTGACCACCAGATCAAGGTGCGGATCGTCGTTGATGCGCGCCGCGGTGACCGACGTCGGGGAGCCTTGAACGTCGTACGACACGGCCGAACCAAATGCCACGGGAGCGGCGGCTCGAACAGGTTTCCAACTGACCCCCGTGGTTGCCATCAGCAACGCGATTGCAAGGGCGGTTCGCACGGATCGTCTCGGGGTCGGCATGGGTGTCCCTCCTGGTGCGGATGCTCAATTCGGATTCCCGACGGTCGCCACCGATGCGGTCAACCGCCGGCTTTCAGACAGCGTTACCAGCAGATACCGTGCCAAAGCCACGGTCCGGTTCTCGGTGAGAGTTGCGTGCCGTCGGGCGGCAGACACGTGATATTTCGATGGCGCAGCGCCATATCGCGGAATCCGCGTCATGTCGCGGATCCGCAGGACGAACCAAGGACCGAGCCTGCCAGGGAGGTGGGCCGGCGGAGGGATGTTGTCTGCTCGACAACGCGAACCCCCCGGTCAGGCCCGGTCCCAAGACCGTCCGATGGTGCTGCGCTCGATCGCCTCCGAGCACGTTGCGTGCCGGTGAACTGGAGGACTCGACAGCGTTCGCCGGCGTTTGAAGATCTGGTCCATTTGATCACCTCCGTCGTCTTGCCGCCATGGGGAATCGGCCCTATTTGCGCCGCGCGCCGGTTGGCAGGCGGTCCTGGTGCGGTGCTGCATGGGCGGACGCGAAGTTGGGGCGGCTTCCCCATGGCCGGGGTTGCGGCATCTTCCGAAGATGATGATCGGATTGCCGGCTCATCTGCTGTTGTTCATCTGGGAGGTAGCGGGTCTTGGTTTCGCTGCACACGCTGTGGCCGATTGCGGAGGATACGTTCCGGGTGCTGATGGCCAACTTGCTGCTGCGGCCGCGCCATCCACTCGCCACCGAAGAGGAGTGTCGGCGCCCCATGCTCGGGGATCGCTGGGTGCCGTCCCCCGATTTCGAGTCGACCCACGGTGTCGACGTCGCGGCTCCGCCCGAGGGGGTCTGGCGGTGGGTGGCCCAACTGCTGCGCAACGGTCGGACCTATGGCTGGCCCAAGTTGGAGCGCCCGGCGATCAGGTCAGGGCGGATGGTGTTGGCTGATCTGCCGGCACCCTGCGTCGGAGAGCGGGCGGGCGGGGTATTCGTGCTCGTGGCCGTGGACCCCGGAACAGAACTGGTGTGGTGCTCGCGGGGCGCTGTCGGCGTGTTGGGCGTGCGGCTGGACCGGATCACGTTCGACTACCAGGTGCTGCCGAACGCTGGCGGTTCGCGAGTGATTGGCCGGCACCGCTGCGTGTCTCACGATGCCACCGTTCCGTTGCGAGTCCATGCCTTTCAGGTGGTCGACTTCATCCTGCCGGGGCAACAGCTGGCCAACGTCAAGAAGTTGGCGGAGTCGCCGCAGTCGGGCAACGGGGTTGCAGCGCCGCCGCAGGGGCATTCGGGCTGATCGGCCGGCGCCGCTTGTGCCGTGAATCATCCGGGCCGGATCGGCTGCAAGTCGATCCGCACGGGGCCGCCGCCGGCGGACCGCCTCTGCGGGTCCAGGGGCCGGTGGGATCAGGACTCGACCAGTCCTTCGCTGATGGCGTAGCGGGCCAGTTCGACGCGGTCATGAATATCCAGTTTGCTCATGATCGAGGCCCGGTGGTTGTCGACCGTCTTGGGGCTGCGGCACATCGCCTGGGCGATGGCCAGGCGGGTCATGCCTTTGGCGATCATCCGCAGGACCTGGATTTCGCGCGGCGTCAACAGCGCGAGCTTGGACTCGGGATTGCGCGTGGCTCGATCCGCCATCCGCCGCGGCGTGCACCGTTGGAGTACCTTGGGGCTGAACATGAATTCCCCGGCGGCGACCCTGCGGATGACTTCGATGAGCTTCTCGGGTTCGTCGCTCTTGGACACGTAGCCCCAGGCTCCGCCCTTGACGGCGGCATCAATGTAGTGATCTCGGACGTACGCGCTGAACATGATGGTGCGGACGTCCGGATGTCGGCGATGAACGTCCGCCAGCACTTCGAAGGGATCGGGGCCGGGCATTTCGATGTCCAGCAGCACGATGTGGGCCCGGCTATGGACGATGTGGCCCGCCAGGTCGGTGGCGCTCTTCAACCAGCCGACGAAGGTCATGTCGCGCTCCATGGCCAGACGGGTGCGCAGACCTTCGGCCAGGAAGGTGTGATCATCGACGCAGAGCACGCGAATGGTCGGGGAGGTCATGATCGAGTTCCTTCAGACAACACGGTCGCAATGGCCTGCTGTATGGCGGCGAAGCCGTCGGCCTCGTCGACCCAGGCGTAGCCCGGATGTTGCCACGGGCCGCCGGGGTCTCCACCGAACACGATGACCCGGCGGTGGATGTCGTCCTGCAGGAAGCGGCCGGCCAAGTCCAAGTTCGCGGGAATCGCTTCGGTGACCCACAGCCGGACATCGCCGGGTTCGGCCAGGCGATTGACCTGGGTCTCGAACCCGGCGGCCTCAAGCAGGGCACGCACCAACGTCGCGGTGCGGCGGTCGTGCAGTGATACCGTGGCCCGCCCGCAGCGGCCTGCAGCGGCCGTCGGAACCGCGGCATCTTCGGCGGTGGGCAGGGTCAAGGTTACCGTGCAGCCGCGGTCGGGCTCCGAATCGATGTCGACGGTGCCGCCGGTGGATTGGGCGACGCCGTGGACCAGGGTCAAGCCCAGGCCCGTGGACAGGGCCCGCTTCTTGGTGGTGAAAAAGGGATCCAGGGCTTGGCGGCGAACCTCGGCGGGCATGCCGCGGCCATCGTCGGTGACGCTCAGGCGAATGAACCGCCGATCCGAAAGCAGTTCGGCACGCACCCGGACGGTCCCCTGGCCATTGATGGCTTCGCCGGCATTGATGATCAGGTTGAACAATGCCTGGGTCAGGCGGTGCGGCGCCACGGCGATGGGCGGAATTCCGGCGGCGAATTCGTGTTCCAGTTGAACCTGCTTGCCCAGGGCGGTGCGAAACAGCGGCCGGACTTCGTCCCACCAGTTGAGCAGGTCGGTAAGCTCGGCGGCATCATCATGTTCGTCGGGGTCCAGGGCCAGCAGCCGCAGACCGTCGCTGAGTTGTTGCAGGTAGGCCAGCGCTTGTCGCATGGACATCAGCTCGCGACGAATGCCTTCCGGCAGGGTTTCTGACTGCAGGGCATCCAACCGGCAGCGCACCGGAAACAGGATGTTGTTCATGTCGTGTCCCAGGCCGGCCGCCAGAGTGCCGATGGCGGCCATGCGTTCGCTGAGGCGGAGTTGTTCGTGGCTGGCCTCAAGCTCGGAGGTCCGCTCGGCCACCAGGTCCTCGAGGTGGGCGCGGTGTCGGGCCAACTCCAGTTCCGCCGACTTGCGCCCGGTGATGTCGGTGGAGATGCCACAGACCCCCGATGGCCGGCCGTGCTCTGCAACGAGCGGGAACTTGACCGACAGGTACGTGTGCATCTGGCCATCATGTGGCACCTGCTCCTCAAACGCCATGGCGGATCCGGATTTCAGGACCGCCTGATCGTGAGCCGTCAATGCGTCTGCAACGTCCTGGGGGAACAGATCGCCAACCGACTGCCCGATGATCTGGTTGCGGTCCACGCCGAACAGTTCCTCGAACCGGCGATTGACCAAGGTGTAGGCACTGTGCTCATCCTTGACGGTGACCACCGCCGGCGTGTTGTCCAGAATGCTCTGCAGCCGGGCTTCGCTTTCGGCCAGAGCCGCCAGGTGGTCGGCGGCCTGGCGATCCGCTTGTCGCATGCGCATGGCCAGTTGGTGTCCGTAGAGCGTGACCCCGAAGACCATCACCAGGATCAGCCCCGCCAGCAGGAACTGGTAGCGGCGCTGCGATTTGGCAACCTGGGCTTGGCGTGCGAAGTAGCCCTGCTGAATGTCATGGATGTGTGTGCCGAGGCTGGCCAGCTTGAGCGCCGCTGCGGCGTAGTGGCGATCCATGCGGGCCATGTGGGCTCCGGCTCGATCGACATCGTCAGGTAGGTTCGCGAAAATAAGTTCGGCTTCCTGCACCATGTCGCCGACGGATTCGCCGATCGCGTTGCAGGTTTCGGTCATCTCGCGGGCCCGGATGGCGTCGGCCTCCTGGGTCAGCGCTCGACAGAGCCCCTCGAATTGCAGATGAAATGTGCTCAGCGCCTGCTCCAGTCGGCGGCGCTCTTTGGGAAGGTCATGCGATTCGAAAACCTCATTGCCGGGGGCGTTGACCTCCGCGGCCAGGCGGCTGAGCAGTGAGTACTCGCTCAGGCGATCCGCCCAAGCCCGGCTCTGCTGCACCGAATCGTCGAAGAGGTTGATGATGTGGTTGAACAGCACCAGGCTCAACGACACGGTCAGAAGGTCGAACAAGGCCAGCGCCAGGTAGATCCAGTGCAGCCGGGATCGGGAAGGCGGTTTGTTGCGAGGAGCGGATTGCATCGCTGGGTCCAACCGACGGGTGGGGCGGGTTGTCCGGAACACGGGCCCGCACTGCGGCAGCCGCGATCAGAGTCAGCCGCCGCAGTGCGCGTGCCCGGTCAGGTGGAGTCGTTTAGTTGCACGGCCCCCAACTGCCCAGCAGCATGGCCAGGTCAGCGGGATCCACGGTGCCGTCACCGTTCAGGTCGGCGTTACAGGTGCCGGTCGCCTCGCAGGTGCCGTTGTCGGGGTTGCAGGTCTGACCTGCCCCGCAGACCAACGGCGGGTTTGCGCAGCCCAAGGCGCCGTTGCAGATGTCGTCGGTGCACAGGTTGCCGTCGCTGCATTCAGCGGCACTCCGGCAGCCGGGCTCGATGGCGCAGGTGTCGTTGATGAACACCGAAACGTCATTGGAGTCGCGATTGGCCACCGCCACGTCGGGGTCGCCATCGCCGTCCAGGTCGGCGGCGGCGATTTCTTCCGGGCTGACCCCGGCGCCCAGCACGGTGGCCGGACCGAAGACGGCGCCGCCGATGTTCTGCAGCAACGAGATATCGTTGGAGTCCTGGTTGGAGGTCACCAGGTCGACCAGACCGTCACAATCCATGTCGGCGGCGAATATTCCGGAGGTGTTGCTCCCGGAGGTCGCATAGGCGAGGCCCGCGCTGAAGGTTCCGGCTGCATTGGTAAAGACGGTGACGGTGTTGATGCCGAGGGTCTGGTCGCTGGTGGCGACCGCCAGGTCCAGGGGTCCGGTGCCGTCCAGGTTGGCGGCGGCAATGCCGTCGGGTCGCACCAGCGGGTTGACCGCCAGCGTGCCAGCGGGAACGAAGCTGCCGGCGTTGTTGCTGAACAGGTGCACCGATCGATTGTCGGCATCGGTGACGGCCAGGTCGGCGTCGCCGTCGCCGTCGAAGTCACCCAGCGCCGTGGCCCGGGTCTCGCCGCCGACATTGACGGTCTGGCTGGCAAAAACAGCGGCACCGCTGTTGGTCAGGACCGAGGCGCTCAGACCGTCGCGATTGGCCACCGCCAAGTCCAGGTCGCCGTCACCTTCGATGTCCGCGATGGCCAAGCCGCGCGGACGGTCGCCCACTGCAATGCCGGAAATCATCACGAAGGTTCCCGTGCCGCCGTTGGCCATGATCAGCACCGATCCCTGGGGGTCGCGGACGGCGACCGCCAGATCGATGTCACCATCGTTATCCAGGTCGCCGGCAATCAGATCCTGCGGGGACGACGATGCCGGCAGCAGTGAACTCGCGCCCAGGGCATAGGCCCCGCCGCCGTCGTTGATCAGGACCGCGATGCGATCCGGGCCTTCGACGGTGGTGGCCAGATCAAGATCGCCGTCCCCATCAAAGTCCCCCGCGGTCACCCCGGACGGCTGGGTGCCCGCGGCGTAGGCGACCTCCGATTGCATGACAAACTGGGCATGGGCCATCGAGGTACTCAGGCTGAGCAGGACTGCAACAGCGATGCTGCCAGTCGCAACGGTCTTGATCGAACGTGAGTGTGCCATTTTTCCATCCTCCAGGACAATAAACAAGGGACTCGTCAGCGCGGAGCATGCCGGGGGCGTAATCCGAGGCCCTCGACTCGCGCTGGCAGTGCTTGGGCAACCGCCGTGCCAGCGACGGTCCGTGTGGGTGGGGTGGGGACGATCTCCTGTGGACGGCCGTCACACCGGCAAAACAGGGTTCACGGAGGACTTTCGGAGCGCTGGCGGGCCGAGGGTCGTGAGATCGCGCTGTTCCAATCACGATATCTCACGGCGCCCGCGAAATGCGGAGATTCGGCGGGCTATCCGTCTTGCGACTCCATGCGGCGAATGCCGAGCCGTTTCATGCGCGACCGCAGGGTCGAGGGGTTCAGCCCCAGCAGGGCGGCAGCGCCGCGGGCTCCGTCAATGACCCCGCCGGTTTGGCGCAGGGCCTGGCGGATGTGCTGGCGCTCCATGTCTTCAAGGGTGCCGACCGCGGTGCCGGCGGTTGGGAGGGGTGGCGGCGGTGGCACCGTCAGCGGCGCGGGCACCGCCGGCGACTGGGTCGCGCCGGGATCGGCGGTCCGGCGGGCGGCACTGGGTTCGACGGTCAGCACGGGCCCGTCGGACAGGATCATGGCCCGCTCGATGACGTGGCGGAGTTCGCGGACATTGCCCGGCCAATCGCGGTGGCACAGGTAGTCCAAAGAAGCCGGATCGATGCGCTCAACCGTGCGACCCATGCGCCGGCTGAACTGGCCGATGAACGACGCCACCAGCAGCGGTATGTCGTCGATCCGTTCGGACAGCGGCGGGACCACCAGCGGAAAAACGTTCAACCGGTAGTACAGGTCCGACCGGAAGGTCCCGAGTTCCGAGGCCCGCAGGAGGTCGCGATTGGTCGCGGCGATGATTCGAGCGTTGGTCGTGATGGTGGTCGTCCCGCCGACGCGTTCGAATTCGCCGTCCTGCAGGACCCGCAGCAGCTTGGCCTGGATGGGCAACGGCAGCTCACCGATTTCGTCGAGAAACAAAGTGCCGTCGCGGGCCAGTTCGAAGCGACCGATCCGACGTGCCACGGCCGAAGTGAAGGCCCCGCGCTCGTGGCCGAACAACTCGCTCTCCACCAGGTTTTCTGGAATGGCGGCGCAGTTGATCTTCACCAGCGGGTGGTCCCCCCGTTCGCTGCCGGCATGCAGGGCCCGGGCCACCAGTTCCTTGCCGACGCCGGTCGGCCCCATGATCAGCACGGTGGCATCGGTGCTCGCGACCCGGCCGATTTCGGCGCAGACCCGTTGCATGGCAGGGCTGTCGCCGATCATCCCTTCGACGTTGAGGTCGGTCTCGATTTCCTCCCGCAGGTAGACGTTCTGCTCGGCCAAACGGTCGGACAGGGCCCGCAGTTGTTCAAACTGGATGGCGTTGTCGATGGCCAGGGCCAATTGCAGGGCGATGTTCTCATACAGCCAGACATCGGTGGTCAAGGCCGGGTGTGGGTCGCTGGTGCCGAACAGGAAGCCACCGATGATCCGCCCCCGAACGAACATCGGCGCCACGACATAGCGGCGGACCCCGGCATCAGCCATGCGGGCGTCTATTCGGAAGGGCGGCGTGCTGAGGGTTTCGGATTCGTAGGTCTTGCGTTGTTCCAAGACCCAGGACAAGGCGGTTTCAGCCACCGGGATGAGTTCCGGGCCGCCGTTTGGGTTCGCGACCGGATGCCAATGGGCCCGCAGGGTCTGCTGGTCATCATCGAGCAGTCCGACCATGCTCAGGCAGTGACCTTCGATCCGGCCGATCGCCTGGTGGGCAGCTTGCAACACGGCGTCGAGTTTCAAGGAGGTGTTGATGGCCCGGCTCAGCTCGATGAGCGTGGCTCGGCGGCGGTCGCCCTTGGCCAGGCGGGTCTGGGTCATGAGGTTCCACAAGGCGGGCGCCAGCAGCACGGCCAGGTGCTCCAGCCAGGCCACCACCGCGCGCGACGGGGCCGCAGCAGCGTGTGACGCGGCGTAGAGCGTTCCCAGGAAGTGGTCGCCGCACAGCAGTGGCACGGCCACATAGCGGTGGATGCCCATCTGCCGGAAGCGCTCGTGCACCGCCAGGGATCGATCGCGGTCCAGGTCGGGCGATGTATAGGTATGAGGCTCTTCCAGGAAGCGGGCGGCCTCGGTGTCGTGCAGCAGGAACTCTTCGCCGTCCCGCGACCAGCCCCCGTCGGTGTCGCCGCCCGGTCGGTTCGGCGTGGTGTAGATGACCAGCACCCGGCGGCGGTCCTCATAGACGCCCAGCCCGCTGAACTGGATGTCCTCGAGGTCGCCGACGGCCGCGGTGATGGCCCCCAGAATTTCGCTGATCTCAGCGGCCTGGGCAAAGCGCATCGCCGCCAGCAGCAGGGCCTGATCAGGCCGGGCCGTTGCCGGATCCACGGTCATCGGATGTCGTTGAACGCGCTTCGCCATCGATCCGCTCGCCGCCTTATCATACCAATGAGCCCGCCGACTTGCACCGTAAGCGGCGCTGTCCGATGTTTGGCAATAGACGTCAGCGCCAACAATACCATTCCAACGCATCGAGGCCTCTGTCGCGGGACACTGTCGAACCGGACTCGCATGCCCGCAGTGCATTCAACGAACCCACCCAGGAAGGCCCCGTGGCCTCGACCCTCATGGTCTCGCGGGTGGGGCCATGCAGAGGGTGGACCACTCGTTGGGCGCTGCCGTTGGCGCCATGCTTGACCCACTCCGGCAGCATCCCCTATCCTCCCGAGAACAGGGCGCTACCCGGTTCTGATTCAGCGCCGCCGCCAGAATGAGAACATGAACGTTGCCGATCTATTTCGATGCCGCACGATAAAGGGTCGCGTCCCCTTTGGCCTGGCAGTGATGGCGGTTGCGGCTTGTGCGGATCCCGATCAGGTGAACCGCCGCGAGATTCTGTTTCAGGGATTCGATCAGGTCAGCACTCCGGCCCGCGAGATCGAGTTGGCGGTCAGTTTGCGCACGGCCGGGTTCACTCGACCGCTGACCGACTACACCGTCTTTTTCTTCGTGACGGACGGCTCCGGGCGTCGTCGCATTGGTGCCGCCAAGACCAACGCCGACGGCATCGCCAGGATCGCGCAGCGCTTCGAGTCGCTCGGTTTGCATACGGTGACCGCCGAGTTGGACCCGGCGGAATTGCACAGCGCCCGGGTACCGAGTTGCGAGCTGCTGGTGGCGGTGTTCGAGTCCACCCAGCGGTTCGTGGTGGTGGACCTGGATCACACGGTTGTCGATGCCGGTCTGGACGAAGTGTTGCTGGGCGACCCCGATCCGCTGCCCGATGCCGCGGCGGTGCTCACCGACCTGGCCCGGCAACAGCACGTGCTGTACCTGACCCACCGTCCTGAGTTCCTGCGATCGCGATCCAAGCGGTTCCTGAAGAAGTGGGGGTTTCCGGAGGGCCCGCTGCTGATGTGCACGCTCGACGAATGGGCCTCGGGCAGCGAGTCGTTCAAGACCGGTGAGCTGGACCGGCTGTTGGCCCTGTTTCCCAACATCACCCTGGGCGTCGGTGACCGGATCAGCGACGGCGTCGCCTACCGCGGCAACGGCTTGGATTGCTTCATCATCGTCCAGCCCCAGAAGTTGACCGCCGCCCAGCGGGTGGTGCTGGCGGACCAATTGGAGGTGCTCGATGACCAGGCCCAGGTGGTGACCTCCTGGGACCAGATTCGGGCGGTATTGGCCGGCACGGCGCGCTACCCGCGAAGCGCCATGCAGCGTCAGCTCAGAGGAGTTCCCCATCCATGACCCGGCGCTGGCGACTTTCCCGGGCGGGCGCTGCCGGTGCCGCGGTCGGCTCTGCCCTGCTGTTCATGGCACTCGGCGGGTGCGTCGATTCGCGAAGCGCCCGGCCGGGCGAACTCGACGCCGCGTTTCAACTGTCTGCGACCGGCTGGGAGGAAGCCCGTCCGAAACCGTTGCGCACCGACGCAGCGACCTGGCCGTACCGTTACGAACTGGCTTTCGAACCCAGCCCGGCCTGGTCGACCATCAAGTTGTACGAGACCTTCAAAGCCCTGCCCAACAACAACGGGGTGGCCGTCTTTCCGCTCAGCCAACAGCATGCCGATGCCATGGCGGCCTTATTCAGCCGGACTGGCGACTACGTGCAGCGTCTGGCACACGTACTGGAAGAGAGCGGGTCCGGATCGGACCGCCGCTGGGCGACCCTGACCGCCGACCTGCTGCTCGAGGTCGATGCCTTGGGGGCTTCGATGTCTCCGGACATCGAGCGCCGCCGCCAAGTGCCGTTGGTCTGGGACAACAGCGCTGCCTGGGTGCTGGTGCCGCTGCTGCAGAGCCTCAGTGAGTTCTTCACCGAGGAGCTGTCGCCGGACCTGGCCGCCGAGCAGCCCGATGTCGTGCTGGTGGGCGGGTTGTTGCGCAGTTCGTTTCGGCTGAGCGGGCGGAACGTGCCCGACGGCACCACCACCGCGGTGCTCGAGCTGCTGCACGACTGGGACCGCGCCGATCGCCGCCAGGCCCTGGCCGACCTGCTGGAAACCGCTCGTGACGCTACGCCGCAGCGCTATCCCGAGTTGCAGCGCAGCGCGCAAAAGGCGGCCAGGGCGGCCGATGGGCTGGCCAGCACACTGGCGTTTCTTGCGGCAATGACCGCCCAGTGGAACCGCTTCAACTCTGTGGCGCTGGAGCTGCGCGAGCGCGACGGCCGGACCATCGCCGGTCTGGAGTACGACATCGTGCCCGGGGCCGCCGTCGAATTGGACGGCTTGCATTTCGCGGCCCCCCGGGCCGAACTGGTCGGTCACGGCTGGGTGGTGGTGTCATACGAACGCGACGAGGCCCGCGAGATCGTGGTCCGATTCTCCAGCGCGGGCGACGGCGGGCTGATCCTGCGCTTTCAGGGATTGCTTCATGCCCTGGTCGACCTGCTGGCCTTCAAGCTGGACGACGCCTATCTCCGTGAGCTGCGCTTCGTCTCGCGCCGCGATTTTGAGCGTGGCAAAGTGCGCACCTATGCACTGCTGATGGATGCCCTGAACGGCGCCGAACGGCGGCGGGTCGTGCGGATTGAAACCACCAAGACCGCCATCCTCAGCGAACGTCCGGAGCTGCCGCCGCGTCTGGACGGCCGGCGCCGGACCACCGATTTCGAATACCACAACGGCAGGAAGGTCTACCAGTACCGCAGCAGCAGAACCGAACCACCGGAGCTATGGGGCTATCGCGCCAACCAGCCGGCAGCCGACGGCCGGCCGTAAGCGGCACATCACAGGCAGCGACGGGGCACCCCCCTCATGGCTGCCGGGGCTCCTCCGGCCTATAAATCCGGGCGTGCTGCGTGTACAATTCAGCGGCGAAATCGAACCTCATGCACATCGAACGGCGGCAGCAGGAGTGCTTGTGATGCCTTATATTGCACTGGCCGACATTCGCAAGGTCTATGCCAAACGCGAACTCGAGGTGGAAGTGCTCTCCAATCTGAGCTTGAGCATCGAGTCCGGGGAGTTCGTGGCCTTGATGGGTCCAAGCGGATCCGGCAAGAGCACCTTGTTGAACCTGATCGGCGGGCTGGATGTTCCGACCGAAGGTACGGTGCAGGTCGGCGAGGCCGACTTGCACACCATGAACGAACGGGAGCTGACCTTCTGGCGCTCGCGGCACGTCGGGTTCATTTTCCAGATGTATCACCTGCTGCCGGTGCTGACCGCATTCCAGAACATCGAGCTGCCGCTGATGCTGTTTCGGATGAACGCCGCGGAGCGGCGCGAGCGCGTCAATCTGGCCTTGTCGGTGGTCGGGTTGGAAGACCGTTCCGACCACAAGCCCAGCCAGTTGTCCGGGGGTCAGGAACAGCGGGTGGCCATCGCCCGGGCCATCGTGACCGATCCGGCGCTGCTGCTGGCCGACGAACCGACCGGGAACCTGGACGCCGGCAGCGCCCACGAAGTGCTGGTGCTCCTGGAGCGGCTGAACCAGGAATTCGGCAAGACCGTGCTTATGGTCACGCACGACAGCAAGGCCGCCTCGCACGCCGGCCGCACCATTCACCTGGAGAAGGGCCAATTGCTGGCGGACACCCCGGCCGCCGCCGAAGCCGTGGCCTACTGAGGTCGCGCCCCGCGCCGGCCGTGGCGGGCGCGTGGATCAAGGAACCCGTATGACCCAGATCACGTTGGTGCTGAAGAACCTGACTCGCAATCGCCTGCGCACGGCCCTGACCGTCTCGGCCATCGCCTTGCCGTTGTTCGTGTTTACGATCGCCCGGTCGTTCGTGGACCTGGTCAGCGCAATGCTTGCGGAATCCGATCGCAACATGCGGGTGGCGGTGCATCAGAAGCTGACCTACACCGCGCAGTTGCCGCAGCGCATCCGTGGCGAGATCGAGGCCCTGGACACGGAGGGCTACCTGACCGCGGTCTGCCGGGCGACCTGGTTTGGCGGCCGGGTGGAGGGCACCCAGGGCGCCGTTCCGAGCATGGCCGTCGATCGTGACACCTTCCCGGTGGTGTACAGCGAGTACCAGATGACCCCCGAGGAGCTGGAGGGCTTCCGCAGCGAGCGCCGCGCCGCCATTGTCGGAAAGCAACTGGCCGATCGCATGAACCTGACCGTCGGCGACCGGATCACCCTGGTGGGTTCGGTGCCGCCGTTCGCCACCATCGAGTTCATCATCAAGTCGATTCCCGAGGGTCTGGATGGGCCGTGGCTGTACTTCGGGCTGGACTATTACGAGGAGGCCTACAAGCAGGCCGGCCTGACCACCATCGGGGTGAACAATTTCTGGATCAAATGCGCCTCGCCGCAGGCCCGGACCTGGGCCCTGGCCGAAATCGACAAGCACTTCGCCAACTCGGAACACGAGACCCGCACCGAAATGGAGTCGACCTTCTTCGCGTCTTTCGCTCAAGCCGGCGGCGATTGGGTCGGCATGATCTGGACCGTCGGCCGACTGGTGGTCATCGTGGCCATCGCCGTGGCTTTAAACACCATGAGCATGTCCTTTCGCGAGCGGACCCGCGAGATCGCCGCCATGCGGGCCCTGGGTTTTCCAGCCGGGCGGGTGGTCGGCATGGTCTTGTGCGAAGGGGCCCTGCTGGGGCTGATCGGCGGGGCGCTGGCGGTCCTGCCGCTGTGGGGCATCGTGACGGCTTTGGAGCCGCAGCTGCCGATGATGGCCGGGCCGATCGTCATTCCCGGAACCACGGTGGCCATGGCCATGGCGGTTGCGGTGTGCTGTGGGCTGCTGGCGGCGGTGGTGCCGGCGACCCTGGCGGCACGACTGCAGGTCGCTTCGGCCCTGCGGAAGGTGGTATGAATTGGCCTTGCCGTTTCGTTACAACCTGCTGAGCCTGATGGCGCGACCGACCAGTACCTGGTCATCGATCGGGCTGATCGCGATTGTCATTGGGGCCTTTGCCTATCTCCAGGCGGTGACCGATAGCGCGTTTGACACCATGGTGGCCACCGGCGATCGCAACACCATTCTCGTGATCAGCCAGTCGGCCTCCAACGAGACCATCTCCGGTTTGCCCAATGATGTGGTCAATCGGTTGGAGATGACCCCCACCGCGGTGCGGGACGCGTCCGGCCCGATCATCAGCCCGGAGTTGGTCGGCATCAGCAGCGCCTTCGCCAAGGGAGACCGCGAGGTGGCGGTCAATACCTGCGTGCGCGGCGTCGACTTCGAGAAGGCCTGCCAGGTGCGCCACGACAAGGTGAAGATTATTGAGGGTCGGCCGTTCAAGGCCGGGACCTACGAGGTCGTGGTCGGGGAGGCGGCCCACGGCCAGTACCAGGACTATGGCCTGGGCGACTTTATTCAGATCGGCACGCGCGGCATCCGCAGGTTCGAGGTGGTGGGCATCTTCAGCAGCGGCGGCACGGCTGCCGACAGCGAGGTCTGGGGCTACGTCGAGACCCTGCGCGACGTCTACGGGCGCGGCGGATACTCGTCGGCCCGGCTGCTGGTGGCCGATGAACCGGCCGGCCGCGAGGCCATCGCCTTCATCGAGGGCCCCAGTGTCGAACTGACCGCCAAGACCGAACGGGAGTACTTCACCGACATCAACACCAACCAGAACACCAACCAGGTTCTGGCGGTGGCCATGATCGTCATCATGGGCGTCGCCGCGGCGTTTGCGGTGGCCAATACCATGTATGCCGCCGTGGCCGGGCGCACCGGCGAAATCGGCATGCTGCGGGCGCTGGGCTTCGGGCGGAACAACATCCTGGTGGCCTTCGTCCTGGAAGGCATGCTACTGGCCTTCGGCGGCGGCCTGTTGGGCTGCGCCCTCAGCCTGCTGTCCGACGGCGTCCAGAAGAACATGTTGCCGACCACCTTCACGACGGTCAGCTATTCGCTGGCGATCACACCCAAGATCATCGGGACGTCATTGGGGGTCGCCGTGGTCATCGGGTTCGTGGGCTCGATCATGCCCGCCTGGCGTGCCGCCAGGATGCGGATCGTGGTGGCCCTGCGCGAGCAATAGGATGGGGACCGACCAGTGACAGCCGAGCGCGGAGGTTCCGGACTCTCCAGACTGGCCATCGAGCCGCACCAGCGACCGCGCGGCGGCGGGCGCGGCTGGCTGCCCCTGACCGGGATCGCCACGGGCGTGCTGGCCGTCTGCGTGGCCGCGGGGCTGTGGTACTACCGCACCACGGGCAGGAACATCGTCATGGCCATTTCGACGCCGGTGGTCGAAGTGAGCGTGTTGACCGTCGGCCAGCGCCCGACGTCCGACCCGGCGATCACCCTGGTGGCCTCAGGCAGAATCGTCAGTGACTTTCAGGTCAAGGTCGCCACCAAGGTCTCCGGCCAGATCGTGAAAATGCTGGTGGAGCAGGGCGACCAGGTGCAGGCCGACCAGGTGCTGGCCCGGATCGAAGAAGTGGCCTACCGGGCGTTACGCGATGAGGCGGCGGCGACCGGCGATCGCCGCGCGTTCGAGGTGGCCCGGGCCCGGGCCGAGCAGGTTCGGATCCGCTCGAACGCCGACGAACAGTTGGCCCGCTACGAATTCGAGAAGCGTAACTACGAGCGGCTGCAACGGCTGCACGATCACGGGCAGGTCGGCGATTTCGAGTTCTTCAACAGCAAGAACGAATGCGAGGCGGCCGAGGCGGCGTTGGCTGCCGCCCGCGCGGCCGTCGATGCCGCAGCCTCCGCGATCGAGATGGCCGGTTCGGATCTGCGCGCCGCCCAGGCCAGCTTGGTGCTGGCCCAGAAGCGGCTCGACGATTGTGCGATCCGGGCGCCGATTGCCGGCGTGGTGCTGGAGCGTAATGCCCAGGTGGGTGATTTTCTGGCTGCCGAAGGCGGCCGGGGGGCCAATGCCAACGCCCAACTGGTCGAGATCGCCGACATGACCCGGCTGCGCGTTGAGATTGACGTCAGCGAACGCGACATCGGCCGGCTGTCCGCGGGGCACCCGGTGCGCGTCACCCCCGACGCCGACCGCTCGCGAGTGTACCGGGGTTCGATTCTGTGGATCGATCCGGTCGGGGATTATTCTAAGGCCACCGTGCAGGTCAAGGTGCGGATTCTGGATCCCGGGCCCGGCTTGCGGGTCGGCGGGTCGGCCAAGGTCGAGTTCCTGGCCGCGGCGTCCGCCGATAGCAACGCGGCGGCCGTGGCCGGCACCTGGTTGCCCAAGGCGGCCGTCAAGCTGACGCCGGGCAGCGACCAGGCGGTGGTGTTCACCGTGCACGACGACAAAGCCGTGGCCAACCCGGTGACCCTCGGCGCCCGTGGCGACAAGTCGGTGGAAGTGCGCAGCGGGATCACTCCGGGGATGCAGGTGATTTGCGATGATCTCGACACCCTCGACGACGGCGCTGCGGTGCGGGTCGTCCGAACCCTCCAGCCACAGGACCGCTGACGGCACCCGGACCCTCGCAGCTGCCCGCGCTCCCCGCGCCACCGTTGAACCGGAACTCCTTTGCGTCAGGCGCGGCGGCGGACCCCATTGCCGAAGTGGGGGCCTGGAGTTCACGCCGCTGAGGGGTTAGCCTAGTGTGCCGGCGGTGCTGCCGCCTGAGCGGTTGCCGGCGATCTGGAACAAGGCGCCCGTAGGAGAATCACCGATGAGCTTGGTCCCGTTTCCAGGGATAGAGCCCACGACCCCCGTCCTGGGACAGAAGGTCGCCGCAGAGGCCATCTCCGGACCCGGGTGTTACGTGTGCGACTGGAATGGGCACATCCTGCGGGTCTTGGGCGACGGCAACGGGTACCTTCCGGTGGTCAGCATTGTGGGCGAAGCGCCGCTGTGTGTCACCAAGATCAGCGACAACCCGTTCCTGCCGCTGCGCCAGGCCCGGGCCCTGGCAGAATCGATTTGCCCTGCTGCGTCCGCCTCGCCACCGCCGCCGCCCGCCCCGCCGCCGGCCGGGGCGCCTGCTTCCGGCGGCACCGCCAAGCAACCGGCGTCATCCACACGGGCGGCCACCCGCAAGAAGTCCGTTGCCCGGGGGGGCCGGAAGTTGGCCGCCAAGCGGGCCACCATTAGCCGTAAAGCTCGCGGTAAGCGCTCTCGTTGAGGGCCTGGGTCCGAGAATCATGACACGTAATTCCTACTCCAGACACTGGTTCGCGTTCGGCGCGGTGGTTGTCGTGTCCTTCGCCGTCCTGGGCTACTACGGCCGGGAACTCTACCGTGAGGCGCCGCCGGTTCCCGCACAAGTTGTCACCCCCGACGGCAAGGTGATCCTTACCGGCCAGCAGATCAAGGACGGGCAGAACGTCTGGCAATCCATGGGCGGGCAGGAGGTCGGCACGGTCTGGGGACACGGCGCCTACGTCGCGCCGGACTGGTCGGCGGACTGGTTGCACCGCGAGGCCACTGCACTCCTGGACCGGTGGGCCGACCGTGACCACGGTCAATCGTTCGCCGATCTGCCGCCGGAAGATCAGGCGGTGTTGCAGGCGCGCCTGAAGCAGGAACTTCGGGCGAATACGTTCGACCCATCGCTGAAGCAACTGACCGTCTCCGCCGATCGGGCTGGCGTGATCGGTGAGGTAGGCACCCATTACGCGGCACTGTTCGGTGATGATCCGGCGCTGGCCGATCTACGCGATGCCTACGCGATTCCCGCAAATGCGATCAAGGACCCGCAGCGTCAGCAGGCGCTCAACGCGTTCTTTTTTTGGGCCTCGTGGGCGTGCGTGACGGAGCGCCCGGGTTCGACCATCAGCTACACGAACAACTGGCCGCCTGAAGCGCTGGTCGGAAACCGTCCGACGGGCTCGATCGTCGTCTGGTCGGTCATCAGTTTCGTGCTGCTGCTGGCCGGAATCGGGGCATTGGCGTGGTACTTCGCGGTTCAGCGGAAGGACGGGGACGAACCCAACGGCGCACCCGCCGAGGACCCGCTGCTGGCCCTGAAACCCACGCCGTCCATGCGGGCCACGCTCAAGTACTTCTGGGTGGTGGCGGCGCTGATCGTCGCGCAGGTCGGACTCGGCGCCGTGACCGCGCATTACGCGGTGGAGGGCTCCGGCTTCTACGGCTTCCCGCTGGCCGAGTACCTGCCCTACGCCGTCACGCGAACGTGGCACACGCAGCTCGCCATTTTCTGGATCGCCACCGCCTGGCTGGCGACGGGACTGTTCATGGCCCCGGCGGTCTCCGGCTATGAACCGAAGTTCCAGCGGCTGGGTGTCAACGCGTTGTTCGCTTGCCTTCTGGTCATCGTCGTCGGTTCGATGGCGGGGCAGTGGTTCGGAGTGCAGCAGCGCCTGGGTCTGGAGGCCAATTTTTGGTTCGGCCACCAGGGTTACGAGTACGTCGACCTGGGACGGTTCTGGCAGATCTTCCTGTTTGTGGGCTTGTTCCTGTGGCTGTTCCTGATGGGTCGGGCGATGTGGCCCGCCATCCGCAAGCCGACCGAACACCGCCATCTGCTGGGCCTGTTCATGATCGCCTCGGCGGCCATCGCGCTCTTTTACGGAGCGGGCCTGATGTGGGGCCGGCAGACCAACCTGGCGATCGCCGAGTACTGGAGGTGGTGGGTCGTCCACCTGTGGGTGGAGGGATTCTTCGAAGTTTTCGCTACGGTGGTTATCGCGTTTCTGTTCACGCGGATGGGGCTGTTGCGCGTGGGCACTGCCACTGCCGCGGTGCTGTTCTCCACGACGATCTTCCTGAGCGGCGGAATCATCGGGACGTTCCACCATCTATATTTCACGGGTACGCCGACGGCCATACTGGCTCTGGGCGCCGTGTTCAGCGCGCTTGAGGTCGTGCCTTTGGTACTCATCGGGTTCGAGGCCTACGAGAACCTCACACTGAGTCGCGCGAAGCCGTGGGTCCAGGCGTACAAGTGGCCTATTTGCTTCTTCGTCGCGGTGGCTTTCTGGAACCTGGTCGGCGCGGGACTCTTCGGATTCCTCATCAATCCGCCCATCGCCCTGTATTACATGCAGGGATTGAACACCACGCCGGTGCACGGTCACGCCGCCCTGTTCGGGGTGTATGGCATGTTGGGCATTGGCTTGATGCTGTTTTGCCTGAAGGGCCTGGCCACCCGACTGGAATGGCGCACGGGCGCCCTGGCTTATGCGTTCTGGGCGATCAACATCGGATTGGCGTTGATGGTGCTGCTGAGCCTGCTGCCGGTCGGGTTGCTCCAGACGTGGGCCAGCGTCGAGCGCGGCATGTGGTACGCCCGATCGGCCGAATTCATGCAGACGCCGATCATGGACACCCTGCGCTGGATGCGCGTGGTCGGAGACACCCTCTTCGCCACCGGGGTGCTGGCTTTGGGCTGGTTCGTCCTCGGCCTGAAGACGGGCTGGTCGGTCCGGGCGGAGGCCAAGGCGATGCGTGGCTCGCCGCGCACCGCCGGCCGGCCGGCGTAGGGTGAACGGTCACAGACGGTCTGGAGTTGCTTCTCGCGGGCCACCATTGCCCGTAAAGCTGGCGGCAAGCGCTCTCGCTGAGGGCCTGGGTCCGAGAATCGCCCGACGGCACGCGCCAGCATGCGGATCGCCGCCGCTTTGCTGATTTCACTCTAATGATCAAAGACTTAAGTTGATGGGCGGCATACAATCAGGCACAGCGACGGGGTTGGTGGATCATCAGTAGGCCCTGCCGATTGAGCGAGCCCGACACCCCTGTCGTACAACATGATGGTAAGTGGTGGTATGTGACCAGATCACCATAACGCCCAGGGCACGCATCCCTTTTGGTTTCCGGAACCTTCGAACCTGCGCGCCTCTGCCCTGGGCTATTACCATTCATGCTGGGTTTGGATCCTCCAAGCCTGGGGCAGGGAAGCAGTGTGGCACTGCGTTTCAGGGGAGGGAGAGGGAGCCCGCCCTGCCCAGGCATTTTTCGACTGCAAGCCGGCGGCGGTTGGCGGCGGGCCCTGGGACCTGAACGGGCCGGCCCCCCGAACCCTGCCGGCATCAACCGACCGCGCCGCCGCTTGCCGGCCGGCGCCACAACCTGTGATCGATCGCGGTCAAGCACCGCAATAACGCCCGGGGCGCTCATTTCTTCACTGGAGCCCGCAAGGCGTCCCGGGTGATTGATCACTTCCCTGGGTAGCGACTCATTCATCCCATTATGATTTCACCCGCAAATCGTCCCTGCCCAGGGTCTGTTCCCGGTCTGCGGGCGACAGCGCATGGGGTTTTCCGGACGGACCGAGTGCGGTTCTGGTCCTTTGACCCCACGCGGATGCCTGGGGCTCGGATGCCATCTGGCTGGCGCCACCCGGCGCCGTACAGCGTGTACAGGGGCGCCGGCGTGGCCCTGCCCCATGCTTCAGCCGGACCGGTCAAGGGCGGCGTCGGGCTCAGGGACCGCCGAATGGCAGGGCCCTTGGTTTTTATGGTACCACCATTTATATCAAATGGTATCTTCATTTTATCCATTTGGTATCTTGATTTGATCAAAATGGTGATACGAAATGGAGCTAATGGTATCTTCATTTGGTATAAATCGTGGTACCAAATGCAATTCGCTGGGGTTGTGGGCCCCTTGGCTGCCCGGCAGGCCTGGAGCACCGCGGGCCGGGTGGGTTACTTGAGGGTCATGCTGGCGGTCAGGGCGACTTCATCGACGGTCAGATCCTCGCTCAACTCGGTGGCCAGGGTCTTGAAGCGTTCGGCGGAGTCCAGGAAGGCCTGCACGACAACGGGGTCGAATTGCCGTCCGGCCAGCTCGGCGATCATGTTTTGGGCGCGATCATGGCAGATCGCCTGCTTGTAGACGCGGCGGGAAGTCAGGGCATCGTAGACGTCGGCGAGGGCGGCAATGCGCGCCGACAGGGGAATCTGGGCTTCGCGGACGCCGCAGGGATATCCGTTTCCGTTGAACCATTCGTGGTGGTTCTGGGTGATTTCCTCGGCCATTTTCAGGAACGGCGAGTGCGGTGAGCGGGCCCGGGCCGTGCGGATGGTGTCGGCCCCGATGACCGGGTGCTGTCTCATGATCTCGAGTTCCTCATGAGTCAGTTTCTCCGGTTTCTGCAACACGTAGTCGGGGATGCCGACCTTGCCGATGTCGTGCAGCGGGGCGGCTCGGCTGAGGTTTTCCAGGAACGTCGCGTCGATTTGCGAGCCATAGGGCGAGTGGTCGCGAAGCTCCTCGGCCAGGATCATGCAGAAGCCGGTCATGCGATCGAGATGTTGTCCGGTTTCTTGATCGCGATGCTCCGCCAGGCTCGCCAGGGCGACGGTCAGGGCGTTCTGGGCATCTTCGCGATCCTGGCGGCTGAGCACGTTGTGGATCGCCGCAGCGGAGGAGTTGCTGATCAGGCTGACGTAGTCCAGTTCGCACTCGTTGAACAAACCCTGGGCCAGGCGTTCGGCCAGATAGAGCACGCCGACGACGTGTGAGGAGGCACGCATGGCAATGGCCAGGGCCGGCGGCTTGGTGTACAGCCCGCAATCGTGCACGCTGGCCTGGGCGACGGGTTGATGGTGCGAGACCAGGATGCGGCCGCCCGATTCATAAACGCGGCCGGCGACCCCTTCGCCCACCGGGACGATCAGGGCGTCGACCAGGGTCCGCCCCATTCCGATCGAGCCGGTAACAGTCAGGACGCGGTTCTCCGGATCGGGCATGAGGATGCAGGCGCGCTGGCAGGAGAATATCGCAGCCGCCACGGTCAGCGTATCTGAGACAATATCTTCGAGACACTCGGCGGTGGCCAGCGTGCTGCTGAACTCCAGGAGCAGCATGAGCACCCGGGAGTGCTCGCCCAGTTGATCGCGCTTGAGCTGCAATTCGCGGGAGGCGGCGACCCGGCTGGTCAACCCGTCCAGCCGGGCCAGCAATTCCTGCGGCCGGACCGGCTTGCCCAGGTATTCATGGATCGTGGAGTCCAAGCGGCCGACCACTTCGGCCGCGTGGCGCATTTCGGAAAGGACGATCACCGGGACGTGCGGATGACTCATCAATCCGCGCAACGAATCCAGCGAGTTGCTGCCGGAGGTTCCGGCGAGATGGGCGTCGACGATGACAATGTCGGGCGCCCGGCCTCGGACCTGGCTGACCAAGTCCTCGGCATGGCTGGCCTCGACCACCTGGTAGCCCTGTTCCTGCAGGATGGCGCGACACAGGCGGCGCGTGTCCTCATCGGGGTCGGCGACCAGGGCTTCAAGGGGTCGGGGTGCTGCTGTGCACTGGCTCATCGAACTCTCCGCGCTGACGCCCGACCGGGCTGTTCGAGGCGTTCACAACGTTGATCAATCCAGCAACCCAATCCAGGTTCTCGATCGCCCCGATGGGGTCGTGCGACAGAATCGGCTGCTTGCCGTGCGCAAACACCTGCAGCCCGACTTCATGGACCGCACCGTCGATGTGCCGGCAGAAGGCCACCACCCCGGCGGCAAAATGGACCGGCCGGTCGTCGACGCGGATGGTGACTTCGGCGGCCTCACCTCGGGTGACGGCCCGCTGGCACAGCAGCCCGATGCCGCCGGTTGAGATGTTGCGGACGTAGGCCGCTTCCACGGTCAGTTCCAAAGTGGTTTGGTTCAGCAACGTCAACGTGCAGGGGCAGACCAGCGGCTTGCGCTGTTGCTTGCGACCGTCGACCACGGTCTGTCCGGCCTCACGGTTCAGTTGGTGGGCGAGCCGCTCAAAGGCCTGGACTGACACCGCCAGCGGGTTGTTCGCGGGCCGCGGGTCCAACAGGGTGACGGTGTTCGGAGGGCCGGCGGGCGGTGCCAGTTGGCGGTGGAAGCAGCAGCGGTCCCGGCCGGCGCACTTGGCTTCATACATCAGGTTGTCGGCGGCGACGATCAGTTCTTCAGAGGGTTGGGGCACCTGGCTCCACAACGCGCCGGCGCTGCAGGTCACCGGTTGCGACACGCCGGGCACGCGCAGGTTGCGGACGCCATCGACAATCGCCTCGCCCAGTGCTCGGGCCCCGTCCGCGTCCAGACCGCTGACCAGGACCAGGAACTCTTCGCCGCCATAACGCCCGACCACGCCACGGTGGGTGACCAGCCGCCTGAGGGTTTCCGCGACGCTCTGCAGCACGGTGTCGCCGCAGGCATGGCCGTAGGTGTCGTTGAGTTGCTTGAAGTGGTCGATGTCCATAAAGATGACGGTCATCGCGCTGCCGGCCGCGGCCGCCTGGGTGACGCTCTTGCGGGCGGCGTCGTTCAGCGCTCCGCGATTGAGCACATTGGTCAAGGGGTCGCGGGCCGCCTGGGCCTGGTAGGCACCCAAGGCATGTTGCAGCCGCTGTTGTTCGCGCTCGCCCTGCTCGTGCTGCTGCTCACAACTGCGGCTCAGATGTAGATTGGCCTGGTTCAGCAGATCGGTGACATCCAGGTTGTCGGGCACGATGTCCTGGAGCAGCCGCCCCAGTTCGGCGTAGGCTTCGCCGGCTCGGGACAGGCCGCGTTGGAGGGCGGCTTCGTTCAGGCCGAGCACGTCGGCGGCATAGCCGGCCAGCGTGACATCCTCGCCGTGCGGCGTGCGGCCGGAGGCATTCAGCGGAATCGAGCCCACCAGGTAGCTGACCGCACCCAGCAGTGCGCCTTCGCCTTGTTCGGCGGTGGGCCGGGTCTCGGTGTGGTGGGTTTCCAGCTGGGCCACGATCGAGGACGGCAGCCGCCACTCGCGGGCCAGTGCACCGATCATCTCAACGTGATCATACTTGAATTGGCCGCGTTCGGCTTCGAAGGAGGCCAACGGCGAACGGTCGTTGGACTCGTGGAAATCAGCGTAAGGCCGGCCCAGCAATTGAACCAGCAGCAGGATCCCGCAGTCCTGGAGCAGTCCGACCAGAAAGGCCTCTTCGGCCCGAGTGGGCACCACCTGTTCGGCGATCGCCCGGGCCAGGCATCCGCGCAGCAGGGACTCCTGCCAGAAGCCCTTCATGTCGAATGGACAACTCCCCAGGCGATCCAGGTGGCTGACCAACTGAAAGCCCAGGCTGATGGTCCGGACGCGGTTCAGTCCCAGCAGGGTGACGGCCCGCTGGATGGTCGTCACCGGGCTGCGTTGACCACACGCCGCCGAGTTGGTCATGCTCAGCAAGCGGGCGGCCAGGGCCGGGTCCAGTTGGATTAGCTCGGCGAACTGCTCGATCGTCGAGTTCGGATCCTCGGCAAGTTCCAGGATCTGCGCCGCCAGTGTCGGGCTGCTGGGCATCTTGATCTTGGCAAAAAACGCACGGAGTTCGTGTTGCAGCGCTTCGGTCATGCGGCGGGTACTCCACTGAATCGTTTAACCATACTATCTATTCGGTTGTCATGAGGGGGCAGCGTGCTTACAGAGATCGAGCACGTCCCAAACGGGGCTGGTGCGCCCCTATCGGACGAGGTCCAGGGCCGCGCTACTGGATCGGCTGGCGGGACCTCGGCGAACGCTGACCTACCGCTTTTTGCGTATGAAGAATGGGGCGGGTGCGGTTCGATGAGCCGCCGTGTTCCGGGCCGGGGTGAAGAGAAGGTCGGGTGGCTGACGCCACCCGACCTTAACCCAGAAGCCGGACAGTGGCTCAGGCTGTCCGGCCGCGTTATGGAGCTCATTCGGAGAAAACAGGTACTTGATTACCTGGTTTCCGAGGGTCATGATACTCGATCGTTTGGGACAGGGGAAGATTTAAAAACCTCACCGCTCGGGGGCTCTCCGAAGAACTTCGCAGATTCGGACCCCGACCACCAGAATCTGCGGTGACCCGCCGGACCCCGGGCAACGTCGTGGCGCCGTTACGTTGCCTGTCCAAGCCAGGGTCATCCGGGCGGTAACTTGTGATTTTGTGAACAGTTACAGGCGATCCTGGGCGCTTGCCCTGGTGCGGGTATTGGCGTTCCGGAGGACCAGGCCACCCCCTCCCTGAGATTGTGCCTGGCCGGGATCGTCGCCGGGGCTGACGTAGAAGAATGAGGAATGGCATCGAGCCGACGTCCTGCGAGACCGCCAACTGGACAGGGTGCTTGCTTTGCTGGCAGGGAAGCGGTGGCCCCATGTGGATGGTTTGGGGATGAGGGTGACGTCCCGGTGCGGCAGGGCCCCGCCTGAATGGAGTCGGAATATCGATCCCCGAGGGTTGCCGCCACCAGAAAGGGTGACCTTTGTGACCGTGCAGCCGAGTCCCGAGTGACTCCTCGTGGTGGCCAATCCGCAGCAGGAGGATTGGGGCAGGGCCCAGGTCAAACCGGCGCTGGGACGCTCAGGGGGCGTGACAGGATTCCGCGTTTCAGTGACGCCGAGCCCCGAGTGGGTTGGCGAAGGCCGGAACGGCCGTCTCACACACCGGGCCGTCGACCTGCGTGGTGCGCCACGCCGAACGCCGGCATCGGGGTCATATGAATCAGCACCCTCGAGCACTATAATGCCCAGATCAGGAGGTTGGTGGGATCGACCGGCGGTGGCCGGGCCACCAACTCCATGCCGGTGGCCATCACCGACTATTGCAGGAAGGGTGTTGACGACATGCCTGCTCGAATCAAGGGGCGAATCGCGGATGCGGTGGTTGTGGTCGGGGTCGCGTTGCTGATCGCCTACGGCTTCTCGGGTCGCGGTGATACCGTCGTGCAATCGGAGTTCGCCGAGCAGGTCGACCTGACTCCGCTGTCGGCGGTGGCCGTGCAGCACAACGGGCGACTCAAGTCTTTCGATTCCTATGCCCGCTACATGATGAAGCTGGTCTGCGGCAGCCGCAAGATCAACGGCCAGTCCGCGGCCTTCAGCTACCTGGACCTGATGTTTCGTCCGGAGGCCTACCGCGATGTCGACTTGATCTACGTCAAGCATAAAGACGTTCGGGCCCGGATCGCCCAGCGGATTGCCAATGACCCGGCGGTGCCCGCGGAGCGTCTGGTCCGGTTCAAAGAGAGCGGTCTGATCTCTCCGGCGCTGGTCACTCGCCCCGACGTCCGCAGCCTGTTGGACGAAATGTCCCAGGATCTCCAGCGGACCAGCAAGGCGGTGGCGGCCATTGAAGATGCCCTGGCGGTCAGCCAGCCGTCCATTCTCATCGGGAATCTGAACATCGTTCCACCGGCCGGAATGGACGACCTGCAGCGCTGGATTCCGATCCAAGCCTTGTGGAACGATCGCGACCCGCACGCCGGTCTGCAGCAGGCCGCGCTGCCGGGCCTGGACGGTCCGCTGCAGGATCGCCTGCGCGACGTCTGGCGGCAACTCGCCGCCAATTGGGAGGCCCTGCGCGTCGCGGAGGCCAACCGTGGATTGGCCGAGTTGGCCGGCATGCTCCCGCAGTTCAATCCCGGGTTGTATCCCGCGGCGGACAAGCTGGAGCTGGAGAGCTGGTATCTCCGTTACAAGGCGCTGGTTTGGGCCTGGATGATCTACCTGCTGGCCATCGTGCCGTTGCTGATGTCGGTGGTTTACCATTGGACCTGGGCCCGGCGGACCGGCCTGGTGCTGTTCTTCCTGGCATTCGGGGTGCACACCGCGTCCATCGCGATCCGCTGGTATCTGTCGGGGCGGATCCCCAATTCCAACATGTTCGAGGCCATCATGGCGGCGACCTGGTTCGGGGGGCTGGCGGCCTTTATTATCGAGTTCCTGGTCCGCAAGACCGCGATGCGCAACCTGTTTGCCCTGGGTGCGGCGGTGTGTGCGATGGTGGCCATGATGTGCAGTCACTTCATGCCGGTGACGCTCAGTTCCGATATCGATCACGTCATGCCGGTGCTGAACGACCTGTGGTTGTACATTCACACCAACGTGATCATTTTCTCCTACTGCCTGATCGGCATGGCGGCGGTGACCGCGCTGCTGTACTTGCGCTACCGCCTGGGCGGCGGCGATCACGACTATGCCCGTACCGGAGGGGCCGGGCAGTTGATGCTCGGCGGGGTCCCGGGCGGATCGTTCCTCAAGACTCGGGAAGCCAGTCTCGGCCAGGTGCTCGACGGTGCCACGCTGGTGCTCATGGAGCTGTCCTTTGTGCTGCTGTGGGCGGGCATTGCCATGGGGGCCATCTGGGCCGACCATTCCTGGGGCCGGCCCTGGGGCTGGGATCCCAAGGAAGTGTTTGCGCTGAACACCTTCATTATCTTCCTGATCCTGGTGCACGTGCGTCTGAAGGTCAAAGACAAGGGTCTGTGGACCGCCGGCCTGGCGTGCGTGGGCTGCGGGGTGATGTTGTTCAACTGGATCGTCGTGAACTTCGTCATCACCGGCCTGCACAGCTACGCATGACCCGCGCGGCCGCAACCGCCGGCATGTCGACTGCTGCGGATATTGTGATCGTCGGAGCCGGGCTGGCCGGCGCGGCCACCGCCTGGCATCTGGCCCGCCGGCGTCCGCGTCCGCACATTCTGATCGTGGAGCAGGAAGCGACGCCCGGCGCGCATTCTTCGGGCCGCAACGCGGCCATCATCCGTGAACATGCCGATGTCCCGGGTTTGCAGGACCCACTCACCGCCGGGGCCGCGTTCATTCGCAGCCAGACGCTGGCCGCCTTCGAGCGCCGCGGCTTGGCCTTGGTCGGCCTCGGCGACACGCCCATTGCCCGCCACTTCCCGCGGGCCTGCGGTCGGGGCCGGTGGTTTCCGGATGATGGTACGGTCGACGTCGCCGGACTGTTGCACGGTTACCTGGCAGGCCACACGGTGCTCTATGGGACCCGGATCCTGGGCTGGCGGCCGGCGGGGTCGGGTCTGGTGGTCGACAGCACCCGCGGGCCATTGACTTGCCGCTGTCTGGTCAACGCCGCCGGACCCTGGGCCGGGCGGCTGGGTCGGCTCCCACTGACGCCGACCAATCGCCACCTGTTCGTCACCCCGCCGCTGGAATGGGTTGATCCCCAGTGGTGCAGTGTTTGGGATGAGCGGGAGGGGCTGTACTTCCGGCCGGAATCCGGTGGCCTGTTGCTGAGCGGCTGCGATGAGACGCCCGCCGAGCCTGGCGACTATCGCGAGGATCCGATGGCCTTGGAAGGACTGTCCGAGAAGTTGGACCGGCTGCAGCCCGGGCTGGGACCGCTGGCGGTCAAGGCGACGTGGGTCGGGCAGCGCGTCTTCGCGCCCGACCGCCGTTTCGTGATCGGCGTCGATCCGGACCATGAGCGGGTGGTGCACGTGGCCGGTTTGGGCGGGCACGGTGTCACGGCGTCGTTTGCGGTCGGTCGGCTGGCTGCCGAGATCGTGATTCGAGGGGTGGCGGCGGAGTGTCACCCGTTCAGCCCGCGCCGCTTCGCTGCCGCCGGCGGGCGACCGCTTGGGTTCAGCCCGCCGGAACGATGAGCCGCAGTGCTCGGGGGATGGCTGCGATGGTCACCGGCGTGCGGCACACGAATTCACCGTCGGCCCAGACCTCCTGAGCATCGTCGGTCTCGATGGTCACCTGCCGGGTTTTCACGAAGCGAACCTCGGGCATGCGTTCGTGAGCCCCGCGCATCACCGCCTGGAGCAGCCTCAGACCGCGCAGGCGGCTGATCGTGGACACGATGCACAGCTCCAGCAGCCCGTCGTCGAGGTCGGCATGCGGCGCGATGGTCATGCATCCGCCGTAGGAGCGGGTGTTGGCGCTGGCCACCAGAAACACGTCTTCGTGGGTGTCGGCCTGATCGGTGCGCAGGCGCACGCCGAGGCCGCGATAGCTGAGCAGCAGTCGCAAAGTGCCCAGCACGTAGGCGGTTGCCCCCTTGACCGGCAGATGCAAATCGTTGACGTAGCGGCTCACCGCAGCATCGAATCCCATGGCGGCGATGCTGCAGAAATAGCGCTGGTTGATTCGCCCGAGGTCCACTTCCCGGGTGATGCCGCTGTGCAGGACTTCGGCGGCGACCTGCGGATCGGGCGGGACCCCGAACGACGAGACGAAGTCATTGCACCGGCCGCCGGGTGCCAGGCCCAGCAGGGCCGGGTGTTGCGGCCGGCTCATCATGGCGTTGACCACTTCCTGAATGGTGCCGTCGCCCCCGCAGGGCACCAGGCACAGCGGACGGTCGCCGTTGCCGCGGTCTTCGTCCAAGAGCTGTCCGGCGATGCGTTCGGCGTCGCCGCCGGCTGCGGTCGGTTGGATGGTGCAGGCGGCGGACCGCTCCGCCAGCTCGGTGGCCAGTCCGCGGGCCAGTCGCAAGGCACGGCCTCGGCCTGCGGCTGGGTTGACGATCAGCACAAATCGCCGCCGCGGGTGTGCGGGTCGGACCGCCGCAACGCGGTGTTCGGATTGCAGGTCAGCCATCGCCTGGGCCTTTCGGACGTTCGGTGACAACGCGTGCCGGAGCCATTGTACGGCCTTGCCGCGGTCACCGTAACGTCGGCGCGGTTCCGCCGGGGTGCATTCGCCGGCCGCGGTCCGTTCCTGGCCGACCCGTCCTCAACGGTTTGCCAACACCGTCTTGACGCTGCGGGTTCTGCCGGTGTTCAGCGCGATGCCCAGCGCCCGGCGGTAGTCGGTCAAGGGGACCGGATCGCCGACCAGCGGTCGCAGGGCGTCGCCGTGGCGGAGCAGGTGAGCCAGCGCCAATTCAAAGGTGGTGTGCGTGCCGCCGTGCACCTGCTCCTGGCCGTAGGCATAGGCCGCGGCGACGGTCAGCTCCTGGTACCAGATCGCCGTCCAGTCGATGTCGCTCGGGATCCCGGGCATGCCCACCAGAATGAGTTGCCCGCCGGCGGTGGTCAGGCGGCAGCAGTCGTCGATGCTGTCCGACGAAGCCACGCAATCAAACGTCAGTTGAGCACCGCCGATCACCGTCGGCTTGCCGATCTCGGGGGTGTGGATCTCGGCGTGGAGGGCCTCCGCGAGTCGGCGGTAGCGCTGGGAGACGTCGCGGTCGATTCCCAGAACGTCATCCGCACCCAGGCGGCGGGCATGGTCCTGCTGGTGCTGGTGTTTGGCCACCGCCACCAGCCGCCAGTCATAGCCCAGGTTGCGGATGGCGGCGATGACCAGCAGGCCGATGGCCCCGCAGCCCATGACCAGTGCGGTGGGCGGCTCGCCGGTCTCCGCTGCCGGCAAGGCGTCGACGCGGGCCCGCAACACGGCGTGCAGGCAGCAGGCGTACGGTTCGGTCAGGACCGCGACGGCATCGTCCAGGGCGTCGGGTACCGCGTACACCTGACTGCGGTGGGCCACCAGGCTTTCGCTCCAGGCGCCGCCGGTATCGCGGCAGTAGCCGGTCTGGATGCCGGCGGAGATGTCGCCGCGGGTGACATTGACGCACAGCGCCGGTCGGCCGGCGGCGCAGGCCGTGCAGCGAGGGTGCACCCCGCGCACCACACAGCCCAGGGCCGGCTGGATGACCACCCGGTTCCCTGGCGAGATGCCCTGCACTTCGGAACCGATGTCGCTGACCGTGCCCACCAACTCGTGCCCCAGCACAAACGGGGTGGAGGTCACGGGCGACAGGTAGGGGCTGCCCCAGGCGCACAACGTGGCCAGGTCCGAACCGCAAATGCCACCGAGGGTCGGCCGGATGCGCAGCCACTGCGGGGTCGGCAGGGGCGGTTCGGGGAGGTCGCGCAACGACACCAGGGAAATCCGGCTGGTGTAGACGGCCGGCACTCGCGGGCCGATGGCGCGCAGCGCCAGATAGCGCGGAATGCTCTTGCGGTATTGAACCGCGATCATGCCCGACCTCCGCCGTTGGTGGTCCAGCGGCAGGTGGGCCAGCCGAACTCCCGGGCGGTGTCGGCGAGGGCGTGGTCCGGATTGACGACGTGGGGGTGGCCTACCTCCTGGAGCATGGGCAGGTCGGCGATGCTGTCGCCGTACGCGAAGCAGGCCTGCAGGTCCAGTGCCCGGGCTTGGGCGTAGGCGCGAACGCGCCGAGCTTTTTCCATTTCGCCGACCGGCGGGCCGTCCAACTCGCCGGTGAATCGACCTTGCGATTCCAGGAGTTGTGGTGCCAGAACGGCATCCGCCTGCAGGTGGCGGGCCAAGGGCTGGATGATGAAGTCGATGGAGCCGGTGACCAGCACGATGCGGCGGCCGGCCTGGCGATGTTCGGCAATGCAGCGGGTGGCTTCCTCGAACAGGTTGGGGCGCAGCAGATCTTCGAAACAGTCCGCGACGCACCCGCGGACCGCCGTGGCATTCATCCCGGCGTAGCTGCGGTAGAACACCACGTTGAGGCGGGTGCGGCTGCGGCGATCGAGCAGCTTGTAGTAGGGGCCCTTGAGCAGATAGAACCCGAACGTCCACCACGGCCTGAGCAACGGGGTCATCAGTCGCCGGCGGATATAAATGTACTGGTGTACGATATGCTTGCCGATCAAGGTGCCGTCGACGTCGAAGAAGGCTGCTGCGGCGGTCATGGTCGCGACTCCGCCGGGCCGGCCAGCTCGCGGACACGATCCTGGATGTGGGCGGTCATCTCGCGATACCGTTGGTACTGGCGGTTGAGGTCGTCAGGGCACTGCCATGCGGCCGGGTCGATCGGGTTGCCGAAGGTCACGCGGATGACGCCGGGTTTGGCCAGCCGCCGTCCCTTGGGCAGCAGCGCGAAGGCATTGCCGATGTATGTCGGAATCACCACCGCTCCGGATTCGACGGCCATCAGCGCCGCGCCGATCTTGAATTCCGCCATGCGCCCGTCGACGGAGCGGGTGCCCTCGGGGAAGAACAGCAGCCCGTCGCCTTGGCCCAGGCGCTCCAGGCAGCGCCGCAATCCTTCATAGCCTTCGGAGAAGCGATCGAACGGGATGGTGTCGAGCAGCCGCCCGAAGATCCAGCTCTTGGCCCGGGTGTTGAAGAAATAGTCTTCGGCACCGGCCACCCACACCCGCCGGCGGTTGGCGATGGCCGTCAGGACGGACACCGCGTCCAGGTGGCTGGAGTGGTTGGCCACCAGCAGAAAGGGTCCGTGAGCCGGGATGTTGCGTACCTGCCGGCCGCGCACCCGGATATATGAGTTCAGCATGACCGCCAGCCCGGTGCGGGTGGCCCAGCGGGCCGAGTGCAGCGGCAGGCCCATGGCCCCGTTCGCGGCCAGCGGTGCGGTGGTTCCAGCCGCGGGTCGTTCCTTCCAGGGCGCGGTGGCGGCCGATTTGCCGCGGATCTGCGGCCGGTCGCCGACGAGCTTGTCCAGATCGCCGACCCGGGCCAGCGCCGAAGCCTGCTCATTGGTGCAGGTGACGCCGAAGTGGGCCTCCAATTCGCCGATGAGCTGTAGCTTCATCAAGCTGTCCAGCCCGAGGTCCAACAGCAGGTGGGTATCCGGGTGGATGGCGTGTTCTGATTCCCGGGTCAGTTGGGCCAGCACCCGCCGCACGAAGCGCTGTTGGTCGGTCAGGGCACCGGCCGGCCGTTCGGCGGTCCGGTGGGTGGACCGCCCGGTGGACGTGGTGGTTCCGCCGAGCAGCATGTCGCGGATCACCCCGCGTTTGGCTTTGAGGGTCGAAGTCTTGGGCAATTCGGTCTTCCAGAAGTGCATCGATTGGATCCGCTGGTGCGCCGGGATGGAGGCGGCGATCCCGGCGGCCGCCTCGCGAATGCCGCGCTCAACGGCTGAGCGGTCCAATGCAGGCGCGGTTTCGTAGTCGGGAATGACCACGGCATGGACCGATTCGCCCATGCCACCGGCGCTGGGCATGCCCAGGACGCACAACTCCTTGACGTAGGGGAGGTCCTTGTAGCGGACCTCGACCTCGTCGGGATACACGTTCTTGCCGGCTTCGGTGACGATCATGTCCTTGACCCGGCCGGTGATGGTGTAGTAGCCGTCGCGGTCCCGGCGGACCAGGTCGCCGGTGCGGAACCAGCCCTGGCGCAGGACCTCGGCGGTGGCTTCGGGGTTGTCCAGGTATCCCTGCATGACGTTGGGTCCTTGGGCCCACAACTCACCGATGCCTTCGGCGTTGGCATTCCTGATGTCCAGGTTGACGCCCGGCAGCGCCACCCCGATCGACCCGGGTCTGCTGCGGCCCGCCGGATTGACGGTGAGCACCGGGGCGGTTTCGGTCAAGCCGTAACCTTCATAGACTTCGAAGCCCATGCGCGTGAAGGCGTGGTACAACTCGGGGTCCAGTGCCGAGCCGCCGGAAATGAACTTGCGGAAGTGCCCGCCGAAACGGCGGTGAACGGCGCGATAGAGCAGCGGCCCCAGACGATGGCCCGACAGGTCGGACAGCCGCCCACAGCCTTTGAACGCGGCTCGGGTGACCGCGCCGGACTGGGCGACTTGGCTCTGGATACCGTCGTGGAACAGTTTGAGCAGCCGCGGCACGGCAAGCATGATGGTGGCCCGCGATGCCTGGAGGGCGTCCAGCACCCGCGGGGCCTTCAGTTCTTCGACATAGGTGATGGTCGCGCCGATGCACAGCGGAACCAGAAAACCGCAGGTGAACTCGAACGCATGATACAGCGGCAACACCGAGCAGAAGCGTTCGTTGGAGCGCAAGCGATGGATCTTCAGCATGGCCCGGGCGTTGGCCAGCAGGTTCCCGTGGGTCAGCGGCACGGCCTTGGGGGCGACAGTGGTGCCGGAGGTAAACAGGATGGATGCCAAGGCATCGGCCGGGGTTGCGGCGGCCGGCGGACCCGGATCGCGGGCCGCGCCGGGCGGAGGGACCAGCGATTCATCGATCACCCGCATCGGTCCGGACCATGGCGGCGTGGCGCCGTCCTGGGCCGCAGCGCTCAGGGATTCGGCGATCCGGCGGTCCGCACAGATCAGGCGGGCCCCGGCAATGCGGGCGCAGTCCAGCAGCTCCGCGGCCGGCTGCTGCGGATCGAGTGGAACCACCGTAAGTCCGCAGCGCATGGCCGCCAGGTAGACCAAGCCCCACTCCGGTGCGTTGTCCGCACACAGCACCAGGCGGTCGCCGGGTTGCAGGTTGTGCTCCTGCAGCCGGCGGGCCACCGCGGCGCTGGCGTCCAGGGCTTCGCCGTAGGTGTAGCGGATCCAGCGGCCGCCGCGGCAGATTTGCAGCGCCGGCTTGTCGGCACACAACTCGGCCACCGCCTGAAAGACGCCGAAGATCGTGGTGTGCTCCTGTCGAATCCGCCGCAAGGTCAACTCGTGCCGCGGACGATGGATTGGCGGCGGGAGATGGCCGGCGACGCTCTGGTAGCCACCCAGCACGTACCGCCTTAACCCCGGAACGTGCCGGCCGGTGATGTACTCGGACCAGTCGATGTCCCGGGTGTCCACGGGGAACTCGCGGCGATCGTCGGGATGCAAGGCCTCGGTCACGGCGTGCAACTGGTCGACGCAGAAGCGGCAGTCCAGGTGCGTGTACGGGGAGTAGATGCGGGCAAAATAGATGATCTGCTCGATCTGTGCGATCAGGGTTGCCAGGCGGCGGCGGTACATCGGGGCCAGGTGGAGCCGTTCCAGCAGGCGGCGGTAGCGGGTGGCGTGGTTGAGTTTGCCCTGCCACTTGGCGAAAAACGCCTTGCGCTGGACCAGCCGGAATTCCCCTGGGCGGATGACCGCGCCGGCATCGTCAACCATCGGCCAGCGCCGAAAGGCCGCGCTGAGGTGGCGGGCCAGCTCGGAGACCCGCAGCGGGTGGCGCTGACTGCTGGCGACCTGGTAGATCCGCAGTCCGGGGCCGGCCGCCGCTTCGGGCAGCGTGGCGATCATGGCATTGGCCACCAGGTCCACGGGGATCAGATCGATCGGGACTTCGGGGTCGGCCGGAAACTCACCGAGCTTGCCGCGCCCGAAGGCGATGATCATCGGATCGGCCATGCGCAACCCGTCGATCCACCCGGGCATGGGTTCGCGATAACTGCTTTCGATGATCGCCGGCCGCAGAATCACCGTCGGAATCGGGCCGCGTTGGCGTTCGACCAACTGCTCGCCAATCCACTTTGTGAAGGTATAGGTATCATTCCAGCCGTGCTCCCGGGCGATGGCCATGCCGAGGTCGATCAGTTGGCGGCGCTGGTCTTCGCTGCCGAGTTCAGATTGGGCCTTCACCTGGCGGCAGCCCTGGGACATGCGGTCGATGACCCGGTCCAGGTCGATGGATCGACCGTCGGGCGGCGGGCTGAGGGTTTCGGCGATCGCGCCGCTGCGCTGCCCGCTGACGTAGCAGGTTGACACCTGCATCACGGGAATGTGTCCGGCGTCGCGGCTGAGCTGCAGCAGTTGGCTCGGACCCAGGGCGTTGAGCTGCAGGGCGAGATCCAGCCGTTCGTCGAAGGTCACCGCCGCGGCGCTATTGACGATCAGGTCGCAGTTGGCGGCCAGTTCGGCGTACCGGGCATCGTCCAGCCCCAGTTGTGGCGCGGTGAGGTCGCCGTTGACCACCTGGATTTTTTCGGCCGCGAGGGTCGCGAAGCCATCTCCCAGCAAGGCCCGCAGCCGATCAAAGGCCGACGAGCCCAGGATCTCGGACTGCAGGCGGGTACTGCCGCTCGTTCCATCCGGGCGGTCGCGCACCAGCAAGCGGATGGCGCCGACTTGCGGCACGCTGCGCAGCAGCTTCTCGACGAACACCTTGGCCAGCAGGCCGGTGGCCCCGGTGACCAGCAGCCGGCGTCCGCGGAGCCGCTCGGCGATGCGCCCGGTGCCCGATGCGTTGGCGGGGGTCATGAGCCTGCCTCGCGGGGCGCCGCGGTCGCTGCGGTGCGCCGGCGATCCGCCTGCAGGTTTTCGTACAGCCCGACCACCGTGGCCTGCACCCGCCTGGCGATATCGGTGGTATTGTGATTGGACAATTCGCTGACCTGGATTGCCGGGCCCAAGGCCACCTGGATCGTTCCCGGCCGCACTCGAAATACGCCGCGTTGATGCACCTTCAAGGAGCCCTCGATGGCAAACGGAACGATCGGCATTCCGGCTTTGCGGCAGATATTCATGCTGCCCTGTTTGAAGGGTCGGATCGCTTCAGTCGTTGACCGCGTGCCTTCGGCGAACACCAGCATCAATTGTCGCCTGGCCCTCAGGCGGTCGAGCATGACCTGCAGGGTGCCTTGGGTCTTTCGCGGACTGCCTCGATCGACGGGCACGCAGCCGTAGATGCTCATGCACCAACCGATGACCGGGAGCTGAAACAGGCTCCGCTTGGCCAGGAACCTCGCCCGGCCGCGGGTCACCACCGCCATGGCCGGGATATCCAGAGCGCTTTGGTGGTTGCCGACCAGAAAACAGGGCTCGGCCAGGTCGTGACCGGAGTCGTTGGTCACGAGCACCCGAGCGCCGGCGCTCATTACAATCCCAAACGACCACCAGTAAAATAGGTGATCAAAGCAGGCCCGTTGCGGCAGCAGCAGACCGATGGTCAGTGCCGGGATGCCGAGCAGCACGGTCAGCGTGACGGCCGCCACGAAGGTCAAGGTCGCTCGGAACATTCCGTGGTGAGCTTCTATCCGTACCGGGCCGCCACCCGCCAAGCGGGCGGTTGCGGCGGGTTGATTCGCCAGTTTGCCGTAAACGGACCGCTGCCCCTGCAGCGAGCGGAGGTCGGGCTGTGGGGTTTCCAAGCCGTTCCACGAGGTCCCAGGGACCGCCCGCGGGGTCCCCCGGGCCGCGTTCGGGTTGCACCCTGCCCAATCTTCAGCAGGGTACGGAGCTGCCGGCCGGTTTGCAAGACATCCGCCGTGTTTGGCGTCCGTTTGCATGTGCTGCGGGCGGGCGCCCGGTGGGGTCCTGGCTCACCCGGATGCGCAAAGTGTCTACTGAATTCATGATGCGTGATTGAGCGCCGCCGGGCCGCTCACGCAAGTGATTCCATCCCAATGTGAACGGCTCTAATGAATCCCGATTTTTTGTTTTCCCATCTGGTAATCGAGCCAAGGGTCGGGTTAGAATGGCGATCGGTCACATACCTCACCGTTACTACTTCAAATTGGGCAGTTGCCCAACGCGTGTACCGGCCTATCCGGTGAACACAATTTAGGAATTCTGGAACACTTGCGGCTTTCACCATCTGGCCACTCATTGGTGGTGAAATGTGTCGGAGACGAATGAGTGAAGAACCATTGGAAGGGAGTAGACATGAAGGGCGTATTGAAGTCACTAGTCCTGTGTGCCTGTTGTACGGGCTTGATTGCTTCAAGGGCGGCCCAGGCCGATCCCACGGAGATCCAGACCGAAATCAAGACCGCGGACCTTGCCTGCGCGGCGACTGCGGGCATAGACGTGTGCAACGTCTATGTCGCGTTCGACGATCCGGGCGACCTCTTGTTGAGCGCGGGGTTCGCGAACATCGCCACCGACGCTCCCGGGGGCTTCTTCCAGTTCCCGGCGGCCATGGGCGGTTCGAACACGGCACCCAGCGACATCTTCCTGGGGCTCTTTCCGGACCTGGCCTGCGACAGCTTTGTGACCATCAACTTCAAGAGCCTGGCCATCGGCGGGATCGACTGCACCACGCTGGACCCCGATTTTAACGGGGGTTCGTTCAACGGCGGCGGTCCCCTGCTGGGCGGCTGGTTCTGCAACAACCCGCCGAGTGGTCAAGGCGCGGTCGACGCCGACCAGCGGGCCTTGATTGCCCAGTTGAGTGCGCCGACCGGTGCCAGCATCGGCGGCGACGTTGCGGTGTTCTTCAACAACGGCCTGGTCCAGGTGGACCTGAGCTTCGACTGCTTCGCGGTCGGCGGATGTACCACCGATGAGGAGTGCGACGACGGCAACGGCTGTACCGCTGACGTCTGCAGCGACGGCGTCTGCGAGAACACGGCCGTCGATTGCAACGATTTCGATGCCTGCACCATCGACAGTTGCGATCCGGCAACCGGTTGTGCCAGCGTTCCGGTGCAATGCCCCGACGGCCAGGTCTGCGAGAACGGCATCTGCGTTCCTGCCGCCGAGTGCACGGTCGATGACGAGTGCAACGATGACGACGCCTGCACCACTGACGTTTGCAACGTCGGCATCTGCGAGAACACGCCCATCGATTGCGACGATGCCGACGCCTGCACCGCCGACAGTTGCGATCCTGCGAGCGGTTGCGTCCATGGTCCAGTCGATTGCGACGATGACGATGCCTGCACCACCGACAGTTGCGATCCGGCAACCGGTTGTGCCAGCGTTCCGGTGCAGTGCCCGGACGGCCAGGTGTGTCAGAACGGCGAGTGCGTGCTGGTCGGCGAGTGTGCCATCGACGAGGATTGCGATGACAGCGATCCGTGCACCACGGATTCCTGCGTGGCCGGCGTGTGCGACCACGAGTTGATTGACTGCGACGACAAGGACGGCTGCACGGACGACACTTGTGAC
This sequence comes from uncultured Planctomycetales bacterium, assembly GCA_964619935.1. GTDB lineage: Bacteria > Planctomycetota > Phycisphaerae > UBA1845 > CAIVHJ01 > CAZUGO01. The sequence goes on along the minus strand of CAZUGO010000030.1, from coordinate 11,802 downwards.
CCGCAGACCGGCGACTGCGTCTCCGAGCCGGTGGACTGCGACGATCAGGACGCTTGCACCAAGGATAGCTGCGATGCGGTCGAGGGCTGCGTGCACACGCCGGTCGACTGCGATGATCAGGACGCCTGCACGGCCGACAGTTGCGACCCGGCCAGCGGCTGCGTGAACACGCCGGTCGACTGCGATGATCAGGACGCCTGCACGGCCGACAGTTGCGACCCGGCGAGCGGCTGCGTGCACACGCCGGTCGACTGCGATGATCAGGATGCCTGCACCACCGACAGTTGCGATCCGGCGAGCGGTTGCGTGAACACGCCGATCGACTGCGATGATCAGGATGCCTGCACGGCTGACAGTTGCGATCCGGCGAGCGGCTGCGTCAATACCCCGGTGGATTGTGACGACCAGAACGTCTGCACCACCGACAGTTGCGATCCGGCGAGCGGCTGCGTCAATGCACCGGTGGATTGTGACGACCAGGACGCCTGCACCACCGACAGTTGCGATCCGGCCAGTGGTTGCGTGAACACGCCGGTCGACTGTGACGATGGTGTGGATTGCACCATCGACACCTGCTTCCGCGGTCAGTGCACCAACAAGGTGGACCCGACGGCGTGCGATGACCAGGACGCCTGCACGGCCGACAGTTGCGACCCGGCGAGCGGCTGCGTCAATGATCCGATCGATTGCGACGAAGACGATGCCTGCACCGAGGACACTTGTGATCCGGCGAGCGGCTGCGTCAATGATCCGATCGATTGCGACGATGACGATGCCTGCACCGCCGACAGTTGCGATCCGGCGAGCGGCTGCGTCAATGATCCGATCGATTGCGACGACGACGATGCCTGCACCGCCGACAGTTGTGATCCGGCGAGCGGCTGCGTCAATGATCCGATCGATTGCGACGATGCCGATGCCTGCACGGTGGACAGTTGTGATCCGGCGAGCGGCTGCGTGAACGCGCCGGTCGACTGTGACGATGGTGTGGACTGCACCATCGACGCCTGCTTCCGCGGGCAGTGCACCAACAAGGTGGACCCGACGGCTTGCGATGACCTGGACGCCTGCACTGCCGACAGTTGTGATCCGGCGAGCGGCTGCGTGAACACGCCGATCGACTGCGATGATCAGGATGTCTGCACGGTGGACAGTTGTGATCCGGCGAGCGGCTGTGTCAACGAGCCCATCTCCTGCGACGACGGCGACGCCTGCACGGCGGACAGTTGTGATCCGGCCGGTGGCTGCCTGCATCAGCCGATCGATTGCGATGACGGCGATGTCTGCACCGCGGACAGCTGCGATCCGGAGCTGGGTTGTGTGGTCGCCCCGATCGATTGCGATGACGGTGACCCCTGCACGGTGGACAGCTGCGATCCGGCGGGTGGCTGCGTCTCGACGCCCGTCACCTGTGATGACGGCGACGCCTGTACCACCGATGCCTGTGTGGCCGGACGCTGCCAGGGTACCCCGGTCAACTGCGATGACGGCGATGCCTGCACGATCGACGGCTGCGATCCGGCAACGGGTTGCTTCAACGAGGCGCTGGAGTGCCCCGACGGCTGCTTCTGTGACGGCGGCGAGTGCATCTGCGATCGGACCGGCGGCTGCTGCCTGCCTCCGGTGGTGGGTGACGACGACGATGATGACGATGATGATGACGGCGGCACCCTATTGCTGCTGGACGGTGACGATGATGATGACGATGATGATGGCGACAGCGCCATGTGCATCGAGGTCACCGAAGCCGAATGTTTCGCTCGAGGCGGTGAATTCCTCGGTGTCGGTACCGTCTGCGGGCCGGATAGCTGTGAGATGATGCCCGGCGACGATGATGACGACGACGACCTGCCGGGCGATGACGACGACGACCTGCCAGGCGATGACGACGACGACCTGCCGGGCGATGACGACGACGACCTGCCCGGCGATGATGACGACGATGATGATGGTGGGCCGCGCTTCCGCTAGTCAGCAGGCAACCCACCCGCTGAGTTGAACTCGGGGAGCCGGATCCGATCGCGGATCCGGCTCCCTGTTCGTGCGCCTGACCGCCCGGTCTCGGCACCCTCGGGTTCGCCCGCCCCCCCCGCCACCGGGTTCGGGCGGCCACGGCGGTGGCCCTTTCTTCGGAAAAACCGTTGAAATAGTATCATTCTTGTACTATATTACTGCGCTGGTCCTGGAAGGGCAGAAGTCATCCTGAGGATCCCCAATTGCTGTCGCTGACCCGCAAGACCGACTACGCCCTGGTGGCGTTGACCCATTTGGCTCGGCAGGCCCCGCAGCGGGCCAGCGCCCGGCAGATTTCCGAGGAATTCGAGGTGCCGTTGCCGATGTTGATGAACATTTTGAAGCAACTGCTTGCGGGAGGCCTGATTTCCTCAACCCGAGGAGTGCGCGGGGGTTACTGCATCGCCCGAGCGCCCCGGGACATTACCTTGGCTGAGTTGATCGAGGTCGTCGAGGGGCCGCTGCGGTTGACCTTGTGTTGCGGCGAGTCCGCGGGGGCGTCCGAGGAGTGCGACCTGCAGGGTTGCTGTCCAACCCGCCGTCCCATGCAGAAGGTCAACGGCTTGTTTCGGCAGTTTCTGTCCGGTGTCAGCCTGGCGGACATCATGACCGACAAGGTGCCCGTGATGGTCAGCGTGCGATCCGGCGAACGGGGTCCGGATATCCTGGCCGTGGGTTGAATGGATGTGATCCGTGTGGTTTTTGTTTTGTGGTAAAGGAGCTTGAGTACGATGCCGTGTGAACTTACCCAAAGAGCGGCCCAGGAAGTCAAAACCATCATCGAGCAGCAGGACATGTCCCCGGAAGCGACCTATCTGCGGATGGGCGTCAAGGGCGGCGGATGCAGTGGGTTCAGCTATGCCCTGGATCTCACCGAGCACAAGAACGACAGCGACGAAGTCTGGGACGTGCATGGTGTCAAGATCATCTGCGACCCGAAGAGCTTCCTGTACCTCGATGGCGTCACCGTGGACTTCAAGGACGAAGTCACCGGCCGGGGCTTTGTATTCAATAATCCCAACGCAAGCGGCACCTGCGGATGCGGGAGCAGCTTCTCAGTCTAGCGGGTCCGCACCCCGCGGCGGGTGCGGCCGGGAGTCACTTGATGATGACAGTAGCCGTCGACCCTCTGGATGCCTGGTCGAAGCAGGACTACAAGTACGGGTTTGTGACCGACATCGAGGCGGACAGTGCCCCGCCCGGTCTCAGCGAGGACATCGTCCGGTTCATTTCGAGCAAGAAGCGTGAACCCGAATGGCTGCTGGAGTGGCGGCTGCGGGCGTATCGCCACTGGCTGACGATGACCGAGCCGACCTGGCATAATGTCCACTATTCGCCGATCAATTACCAGGACATTATCTACTACTCGGCGCCGAAGCAGGACCGCGACCGGCCCCAGAGTCTGGACGAGGTCGATCCCAAGCTGCTGGCGACCTACGAGAAGCTGGGCATTCCGCTGCGCGAACGCGAAGCCCTTGCCGGGGTGGCCGTCGACGCCGTGTTTGACAGCGTCTCGGTAGCCACGACCTTCAAGGGCAAGCTCGCAGAGTTGGGCATCGTGTTCTGTTCCTTTTCTGAGGCAGCCGAGCAGCATCCCGAACTGGTGCGCAAGTACCTGGGTTCGGTGGTGCCGTACAGCGACAATTTCTTCGCCACCCTAAATTCGGCGGTGTTCAGCGACGGCTCCTTCGTGTACGTGCCCAAAGGGGTCCGCTGCCCCATGGAGCTGTCGACCTATTTTCGAATCAACGCCATGTCCACCGGCCAGTTCGAGCGGACCTTGATCGTGGCCGACGAAGGCAGCAGCGTCAGCTACCTGGAGGGCTGCACGGCGCCCATGCGCGATGAGAACCAGTTGCACGCTGCGGTGGTGGAACTGGTGGCCCTGGATCACGCCACCATCAAGTATTCGACCATCCAGAACTGGTATCCCGGCGACGAGAACGGCAAGGGCGGGATTTACAACTTCGTGACCAAGCGGGGCAAGTGTCAGGGCCGGGCGTCGCACATCTCCTGGACCCAGGTCGAGACCGGGTCGGCCATCACCTGGAAGTATCCCAGTTGCATCCTGATCGGTGACGATTCGGTCGGCGAGTTCTACTCGGTGGCGCTGACCAACAACCGGCAGCAGGCCGACACCGGCACCAAGATGATCCACATCGGCAAGAACACCCGCAGTACCATCGTGTCCAAGGGGATTTCCGCCGGGCAGGGTCAGAACACCTATCGCGGCATGGTCAAGATCAACGCGGGTGCCGACCATGCCCGCAACTTCACGCAGTGCGATTCCATGCTCATGGGCGATCGCTGCGGAGCCCACACGTTCCCGTATATCGAGGTCAAGAACAGCACCGCCCACATGGAACACGAGGCCAGCACCTCCAAGATCGGCGAGGATCAGTTGTTCTACTGCAACCAGCGGGGCATTGAGACCGAGGATGCCGTGAACATGATCGTCAACGGTTTTTGTCGCGAGGTGTTTCGCGAACTGCCCATGGAGTTCGCGGTGGAGGCCCAGAAACTGCTGGAGGTCAGCCTGGAGGGCAGCGTCGGCTGAAATCCGGCGACCCCCAGGCGCGACGGCTCCGTCCGCCGCAGTCAGCAAGCTGCTTGAGGAGTACAGAGGATAACATGTTAGAAATACGCAATTTGCACGCCAGCATCGAAGGCCATGAGATCCTCAAAGGCGTCGACCTGACGGTGGGTGCCGGAGAGGTGCATTCGATCATGGGACCCAATGGATCGGGCAAGAGCACCTTGGCCCAGGTGCTGGCCGGTCGCGAGGAATACCAAGTCACCCAGGGTGAAGTGCGCTACTGCGGGCAGGACCTTCTGGAGCTGTCCGCGGATCAGCGCGCCCGTGCCGGCATCTTCATGGCCTTTCAGTATCCCGTGGAGATTCCGGGTGTCAGCACGCAGTACTTCCTGAAGACTGCGCTGAATGCCGTGCGCAAGCATCGCGGGTTGGACGACCTCGACGCCGTGGAGTTCCTGGCCCTGGTCAAGGACAAGCTGAAGCTGGTGGAGATGGATGAGCGGTTGTTGAACCGGGCCATCAACGAGGGCTTCTCCGGTGGCGAGAAGAAGCGGAACGAGATCTTTCAAATGGCGGTTCTGGAACCCGCGCTGGCGATCCTGGACGAGACCGACTCCGGCCTGGACATCGACGCCCTGCGTGTCGTGGCCCAGGGGGTCAACCATTTGCGGGCGGGCGACCGGGCCATCATCGTGGTGACCCACTACCAACGGCTGTTGCAATACATCATCCCGGATTACGTCCACGTCCTGGTGGGCGGGCGCATCGTCAAGTCGGGGGGCAAGGAACTGGCCCTGGAACTGGAAGCCAATGGTTACGCGGGCCTGGACATGCCGGCCGCGGCCACGACCCGCTAGGGTCTGGCGTTACTGTGAAGTCGAGATCCATGATAGAGACTTGCCAAGCGTCACAGGAATACGTCGCTGAGTTTGAGCGTCTTGCCGCATCGGCGACCGTCCCGCAGTGGCTGGCGGCGACCCGCAAGGCCGCATTCGAGTGGTTCGGGGAGCAGGGCTTTCCCAGCACACGCGATGAGGACTGGCGCTACACCAACGTCGCCGGCATCGCCGAGACACCGTTCGTGGCGGCCCCGGTGGCCCATGCCGGGTTCGCCGACATTGCCGAATGGGTGGTGGGCGACCACCCGGCGTGCCTGCTGGTATTCGTCAACGGGCACTTTGCGGCGGCGTGTTCCCGGTTGGACGGTCTGCCCCCCGGGCTGCGGGTCACCCCGCTGGCCGCGGCCCTGGCCGGCGCCGAAGCACCTTGGCTGCAAGCGCATCTGACGGGTCACGCCCCGTACCAACACAGCGCGTTTAGCGCCTGGAACACCGCGTTCATTCACGAGGGCGCCGCCGTGTACGTGCCGAGTTCGACGGTGGTGACCACCCCGATCCAGATTCTGTACCTGACGCTGTCGGGTTCCGAGCCGGCGGTGACCCATCCCCGGACGTTGATCGTGGTGGAGCCGAGCAGCCAGGTGACCGTCCTGGAGACCTACGCCGGTCTCGGCGACACCGCCGGACTGACCAACGCCGTCACCGAGGTCGTGGCCGGCGAGAATGCGGTGGTCGATCACTACAAGATTCAACGCGAAGGGCCCCGGGCCCGGCACATGGCACACCTATATATCCATCAGCAGCGGAACAGCAATGTCATGACTCATGTCTTCTCGCTGGGCGCGCAACTGTGCCGCAACGACATCACGGCGGTGCTGGACGGCGAAGGTTGCGACTGCGGCGTGAAGGGCCTGACCATGCTCAGCGACCACCAGCATGCCGACAACCACTTGTGGATCGAGCACGTCAAGCCGCGGTGCAACAGCCGTGAGTACTTCAAGGGCATCTACGACGATCACGCCCGGGGGGTGTTCAGCGGGCGCATCAAGGTCTACCCCGACGCCCAAAAGACCGACGCCAAGCAGACCAACATGAGCCTGCTGCTCAGCGAGCACGCCCTGGCCGACAGCAAACCGCAGTTGGAAATCTTCGCCGATGACGTCAAGTGCACCCACGGCGCCACCATCGGCCAGATCGACGAAGAAGCCATTTTCTACCTCCGCTCGCGCGGAATCGACGAGCAGGCCGCACGCAGCCTGCTGGTCTACGCCTTTGCCGGCGAGACCATCAACGAGGTGCGTATCGAGGACTTGCGGCGGGTGTTGCAGCAGCAGGTGTTGCTGCGACTGCCGCAGGGCGAATCGCTCCAGGAGCACAGTTGACCATGAACCCGGCCGTTCCCGGAGAGACCGGCATCGCCACCGCCAGCGCAGCACTGGCGCTGAATGGCCGGGATCTGCGCGACGACTTTCCGGCCCTGCGTCAGACCATGCACGGCAAGCCGCTGGTCTACTTGGACAGCGCGGCCACCACGCAGAAGCCCGAGGTCGTGCTGCGGGCGGTCCGCGAGTTTTACGAGCACAGCAACGCCAATATCCACCGCGGTGTCTACGATCTCAGCGTCCGGGCCACCCGCCGGTTTGAGCAGGCCCGGTTGACGGCTCAGCGGTTCATCGGGGCACCGCGGCATGACGAGATCATCTTCGTCCGCGGCGCCACCGAAGGCATCAACCTGGTGGCCTACAGTTACGGCCAGGCGCACGTTGCTGCCGGCGATGAGATCGTGGTTTCGGCCCTGGAGCACCACTCCAACATCGTGCCCTGGCAGTTGTTGTGCGAGCGGAGCGGGGCCCGGTTGCGCGTGGCGCCCATCAACGATTCCGGTGAGATCATCCAGGAGGCCTACCAGGCCCTGCTCAATTCGAGGACCCGGGTGGTGGCCCTGGCCCAGGTGTCCAATGCCCTGGGAACCATCAACCCAATCCCCGAGATGTGTGCCGCGGCCCATGCCTGCGGGGCCGTGGTGCTGGTGGACGGGGCCCAGTCGGTGCCGCACCTGCCGGTGGATGTCCGCGATCTGGACTGCGACTTCTTCGTGCTCTCGGCGCACAAGATGTACGGACCGACCGGTGCCGGCGTGCTGTGGGGCCGCCGGGAGTTGCTCGAGGGCATGCCGCCGTACCAGGGCGGCGGGGATATGATCAAGTCGGTCAGTTTCGAGAAGACCTTGTACAACGATCTGCCGTTTCGGTTTGAAGCCGGGACTCCCAACCTCGCCGGGGTGGTGGGCATGGCGGCGGCCATGGATTATCTGAGCGCCGTCGGATTGCAGCGCGTTGCCGAATACGAGGCCGACTTGTTGGGCCATGCCATCCGACGACTGGCAGAGATCCCCGAGGTCCGGCTGATCGGAACGGCCGAGCACAAGGCGGCGGTGGTGTCCTTCGTGATTGATGGGGTGCATGCTCACGATGTCGGCACCATCCTCGATTCCGAGGGGATTGCGGTGCGCACCGGTCACCATTGTGCCCAACCGGTCATGGAGCGTTTTGGGGTGCCTGCGACCGCCCGGGCATCGCTGTCCTTTACGAATACCCGCGGCGAGATTGACCAATTGGCGGACGTGTTGCGGACTGTTGTGAAGGTGCTTGGCTGATGTCCGACCTGCAAGATCTCTATCAACAGCTCATCCTGGACCACAATCGTCGGCCCCGAAACTGCCGTCCGTTGGATTGCCCGGATCGGCAGTGCAACGGCTTTAATCCGCTGTGCGGCGATCGCGTGACCATCTACTTGAAGCTCAACGGTGACCTCATAGAGGATGCGACCTTCAGCGGCTCGGGATGCGCCATCTCCACCGCGTCGGCGTCGCTGATGACTGAGGTGCTCAAGGGCAAGACCTTGGATCAGGCCCGCGAGCTGTTCGGGAAATTCCGCCGCCTGGTTACCGACGGGGCTCCGGAGGCCGAGGCCTTGGAACTCGGCAAGCTGGGCGTCTTCTCGGGGGTCAGCAATTACCCGGCCCGGGTCAAGTGTGCCACGCTGGCCTGGCATACCATGAAGTCCGCCGTCGACAATGCCCCCGAGACGGTGTCCACCGAGTAAGGTCGCCTGACCACGAGGAACGTCATGCCCACGCCATCCGCATCACAACCACTGCACGACGCCGTGATTGCCGCCATGCGCACGGTGTTCGACCCCGAGGTTCCGGTAAACATCTACGACCTGGGACTGATTTACGACTTGCAGATCGACCCGGCGGGCGTGGTCACGGTCAAGATGACGCTTACCACCCCGGCCTGCCCGGTGGCCGGCATCTTACCCGGACAGGTGGAGGCTCGCGTCAAAGAGGTCGACGGCGTTCAAGACGCCAAAGTCGAACTGGTCTGGGATCCACCCTGGACCCCCCAGCGGATGTCCGACGCCGCCAAGCTCCAACTCAACATGGATCTGGATCCCGGCGCTGCGAAGCGCCCGGGCCAAGGCCGCTACTACGCGGTGCGCGGTCCCCACGATCGCTGAATCGCAACGGTCTCACCATCCGATCTTGATGGCCACGCCGCACAGGGTCAGGGCCAGTCCAGCTCCGGCGTGGGCATAGCGCTGCAAACCTGGAAATGCCAGGCGACGGGCCCCGGCATAACCCAGGCAGACGACCGCGAGCATGGTACCCAGTGTGGTGATGCCGAAGACCACAACCACGGCCGTGACCAGCCACCAGTTGTTCTTCGCCGCGGGGTACATCAATTGTGGGATCAGGATCTCGCAGGGGCCGAACACGAAGATCACAAACAGCACCCACGGCGTGACGCCCGGCCGGGTCGATTCGTGGGCGTGGGCGTGCGGGCCAGAGTGGCCGTGTTCATGACAATGGACCGTGCCGTCTTCATGGTTGTGCCAGTGGTGGTGCGGTCGTTCACGCCAACCACGATGAATGCCCCACACCAGGTAGGCCAGTCCGAAGCTCAGCAGCAGCCACCCGGCGATATCGCCGCGGGCGGCCTCGGCGGTCTCCAGCCGGCCGACCCACACACCCAGCCCCAGGCCCACAATTCCGAGGGCCACGGATCCCAGCACATGGCCGATTCCGCAAACGGTGGTCAGCAGCAGTGTCCGGGTTAACGACCAGCCGCCCGCCCGGGCCATCGCGATGAACGGCACATAATGGTCCGGGCCCATCACGGTATGCAGCACGCCGCTGACGGCAGCCAAACCAAGCAGGGTGTTGGGAGCATCAGGGGTCATGCGCGCTTCCAGGGGCGGCCGGCGGCCAGGGCCTCGGGGAACGCTGCCGGCGCCGTCAGGATCCCCAGCGAAAGAGTATAGGACCGCTGGCGCGCTGGAGCAAACCGGCAGCTTGCCGGGCTACCGGGCGGGCCCCGCCGCCCTTCAAGAAAAAAGCCGGGCCTGCATCTGCTGCAGGCCCGGCGGGATGGGTCCAGAAGACCGGACGTCCTACCGGCGGGACCTGCGGGCCCCGCCGGCGATGGACGTCAAGGGCTCATCCTAGTTGTCATCATCATCATCATCACCCGGGAGACCACCGTCATCGTCATCATCATCATCGCCGGGCAGGTCGTCGTCGTCGTCATCGTCGCCAGGGCGACCATCGTCGTCGTCATCATCATCATCGTCACCGGGGATCACGATTGGCACACAGGTGCACGACATCAGGTCGCACTCCTCGGTGGCCAAACAGTTGTCATCGGACGCGCACTCGGCACCCGGGGCGAGCGCGCTGCTGCAGCCGTTCGGACCGCAGGTGTCATCGGTGCAGGCGTTGCCGTCCTCACAGGCGCCGTCGTCCGGGGTGTTGACGCACAGGCCGCGATTGCACGAATCGATGGTGCAGTCCACGCCGTCATTGCAGTCGATCGGCGTGTTCACACAGCCGCTGTCCGGATCACAACTATCGGTGGTGCAGGCGTCACCGTCATCACAATCGATCGAATCATGGACGCAGCCCTGCGTGCGGTCGCAGAGGTCTGCCGTGCAGGCGTTGCTGTCGTCGCAGTTGCCCGCATTCGGCTGGTTGAGGCAGCGGCCGCGGAGGCAGGAATCGTCCGTGCAGTCCACGCCGTCGTCGCAGTTGATCGGCGTGTTCGCGCATCCGGTCGCCGGATCGCAGGTGTCGGTGGTGCAGGCGTCCTGGTCGTCGCAATCCACGGGTGCATGCACACATCCGGTCGCCGGATCGCAGGTGTCGGTGGTGCAGGCGTCCTGGTCGTCGCAATCCACGGGTGCATGCACACATCCGGTCACCGGATCGCAGGTGTCGGTGGTGCAGGCGTCCTGGTCGTCGCAACTGATGGGATCGTGGAGGCAGTCCCCACTGGCCGGGTCACAGCTATCCGTGGTGCAGGCGTCCTCGTCGTCACAATCCACCGGGGCATGCACACATCCGGTCGCCGGATCGCAGGTGTCGGGGGTGCAGGCGTCCGGGTCGTCACAATCCACCGGGGCAAGCACACAACCGCACGCCGGATCGCAGGTGTCGGCGGTGCAGGCGTCTTTGTCGTCGCAATTGATGGGATCGTGGATACATTCCCCACTGGCCGGGTCACAGCTATCGGCGGTGCAGGCGTCCTGGTCGTCACAATCCACGGGTGCATGCACACATCCGGCCACCGGATCGCAGGTGTCGGTGGTGCAGGCGTCCTGGTCGTCGCAATCCACGGGTACATGCACACACCCGGTCGCCGGATCGCAGGTGTCAGTGGTGCAGGCATCCATATCGTCACAATTCACCGGGGTATGCACACAGCCGCTCGCCGGATCGCAGCTGTCGTCGGTGCAGGCGTCCTGGTCATCGCAGTCCAGCGGCCCAACCGGCAAGCACAGGCCGGTGGAGCACTGATCGACGGTGCAGGGGTTGCCATCGGCGTCGCACTCGGTGCCGTCGGGCGCGGGCGTATTGACGCAGCCGTTGGCGTCCGGGTTCATGCCGTCCGGGTCGCAGGCATCCAGGGTGCAGGGGTCGCCATCGTTGCACAGGCTGGGGTCATCCACACAAGGGGCGGCCTGAACCACACAACTGAAGCTCACGGGGTTGGCGTCCACGCCGGTGTTGTAGAAGGGCGTGAAGCTACCGCTGACGTTGAAACCGCGGACCACCGAGAACTGGGCGATCAGCACCGGGTCGTTGGCCGCACTGGGGGTGCCCTGACCGGTGGCCGGGTCGCTGCAGAACCAGCCGCCCGTGACCTGCCCCATCGTGTTGAACGCGGTGGAGTTGAAATCGGGGTCGACCGTCGTGCAGTCTTCCCCACCAACCGGGACCGACTTCAGGGCGATGGTCACGAAGCTGTCGCAGATCAACTGCGGGAATAGGGGAAAGAACAACGCCAGCGGGGCGGTGTTGCTGCCACCCATGGCCGCCGGGAACTGGAAGAAGCCCGCCGGGTCATCGGTGGT
>CAZUGO010000029.1:0-52663 GCA_964619935.1 uncultured Planctomycetales bacterium | reverse complement strand
CGGCAACCTGGTGCCGCGCGACATCGCCACCCGGGAGATCTACAACATCTGCGTCAACGAGGGCTTGAGCGTCGAGCAGGACAAGCAGTGCGTGTACCTCGATCTGACGCACATTCCGCGCGCAGAGCTCGACTTGAAGCTGGGCGGCATTCTCAGCATCTATGAGAAGTTCCAGGGAGTTGATCCGCGACGGGTGCCGATGAAGATCTTTCCGGCCGTGCACTATTCGATGGGGGGCCTGTGGGCCGACTACGAACGGACCGCCGAGGGGCGGCTGGCCATCGGCTCGCCCCGCAACCAGCAGACGAACATCCCCGGCCTGTACGCCATCGGCGAGTGCGACTACCAATACCACGGAGCGAACCGGCTGGGGGCCAACTCGCTGCTGAGCTGCATCTTCAGCGGGCTGATCGCGGCCCCCGCGGTCCAGGCCCTGCTCCGCAACAGCAAGGGTGGCGGCGAGGCTCCCGCCGCACTGCTCGATCAGGAGGCCCGCCGCCACCGCGAACAGTGCGACCGCCTGATCCGCAGCAACGGAACCGAGAACCCTTACGCCCTGCACCAGGAACTGGGCCTGGAGATGACCCGGGCCTGCACCGTGGTCCGCAACAACCGGGATCTCGCCGCCCTGGTCGACACCCTCGACGAACTGGGCCGGCGCTACCAGAACGTCGGCCTGGCCGACAAGAGCGATTGGACCAACCAGAATCTCAGCTTCGCTCGGGCCTTGGGCGACATGATCGATCTGGCCAAGGTGATTGCCAAAGGAGCCCTGCTGCGCGACGAATGCCGCGGAGCCCACTACAAACCCGAATTCGACATCACCGCCCCGGATGCCGATGAACCCGGTAAGCTGCGCACACAAGCCGAAGCCTGGTGCCAGGCGTTCCAGGAGAAGAACCGCAAGTGGCTCAAGACCACCATCGCGGAATATCGGCCCGACGGGCCTGACGTCAGTTATGTGGACGTGGACACCTCACTGATTCCGGTTCGCCCGCGAACCTACGGACTCAAGGGGGCCGAGATCATCGAACAAGTCTGGCGGGACGAGTATTCGGCCGCCCGGGCCGCGAGTGGTCGCGACACCCCTCAGGCGGCGGCCGCGGGCAGCAAGATCCCGGCCTGACCGCTCAGAAGGTTCAGCAGCATGAATCAGGTCACACTCAAGATCAAACGCCAGGACCGCCCGGACAGTGCCTCCTACTGGGAGACCTTCGAGGTCGCCCGCGAACCGGGCATGAACGTCACCACCTGCCTGCAGCACATTGCCGCCCGTCCGGTAACCACCCATCGGATTCCGACCACCCCGGTGGTCCACGAAGTGGCGTGCCTGGAGGAAGTCTGCGGCTCGTGCACCATGCTGATCAACGGCCGCGTCCGGCAGGCGTGCTCCGCACTGGTGGACGACCTCCTGCAGAATGCCGATGCCATCACACTGGAGCCGATGTCCAAGTTCCCGGTGCTGCGTGACCTGTTTGTCGATCGGCGGGCCATGTTCGACAGCCTCAAGCGCATCAAAGGATGGATCACGGTCGACGGCTACTACGACAAGGGGCCGGGGCCGCGGCAATCTCCCGACAACCAGGAGCTGGCCTACCCGCTGTCCGAGTGCATGACCTGCGGCTGCTGCGTCGAAGCCTGCCCGCAGTTCGGGCCGGACAGCGACTTCATCGGGCCGGCCGCCGTCAGCCAGGTGGTCTACTTCAACGCCCATCCGACAGGGAAGTTCGACGCCGCTGAACGACTGGCGGCCATCATGGGGCCCGGCGGCATCACCGACTGCGGCAACGCCCAGAACTGCGTCGAGGTCTGCCCCAAGAACATCCCCTTGACCGACTCCATCGCCAAGGCCAGCCGTGCCGCCACGGTACAGGCCATTAAGGACCTGCTGAACCGATGATCGACCGCCACACCCATTCGCCCCAGCTTGCCCGGCGCCGGGCCTTGAGCCGGTCGCTCGCGGCGGTGCTGCTGCTGCCGGCCCTGGCCGGCGGCGGCGAACCCGATCGCCCGCCCGTCGATCCACCGCAGGGCCGGTTCGACGACATCTGGATGGTCATCCTGCTGTCCGGACAGCGGGTCGGTTATGTCCACGGCGAGAAGTTCCGCGAAGGCGACCTGATCCGCAGCCGCAGCAAGATGCGCCTGTTGCTGAAGCGCGCGGGGCTCCCGCTGGAGCTGACCCTCGATAACGAAAGCCTCGAAACCGTCGGCGGCGTGCCCCGCGGCTTTCGCATCACCGAACAGTTCAGTGCCTACCCGTTGACCAAGAGCGGCACGATTGCCGATGGTCAAATCACGCTGGTCACCGAGCAATTCGGCAAGCAATCGCAACAGGTGCTCAGCTATCCGGCGGGCACGCTCATGGACTGGGGCACCCACCTGCGGCTGCTTCGCGAGGAGCCGACACCCGGCAAGACGCTGAACTTGAATGTCTACGTCCCGGCCCAATCGCTGACCGGCGGCGTGCCCACGACCATCGAAGTCCAGGAGCGCGAGCAGATCGAGGTGCTCGGACGGCTGGTGCCGGCCATCCGCACCAGGACCATCGCCGACCTGAGCGGCAACAAGATCGAGAGCATCGCCTGGATCGACGAGCATTGGACCCCGATCAAGGAGCGGACCACCTTGTTGAACATGACCCTCGAGATGGTGGTCTGCGACCAGGCCGAGGCCTTGCGCGATCTCGGCGGGGCCGAAATGTTCATCAATACGCTGATCCCCGTCGGGCAGCACATCGACCGCAACCGGGCCCAGTCGATTACCTATGTAATCACGGGCGCGGCCGACGGACAACTGCCGGACCTGCCCGATACCGCCATGCAGAAGGTTGTGAGCCGCGACGCCCGCAGCATGACCATACGGGTCGCCCGCCAGGATCACGCCCGACTACGCACGGCCCCCGTCCAACCGCCGCCCCCGAACTTTGAGGAATTCCTGGAATCGTCGGCCTTCGTCACCAGCGCTGACGAGGCGGTGGTGGCCATGGCCCGGCGGGCGGCCGGGAGCGAGACCCAGCCGTACGCGCTGGCCACACGCTTCACCCAGACCGTCGCCGACGAAATCGATTCCAAGGACCTGGGCACCGCCTTCGCCACGGCCGCCGAAGTCTGCCGCCAGAAGACCGGCGATTGCACCGAGCACGGCGTCCTGCTGGCGGCCCTGGGCCGGGTCTGCAAGATTCCCACCCGTGTGGTTACCGGGCTGATCTACGTCGAACATCTCGGCGGCCGGGACAACCTGATGGGCTTCCACATGTGGACCCAGTATTGGATCGCCGGCGAATGGGTCGACCTCGATGCCGCCTGGGAGCAGGTCGATGTCGATCCCACGCACATCACCCTGGGAACCCACTCCACCCAACACGGCGCCGTGGGCAGCCTGGTGTCCTCCGGCATCCTCAAAATGAGCAACCTGGACATCAAGATCGCCGATATCCAGTACACGCCATGAAACCCCAGACCTCGGCATTAGCGGTGATGCTGCTGTGCCTGTCGGCCGGCTGCGGCACGGTTCCGACGGCGGACTTCTCACTGGACCAGGCCGCCCGTGACATCCTCCAGGCCCAGCAGCGGGCCGTCGATTGCGGCGACACCGTCAACCGCGTCCTGAGCCTGGAGCTGATCCTGAATGCGCTGGTCCAACAGTACGAGACCAGCGCCAGCCCACTGTCATTCGAACAATACGTCGCCGAACAGGTCACGGTGTTCAACGACCACGCCGATCAGACCTGTGGCGACCCCGATGCCCCACCCGCCCCGTCAGCGCCCCAACCGTAAGGGGCGGGCGCCGCTTTCACGGTTGGTCCGACTCCGGCACGACGCGGTAAGGCTGGCCGGCCAGTTCCAGCAGCAACTCGCCGTCAATTGACAGGTACTGGGTCGCTTCCGCTGGCAGCCGGGCCAGCAGTTCGAAGTATTCCGGACTGTACTGCACCACCGTGACCGCCGTGCGGATTTGAGGTTCGGTCAAGCCGCCTTCCTGCCAGACGTTCTGCTTGCGGTAGAAGGTCTTGTTCCCGACGTTGAGCACCGTTTCGACGACCTTGCGTTCGCCTTCAACGTCGGTGGTGGCGGCGAAGCGGCCTTGGCGGGCCGGGGCGGCCAGGTTCGGGGTCCTCATGTAGTCCTGTTTGGCAACACGTTGCCCGACGCCGGCGCTTCCGCTGTCTATGTCCAACTGCTCCAGGTGCACACGGGCGCGCCGGGCATTCCCGGCGGCGTCCGCCAGTTCGGTGCGCTCGTCGGCCAGGAATGACGTGTACGGCGTCAAGATCCCGTAGCGGGTGCTCAGCAGCACGATTTCGTCGACCAGTTCGGGGTTGCGGCCGTTCAAATCAATCTCGTCGATCAGTACGCCCACCCGGCGCTCGGCCCATAGCTTCTCGGTGAAACTGTGGGCATATAATGCTTTCTGGTCATCGAGCAGCACCGCTTGCGTGAACTCGCGGGCCTCTTTTCCGACCCGGCCACGGAGCCGTACGGTGACCGGGCCGGGCTGATGATAGCGCCCGACCACCACCAGTTGATTGCCCTGGAACAGGTCCGGAAGCGGCGCGGGATAGGTCCGTTTGCCATCCAGCCCCGCAAAGTCGAGCGTCACCTCGCTGAGCACCGGCGTGCTCAGCTTGCGAAACAGTGCCGAGACCGGCGCCTCGATATCTTCACCCGGACGGACGTAATGGCTGGCGCCATGATTGCGGCTGACCAGCTTGTCGAGCAAGTGGGCGTTGACGTCGTCGCCGACGCCGAAGGCCATCAGCCGGGCCCGCACCGCGTTCGCCTTGATGCAGTTCTGCACAATCACGGGCGCGCCGGTCTCGCCGGCAGTCGGCCGCCCGTCGGTCAGGAAGATGATGTATGACGGGTGTTCCGGGGCGTGCAGCAGGCCCAGCGCCGTCCGCAGCGCCGCGTCAATATTGGTGCTTCCGCCGGCCGAGATTCGATCCACGAACTGCAGCGCCTGGTCCACAACCGCACCGCCGACGGCCTGCAGCTCCGGCTTGAACAACTCGACGTCGTCATCGTAGGTGACGATGTTGAAGGTATCGCGCGGCGACAGGTTCTTGACCACGAAGCGCAGGGCGTTCTTGGCCTGCTCGATCTTGGCTCCGGTCATGCTGCCGGACTTGTCCAGCACGAGAATCACCGACTTGGGCAACACCTCGCCGGCCGCCACCTGCACCTTTGGACTGCTCAGCAGCAGGAAGTAACCCGGCTCCGACGTTTTCGGCCGGTAGCTGAGCACCGACATGCCGATGTCCGCGTCCGAGACCCCGTACATCAGTTGGAAGTCGCCCGAGGGCAGCACCTGCTGCTGTCGCAACGTGACTTCGGCGATCCGGTCGCCGGGCCGCGTGACGTTTACATGGTGCGTGGGACTGTACGCCGACTTGATCGGATGACTGCTGGAAATGCGGCAGTTGATGTGCAACTCACGAATCGGCTGCGCCGAGAAGCGGGCATCGGCCAGCGGGTAATCGACGGTGACCAGATTGCCCTCGCGTCTGCACACCCGGCCGAAGCTCAGGTGCACCGCGCGCTGCTGACCTGGCGGGATCGGAAACACACGGGTCTTGAACACGCCCCGGCCCATGAACTCGAGCAGCGCCGGGTCCTTCTGCCGGCGGACGATGTCTTCGTAGATTCGCCTGGCCTCCTCGCGGCCAAGCAATCGTCCGGGCAACTCCTTGCCGTCGACCATCAGCACGAAATTGTCGATGACCGCGTCCACCGGCAACGGAAAGTAGTACTCGACCTCCAGCGTGCGGGGGGTGGGATTTTCAAAGGCGGCGTCTACCTGGACCTTGCAGACCTGGTCCTCGATGCGCATGTCGATATGCTGGTAGAGCACGTTGTAGACCCCTGCGATCCGTGGCGCATCGCGCACCACCAGGAAACCGCTGGCCGACGCCGACGGCACCGCGACCAGGACAACCACGGCAACCATTCCCAAACCCACGAATCGATTCATGACAGCACTCCCAATTCGCAATACCACCGGTTCCATCGGGCGCCCCTCGCGGTCACTCCTGCGGACCGTTCGTTCCTAACGGCTGTTGCGCTCTGGGCGGTTAGACTGCCGCCGCCGCGGGAAGTTTCCGGAGATTTCAGAAGATTCGGATCCACCAGCCCCCTCGGGCCGCGGGCGCTGCCCGCCCACGGACATGCGGGGAGGGCGCGAGGCCTGCCTCAATCTCGGATCGCCGATGCGGAACCGTCGGATTCCATAACCTGCTGTGTGGCAGGGGTTACTTGGGCGGCAGGTCAGGGAGACGTGGGGGTGATTGGGAGCGCCCAGGCAGCGCTCGGCCCTGGCCTTCAACCAGCGTCAGCATTTGGTCCGCCTGCGCACTGCCGAATTGCTCGACCCGTCCGCGCGGCCAGCGGACCGTAATCTGCTCGACACCCAGGTGCGGCCCTAGCCCGAAGGTGGGCCACTTGCTGTCGGTGCACAGGAAGCTCGATCCGGCATAGATCTCTCGAAGCTGTGTGCCTTGCGGCGTGGTCACCGCCACTCGGGCTCCGACGGCACTGCGGTTGCTCTCGATGCCGCGCAGCCGAACGGTCAGCCAGTGGTTGGCATTCCCCGAGTTGTGGAGCAGCACCGGCCGGCCACCGTCACCCTCGTGCTCATCGATGACCACCACAATATCGGCGAAGCCGTCGCGATCGTAGTCGCCTTGGGCGACCCCGGAACTGAAGTGTGCCGCCAGATTCACCGGCATGATCCCGGAGGCATCTTGGAACCCTCCCTGCCGGTCATTGATCAGCAGCACGCCTGGATTGCCGCGATCCGGACCGATCACGCCGAGGCGGGGCTCGCTCCCGGCGAAGAAGACGTCTGCGTAGCCGTCGTTGTCCACGTCCGGACACACCACGCCCCAACCGAATTCGAATGGCCTGACGCCGGCCTGCGCTCCGATCTCCGAAAAGGTTCCGGCGGCGTTGTGTTCGTACAACGCATGCCAGAACGGAATCGCAAGCGACACGCCGGTGTTGGTGATAAACAGGTCGACGTCGCCATCGTTGTCGAAGTCGGCAAGACCCAAGCCCATCCAGTACCCGTGACGCCCCAGGCCGGTGTGCTCAGCCACTTCCTGAAATGTCCCATCGCCACGGTTCTGATACAGCTCGATGGGCGTGGGCCTCAGGAACACGTCATTGCAGTTGCCCACCAACAGGTCCATCCAGCCGTCAGTATTGAAGTCGAGGAATTGCGCGACACAGGCGCCGCGTCCACTGTTGATCCCTGCCTGGGCCGTGATGTCGGTGAAGGTGCGATCGCCGTTGTTTCGAAACAACTTGCTGGCATGCTGCTCCCGGGTCTGCAGGATGCCCGGAGCCGCGATGAACAGGTCAAGAAACCCGTCGTTGTCGATGTCCCCGAACGCGGCCATCAGGGCGGTCTTTGGCGGCACGATTCCGGATGCCTCTGTACTCTCGCTGAAGGTCCCGTCGCCGCGGTTCACGTACAACGTCGCCGGCCATTGGGCCGCGTCGCCGAACACGCCGCCGTCGCCGGTCAGGACGAGATCCTCGAAACCGTCGTTGTCGATGTCCCCGGCGAGCACTCCTGAATTGCCCAGGCCATTGGTGACGCCGGCGCCGGCTGCCATATCGGTGAAGGTGCCGTCGCCGTTGTTGCGGAACAGGGCGTTGGACTGGGTCCGGCCGTTGGCCAGGAACAGATCCAACCAATCGTCGTTGTCGTAATCGAACCACGCCGCCCCGGAAAGACCGGAGCCGCCAAAGGCCACGCTGCGATGCTGAAAGCTCAGTGCCGAGGAGGCATCTTCCAAACCCACGGCGGCCTCTTGATCCTGCCCCCGCGGGGAGGCGCCGCCGTCAACACAGGCCCCCGAGACCACGAGCATCGCCAAAGAAGAGCCAACCAGTGCGTCCCACCTGTGAGCCACAGCTTCCCCTTGCAGATCGACCTCGATCGCCTCTGATACTCTGCTGCTCCCAGATCATACCCCGCCCAGCGCTCTGGCCTGAGGATCCTTCGCGGCGTGCGATTGTGAGCCGCGTGCGGGCCGGACGTGGGACGCCCCTGAGCTGCTGCCACAGTGACGGGTTGGCAGTCGGGGGCCTAGGACCCACCGCGCGGCCCAGCTCTGCAGCGCCGCGGACCACCCGAAAGCAGGCGCTCGCATAACTCTGTTGTTTGTAATGCTTTGGTTCTTTTTCTGGTTTCTCGGAAATCTTTGGGTTCGTTATGCGTCTGATTAATGTACGCAGATGTTAATTTTTAATGGAGGTGTATGATGTATCGAACAATCGTGACTGCGGGAATGCTGGCGGCCAGCCTGGGATTCGCCGGCGGGGCAGGTGCCCAGGTGTGCGAACTCCCTGGGACCGTTGGAACGGGCGGACCGGTGCGGGTCCAACCCACCGCGGGCGGGCCGTTTCGGCCGGGCGGCCGCGACTTGGGCGGACTCGGTGGCCGCGATCTGATCAGGCCGGGCGGGCGGGACTTCGGCAGGCCCATCGGCCGACCCGGACGGGGTGAGTTCGAAATCCAGCGGCAGGTCATCATCCCGGCGGAATACCGCATTGTCGAACGGCGGGTGTGGGTCGAGCCGGTGTACGAATACATCACTCGCGAAGTGTGGGTGCCCCAACCGCGCCCCGGGAAGCAGCTTCATATTGACATCGGGAAGCTGACCATCGGCGTGAATCTCGGAAAGCACCGCGGGGCAGACCGCGGCTACTATCACACGGTGACCGAGAAGGTGCTGATCCAGCCGGGGTACTACCGCACCGTCAGCGAGCGCATCCTCGTGCGACCGGAGCGGGTGGAGATTGTTTCTGGACCAAGGCCGGTTTGGGGGGGCTTTGGGGAAGAGTTGGGCGTGCGCCGCTAACACCTCCAGAACCGGCGCCAGACTCCTGGTGGGTCGCCTGAAGAGGCGACCCACCTTTTTCCAATGGCGGACCCGCCCGGGCCCGAGCGTCAACGCCCACCCAACCGGCAGACCGAAAACTCCGAACACTTGCAGCATCCGTACGCTCGCCGCCTCCAATCGTGACGGGCCCTTCCAGAACGGTGTCGATCGCCGCGAATCCGATCAGTGTATTCGCGGTGATGTCTAGCCCTTTGGGCTCGTGCCGTAACAAGTTAAACGATTGGTCTCGGGATTTGCCATTGTAGCCAGTGTTCTACGCCGTCTTCTCCGAATGATCGTTCAACTTATTCTTACGAGAGCCCTTTCTGTCAGAATATAACAAGCGCTTTTTCCGCGAACACCCTTGGTTTGGAGTTTACGCGATGAAGCCCATACGACTATGTGCGCTCCCCTTGCTCGTAACCGCTGCAACCACCTTTGCCCAGGTCGTTTCCTATGATGCGACATCCTCGGTCTTCCCAGAAGACCAAGGATGGGAGCGGGAGGCGTTTTGCACGCCAGTGCGCTCGTTCGAAAATGGATCCCTGCATCAAGACGTTGATGTCGGTGAATGCGGGCCGCCACCTGGTGGCGATAGTGATCGCTATGTCCTGCCGATTGATGAATTCATCGGAGTTGACGAATTCTTCGTTGAGTGGCGAATGTCCACGACGGCGACTGAGCCGTGGAGTGGAAGTCCGGGGGCCCTGCTGTCTGTCTGGAACCAGGGCGGCGTCACTTATTGGTTCGGGTTTGCTCGTGACGAGGTCAAGTTCACTCATGACGCATTTGCTGTCAACGAGTTCTTTGATATTGTTCCAGATGTACTTCACACTTATCGACTTGAGGTTTTCAATGACGTCTCTTACACGTTCTTCATCGATGGAAACCTGTCCTGGGAAGGCACCCCGGCCGGCCCATATCCCGATTTCAATCCTCACGTCACTTGGCGTGCAAGAGCATGGACGATGGACAGCGAGAGCCAGTGGGCCTACGTCCGCTACGGCGTGATCCAGGTTGACAGCAGCGGCGACTTCAACAGAGACGGCGAAGTGGACGAGAATGACGCTTACTACTTTCAAGAGTGCCTCGAAACAGAAGCCGGCAACTGGGCAGGCTGCGCCTGGGCCGACTTCAGCGGTGACGGCGACGTTGATTGTGGAGATGGATTGCAATTCCAGCTTGCTTGGACAGGGGCCGGAGATCCGCCCACGTTTGAAGGCTGCACGGCCGTTTTCTGCCAGGAAGACCTTAACGGCGACAATTCGGTCAACGCGGCCGACCTCGCCCTTCTTCTCGGTGCCTGGGGCCCAAACCCCGGACATGCGGCTGATTTCAATGGCGACAACACGGTGGACGCCGCCGACTTGGCCCCACTCCTGGGAGCCTGGGGGCCCTGCGAGTTGTAGCCAATCCCAAGCCCCATAGCGCCTGCCCATGTTGTTCGTCAAGAATAATAAGAGCGCACCATGCTTGTCCCCGTCCTAACGGTTCTACACCGCCATCAATCGCGCCTCGCGTAGTGTCTGAGCCTGGCTCGTACGTCACCTTCTCCACTTTCGAAGACCACGCCTCCGCGAGGCTCTCCAGCCTCGCGCCCCAATCCACTCGCCCACCATAGACTCTCGAGGACACCACCCCTTAGTTGGGTCAGAACAAGCGAGCCGAAGGCCTAGAAACCTGCCCAACCGCTGAAGCTCAAGCTACATAAACATATACTGTCGTTTGGTTTAGCGGCTTTCTCGACTTTTCTGGAATTTCCGGGTTCGCTGAACGTCTGATGAATGTACACAGATGTGAACTTTTAAAGGAGGTGTACGATGTATCGAGCACTGGTGACCGCGGGCGTGATGGTGGCGAGCTTGGGATTGACGGGTGGGGCGAGCGCTCAGGTTTGCGAGATCCCGGCGGTGGGCGGCGTGAGTGGGCCGATCCGGGTTCAACCGACCGCCGGTGGGGCGTTTCGGCCGGGTGCGCGCGATTTCGCCAGACCCGGCGGGCGCGAGCTGATCGGGCAGGGTGGGCGGCAGTTCGGCGGGCCGGCTGGACGACCCGGGCGAAGCGGATTCGACCTCCCGCGGCAAGTGATCATCCCGGCTGAGTACCGCCTGGTCGAACGGCAGGTGTGGGTCGAGCCGGTGTACGAATACGTCACCCGCGAAGTGTGGGTGCCCCAGGCGCGCCCCGGGAAGCAGCTTCATCTGGATATCGGGAAGCTGACCATCGGCGTGAATCTCGGGAATCACCGCCGGGCAGACCGCGGCTACTACCGCACGGTCACCGAAAAAGTGCTCATTCAGCCCGGCTACTTCCGGACGGTCACTGAGCGCGTCCTGGTGCGCCCGGAACGGGTGGAATACGTGTCCGGACGAGGGCCGGTTCGAGGGGGATTGGGACCCGCGCGCTAACCTCCGACCCGATGTCCGATCTCATAGGTGGGTCGCCTCAAGAGGCGGCCCACGTTTTTTTTCTTGGGGCGATCCATCCCCGCTGTTGACCCCCGCGGGAATCCCGCGCTTCCTGCGGCATGATTGTGATGCACACGGCGGTGGTTGGTTCGTCAGTCGCAAGGTTCCCGCTGTTGCGAATCGTCCAGGATGGCCGATAGAGTGCTTTTGAGTGGATCTGGTTTCCCCGGCGGCTTTGCAGTACGATCGGGACACGCGGTGGGTCTTTCCACCGCCGGGCCCGGATCGGTAAGGAGGACGGCCATGTTTCGGCGGGCGGGTTGGGCGGCACTGATGGGTGCGCTGGTTGGCGGAAGCGCCTTCGCCCAGCAGTCCGACTTCGGGCTCATCGACGGCACCATCGTCTTCCTGGACGAGCAGAGCAACTCGCGGTGTGCCGCGATCAACACGTTTAACGCCGATTTCATGATCCGCAGTTGCGACCGCCGCATCGTGCTGCTCAGCGGCGAGGATCGGCTGACGCCCTATGAGGTGGACACCGGTTACAACGTCTTCGGTCCGGATGAGGCACCGGCCGGCCGCATTCGATTCGCCACCGACAACGACGGTTTGCGCCAGGTTTTCTGGCTGAGCGACGATGGGTTTACCGCTGGGCCGAACCTGGTGCTCAACTACATCGTGGAGTCGGATTCGCTGACGGTGGCCACGGTCGCCGGGCAGGATGGCGAGCAAATTCCCCTGTCTCCGATCAACATCAGCAATACTCAATGCGACCCCCTAAACAGCTTCGATGGTGAACCCGAGGTGTTGTGCGAACGGGTCTGCGGCATGGGCGCGCTGATCCCCAGCCTGATGCTCACCCTAATGCTGGCTTGGCGACCTTCGGGTGGCCGCCGGCGCCGGCGCCGGCCGACTTCCACTCATTGACCGGCCTTTTCTTGACCGATAAAATCGATGTCCGGACCATTTCAGCCGGGTTTCGACGCGTGTGGCACACGGGGAGCCTGTGCTTTGCCAGGAGGGCGCCATGATCCATCAGAAAGACCCGCTGTGGACTCGAATCGGCCACTGGATGAACCCGTTCCAACGGGACGACACGCTGCCAGAACTCGCCCGAATGCCCGTCAACGGCGCGGCCGGCAAGCAGCCGTCCGCCGCCCAAGAGCCTGCGGCCGGCCCGGCGGTCGAGATCCCGCGGCGGGTGATGCCTTGGCGGCGGCGCGAAGAGGTCATTGACCGCCTGCAACAGGGATACGACACCGTCCTGGAACTGGTGGAGTCCATCCAGGGCCATTTGAGCCGGCAGAACCAGCGCAATGATCAAGTCACCGAGTTGCTGGCCGAGATGACCAACGGGCTGCGCGAAGTGCCGCAGGCCGCACGTCAGCAGGCCGAGAGCGTGGGTCAACTGGCCTCGCAAATGGCGATCTCGAATCGCCACAGTCAGACCATCATCAGTACACTTGACGATCTGCCTCGCAGTGCCGCGGCCCAGCGACAGGCGTTAGACTCCATTGCCACCCAGTTGGGCTCGTCCTCGTGCGCCACCGAGAAACTGACCGAGCGGCTGGACTCCATTGGCGGCCTGGTCGAACGGTTGGGCGACGCCTTGCAGGAGCAGGTCCGCACCCTCAAGGCGGTCCAGTTGGCGACGCGACACCAGGAATCGCAGATCATTTCGATACACCAGGCCCAGAACCGCCGCTTTAATATTCTGATGGCGGTGGTCGCGGTGACGGCCGTGGCCGCCGCCGGGTGTGTGTTCGTCTGGGTCCAGGGATGAACCCGAGCTGAATGGCGGACGGTTTCGCAGACCCGGCCCCTCGGCAGGACAGACCGTCCGGCCTTGCGGCGGTCCCGAACCAACCCGTGATTCTGCCCCGCTTCAGGCGCGAGAGGTATTGTGATGTCATCGGTGAACCCAGGCGGCGGCTCCGGCGATGCCCTGCACGTGCCACCCGATCAGTTCATGGTCCAGTTGCTCCACGGCATGGCCCAGCATGACTCCTCGGACCTGCACCTCAAGGTCGGCTTCGCCCCATACTATCGCGTGGCCGGCCAGTTGCGCAGAATCGGGGCCGCGGTGCTGTCGTCCTCGGAATATCTCGAGGCCATGCTGGCACCGCTGGTTCCGCGGGCCCGGCGCCACGAGTATGAGGAGCGCGGTGATCTCGACTTTTCGTACCACGGGTCCGACGGCTCACGTTTTCGCATCAACGTATTTCGGGCCACCGGCGAGATGCACGCGGCCATCCGGCGGGTGAAGAGCACCATCCCGGACTTCGAGGCCTTGCGCTTGCCCGTGGTCTATCGCAACCTGATCGAAAAAACGCACGACGGTTTGGTGCTGGTCGCGGGCGTGACCGGCTGCGGCAAGAGCAGCACCCTGGCGGCCATGCTGGAGCACATCAACCAGACCCGGCAGAAACACATCATCACCATCGAGGACCCCATCGAGTACGTGTTTCACCCGGCCAAGTCGATTGTCTCGCAACGCGAAATCGGGTTGGATATCCCCAATTACGGCGAAGCGTTGCGCTATGTGGTTCGCCAGGATCCCGACGTCATCTTCATCGGCGAGATGCGCGATCGCGAGACCATGCTGGCCGCCCTGCAGGCCGCCGAGACCGGCCACCTGGTGCTGGGTTCGCTGCACACCACCGACACCCAGCAGGCCTTTTCGCGCATCCTGGAGTTCTTCACCAGCGACCAGCACGATTTCATCCGCTCGACGCTGGCCAACAGCCTGGCGGCCATCATGTGCCAGCGCCTGGTGCCGACCATCGACACCAAGATCGGGCGGGCCCCGGCCACCGAGGTGCTGATCAACAACCCCACCCTCAAGGACAAGATCCGACATTCCGAAGACGAAGACATCCCCACCATTGTGGCCAGCTCCGGCGGTGAGGGCATGCGCAACTTTACCGTGTCGCTCGCCGAGATGATCGAGAAGGAACTGATCTACTACGACACGGCAATGGAATACGCTCCCAACCGCGACGCCCTGGCCAGTGCCATCAAGGGCATCAAGATGAGCCAGCAGTCCATCGTGCGCTTGCGCAATCGCTGAGCTGACCCTCCCGGCGGGAACCGGCGGTGCGCTCACGCAACCGAGGTCAGGTTGACGCGAGTTCTCTCCAGCACCAAGCACAGCTGGGCGATTCTCAAGCTGACCGTACGGCGTTTGCGGCAGACCCAACTGTCGCTTCCTGGCGACCTGACCGGGCCCAAGCGTGGCCCCGACCCCCAAGCCCGCCGGGATTTGACCAAAATGGTACTACCATTTCAATCAAACGGTACCACGATTTATATAAAACGGTATCTTCGTTTAGTCAAAACGGTGGCACCATTTTAATAAAACGGTATCTTGATTTGCTATTTCTCGTGATACCATTTGATAGCAGCGGCGGCGTAGGGCCGGTTCCCGGCAAGGGGGGCGGTCGGCGCCGGGAAATTTCGGACTTGGGTCTGAACGGCTGGCTTCACCGGGTCAGACAGGCTGGGGCATGCCGGTTAGGCTCCAGAGGGCACGGGCGTCGAACCTGTGCCACCTTGCCCTTACGGCAGTTCAATGTAACCCACTGCCGAGTTGGTCCGGAACACCACCAGGGTGTTGCTGGCATCAACGGTGCTCGCCGGGGTGCCCAGGTCCAGTGGATCGAGGTCGTGCTGGTCGGCGAGCACCTGGAACCCCGATCCGGTGCTGACCTGGAGGTACTCCGCGGTGCCGACGTTGCCGCAGCCCGCCACGAAGCGGTAGCGTGCGTCGGGGGTGATGGCTTGGGTGCAGCCGAACCCGATGATGCCGTCCTCCGGGTCGGCCCCGATCGCCGTGCGGGCGTCATTGAGTTCGGTCATCTCCGGCCCGGCGGCGGTGATCCGGCCGAACACGCTGCGGGCGGTGTCGTTCGTGCTGACGTCCCCATCGGTGACGTGGGCGAAATACCCGAACACGCCTGATTCCAATGACAGTGGGCGGTCACGGGAAGGGTTTTCCGCAAGCAGGGTCGAGGTGCCGTCGCGCAGGTTCGCCAGGCGGGTCAGTTCACGACCGTTGCCGGAGCGCTCGTTGGCCTGGTAGATCACATAGCCGCCATCCAGGTGGATCTGGCGGGCATTGGTGATGCCGCCGTCGCCGGACAGGTCCACCACTTGCGGCTCCGCCTGGGGATTGCCCAACTCGTAAACCACCAGGTAATCGGTGATCTGCACCACGAACTCGCCGGCGTCGGCATCGATGGCCGCCTGCCAGGTTTCGTTCTGGCGGGTGGGCACCGGCTCGACCGGCGGTTCCGGATAACTGGTGACGGTCACCGGATCACCGCTCAGATCGATCACCTTGACGGGCTGGCCGTCGCCGACCTGGCCGGCGTCCGCAATGGTTACGATGGTGTCGCCGTCGGCCCAGAATTCCGAAACGCCCGGCGGTGCCGACCCGCTGTTGACGGCCAGGAGGGTCGGGTCGAACATCTCCAATCGCTGCGTGCCGGCGTGAAATAATCCGACCTCGCCGTCAAATGTGCGCATCATGATCCAGTGACCCGTCACTGCAAACCCGGCGGTTACAAAACTGTCGAAAGCGGACACGCTGCGGGCGGTGGTCTCGCCGCTCGATGGAATCAGGTATTGCACGCCGCTCTCTTCGCCGGTTCCAACCACGATGAGATCGTCACCGGCCTTGAGGTCGCCGGTCGAATCGACGGTGATATCGGTCAACATGACGGTCAGCGACCCGGTGCCGCCGCTTCCACCGCCACCACCGCCACCACCGCCGCCGCCGCCGGAAGACGTGTCCGTACACGACTGCCCACTGGCGGTGATGACCAATGCCAGGGCCAAGCCGGTGGCCTTCAGCGATTGGCGAAGTGTGCTCGATTGCATTCCTGATCCTCCTTGAGTGCGGGCTGAACCGTTCACGCGACCGGATACAACCCCGTCACGCGCAGTGTCTACAGTACATCGGCAAGCGGGCGCCCGGCCTTCACTTTATCGGCATTTTTCTGTACCGATAGCGCCCGGCCGGCTTGGTCTCGCCGGCGCCGCTCACCGTTCCGGTTCCACGTTTCTGCCAACCCCCGCGGCGCCATCGTCAAGAGTCCCCATGCCGAACAGAATAGGGACGCGATCTTCTCCAGCGCGGCCCTCCAAGATCCGCAGCGCTCATGACGCTTTTCGGTTACGGTGAGAATCCGGAGAACGGGGGCGTCCCTTTCCTGGCGTAGCCTTGAATTGCCTCCGGCAGGGCATCGATGATGTCGGTGGCGATCATGGAGATCTCACCGAAGTCTCCGGCGGCCAAGTCGCCGGCCACGCCGTGGAGGTAGACGCCCAGGCAAGCCGCCTCAAAGGGAGCCATGCCCTGGGCAATCCACGCCGCGATCATGCCGGTGAGCACGTCACCGCTGCCGGCGGTGGCCATCCCTGCATTGCCGGTGTCGTTGACGAACACCTGATCGCCCGCGCACACCACCGTGTGGTGGCCCTTGAGCACCACCACCGCACCGCACCGCTCGGCCAGCGCACGCGCCAGGGCCGGGCGCTCCTGGCCGGCGGGGATGGCGGTCCCAGTCAGCAACCGGGCGAACTCACCGGGGTGTGGCGTGAGCACGCAGCGTTGGTGTAGCGCAGTCCACCACTGTTTCATATTCGCCAAGGTGTTCAAGCCGTCGGCGTCGATTACGGCGGGTGTGTCGCGATCCTGCAGGATCCAGGGCAAATCCTGGACCAGCGTATCGCCGGCGCCCGGGCCGACGGCGCGCACGGTCGGCCGATAGCGATCGTTGTCGCGCAAACCGCCAAGGGTTGCACAGGGCACCAGGGTGGCGACCGTTCCGCGAATCTCCGGCGGGCAGGCCACCCGCACCAACCCGGCGCCGCTGCGCAGCGCCGCCAGTGCGGCCAGCGCCGGAGCACCCGCCATTCCAACGCTGCCGCCGACAACCAACACCCGGCCGAAGTGACCTTTGTGGGCGTCGACCGGGCGATCGGGGAGTGGCGGCAATGCGGTCATGGGTTTCCCTGTGCGCGGGGCCGCGTTTCCAGGGGCCTCGCTCAGGACCGTTCCTTGGGGGCGGCCGCTGTCCGGCAGATCAGGGCTGCCAGGTAGCCGGCGCCGAAGCCATTGTCGATATTGACCACCGCGACATTGTTGGAACAGCTGTTCAGCATGGCCAGCAGAGCGGCCAGCCCTCCAAAGCTCGCGCCGTAACCGACGCTGGTCGGCACGGCGATCACCGGCACTGCCACCAGGCCGCCGACCACGCTGGCCAGAGCACCCTCCATGCCGGCAACTACGATGACCACGGTCGCCTTCTGCAGTTGCTCGGCGCTGGCCAGCAGGCGATGAATCCCGGCAACTCCGGCGTCGTAGCAGATCGCCACCGGTTGATCCATGATCTCGGCGGTCACCCGGGCCTCTTCGGCGACCGGCAGATCCGCGGTTCCGGCGGAGACCAGCACGATTCGCGGCTCGGTGGTCGGAGCCGGGCGGCAGCGCAGGGTCACACAGCGGGCCGGCTCGTGATACTCGGCATCGGGATGGGCGGCGCGCACGGCATCGTACACCGTGCGGTCGGCCCGAGTGGCCAGAATCGCGGCGCCGCTGACGATGTGGCGGCCGAAGATTTCGACAACCTGGCCGCAGGTCTTGCCCGCGCAATAGATGACTTCCGGGAAACCGCACCTCAGGTCGCGATGATGATCGAGCTTGGCAAAGCCGAGGTCTTCAAACGGCAGGTGCCGCAAACGCTGCAGGCCGTCCTCGACGCTCAGTCGGCCGTCGCGGAGTTCCTCCAGCAACTGTCGCAAGGATTCGGAATTCACGAGAGGTAGATCAACTCCCGGGGCTCACTGGACGCCACGTCCTCCGTCAGCGCTGAAACCACACCGTGCTGCCATAAGTGATAGGCATGGGCGGCGATCATGGCTCCATTGTCGGTGCAGTAGGCCGGTTCGGCAAGGTGCAGGCGGAGACCCCGGGCGGAACACGCCTCTTGGAGTTCCCGGCGCAGTTGCGAATTGGCGACCACGCCGCCCCCGGCGAGCACCGTTCGCACGCCGGCGCGGTCCACGGCGCTGAGCGTCTTGGCCACCAGGACCTCGACGACGGCGGTTTGGAAGCTGGCCGCGATGTCGGCGATGCCCTGAGCAGAATGACGCTCCAGCCCGCCGGAGGTCCGCCCGGCGCCGTGGACGTGGTAGCGCACGGCGGTCTTGATTCCGGAGAATGAGAAGTCCAGCGAATCGCGCCCCAGCAGCGATCGCGGAAACTGCACCGCGGCGCCGTTGCCGCTTGCGGCCAGCCGATCGATGGCCGGACCGCCGGGGTAACCAACCCCCAAAATGGAGGCGACCTTGTCGAAGGCCTCGCCGCAGGCGTCGTCGGTGGTGGATCCCATCAACTCGATGCGCTGGGCGGCGGCGACATAATATAAGGAAGTGTGTCCACCGGAGACCACCAGGGCCACCGCCGGCCAGGGATCGTCGGGCAGGGACAGCGCCGGGCTGGTGGCGTGCGCGTGCACATGGTTGACCGTCAGCAGCGGTTTTGCGGTGGCCCAGGCCAGCGTCTTGGCCGCGGTCAACCCGATGATCAAACAGCCGACCAGCCCCGGGCGGCTGGACACCGCCACGACGTCGAGGTCGGCCAGGCGGACCCGCGCCTGCCGCAGGGCTTCGGTGACAATGCCGTCCAGACGCTCCAGGTGCGAGCGCGAAGCGATCTCCGGAACGACGCCGGCGTACTTGCGATGCAGATCGACTTGGCTGTGCACCACATTGCTGAGCACGCGGCGCCCGTCGAGGACCACCGCGGCGGCCGTCTCGTCGCAGGACGTTTCAATGCCCAGAATCGCCGTCATCGTGCAACCACTCCAACGCTTTGGCCAATTGGGCGTCGATCAGGATCGGCTGTTGGGCATCCGATCCGGCATTCTCGATCACGGTCGATTGCGACCACGACTGCATCACGGCGGCGGTCTCGGTGTCACTCAAGGACACCACAACGTCCGGATCGATGCCCCACTTTCCGGTGGTGTCACCGGGCCGACGATGGATCAGCCGCCCTTTCGGCAGGTAGTAGTAGGCGGTGGTCAGTCGCAGCGCGCTGTGTCCGTCGCCGAGTTCGATGATGGTCTGAACACTGCCCTTGCCGAAGGTGCGTTCGCCGACAATGGTCGCCCGCTCGTGGTCCTGCAGGGCACCGGCGAGAATCTCGGCACCGCTGGCCGACCCGCCGTTGACCAGCACCACCAGCGGCCAGGCCGGCAGGGTGTCGGCGGCCGTCGCTTCGACCACCGACTCGACCTCCAGGCGGTTCTTGGTCATCAGGATGGCGCCTTCGTCGATGAAGCGATCGACCAACCCGCAGGCCACGCTCATGTCGCCGCCCGGGTTGGAGCGCACGTCCAGGATGAGTGCCTGGACCTTCTGCGTTTGCAGGTCGGCGATGGCCTCGTTGAAGTCGGTGAGGGTATTGTCCCAGAAATCGGAAATCCGGAGGTACCCAATGCCGCGGCCGGGGTCGATCATGAAGTCCCAGTGGCGGTCGTCCCGGCGGCGAAAGCCGCGAACGCTGCGGGTTCGGATGTGTTCACGGCGGACCGCGAAGGGAATCCGTTTGCCGTCGGGCGGGCGCCGCACCGCGAAATGGGCCACCGATCCTTCGACACCGCGCAGCCGCTCGGCTTCGGCCAGTCCTTTGGCTCGATCCACCGGGGATCCGCTGATTTCCACGATGATGTCGCCCTTGCGGACGCCGCTCCGGAAGGCAGGGCTGTCTTCCAATGGGCTGGCCACGGTCAATTCATCGGCCGATGGATCAAAGCGAACGCCGATCCCGACATAACCGCCGTGCATGCGCTCCATGAATACAGGGTAGTCGCGGGGCGACAGGTAGTCGCTGAACGGATCGAGTTCACGGATCATCCCGCGGATGGCCCCTTCGATCAGCACCGCGTCGTCCAGCGGCTCCACGTACCGCTTCTGGATGTGCGACTTGATGGTCAACAGTGGCGTAAACGAGCGGTAGACGGCATCCTGCTCGGCGGCAATCGGCGGCAGAAACCAGAACAGCAGGCCCATCAGGGCCACCGCCACCGCCCAGCCCCAGTTGCGCCACGAGAACAGTTGTTCCTCGTTGTTCAGCACCGCGGTTCCTCGGGTTTGGCACGGGCCTCGGCGGTGCTTAGACGTCCAGGTTCCGCACATTGATGGCGTTGGTCTCGATGAATTCTCGGCGGGCCTCGACGTTGTCACCCATCAGCACGCTAAAGATGTGATCGGCCTCACGAGCGTCGATGTCAAACTGTTCTGCGTCCTCATAGTCGTCAGAAATGGTCACCCGCAAGAGGGTTCGCTGGCCGCGATCCATGGTGGTCTCCCACAGCTCGTCGGCGTTCATTTCCCCCAAGCCCTTGAAGCGCTTGAGGGTAACGCCGTTGCGGCCCAGGCGGCGGACCGCGTCGGGCAAGACCAGCAGGTTCTCCACCGGCAGCACCTCGTCATTGCCGCGTTTGAGCGTGAACTTGGCCGGCGCCTTCTCGCCGGTGACCAACTCCTCGCGGGTCAAAAACAGGTCGGCCGTGGTGAAGCCCAGCGGTTGCAGCGACCGCAGGATCCGTTCCAGTTCGGTGCACTCCGGGAGTTCGGTCCTGACGATGCGGTGCGCCGCCGGCTCGCCGTTGTCGCCCCCGCCGCAGGCGTGGGGCCGGTGGGCATCATCGATGTCCACGGCGCCAAACCTGGCCTCCTCTTCCTGCCGAAACTTCTTGAAGTCCTCTTCGCTGTAGAAGAAGCGTTCTTCCTCGCGGCCTTCGCCGGGACGATACACCCGGACCAGCAGGGCGGGCAGGCCGTGCTCGGGATGTCGATGATGAGTGAGTAACTCGCGATCGGCGATGCCGCGGCGGCGGATGATCTTGGATTGCTCGTGGATCCCATCGATGGCGGCAACCAGCTGAAGCAACTCGGCGCCGGACATCTGGCGGCGCTCCCCGAAGTGCAGGGCGGTGCCGTCGAGCCCCCAGTGGGTCAACTTCTCGTTCAAGATGCGATCGTTGAGCAGGTAGTCGCTTTTCTTACCCTTTTTCAGCAGGTACAGCGGCGGCTGGGCCACGTACACGTAGCCGGCTTCGATCAGCGGCCGCATGTGCCGAAACAGGAAGGTCAGCAACAGGGTGCGGATGTGGCTGCCGTCGACATCGGCGTCGGTCATGATGATCAACTTGCCGTAGCGCCGCTTGTTGAGGTCGAAGTCTTCTTCGCCGATGCCGCAACCCACGGCCCGAATGATGGTCTTGATCTCGTCGTGGGCCAGCATCTTGTCGACCCTGGCTTTTTCGACATTGAGGATCTTGCCGCGCAACGGCAGGATCGCCTGGGTCTCCGAATCGCGACCCAGCTTGGCGCTGCCCCCGGCCGAATCACCCTCCACCAGGTACAGTTCGGAACTGTCCAGATCGTGGGTTCGGCAGTCCCACAGTTTGCCCGGCAGCCCGCCGCTGTTCATGGCCGACTTCCGGGCCAGGTCGCGGGCCTTGCGGGCGGCCTCGCGGGCAGCCGCGGCCTGGACGCCCTTCTGGACCAGCCGCTTGGCCTCCGCCGGATGCTCCTCGAGGTAATGCGTCAGCTTTTCGTAGACCACCTGCTCGACGAAAGTGCCGATCTCGGGGTTGTTCAAACGGTTCTTGGTCTGGCTCTGGAACTGCGGATTGGGCAGCTTCACCGAGATCACCGCGGTGATCCCCTCGCGGAAGTCGTCGCCGGTGACCGTGGTTCCACCTTTGAGCAGGTTGGACTTGCGGGCGTAATTGTTCATGACGCGCGTCAGGGCCGTCTTCAGGCTGGACAGATGGACCCCGCCGTCGATGGTGTGGATGTTGTTGGCGAACGACAAGATGTTCTCGTTGTACGCATCCGTCCACTGCAGGGCGACATCACAGACCCAGCCCTGCGCTTCATCGTTGGCCGACAGCATGATCAGGTCTTTGTGCAGCGGTTCGCTGCCGCTGCTCAGGTAGCGCACGAATTGCCGCAGCCCGTCGTCGTAGCAGAATTCCGTCTCCTTGCCGCGGCGTTCATCCACGACCGTGATCCGCAGCCCGCTGTTCAGGTAAGCCAGCTCGCGCATGCGGGCCAGGATGGTCTCGAACTTGAACTCCAGACCGGGGAAGATCTGGCTGTCGGGCATGAACTCGATGCGGGTGCCGCTGCGGGTGGTGCTGCCGATGACCTCCATCTCGCTGGCGATTTCGCCGCGCTCAAAGCGGATGCTGTAGGTTCGGCCTTCCGTGTCGACCTCGACCACCAGCCACTCGGCCAGGGCATTGACCACACTGACGCCCACGCCGTGCAGGCCGCTGGCGGTCTTGTAGCTGTTGTTGTCAAACTTGCCGCCGGCGTGCAGCGTGGTCATGACCACTTCCAGGGCCGGCCGGCCGTTGAGATTGGGATTCTCGTGCTTCATGGGACCGACCGGGATGCCCCGCCCGTCGTCGCTGACCGCGCAGCGGCCGTCGGCACCCAGCTTGACGATGATGCTGGTGCAATAGCCGGCCATGGCCTCATCGATGGCGTTGTCGACCACTTCGTAAATCAAGTGGTGCAAACCGGCGGTGGTGGTGTCGCCGATGTACATGGCCGGCCGCTTACGAACGGCGGTAAGCCCCTCGAGCACCTGGATGCTCTCGGCATCGTAGCCCGTGTGGCTGGGGCGCGCCGGCTGGGCTTCCGCCACTTCGGGCTTGCTGGACTCTCCTGGCGTTGTCATTTCCTCAGACCCCACGACCATATTCTGCCCGAAACTGGATCTCTCTGACACCGGCCTGTGGCATGACCCGGCTCAGGTGTTCCCGCAACAGGAACAGGTATTGCCTGCGAAACCAGTACACCAACCCGGGATCGTCGACGCCGATGACCAGGACGCCGCGGCGAAACTGCAGCGCGCCGCAGTGCTCCTGGAATTGCGGGTCGGTGACCTCGCGAATGGCCGCCGAAAGGTCGCCAAGCAGTCCGATCCGCAGGTGCTGTTGGCTCTGGGCGTCAAGCAGATCGCCGATCAAATGGGCGAACCTGCGGGGTTGCTTGCGGCGCGTGATTTCGTGTAGGTACTTGTCGTCCAATGTCTTACCCAGCCATGAAGACCGGCCGGTCAACTCAGATTCACCGGCATGACCACATAGAGGTACTCTCCCTCGCGGCGAAACAGCCCTGGCCGATTGGGATCCTTGAACTCCATGTCGATCTCCTCACCGTCGACCACCTTGAGCACGTCGGTCAAGAATACCGGATTGAACCCGATCTCCATGGGTTCGGCGGTGTAGTGCACCGGCAGCTCCACCGAAGCCTCGCCCTGCTCCGGGGCGCGACCCGTCATGATCAACTTGCCGGGCCCAAAGTGCAGCCGAATGGCTTTGGACTCCTCGGAGGTCAGCAGGGCCGACCGCTTGACGGCGCTGAGCATCTCACCCGATTGGACGGTGACTTTGCGATCGCAGTCGCTGGGGATGACATCCTCGTACTTGGGAAAGTGCCCTTCGACAAGCACCGAGGATACCGTTACCCGCAGTGATTTCAACAACACCTGGTTGGACAGGAACTTGATCTGGAACACCTCCTGGGGATCGCTGGCCACCCGCAGAACCAAGGCCATGGCCTTGGCCGGAATGATGGCCCGGGCGTGATCCGCGGCGCTGCCTTCGGGCGTGCAGGTGGCCATCGCCAATCGCCGCCCGTCGGTCGCCACCACCTTCAGTTGCCCCGCGCGGTAGTCCCACAGCAAGCCGTCGATGGCATAACGGGTACTCTCCTTGGCGGCAGCAAACAGGGTTCGGTTAATGAGCCGCTGAAGCTGGGCCCCGGTCAACGTAAAATCTGCGTCAACAGTGAGTTCCGGCACCGGAGGAAACTCGCTGGAGTCGCCGGAATAAATCTGGAAATGGCTGTCACGGTCCCGAATGTGCAAAGTGTTTTTCTGAAGTTCCAGCTCGATGGTCTCGGCCTTGCCCTCGCGCACGATCTGGGACAACTTGGCCACCGGCACCAGGGCCTCGCCCTCATGTTGGACGTCGACCTGGTTCAGGTGGTAGCGGATGCCCATTTCCAGATCGGTGGCCATCAGCAGAACCGAACTCTTATCGGCGCGGATCAAAGTTCCCTGGAGGGCGGGCTTCGGGGTGCGGCCGGCGGCTGCGCTGGACGCAATGGCCAGACCTTCTAGCATGGCGTCGGGTGCGATGGTGAACTTCATGACGAACTGCTGTCTTATATATATTTAAAGGTTAAGAATTAGTCTTCGAAATAGCGCCGGTGAAAAATGTGCATGGTCTTGGGTCCGAACTCATAGCCCCCGATTATACCTCAAATTGCAACTGCGGGGGAGGGCTTGGGCAGCCTGGAATACCTGTGAGTGCCCGAGTGCCTGCCCAACAGGTCGGCGGGGAACCGGCCACCGCGGCCGACCCGGCGGTGGGATGTCGTCGGCCGGACCGCACAGGTCATCCACCGCGCTCGCCGTGCCCGTTCCGGATGGTGATTTTCAAGTGCTCCAGCGTTGCCGACAGGGCTTCATCGTGCTCCTTCAACTTGCTGACCTGGCGGGTGGCGTGCAACACGGTGGTGTGGTCGCGCCCGCCGAAGTGGCTGCCGATCTCTTCCAGGCTGTGCCCGGTCAACTCGCGCGACAGGTGCATGCAAATCTGGCGCGGCAGGGCGATCGACTTGGTCCGGCGTT
Organism: uncultured Planctomycetales bacterium; assembly: GCA_964619935.1. Classification (GTDB taxonomy): domain Bacteria; phylum Planctomycetota; class Phycisphaerae; order UBA1845; family CAIVHJ01; genus CAZUGO01. The sequence goes on along the minus strand of CAZUGO010000029.1, from coordinate 27,636 downwards.
TGCCCAACAGGTCGGACTTCTTGAGCCCGAAGTGCTGCGCGATGACCTCCAGAATCCGGGGGATGGTCACCTGCCGGGTTCCGGGGGCAGGCTCCAAGCCCAGCGCAGTGCGGGCGCCGGCCAGGTCGATGGGCTGACCCAGTTGCTGACTGTAGGCATCCACGGTGGTGATGGCCCCTTCCAGTTCGCGGGTGTTGCTGTCGAAATGGGAGGCGATCAGCAGGATGACCTCTTCCGGAAACGCGACCTGTCGCAGGCGGGCCTTCTTGCGCAGGATGGCGATGCGGGTCTCCAGGCAAGGTCGATCGATCCGAGCCACCAGGCCCCAGTTGAACCGCGAGACCAGCCGATCTTCCAGGCTGGGAATGGATCGCGGGCTGCAGTCTGCTGACAGGACGATCTGCTTGCCGGTCTGGTACAGGGTGTTGAATGTGTGGAAGAACTCTTCCTGGCTGCGTTCGCGGGCGGCCAGGAACTGGATGTCGTCGATCAGCAAAATATCCACGTGGCGGTAACGAAAACGAAACTGATGCAGGGCACCGCGTTCGACAGCCTCGATGAAGTGGTTGGTGAAGGTCTCACAAGACAGGTACAGGATCTTGAGCGGAGCCTGCCGCTGGGCCTTGATGTGGTGGCAGATCGCGTGCATCAGGTGGGTCTTGCCCAGACCGACGCTGCCGTGGATGAACATCGGGTTGTAGGTTTGTCCGGGGGCAGCGCTGACCGCGACGCAGGCGGCATGGGCCAACCGATTGCAGGGCCCGGTGATGAACTCGTCGAAGGTGTATTCCGGATTGAGCGGCAGCGACCCGGCCTCGCTGACGAACGACGGCGGGTCTTGCGATTGACTGCCGGGCAGGCGGAGCGCGTCGGGCACGCTGAAACGCACCGAGATCAGCCGGCCGGTTTCTTGCTGGGCGGCCTCGGAGAACGGCCGGGCGCAGTGTTCCCCCAGGTAGCGCTGTTGGGGCAGGTTGGCGCAGCGGACATGAAGCACACCGTGTTGCAGATCGGGCACCTGGAGATCGTCGAACCAATGACGGGCCAGGTTGGGGAAGGTCTGCTTGACACGGTTGAGAATCCCACTCCATTCGGAATCGGCAAGCGGTGCCATGAGCGGCCTCGACAGTCATATCGACCGCATGCGGCGAAGGGGCAGCCCGCATCACGGAGGGTGTGTTCAATCACGACGGTTTAGAATTGAGCGCGTTACTCGATCGCTCGGAGACAATCGTAGTCTAACTCAGGCTTTCATTGATGACAAACGCAAAAACGACTCGGCCCCGCAACCGGAGCCGTCCTTTTGTTGTAACTCTATGAGACAAAACAGACTCACCCCGATCGAGCGACTTCGGACATACGGATTTCCGGCCCCGCCGCGCCGGGGCGGTTGCTGCGGCGCGCGGATTGCCGCCGCCCGCAGCTCGGGCATGGTGAATGCGGGCGACAGAATTCGTCACAAGTGTGGGTGGACCGTCCGGCGGCACGGGCGTACCGGCGCGGGTGGCGATTTGGCGCCGTTGCGGTTAGCGGGTATTGTTGCGCAGCGTGTCGACTGTTAGACACAGGAGTTCGGGCAATGTCGGGAAAACCCAGTTTGCAGGTCCGCAGCGTTAGCCTGCGCGAGCCCATGCAGGATCACATGTCGGCCTTGCGGGCCATCAGCTTTGTGCGGCGGATCCTGGTTGGCGTTCTGCTGTTGGCGCTGCTGCTGCCCATCGCGGTGTTCGGCGGTGTCGTGGCGGGCGTCTTGCCCTTGGACGACGCCGCGCCGCCGGCTGCCGACGAATCCACGCTGGCGACCGCGGACCGACCAGACTCCGATGCCGCAAGCGAGTGGTCCGTGCGGGCGGTGGCCGCCGCCCGGGTGGGTTTTGAAGTTGCGGCCCCACTGGTCCGCGGGCTGGCCTTGTTGCTGGTGGCGGTGCACTTTCTGGCGGCCAATGTGTGTCTGTGCGGACGGCTGGGCGGCGCCAACTACGCGGTCCGCGGTTTCTTTTGGGCCGTACTGCTGGTCCTGGTGGTCATGCCCGTCTCGCAGATCATCGGCGTAGCGCTACCCGCGGTGTACTATGACCTGGGCGCGCTCCGTGATTCCTGCGCCCCGCCCCCCGAAGGGACGATGGCCACTGTCCGCCACTGCGTGCGGTTCCTGGCCATGCCGCTGGCGGCTCTGCTCATCGCCCTGATCGCGGACAGCCGCTTCGGGCGCTGCTATGAGGCGGTCCTGCGGCGGATCCAGCAGGAATTGGAAATCAATGTTCATTAGCCGGCACCCGGCATCCTCTGGCAGCGGCAGTGACAACGCCGGGTGCAACCGCCGGGCTGGCTGGGATCAGGAATAACCGCAAACCGTGGGCTGGGGCCCCCAGGCGCTGTTTCTCATGCTCAATCTCTCAAGACCCTGGCGACTCGGGCTGCATGGCAGCATCATCGTGCTCAGCGTGGCGGCGCTGTCCATGACCCACTTCCTGATGATCAGTTACCATTCGCCGATCAAGACCCAGGCGTACGCCGCCGCACAAGAGAGCATCTGGGCCGGGGTTTGCGGCGGGCAAGAGGATGGCACCGGCGGCTGCGGCGACGTGGTCACCTCCGACCACGGCTTCATCAAGTTGTCCTGGCCGACGGTCACCCTGGAGGAGCACCAGGACGAGCAAGGTCAGGCCCACCGCAAGCGGACCCTCCGCATGATGCCGATGCGCATTCCCATCGCCCAGATCGGCCAGGTCTATTACACGTTCATGCTGATCTGGTACCTGTTGATCGGCGTGCCCGCCGGGCGGACCCGCGGCTGGTACCTCCTGCCGGCGGTGCTGTCCGTCGGGGCCCTGGTGGTGTCGTGCTACTACCTGTGGGTGATGGCCGTTGATCTCAACCAATGGTGTCCGATGTGCCTGCTGCTGCATGCCGTCGACCTGCTGCTGTGTGTGGCCGCCGTGATGCTCTGGCCGCGGCGCTCGGCCGCCGCCGAGCCCGCCGTGGCGGGACAACCGGTCCTGGTGCTCCCGGAGTTGCGGCTGCGGCACGTGCTCGCGACCGTGCTGTGCGTGATGGTCCTGGCACGCTCGTCGTTTGTGAACCGCAACTATGAATTGCAGACCGCCCAGGCACTGCTGAAATCGTCAGCCGCGGAGCGACTGCTGGCCACCATGCAGAACGATACCGGATTTCTGATCGGCGGCTTTCGTCATGGCGACCCGGTCCAGATCCCGCCGCGCGACAGCGCGGTCAGTCGTGGCGGTCCCCAGGCAGTGCACGAATTGGTGATTTTCAGCGACCTGCAATGCCCGGCATGTCGTAAGTTCGAGCGGGAGCTTCTGGAGGACATTCTCAGGCTGTGGAACGGGCGCCTGCGTTTCACCTTCCGCCATTACCCGTTGTGCCCGGACTGCAATCCGGGCAGCCGCATCAACCACGCCCAGGCCTGCAATGCCGCCTACGCGGTGGAGGCGGCCCGGCTGGTCGGCGGGGCCGCGGCCTTTTGGAAGATGCACGATCTCATCCTGGAACAACACGACCAGATGGTCGGCGCCGGCTTTGAGCCCGGTGGTTTTGCGAAGTTCGCCGCTGAAATCGGTCTGGATCCAAGCCGCTTCCAAGAGGCCTTCGCCGGCGACGCGGTCCGCGCGGTCGTGGAGCAGGACATTGCGGCGGCCAAGTTGCTCAACATCACCGGGACCCCCACGGCCTTCGTGGACGGCAGGCGGCTGACGCATTACCAGCTCCAGACGGCCAACCTCAAGTTCTGGCAGGCGCTGGCCGGCCAGGATCTCAGCGATTCCGGTGGCCAACCCGGCAACGGAGTGCATGCCCGTTTTTCGCCCGGGCATTGAAGCCCCGGCACACTTCGATCCGTTTGCAAACCCCACAGCCGCTGGATACAGTGAGATCCGCCTGCGAGTACCCGTAGGATTCCATTCGACAGGGAGGCGCCCCCTCATGAAGATCGTGACCCGCCCCACCGTCTACGTGGTCGGCCGGCAAACCGTTGACGACGATCAGATCGAACAGTTTCTCGCAGGCCACGACGTGCAGCAGTGGCAGACCGACACCGAGATCGCCGGCCAGAAGCTGTGCGAGATCGCGGGCCGGGTGTGTTATATGAGCTTCGCAAGCCCGCGCCCCGGTGGCAACGCGCGGTACCTGGAACATATTCTGCAGGTCGGCCACGGCTCGGTCCTTGAACATGCGGTCTGGAACCTGTTGGTGACCAATGTCTCGCGCAGCTTGACGCACGAGTTGATCCGCCATCGAGCCGGTTTCGGATACTCGCAGTTGTCGCAACGTTATGTTGACGAATCCCAGACCGATTTCGTGGAGCCCGACCTGATCGCCGCCGATCCTGAGTTGCACGAAATCTGGATGGCGGCCATCCGGGAATGTGCCGCGGCCTATCAGAAGCTGTCCGACGGGCTCAGCGCCCGACTGGAGCACGTCGGCGATCGGACCCTGCGCCGCAAAATCGCCCGCCAGACGGCTCGTTCGGTGCTGCCCAACGCCACCGAGACCAAGATCTTCGTGACCGCCAATGCCAGGGCCCTGCGGCATTTCATCGAGCTTCGCTGTAACGAGCACGCCGACACCGAGATCCGCAAACTGGCGGCCGAGATTTGCCGGATCATGAAGCTGGAAGCACCCAATTTGTTTGGGGACTATGATTTTGTAGCACTGGACGATGGCACTCAGGGAATCCGGACGGCTTACCGAAAGGTATAATGGATCGCCGGGCGAGTGCCGCCTGGTCCGCCAGCGCCGTCGGGGGAAACCATGCTCTCTCTCAGGCCCAACCAGATGACTGAACAGCAAACCCGCGACTGGATCGGTCCGGCGCCGCACGTCGAGGGCGATCTTCCCGGACCATTGGCCGCCGATTGGATCCGGCGTGACCGGTCGGTAACCTCGCCATCCAACACCCGCGACTACCCGTTGGTGGTCAAGCGGGCCTTCGGGTCGGTAATCGAAGATGTTGACGGCAACCGCTTCCTGGACTTTGCCGCCGGCATTGCGGTGTGTGCCACCGGGCACTGCCACCCCAAAGTCGTCGAAGCGGTTCGCCGGCAAGTCGGCGAACTGATTCACATCTGCGGCAGCGATTTCTATTACCCGGTGATGGTCGAGCTGGCCGAAACGCTCGGCGCCTTGGCCCCCTGGGCCCCAGGTGAGCGCAGCCGGGTATATTTCACCAACAGCGGGACGGAGACTGTAGAAGCGGCCATCAAGCTGGCCCGGCACCGGACGGGTCGCAAGCGGATCATTGCGTTTCACGGCGCGTTTCACGGTCGCACCATGGGCGCACTGGCCCTGACGGCTTCCAAGTACAAACAGAAGCTCGGCTTCGGCCCGCTGATTCCCATGGTGTCGCACGCCAGCTACGGGGAGTTGCGCGATATCACCGAGCACCTGTTCAAGAAGCACTTCCCGCCCGATGAAGTGGCGGCCATCTTTGTCGAGCCGATCCAGGGTGAAGGTGGCTACCACATCGCGCCCGCGGGATTCCTGGCCGACCTCCGCGCCCTCTGCGACAAGCACGGCATTTTGCTGGTTGCCGACGAGATTCAATCGGGCGTCGGGCGCACCGGCCGCTGGTGGGCCTGCCAGCACGATCAGGTGGTGCCGGACATGATCTGTTCGGCCAAGGGCCTGGCCAGCGGCATGCCCCTGGGCGCCCTGATCACTCGCGAGGCGCTGATGAACTGGCCGCCGGGCGCGCAAGGGAGCACGTTCGGCGGCAACCCGGTGTGTTGTGCCGCGGCGCTGGCCACCCTCGAACTGGTGCGCGACGGCTACATGGACAACGCGGCGACTCTGGGCCGCGTGGCCCTCGACCGGCTGACCGCCCTCCAGGCCCGCTTCAGCAGCATCACCCGCTGCCGTGGTCGTGGGTTGATGATCGGCTTCGACGTGGTCGACGCCGACGGCCAACCCGCGACGGCGCTACGCAATCAAATTGCGCAGGCGGCCTTTCAGCGCGGCATCCTGCTGCTGCCCTGCGGCGAAACCGCCATCCGGATGATCCCGCCGCTGTGCATCAACCAGACGCAGCTGGACGTCGGGCTCAAGATCCTCGAAGAAGTGCTGGGCTGCCTGCTGCAGCATGCCGGCCGAGGCTGACCCGGATCAACCCTTCCTTATATTAATGGGCGTGGTCAGGCGTACGCCGGCCGCTGAGCCGCGGCGGTTCAGACGCCCGGTCGCTCGATTTCGGCACAGGTCTTGGGCGTCTCCCACAGGCGCACCCGCGTCAGCGTGGCCGGCGGCAATTGCCCGTCGAGTAACCCCCAGATGACCGCGGCGATGTGCTCGACCGACGGGTTGAGTTCGGAAAACTCGGGGCAATCCAGGTTCAGATGCTTGTGATCAAAACGTTCGATGACTCGCTTGCGGACCACGGTCTCCAAGTCATGGAGGGCAATCACCGTGCCGTGATCAGGTTGCGGCTCACCGCTGACCGTGACCTCGAGCTGGTAGTTGTGGCCGTGACCGTTGGGGTTGGCGCACTTGCCGAACAGTTCCTGGTTGTGGGCGTCGGAATACTGCGGGCAATACAGGCGATGGGCCGCCGAGAACTCGAAGACTTCGGTGACTGAAATCATGGGGGGCGCTCCGGAATGACGGGTGAACGATACGTATGGGGTCAGCAGTAGCCGGAGTTCGTGCAACGCAATCCCCGGGGGCAGTTGGGGGCGCAAACAATCCCACGCGGCCGTCACCAGCCGCTCGGCGGGCAACCCGGCGATGCCCGGGCCTAACTCCAGCAGGGCCGGAATGACTTGGCCGCGGACCAGGCGATCGAGTTGCTGGATGTTGCACAGGTATCCGCTGGTCGGGTCGGGCGTGCCTGCCACCTGCACCTGCAGGGCCACAAACGGCGCCCCACCGGCAGCGCGAGGCCACCCAGCCCAGGAGTTTGCCGGCGGATGAGGATCCACCCGCAGGCTGAAGCGAATCTCGCGCATGAGTTTCATCGGCGGAATTGTAGCGCGCGATCCCGGGCCCAACAACGACGGTCGCTTGACTGGCAGGCCGATTTGACTATTCTGAAGTCGAGCGCCGACGCCTGTCGGATCTGCGGGCCCGGCGAATCGCCTTCCGCCCCTGAAACGGCGACACCACGGGGATCGCCGGTTGAACCGCCCGCACAACACCTGCGGCACCTCTGGAGGAACCCCAATGATTGCAGCTTCCAAAGTCAACCCGCCCGCCGTTACCGACACCAAGCTGCTGATCAACGGCGAGTGGGTCGACAGCCAGTCGGGCAAGACATTCGATGCCATCAACCCGGCCACCGGCGAGATCATCGCCAAGGTCGCCGAGGGCGATGCCGCCGACATCGACCTTGCGGTTCAGGCGGCCCGGCGGGCGTTCGATGACGGACCGTGGCGCACCCAGTTCAGCGCCCGGTCACGCGGCCGGCTGCTGTACGCCTTGGCCGATCTGGTCGAGCGCCATGCCGAGGATCTGGCTGCCCTTGAAACCCTGGACAACGGCAAGCCCATCAGCGAAGTTCGGGCGGGCGACCTGCCGCTCGTCGTGCAGTGCTTCCGCTACTTTGCAGGCCTGGCCGACAAGGTCCATGGTGATGTGATCCCGGTAGACGGCAAACCGGGCAGCATGTTGTGCTACACTGTTCGCGAACCCGTCGGCGTCTGCGGGCAGATCATTCCCTGGAACTTTCCGCTGTTGATGGCCGCCTGGAAGTGGGCGCCGGCCTTGGCCATGGGCAACACCATCGTCCTCAAGCCCGCCGAACAGACCCCGCTGAGCGCCCTGCGGCTCGGGGCGCTGGCCGCAGAGGCAGGGTTTCCCCCGGGGGTCATCAACATCGTCAACGGTTTCGGCGAGACCGCCGGCGACGCCTTGGTCCGCCATCCGCAGGTCGACAAGATCGCGTTTACCGGAGAATACAAGACCGCACAACAGATCATGACCAATGCCGCCGCCACGCTCAAACGCACCACCTTCGAACTGGGCGGCAAGAGCCCCAACATTGTCTTCGCCGATGCCGACATCGATCTGGCGGTGCAGGGGGCAATGGCCGGCATCTTCTTCAACCAGGGCGAGGTCTGCTGCGCGGGCAGCCGGCTGCTGGTCGAAGCGCGAATTCACGATGACTTTGTGGGCCGCTTGAAGGCGGCCGCCGAGCAGCGCAAGCTGGGTGATCCGTTCGACCGAGACACCGAGCAGGGCGCCCAGGTCAGCGAGGAGCAGTTCGACCGGATCATGAAGTACATCGACATCGGCAAGCGGGAAGCCACCTGTGTGACCGGCGGAACCCGCTTCGGCGACCGCGGCTTCTTCGTCAAGCCGACGATTTTCACCAACGTTCGCAACGACATGCGCATCGCCCAGGAGGAAATATTCGGGCCGGTGCTATCGGTGCTGCCTTTCCGGGATGCCGACGAGGTGTCTGCGGTCGCCAACGACACCATCTACGGGCTGGCCGCCGCGGTCTGGACCCGCGACCTTGCCAAGGCCCACCGGATTGCCCACACGGTTCGCGCCGGAACGGTGTGGATCAACTGCTACAACACCTTCGACGCCGCCGCGCCGTTCGGAGGCTACAAGTTCTCCGGCCAGGGGCGCGAACTCGGCCGCGATGCCGTCGGGCCGTACAGCGAGGTCAAGACCATCTGGGTGAACCTCGGCGGCTGACCCTTGCATGGACGATCCGAGTTCGTTTCTGGTCACGCTTCGCCGCCTGCCGGTGCATCGCCAATGTCGCGAATTGGGCCTGATTCTTGACGCGGCCCGCATTGACTGGCGCGCGATCCAGCACCAGGGTGAATGGCTGCTGCAGGTCAGCGCAACCGATGAGCCGCGAGCCCGCGCCGAACTGGACGCCGCCGCCGCCGAGAATCGCGAATGGTCGATCCCTTCCGAAACCATCATTCAGCGGGCGTCCGGCTGGGGAGGGGTGCTGGGATTTGCCGCCCTGCTGCTGACCGTCGCCTTCCTGGAGCGTTCCGGGGCGGCCGCGGGCAGCGACTGGCTGGACGTCGGGCGAATGAACGCCGGCTGGGTTCGCCAGGGCCAATGGTGGCGGGTCATCACCGCCCTGACCCTGCACCTCAACTGGCAGCACCTCGGGGCGAACCTGGTTTTCGGCTGCCTGTTCGGCTGGTTTGTCGGACAACTGCTGGGATCCGGGTTGGGGTGGTTCAGCATCCTGATCGCCGGCGCTCTGGGAAACGGCGTCAACGCCTGGGTGCAACCCGCAGCACACACTGCCGTTGGGGCATCCACGGCCGTCTTCGGTGCACTGGGTCTGCTCGCCGGTCATGCCTGGCGGTCCCAAGTCCAGGAGCGCCGCTGGATCCGCCGACTGACCCCGCTGGTCGGCGGTGTCATCTTGTTGTCACTGACCGGGACCGGCGGCGGTCGGACCGACGTCATCGCCCACCTCGCCGGCTTTTGCTGTGGTACTCTGCTGGGCGCGGTCACCGCAGCCCTCGAGCCTGTGCGCGTCCGGTTCACAGGCCAACTCTGCTTCGGCGGCCTGGCGTGCGCCGCGGTGGCCGGAGCCTGGATCAAGGCCCTCAGCTAAGAGCGAGGATGGACTGGGGCAATGCATCGCGACGCTGTCCAATGGTACACCGTGCATTCTCGACGATTCAAGACGTGCAGATAACGCCGCGGCTCGGCGGCGCTTGGCCATCACGACCACGGTCAGCCGGATGAGCGCTGGCCGATTCTCCGAAAGATCGATGGCTCGTGAGCAAAACGGTACGCCATCGGTCAAGCCACCCGATCACCGGCCATGCGCCGCAGGATGGCCCATCCAGCTTTTTGCCGGCCGGTCGGTTACAATAACCGCCCTGGATCGCTGACCCCTCCCGGCCCTGCCGGCGTTTGACAGGAGTTCCGATGCCCCACGCGGTTGAGCTGGAAGCCGTGACCAAGGCCTTCAACGGGAAGGTCGCGGTCGATGATCTGAGCATGGCGGTGCCCCAGGGGGCCATCTACGGCTTCATCGGCCCAAACGGATCGGGCAAGACCACGACCCTGCGCATTATCCTGCGGATCTTCTACCCCGACCGCGGACGCATCGTGGTGTTGGGTCGAGACCAGGGCACGGCGGCCGACGATCGGGTGGGATACCTCCCCGAAGAGCGCGGTTTGTACCGGCAGATGGTCGTGCGCGAGCTGTTGATCTTCCATGCCGCCCTCAAGGGCAAGCCCGGTGCCGGCGCCGAGGCGGACGCCTGGCTGGAGCGGATGGATCTGGCCGATTGGGCCGGCAAGAAGGTCCAGGCGCTGTCCAAGGGTATGGCTCAGAAGATCCAGTTCATCGTTGCGGTGATCACCCGGCCGCAGTTGCTGATCCTGGACGAGCCGTTCTCCGGTTTGGATCCGGTGAACATGGAGGTGCTCAAGGACGCCGTGCTCGCGCTCCGCGAGCAGGGCACCACCGTCTTGTTTTCCACCCACGACATGGATGTGGCCGAGAAAATGTGCGACACCATCTTCATGATCTTTCGCGGCAAAATGGTTCTGAACGGGACCTTGGAGTCCATTCAGGCCCACTATGGTCAGGACACCATCCGGGTGCGCGGCACTGCCCGCGACGGGGCCCTGCGAAACCTCGACGGCGTGGAACGGGTGAACGATTACGGGCGCTATCAGGAACTTCGGATGTCGGCCGGGGCCGACCCACAGGCCATTCTCCGCCAGCTCGTGGCCCAGGCCCGCCTCGAACACTTTGAAATCACCCGGCCGTCGCTGCGCGACATCTTCGTGCGCATCGCCGGAAGCGATGCCCGCGACAATCCGGGGGGCAACCATGAGTAAGGTCGGAGTCATCGCCGTTCGGGAGTACCGCGCCATGGTCCGCACCAAGGCCTTCATCATCACCATGGTGCTGATGCCGGTGTTCATGTGCGGAACCGTGCTGATCAACAGCCTGCTGGAAGGCCGGGTGGACATCGATGACCGCAAAATCATCGTTCTGGATCACACCGGCGTGCTGTTCGACGGCCTGGCGAAGGCGGCCGACGAGCGGAACCGCACCGCCATCTTCGATCCCCAGACCCAAAAGCAGATCGAGGCCCGCGTGATCCTGGAAGCGGGGCCGCCGGGCGAGGTCGATGATGCCATGCGCCTGAGCTTGTCCGACCAGGTGCGCCACAACCAGGCCCTGGCGTTTCTGGAGATCAGCGGCGACATTCTGGATCAATCGGGCGGGGTTCCGTCGGCGGTCCGCTTCCACACCCAGAGCGTGGGCAGCGGGGAGGTTCGCCGGTGGATCGAGCAGGCGCTCAGTCGTGTGGTTCAGGCCCGTCGCCTGGAATCGGCCCGGCTCGACGCCCGACTGGTGGCCTGGGCGGTCGGCCCGGTCGCGGTGGACAGCATGGGGCTGTACAAAGCCACGGATGCCGGCGAGATCAAACCGGCCGAACGGACCAATCGCGAACTCGCGTTCCTGGTTCCCATGGGCATCCTGATGCTGATGTGGGCGTCGATCATGCTCGCCGCCCAGCCGATGTTGCAAAGCGTCATCGAAGAGAAGCAGCAGCGGATCGCCGAGGTGCTGCTCGGTTCGGCCAGCCCGTTCGACATCATGACCGGCAAGCTGGTCGGAAACGTGGGGGTGTCGTTGACCATCGTGTGCGTGTACATGGTCGGTGGATTCGCGTTGGCCAACTACTACGGCCATGCCGACATGCTCCCGCTGCGGCTGGTCGGCTGGTTCCTGATCTATGAAGTGCTCGCCGTGCTGCTCTTCGGTTCGCTGTTCATTGCCGTGGGGGCGGCATGCTCGGAACTCCGCGAAGCCCAAAGCTACCTCATGCCGGTCATGATGCTGCTGATCTTGCCGCTGATGGTCTGGCCGCAAGTCATGCGCGATCCCATGAGCCGGTTCGCGAGCATGGTGTCACTGTTTCCACCGGCCACGCCGATGCTCATGGTCCTGCGCCTGTCGGTCAGCAGCGCCGTGCCCTTCTGGCAGCCGCTGCTCGGCGTGGTTCTGGTGCTGGCAGCCGCCCTGGTCGCGGTGTTCTGCGCCGGTCGCATTTTTCGCATCGGCATTCTGTCGCAGGGCAAGAGTCCCAAACTCGGAACCCTGCTGGGCTGGATGATCCGCGGGTAGGCGGCGGTCCTCGCGGGGCGGCCGTCCGCCGGCGGCGAGGGGCCGCGATGCCGAAGCCAGGTCAGCAACCGACTGCGTCGCGGATCAGGCCGCGGGCGACGAGCACGACGGATGGCGCCGGCCAGTGGACCCAGCGGGTCGTTTCCAAATGGCCCACGTTTGCGGATCGCGGCTCAGTCGCGGTTGGCAAGAATCACATCTGCGAACAATTGGGCCACCACGGCGTTGCCTTGGGCGCTGAGGTGATTGCAATTCTCGTAGTAATCGCTGTCGGATCGCAGGACGTCGTCCAGGGTGGCGACGTCCACGAGGGTGGCGCCTTGGTTCGCGGTGGCCAGCCGGATGCGCTCGTTGAGCATGATGGTGTATCGGTTGGCGTTGGCCGACTGGGCCGGCAACAGCAGATCGAGCAGCAGCGGATCGCAATTGGTGCTGAACTCCGGCAGGAAGAAGTAGGTGGCCACAAAGACCTGCCACCCGGCGTCGCGGGCCACTTGGATGGCATTCTCGAGGTTGCCCTGAATCTCGTCCAGCAACATCTCGATTTCGTCCCGGAAGCGAAAGGACGCGCTGCTGGGGTCGGACAGCAACAGCGGATCCACGGCGGCCACCATATCGATCAGGTCGTTGCCGCCTTCCCAGAACAGCAGGACCTGGGCGTTGGGAAAGAACTCGGAGTCCAGCAGCATCTGCAGGCGGACCAGACCTTCGGCGGTGACCTCGCCGCCGTCGCCTTCGTTGAACCACTGCTCCTCGGGGAGGTTCATGAGGTCCGGGAGGTAGTCGACGTAATCCATTTCAGACGGCCCGCGCGTTGAGGAATCGCCGAAAGCCACGTAGACCACCTCGGGATATGATGACTGGCATCCGGCCAGCATCCCGGCCCCCAGCGCCCACACGATTGCTTGGCGGCAGCAGCGCACCCGCAGCACCTCCTTACAGGCGCCCATATCATAGTCGCCGCACGAATGTCTGATCCAGGTACGTAGGAGTCCCGGGCCGGGTGCCCGAACGCTCCCCGGTCCCGCTTGGGGCGGGGCTGCGCCTTGGGGTCGGAGGGCGGCGATCCGAGGAGCCATCCGCAAGACGGTCGAGCGGACCGCCGGAGCACGCAGCAGGGCCGGCGGTCTCGTGGCCTTCCAGATTATTGGGGTGGATATCGCCTGCCGCCAGCCGGGCTCAGCCGGCGGCCCACCCGGGCCGTTGGGTCCGCTTGGCCACGCGACCCGTCCCCGGTTACCATAGCCCAAGATCTTCAAACCCATGAGAAGGGATGGACATGATCAAGCGACTGATCCTGCTGCTGTTCTGCGTGCTGTGTGTGGGATGCACCACCCATTACCGCGTGCATGATCCCACGACCGGCAAGAACTACTACACCACCAAGATCGTGCGCAAGTCCAGTGGCGCCGTGGACCTCACCGATGCCTGTTCCGGCGACCGCGTGATCCTGCAAAGTTCGGAAGTGTCACAGATCACGGCCCAGCAATACAAGAACGCGGTGCGCGGAATCGAGTAGGCTCAACGTGACGTTCGAGGGGCCCATCTCGCGGGAGGGTGCCGCCTGCGCATGGGACTGCGGCGCCCCATCGGGTCGTCCCTGTGCTCGGACGGGCATTGGGTTACAATGACCCCATGATCTGCCGGGTGTGGATGCCCGCGGGGACCGAAAGCAACGTGTGCTGATGCCTGATCACGATTCGGAGTTGATCCAGGCCGCCATCGGTGGCGATCGCCTCGCGATGGGCCGGCTGCTCATGCGGCACGACGCGCAACTGCGCCGCAAGGTGCACGCCTGGATCCCGCGCGAGTTGGGGCCGCTGTTGACGGTCGACGAGGTTCTCCAGGAAACCTACGCCGAGGCCTATCGCCACATCAGCAGCTTCGTTCCAAAGGGCCCGGAATCACTTTATTGCTGGCTGGCCAAGATTGCCGAGCGCCGCTTCTTCAACGCTCGCCGCTGGCTGCTGGCTGGCAAGCGGGATCTCCGAAAACAGGTCGGGCGCCCCGTGGGTGCAGGAACGTCGTTTGTTGAATTGGCGCAGGTGCTGGCCGGCCACGACGCCACCCCCAGTCACCATGCCGCCCGCCACGAGTTCGAGCGCCAACTCCAGGTGGCGCTGGCCGGCATCAAGGACGACTACCGCGAAGCCCTGTGGATGCGCTACATCGAGGGTCGGCCGGTGAAGGAGGTCGCCGCGCTCATGGGCCGAACTGACCGGGCCGTGCACATGCTCTGCAGCCGCGGATTGCGGGCCTTGCGCGAACAACTGGGCAGCGCGTCGGGTTTTCTCACCCGGAAATAGCCGCGTCGCGGTCCGCCGCGGCAGGAGATCAAGAAACAGGCGATCGCGCGGCGGCGGATCGGATCCGCAGTCCCCAATCTGCGCCATCGCATCATGCAGGCGACACCCAGCCATGAGTGCGGACAGCAGCAATTCTGAGGACCAGGGCCCACTCGATCGCCAGCGGCGCATCGATGCCGTGGTCGACAACTGCATGCAGCGCTGGGATGCAGGGCAGCCGATTGACGGGCCGGCATTGCTGGCTCAGCACCCGGACCTGATGCCCGAACTCGCCGAGCGGCTGCGAGCGATGCACCTGATCCTCGACGCCGGCCGATCGCTGGATGAAACCCAGGCCGTTGCACTACGGGCGGGGCTCCAGTCCCAGGATCCGTTGCGGGACGCCATCCCCGGTTACGAGATCCTCCGGCCGCTGAGCCGTGGCGGCCAAGGCGCGGTGTACCTGGCCCTGCAAACCGGCACGCGTCGCAAGGTGGCCATCAAGATCATGCGCGAAGGACCCTTCGCCAGCCACAAAGACAAAGTCCGCTTCGATCGCGAAATTCGCATCCTGGGGGCGCTGAACCACCCCGGGATCGCCACCATCCACGACAGCGGCGTCACCGCTCATGGTCACTACTACACCATGGACTACATTTCGGGCCAGCCGCTGGATCATTACGTCACTGACCACCAGCTGGGGGTCGAGGCCGTTCTGGCGCTGTTCCTGGGCGTTTGCGAGGCAGTCAACGCCGCCCACCTCAAAGGCGTTGTGCACCGCGATCTGAAGCCCGGCAACATCCTGGTCGACGAATCCGGGAAGCCCACCGTTCTGGACTTCGGGCTGGCCCGCGTGGCTACCGCCGACTTCACCGACGAGACCCATCCGCAAGTCATGACCGCCACAGGTCAATTCGTCGGGTCCATGCCGTGGTCGGCGCCCGAGCAGGTCGAGGGCCGGTCGGGCAAGATCGACACCCGTACGGACGTCTACGCCCTGGGTGTCATCTTGTACCAGCTCTTGGCCGGGCGGTTTCCCTATCCGGTGGTCGGCAGTCCGCATGAGGTCGTGCACAACATCCTGCATGTAGACCCGCAGCGCCCCAGCAGCGGGCGCCGCGGCATCAATGACGAAGTCGAGATGATCGTGCTCAAAGCCCTGGCCAAGGAGCGCGAGCGGCGTTACCAGGTGGCCGGCGAACTGGCTCGCGACATCCGCCGCTACCTCGCCGGTGAACCCATTGAAGCCAAGCGTGACAGCGTGTGGTACCTCACCCGCAAGACGCTCGGCCGCCATCGGGTCAAGGTGGGGGTTGCGGCGGTCTTTGCCGTGGCCCTCCCCGTTGCCGCGCTGATCGGCCAAGCCATTTCGCGCCCCCCCACCAGTGACATCACCCAGCAGGTCGACGTCGGTCCCAACCCGATTCGCCACACCTACGAGCGTGATCGCATCCGGAACATCCGCCGGGGCGTGCCGCCGGAGGTCTTTGAGCGCCCGAAACCCAGCGAGGTGGACTACGGGGCGACGCTGTATCGCTCCCTGAACCAGGCCCCGGTGCGCTACTGCCACATTCTCAAAGGAACCGAAAAACACCCCCCCGACCTGGAAATCGCCGAACTGCTGTACGACACGCTCTTTGTGCGGCGCTTCGACGGGATCCTCGAAGACAACCCGGCGGTGATCGAGGGGGCCTTTCAGTGCGACGGCAAGACGGGGATTCTGCGGATCCGCCCGGACGCCCTCTGGCAGGACGGACGGCCGCTCACCGCCGAAGACGTCATTTTCTCGTGGGACGTGTATCGCCGCCTGCGACCCGGCGAGGAATTCAACATCGAGTCCATGGAGGTTCGTGGTGAAACGCTGGTCGTGCACTACCGCGAGGCCCGCTCTGAACCGCAGCGCGAGCTGAATTTCCCGATCATTCCCAAACACGTCTACGGCGCCGCCGATCTCAGCGCCGGCCCCGAAGCGCTGGCCCAGGAATTGACCACCATCGCCGGTGACCCCCTGATCGGCAACGGTCCTTACCGGCTGGTGGCGCGCAGCCCCCGGATCGTGCTGGAGCGCTGGGACGGGTATCCTGGACAGCCACCCTGTTTCAAGCGGATCGACTTTCGGGTCGAACCGGACGCCGCCGGGCAGTTCCAATTGTTCTTGGACGGCGCCCTGGACGTGATTACCCTCAGCGCGGGGCAATACGTCGCCCAGCGGGCCAATCGCGACTTCCCGGGATATGTGGTGGATTGTTCGCGCAGCGCCTATTCATTCGTGATGTGGAACATGGCCAAGCGCCCGGAATTGTTCGGCGACCCCCAAGTGCGGCGGGCACTGGCCCACGCCTTCCACCTGACCGGGGCCATGGATCGCGCCGGACTGGATCCCGATGATCAGGTGGTGGGCATTTTTCCGGAACAATCCTGGGTCGGCGAGATGGCGGCCGAACAGTACCGTTACAACCCGGAGCTGGCGGCATCGTTGTTGGATACCGCCGGTTGGAAGCTGCAGGATGGCGTTCGGGTCCGGACGGACGACCTCGACAACCCGGTGCCGTTCCGCTTCACCATCGCGTTCCGCTCGGCGCAGGTAAACCAGACCATGATGGAGGCGCTGGCGGACGATCTGGCCCGGGTGGGCATTCAGGTGTCGCTGCTGCCGTGTACCGCCGCCGACTGGCTGCTCGGCCTGGAACGCGCTGAATTCGACGGCATCCTGAACGCCCTGGCGCTCAGCACCTACCCGGAAGGTGATGAAATCCTGTGGCATTCCGGCAGGGCAGGTTCGGGTTACCCCGTGCAGCACGGTTACCATAACCCCCAGGTCAACGCCCTGTTCGAACAGGCCAAGTCCGAGCTGAACTTTGCCCGGCGAAAAACGCTGTACTCACGGATCCAGGACTTGGTCTATCAGGATCAGCCGGCGCTGTTTCTGTGCCACAGTCGGGCCAAGTGGACCTTGTCAAAACGCATCCGCGGGGTCGGCTTCAGCATTCGGGGGCCCTTCGGCTTCTTCCCTGGGGTGCGCGAATGGTGGACCCCGGCAACGTCGGAGCGCTCGCCGTGACCAGCGCCGGTGTTCACTTAATCCTGTTCTTGTAAAGAGTTGTGTGAATTCACGGTCGGTTTTCACGCAGCCGGGAGCGCCTGGGCTTGAACTTCGCGATGAATTGTGGGTGAATACCGGTTCCCTTCGGTGTTATTAAGATCAGCGATCGGTCCCGAACTCGGGATTGAGTAGGTGCCCTTGGAGACGATGATTTGGCCACCAATTCCGGTGCCGCCTATGTCTACCACTTTGATGGCAAGGCGTGGAACCTGGACGTCAAACGGACTTGTCCATCGACGGCAATCGCCTGGCGGTTGGCACGTGATTCAGGTGACTGGCCGCGGAAGGAGTAATAGGTGTCCGTTCGAATCCGAAGCAGTGTCGTGTTGATTGCCGCCCAAGTGGTCTTATCCGCGCTGGGCTCCGCAGGGGCGCAGACCACCTGGTATGTGAACGATGATGCGGGCCCGCCGAACGGCTGCACAAGCTGGGTCGACGCGTGCCCGGACCTGCAGACAGCCCTGAGTCTGGCCAACTCCGGCGATCAAATCTGGGTCGCCGCCGGCACTTACACGCCCGCCGGCCCGGCCGGCGAACGCACCGCCACCTTCCAGTTGGAATCCGGAGTCGCCCTCTACGGCGGCTTCGCCGGAACTGAAGACCCCCAGGACCCCCTGTTCACCTTGGCCGACCGCGATTTCGTCGCCAACCAAACCATCCTCAGCGGTGATCTCGACGGCAACGACGCCCCCGTGGCCTGCACCGTTAACTCTCCCGATTGCAATTCTTTCGGCGGACTCTGCGGCGATGACGGCTTTTGCATCATCGCAACGAACAACACCGAGAACAGCTATCACGTCGTGACGGGTAGCGGGACGAACGCCACCGCCCTCCTGGACGGGTTTACTATTACCGCCGGCAATGGAAACGGAGGAGCTCCGCACAACCGTGGGGGCGGAATGTGGAATGAGGTCGGTAGCCCTACTGTCACGTTGTGCACGTTTACCTCCAACTCAGTTTCCTCGCTTGGGGGCGGGATGGCGAACACGGCTGGCAGCAGCCCTACGGTCAGCGATTGCGTTTTCCGCGGGAATGCGACCAGCAGCACAGGAGCTGGAGCTGGCATGTACAACTTAGCTCAGAGTCATCCGATGGTAAATTCCTCCCTTTTCAGTAAGAATTCGGCCGGCTTTTTCGGCGGAGGCATGTACAACATCAACGGCAGCAACCCCACAGTGACCAATTGCACGTTTGAAGCAAACACAGCCGATTACGGCGGAGGGATGGGAAACAGCACCGCGAGCGGCCCAACCGTTGTTGCTTGCATATTCAACGAGAACGTGGCCGTCCAAGGCGGTGGAATGGTCAACATTAACGCCAGCCCATTCACCAGTCCAGTTCTGGTGGACTGCACGTTTAGCAACAACTCTACCTCGTCCTCCGGTGGAGGCATGAGGAACGATAGCTGCAGCCCAGACGTGACCCGTTGTCTGTTCATCGGGAACTCCGCAGGCGGCGGCGGCGGTATTAGCTGCGCGCAAGGGAGCAGTCCCATCGTGACGAGTTGTACTTTCTTAGGGAACCTGGCTAACACCAATGGCGGGGGAATCTTGATCAGCGGAGCGGGTTCACCCACGACCGCCATTCTGACCAATTGCGCGTTCAGCGGAAACTCGGCCCTTCGGGGCGGCGGAATTTACAGCTCTTTCAGCGATGCTTCGACGGTGGTCAACTGTACATTTAACGCCAACGCTGCTTCAATCGAGGGTGGCGGAATGCACAGCAGCAGTTCGAGCCACCCACTTGTCACTAATTCAATTCTGTGGGCGAATACCGACAACAACGGGCAAAACGACGACGAATCTGCACAGGTGTACCAGGGCGGAGGGAATCCGAGCATCAACTACAGCATCGTCCAGGGTGGTTGGTCTGGCGCGGGCGGCATCGGTGTACTTGATGCCGATCCGCTGTTCGTCGACCCCGACGGCCCGGACAACATCTCCGGCACGGCAGACGACGATCTACGTCTTACAGGAACCTCACCGGCAGCGGATGCCGGCGACAACACTGTCGTCCCGGCCGACTCAGCCGATTTGGATGGAGATGGAGACGTCGCCGAGCACACTCCGCTGGATCTTGAGGGCAATTCCCGTTTCCTTGACAATCCTTTTGTGGGCGACAGTGGCGTGCCTGAGCCCCCCTACCCCTTGATTGTGGACATGGGCGCCTTCGAGTACCGGCCGCCGATCTTTGTCAACGACGATGCCGGAGGCATCAACGACGGCTCCAGTTGGGCCGACGCGATGAATCACCTGCAGGACGCCCTGGATTTCGCGGAAGCGTCCGGGATTCCCGAGATCTGGGTTGCCGCCGGAACCTATACTCCGGACCAGGGCGACAAGGTCCTTCCAGGCGATCGAACGGTCAGCTTTGCGCTGCGCAACGGCGTGGCGATCTACGGCGGGTTCAACGGTACGGAAACCGCCTTGGGCCAGCGCAATCCGACCGCAAACGTCACGGTCTTGAGCGGTGACCTCAATGGGGATGACTGTTCGAATCAGGGGTGCGGAGTCCTGTGTGCCGAACTGGCCGAGGCCATCGAGTGCTTTTCCGGCGACCAGATTGATGAGCTGGTGGACCCGTCCTGCGCTCAATACACCGGTTGCGACAATGACGTCGCCGAATCGGACTTGGGGATCTGCGACAACAGCATCCACGTGGTGGCGGGAATCAACGTGGACAGCACCGCGGTGCTGGACGGCTTCACCATCACTGCCGGGCGGGCCTGTCCCGATGGACTCGTGTCCCAATGTTTGTGCCCGCCGGATGCTCCGCCCGACACGGTTCGCGGAGCCGGGATCTACCTGGGAACCAGCAGCCCACAAATTCGCCACTGCCGGGTTGTCGCGAACCTGGCCGGTGGATCGGGCGAGGATCCCAATACCGGATTCTCCCTCGGCGAGAACGTCGACGGGTATGGTGCAGGCGCCTACCTCTTTGGTGGCTCGGCGCAGCTTCTCGATGTGGTATTCCAATCCAACACCGCACTGCTCAGCGGCGGAGGCCTGTACACGAGTCTCTTCGAGGGCCTGCCCATAGTACAATCGTGCGCTTTTCAATCGAATCGCGCCGATTGGGCCGGCGGCGGCCTCTTCGCTATTAACGGTGACCCCCTAGAGAACTCATTCCCCACGGTGCTCAATACGAAGTTCCTTGGAAACCGGTCGGTCGGCTACGACGGCGGTGGGGTGTGGCTGGATCTCAGCGGGGGGTCCTTCACCAACTGCCTGTTCAGCGGGAATCGAGCCCGCCGCGGCGGCGGCTTGGCGGCCAATGACGGCAGTGCTCCGACGCTGGTCAACTGCACGTTTAGTCGCAATCGGGCGGATCAGGAAGGCGGGGGCTTGGCGGCGATTCCCAGCATTTCACCCAGTGTGCCCCTGGTCCGCAACAGCATCTTCTGGGGCAACATGGGGGGAGCCGGCCAGGCGGCCCAGGTCAGCACGGCCGGTGGCACGCCGGACATCAAACGATCGATCATTCAGAGCTGTTCGACGCTGTGCGGCGTCAGCCAGTTCAACTTCAACCTGGATCCGCTGTTTGTCGATGCCGATGGCGCCGATGACAGCGACGGAACGGCAGACGATGATCTGGGGTTGCAGGCGGCGTCGCCTGCAATTGACGCCGGCAATAACCTGGTGGTTCCGACCGACAGTACTGATGTGGACCAGGACGGCGACGGGACCGAGCGCTTCCCGGTCGACCTGGCCGGCAGCGCGCGATTCCTGGAGACGCCGGCGACCCCCAATATCGGCATTGCCGATCCGCCGGATTATTGGGCGATTGTTGACCTGGGGGCCTTCGAGTTCTTTCCCGACTGCAACGGCAACAGTGTGTTGGATGAACTCGAGATCTCCGATGGCCTGGCGAACGACTGCAACACCAACGGCATTCCCGACGCATGTGATATCGACTCCGACAGCACCGCTTCGGGCGGTCCGTTCTATTGCGTGACGGTGTGTTCGGCCGACTGCAACAACGACGCGATTCCCGACGAGTGCCAGGTGGCCGTCGAGGATTGCAACGACAGCGGCGTGCCTGACAATTGCGAGCTGTTGGGGAACGACTGCGACGGCAACATGGTTCCGGACGAGTGTGATCTTGCCGCCATGACGTACCCCGACTGCGACGCCAACGCGATTCCCGATGTCTGCGAGCTTGATTGCAATGAAAACGGCGTGGCAGATTCCTGTGATCTGGTGGTCCGGACCAGCCAGGATTGCAATGCCAACGGAACGCCCGATGAATGCGACATCGATCCGGCCGGCGGGGCGCCCGGCGGGCCGTACTTCTGCGTGATGGCTTGTGATCCGGATTGCGACGACAATGGTGTGCCCGATGTGTGCGACCTGGCGGCATGCGCCGGAAATCGGGATTGCGCCGATTGTAATGCCAACAGCGTTCCCGATGCCTGCGACATTGCCGTGGGCACCTTGACCGACACCACTCCGATGGACGGTGAGCCTGATGAGTGCGTGGAATTCGACGACCAGTGCATCGACAACAGCAACTGGAGTTGCGCGAACAACTGGGAGGCGGACGACGTTCCGGGTGACGACAACCCGCTGCCGGCCGCCCTCGACGTCGAGTCGGCGGTGATCGGCCTGGCCGGCACCACGGTGACGTTGGACATTGACGCCACGGTGGACAGTCTGGTGGTGATCAACGGTGCCATCCTGAACATCAGCGGCGGCAACTTGACGATTGATGGAACCTTCGGCATTTTTGTGGACGGCGGTGTGTCCGTGGCCGACGGCTTCGCGATCATCGCGGAGGCGGCATTCGCGATCAGCGGCCCGCAGCCGCTGCAACTGGCCGGGGCAAGCGCCGGACTGTCTTCTGCCGCGCCGGCCGACGTAATTTCGAATTTCGGGATCATCAGCGGCCAGGGCTTCATCGAGGCCACGTTGCACAACGCGGCGAGCGGTGTCGTGCGGGCCGCTGTTCCTGGTCTGCTGGCCCGCCGCGGGCCGCGCCAGGGCCCCAAGGACGTCGTGTTGCAGATCACGGGCGGCAATCCGCAGGTCAATGACGGGGTCTTTGAGGCGACCGCCGGGACCGTGTTGCTGATCGACACGCCGGTGACGGGTGGCGGTGCCTTCGTGGCCAACCTGGGTACCATCGAGATCCAGGCGGACATTACCGAGAATCCGCCCGGGAGCGACTTGAGCCTGGTGGTGATCGGTGGTGGCACGATTACCATCGGGGTACCCGCCGGCGGCCTGTACGTCGAAGGCTGCGGACCGGTCATCATCGATCCGGAGTTCACCAACGGTAGTATTGTGGCCATGGGAAGCGGGCTGCAAGGTGCCAGCTCCTGGACGGTGGGCAACGACAACGACGATGTGACCGCGGACCTGGAGTTGCTGGATGGATCGGTGGGGCTGGTCAACGGGCCGGTGATTGTGAATGCCAATGGCACCCTGACCATCAGCAACTCCGAGCTGACCGCCGATGAGTTGATCGTGGCCCCCGGGGGTACCGTCAACCTCGGCAGCAGCCTGGCGCTCGATCACGGCCTGGTGATGACTGCCAGCGATCCGTCGGCCTGGTCATTGCAACCCGATGCCATCGTTCGGATCAATGGGGGCGTCGGCTTGCCCAACACCAGCCCGCAGGGGTACGCCGAGTTGGAAGTCGGGTGCGATGACCTGGGTGTCGATCCCGCCGGGTTCAGCGGACCGTTCGGCATCCCGGTCCTGGAAATCGGACCGGGCGCCCACCTGTCGTTGTTCGATCGATTTGCCAATACCAGCGGGGCTTGCGAGGCGCTTTATGTGGACACGCTGCGATTCACGGATGCCGCCGGCCGGCTCAACCGCAACGGTCTGAACCTTTATTACAACACCCTTGAGGGATCGCCGGGTCAGATCGTCAACCTGGTCGTGGGCAACGGCTGTGCCGACTTGAACCACGATGGCATGATCAACGCCGTGGACCTGGCCCAGGTGCTGGGCAACTGGGGGCCTTGCCCCGGGTGTGCCGCCGACTTCAACGGCAACAACCTGATCGACGCCGCCGACCTGGCTCAGCTGCTCGGCTCGTGGACTTCCGAATAGGCCCATGCGCGGACGCCATTCGCTGCCGGTTCGGCAGCCCGGCCCCTTGAAGCGCCGGGCTTGCCGTGGAGTCCGATGGGCGACCACCGCCCCGCAAGCCCCAGTCGCGAACCGAATCGGTCGCGAGCCCTTGGCGCGTGGCCCACTCATACGGTCTCATCCCCCCGGGGTGGTGCACGACGTGCCGGGCGGTGATTGATGCCTGCCCGGTCGAAGCGCCGTCACAGGCACAACAGGTACGACACCAGGTCGTTTTTCTCCTGTCCGGTCAGGCGCAACTGGAGCACCAGGTTGAAGAACTCCACCGTATCGTGCAGCGTCGGGCAGCGGCCGTCGTGCAAATACGGCGGCGAATCCTTGATGCCGCGCAGCGGGAAGGTCTTGATCGGGCCTTCCGGTCGGCCGACGTAAAATCGCTCCACCTGCAGATCGTGCAAGTAATCATCGACAAAGGCCGGGCCGTAGTGACAGGTCGCGCACTGGGCCTTGCCGTGGAACAAGGACTCGCCGCGGAGTTCCTCGGCGCTGGCGAGTTCCGGAATGAGGCGCATCAACGGGCTGAGCTTCGGTGCCGGCGGATTGTCGATGATCGCATTGAAGTCGCCCATCCGGTTGGTGACCTCACGCTTCACCGCTCGCGGGCCGATGGCCTGCTGCATCCCCGGGTCGCCGTCGAAGTATTCCTCGACTTCGGAGAAGTGGTCCAAGCTGCGGATCGAACGCTTCGATGACAGCTGCATGAGGTTGAAATTTCCCCGCAGGGTCGGCGTGTCCACGCGCAGGCGAGCCATGTTGGGCCGTGAATCGGGGCCCAGTTCGAACGCCCCGCTGGTGTGGCCGTTGACGTGGCAATCCATGCAGGCCACGCCCTTGGACGGCAGCTCGGTCACGCGGTGCTCCGTGTGATTGAACCAGGTGGTCGGTGAAGGTCGCAGCAGCTCCTTGAGCCCCTCCATCTGCTCCGGCGTGAGCAGGCCGTCGAAAATCTCGTAAAAGTTGTCGATGGTGATTTCCAGGCCCTTGCTGATGTCACCCAGTTCCTGGTGGGTGGTCAAGAACAGCGGCGGTGGAAACTCCGGGAGGTACTCGGTGGGGAAGTCCATGTCGACGTCGATCCGGCGGTGCTCCGGGTGGACCGCCAGCCAGTTCTCGGGAAAGACCATGTGGGCGTTGGATTGCAACGGATGGGCCAGCGGCTTGTAGGGAAAGGCATCGCGCTCCTTGACGGCAGGCGGCGTCATCTCGGCAAGGTCCGCAAACGTGCGAACCTCGCCAGCCAGTTTCGCGACCGGCCCGGCCATGATCGGCTTGCCGCCGGACATGTACTGGCCGGGAATCGCGGCGCCGCTGAAATCATACCGGCCGGACATATACTCGCGAACGTCGTCCATCAACTCGGGTTTCTGTTTGCGATGGAATGCCAGCCACTGCTCAAAAGGCATGGGCAGCACCGGCGACGCGAACGAAGACGCGTCGCGGCCGTAGTAGCGCCACAAATCAAGCGGTGTCCGCCCGCCCTTGGTGATGGTCGGATAGAGCATCAGATCGTCCACGCGGTTCTTCAACGGCCGTGGTGTCTGGTAGGCAGTGGTCGCCGTGGCGGTGGAGACACGGGCCGGCGCGGTTCCCGGCGCGCCCTGGGCATTGAAGCCGGCCACCTGCACGCGGGCCGGCGGCACGGCCGGACGCGGCTCGGGCACCCGGCTGGGCGCCGTCCCACGGTACTTGTGGTAGGTCCCGTTGATTCCGAAGCCGATGGCGATCAGCCCGGCGGCCAGCAACACGTTGCTCATTCTTGAATTCATGCTCATCACCTTATGGGGTTTCGGCTGACGATCGCTGCGCCGCCACCGCTGGCGCCCAGGAGCACGCCTGCGGCGCAGCCACGTTTCAGCCTGCGGCTACCGACACGATGCGCTTCAGGCGGGTACCGGCCCTTGAGGTCACCGCCCGTGGGGGAATCTCGCGGGTCAACTCCGGAAGCCCAAGCCACGGTGTAACGGTGCCTGAGCACTCCAGTATGAAAGGTCGGCGGCCGGCTTGTCTGTCAGCGCCAAGCGAAATTCGTTGTAGCTGGAATCCGACGTTTTGTGCCGACCCCGGGGGTTCAGCCCGAAATATCGTGTTCCAGGGCAAAGCGAATCAGTTCAGCGCTGTTTTGCAGGTTCAGTTTCTCGAGGATGCGGGCGCGGTAGGTCGAAGCCGTACTGGTGCTGACGCTCATTTCGCGCGCACATTGCTGCAGGCTCTTGCCGGTGCCGAAGATGCGCAGGAAATCGAATTCGCGTTGCGACAAGGCCTCCACCCCGATGCGTTCGCGTTTCGGGCGGCGGAGATGTTCCAGCACCTCGGTCGACAGGTCGTCGGACAGGTAGACCCGCCCTTGCTTCACGGTCTTGATGGCCTCGACCAGCTCCTCGGTCGCGGCCGACTTGATCAGATAACCGTGGGCGCCGTGTTCCAGAACCCGCACGGCGTAGTGAATGACCTGATGGACGGTCAGGACCAGGATGCGAATGTCCGGATGGACCTCGAGCAGCTCCTTGATCACCTGGGTGGCGTCGGGTCCGGGCATGGAGTAATCCAAGACGACTACATCGGGCCGCGACCGGGCGACCTCGTGGATCGCCTGGGCACCGTCGCTGGCCTGGGCGACCACCTGGATCTGGCCGCTCTCTTCCAGGATGCGGGCCAAGGCTTCCCGGACCATGGTGTGGTCGTCGGCCAGGACCACCCGGATTGGAGTTTGATTCGGTTCAGCCATCGACGCCTCGCTTCGTTGAGCGCTTCAATTGTACGCCAACGGCAACGTCACCCCAATGCGCGTCCCGCGGCCCGGCCGGGTGTCCAGGTCGAATTCGCCGTGGAGCAGTTCCACTCGCTCGCGCATGCCGCGAACCGGCCTCGGCGGCCACCTGGCGCTTCATCCTCGATCATCATTCGCCTCGTTTTCCGAACGCTCGTCCGTGACCGGCTCCCAAACGAACTCATTGGGCGAAGCAGCGGGCGAGGTGGAGGGCTTTGCGAAACTCCCCGTGATCGGCGTCCTGGCATCTCCCCTCCTCCCAAACCAGCTCCGTGGCAGCCTCGTCACCTCTGCCCTGAAATTGCACGGCCCGGCGGACCGTGCAGGACCGCCCTATCGTGCTACATGAACGACGTTATGGGATGTGCTTGCCACGGTGGGGGACATGGACGGGGTCCGGGCTTGAGTCGGCCGGCCGCTCGACCCAAATACCAGAATATGGTATTTTAGTCGGAGACAGCATAAGGAGAGCCCCCATGGCCAAGAACACGTCCTTCATCCTCGGCGACCACTTCGACGCCTTCGTGGCGTCTCAGGTGGAGGCCGGCCGCTACAGGAACGCGACCGACGTCATCCGCTCGGGTCTGCGGCTGCTCGAGGAGCGCGAGACCCGGCTGGAGGCCCTGCGCCACGCCCTGGTCGAGGGCGAGGTGAGCGGCGTCGCCGGCCCGCTCGACAAGGAGAAGATCAAGAGGCGAGCGCGCGAGGACGCTGGCCTGGCGCCCTCTTGATGCGCCGGCTGGTCGTCAGCGAACGCGCCGAGGCAGACCTCCGTGAGATCTGGCTCTACAGCTTCAAGACCTGGAGCGAGGCGCAAGCCGACCGCTACCTCGACGAGCTCGATGCGGGCTTGCAGGAATGCGGGGCCGAGGCCGAGCGCGGCAAGCGCCGCGACGAGGTGCGGCCCGGCTACTGGTCGCTCCTCATCCGCAAGCACGTCGCTTTCTACACCTTCACCGATGACGAGGTTCTGGTCCAACGCGTGCTGCACGGCAACATGGAGCCGGACCCGCACCTTGACGGAGAGTAGCGGGCCCCCGGGTTCGGGCCGGCGGACATCCCTTCGCCTCGCCAGCGGATCTCTTTGCAAGAAGCTTTTTTCTTCTGACCGCGCACCACCCTCTGACGAGACCACAGGCTAAGGCAAATCTCGAAGACTGTGAAAAAAACCCGCGCGGGAAGCGGCGCCCGGCGCCGGCGGGGTAGCGGGGTATGATTCAGAGAATCAGGGCGGGGTCAGGCGGGATTGCGGGGTCAGATATTCCGGGACTCACAGCCCACTTCACACTAAG
>CAZUGO010000028.1:0-1795 GCA_964619935.1 uncultured Planctomycetales bacterium | reverse complement strand
GGACTGGTCGAAGAAGCCGTCGTCGGGCGGCTGCACCCAGTTGGCGCGGAAGACCGGCGAGCCGGTCTGCGGCCGGAAGTCCGGATTGCTGTATTCAAAGGGCCGCCGCAACAAGGGGTCGGCGATGACAACGTTCTTCGCGGTGTTCGTGATGAAGTTCGCGGCGCTGGCGCTCACTTGGCCGGTGGCCGTGTTGGCGGCGCCGGAAGAGACACCGTTTTGCCACATGAGAAGCCCGTCCGCGGTCAGGTCCGTGCCTGCGTTGGCCACCGTGACGTCGCCATCCAGGTTAAGGGCCCCGTCGACCCAGTTCTGGAACAGCAGGTTGTTGTAGTGCCCGCCGGCGCCCCGGCGAAGGTAAGCGCCGGCCACGGTGCCTTCATCCACGCCTTGCGTGGTCTGGTCCCCGACGCCGATGAAGGTCATGTTGTAGAACTGCGGAATGCTCTTGGGCGCGGCGCCGTGGTTGAACTCGTTGTTGTCCATTTCGATGCCGCGGTTACTGTTGTCGGCGTTGACCAGGGCAACACCGAACTGCACCCGGCCGGTCCAGCCGATCTGGCCATCGAAATAGTCGTCACGGGCATAGGCGCCAACAAGGTATTTGGCGTCGTTGTTGCCGCCGAACCACTCGAAGGCATCGTCCAGGCCATAGCTGGATTGCAGGTATTCCGCGACCGTCTGCTTGCCGCAGCCGCCCCAGGTGAAAGCATTGATCTCGTCGTTGGGCCCCAGCTCCGCGCCCGCGAACTCCAGCCGCACGTAGCGCAGCGTGCCGCAGTCATGGTCGGGGTCGGTTCCGCCGTATTCGGTATCCGGGTCGGGCTGAATCCCTTCGATGCTGCCGGTCCCGTTGGGCCAGTTGGTCGGCGCCTTGCCCAGCAACACCAAGCCGCCCCAGTCACCCCCTCGGCGCTGCCCAAAAGGTATGGAGCTGGTCATAATGATCGGGCGCGACCGGGTGCCCGATGCCATGATTTTCCCGTCGTTGCCGATAATCAGCGCCGAGGGCGGCTGCGACCCGGGTTGGCCAATGATAAACGTGCCGGGCTCGATGGTCAGGGTTGCATTGTCTCTCACGATCACGGAGCCGGTGAGATTCCACTGCTTGTCGTTGGTGAGCGTGCGGTCGGCGGTGATGGCTCCACTGAGCACCTCCGTGCCGTTGACAACACCGAACTTCCAGTAGGCCGCTTTCACGATGCGCGTGCCGGTGTAGTCGCGAACCTGGACGACGATAGTGTGCATGCCCAACTGGTCGGGAACGGTCACCACGGGGAACGTGCCGCCCGCGCCCGCCAGCACGGCCTTTTCCACAGCTGTCAGCCGCGTGATCTGAAACCCTTGCGCCGGCGTGTTGCCGAAAATGTCGGTGGCGTTGGCTCCGCCGGGCAAATACGTCTTCACGCCGGTCTGGTTATTTTGCAGATAGGCGACGATCGTGTAGGGATAGGGGTCGTTGTTCGGCTTGACCGTCCAGCGGATGGTGAGCGGCTCGCCCGCCGCATACACGTATTTGTCACTCCACACCCACATCGCCGCCGGGGTGTTGAGGACAGAGCCGGCGGGTAACTCCCGCCGCGCCTCGCTCAAACTTACCGTTGGGAACTCGGCCCTGCCGCGCCGGCTGCGGTCCGCGGCTTGCAGGCTTAGAGTCGCCAACACGCTGAGGGCCGCTAGTATGAATAAAGTTCGTACTCGCATGATTTCCTGTTTCCTCTCTTCCTCGAAAGATGATGTCGAAGCGTTCTTCCCGCGCGCGATCTCTTAGAAGCGTGTGCTCTCATCAGAAGAT
>CAZUGO010000027.1:0-2635 GCA_964619935.1 uncultured Planctomycetales bacterium | reverse complement strand
GCACGACATGGATGTGGTGTTCGCCCTCGCCGACGTGGTCACCGTGCTGGTCAACGGCCGGGTGCTCGCGACCGCCAGCCCCGCAGCGATCCGCGGCAACGCCGACGTCCGCCGCGCCTATCTCGGCAGCCATGCATGATGATGCTGCAAATCGCGGGGGTTGAGACATTCTACGGGAAGAGCCAGACCCTCTTCGGCGTTGATCTTGTCATCGCTCCGGGCGAGGTGGTGACGCTGATGGGCCGCAACGGCATGGGCAAGACGACAACGGTGCGCACGGTCATGGGTCAACTGGCGCCCCGCCGCGGTACCGTGCACATCCGTGGCCAGGACGTGACCGGCTGGCCCAGCTACCGCATCGCCCGGCTCGGCGTTGGCTACGTTCCCGAGGGAAGGCAGGTGTTTCCCAACCTGACGGTGCGGGAAAATCTCGTCGCGACCGCCGCCAACTATGGCGACGCCGCCGATCCGTGGACGGAGGAGCGGGTGATGAGACTGTTCCCGCGGCTGGCGGAACGGGCGAGTCAGTATGCCCGTACCCTGTCGGGAGGCGAGCAGCAGATGGTGGCCATCGGCCGCGCCCTGATGACGAACCCGGCCCTGATCATCCTCGACGAAGCGACGGAGGGATTGGCACCCCTCATCCGGGATGAAATCTGGCAGGTGCTGGAGACCACCCTCAAGGCGCCGGGGCGGGCCATCCTTATCATCGACAAGAACCCGGAGGTCCTGGCCCGCATTGCCGACCGCCATTACGTGATGGAAAAAGGCACGATTGTCTGGTCGGGCGACTCGGCTGCGCTGCGTGCGGACGAGGCCATGCAGCACCGGTATCTGGGCGTCTGATCGGCGGGCGGTGATCGGCGGCCTGGTGACAACGGCGTGTCGTGGATTTAATGATCGGGATGGAAATCAGAAACTCGGCGCCGGCGCAGCCGGAAGTCTGATCGTCGCCAGTTCTGCCGGAGGAGGATGTTTGCCGTGAATGATCCGCTCAACGACTGCCCGCTCTCGCCTCCTCCCGTCCGTTTCAACATCGCCCGCTACTGCCTTGCCGCCAACGCCGCGGCGATGCCCGACAAGACGGCACTCATCGTCGATAGCGGTGTCGGTGAGGACAGACGCTGGTCCTACGGCGAGTTCGACCGGGCGGTGCGCCGCCTTGCCGGCGGTCTCGGACGTCTCGGGCTGGCGCCCGGCGAGCGGCTGATGATCCGGATGGATAACGACGTTCCTTACATCCTCACCTTTTTCGCCGCCCTCGCGGCGGGCCTCGTGCCGTTGCCCTCAGCGGCGGCATTGACCGGCGAAGAGGCCGAGTTCCTGTTGACCGATTCCGCCGCCGCGGCGGTTGCTCTTTCCGACAATCTGAAGCTTGGATCCGGCACCCCCGCGCACGTGCAGATCGTGCGCACCGAGGAGATCGTCGAGATGGCCCGCAGCGCGGTGCCGGTCGCCTATGCCGACACGGCGGCAGAGGATCCGGGGTTTCTCATCTATACATCCGGCACCGTAGGCCGGCCCAAAGGAGTGCTGCACGGGCACCGGACGGCCTGGGGGCGGCGGCCGATGTACAAGGGCTGGTACGGGATCACCGGCAACGACGTGATCCTGCACGCCGGCGCGTTCAACTGGACCTATACGCTCGGGGTCGGGATGATCGACCCCTGGGCCAACGGGGCAACGGCCGTGCTCTACAACGGGCCGCCCGATCCCGCCGTGTGGCCCGAGTTGATCGCGCGCCATGGCGTGACAATCTTCGCGACAGTGCCGAGCCTCTACCGGCGCATCCTGAAATACGGCTCTCTCCGCCGCGAGCGGCTCGCCTCGCTGCGCCATGGCCTGACGGCCGGCGAGCCGCTTCCGCCCGATGTGCTCGAGGCATGGCGGGCAGCCACCGCCACCAACCTTTATGAAGCGCTCGGCATGAGCGAAATCTCGACGTACATCTCGACCGGGCCCGACATGACAATCAAGCCGGGGAGCCCCGGCAAGGTTCAGGCGGGCCGGCGGGTCGTCATTCTCCCCCCACAGCCGTCAACCGACAGAGCAGACGAGCGAGGCGAGGCGTCACTCCAGGCGGCCGACGCGCCGGCCGAGGCGACAGCGGACCCGGTGTCGGTTGAGACGACAGGCGGGTGGCTGGAACAGCTCCGTCCGCTGCCGGCGGGAGAAATCGGCCTGCTGGCGGTTCACCGCTCCGACCCCGGCCTCATGCTGGGCTACTGGAGACGGCCCGAAGAGGAGGCGATCGTCTATCGCGGGGAGTGGTTCTGTGGCGGCGATCTCGCCCACATGGACGCCGACGGATATGTCTGGTTTCACGGCCGCAATGACGACATCCTGAACCCGATGGGCTACCGGCTGTCGCCGCTGGAGATCGAAGGCGTCCTGGAGCGACATCCGATGGTGCAGGAGGTTGCCGTCTCCGAACTGGCGGTCTCGCCCGACGTGACCATCCTCGTCGCGTTCGTCATTGTCCAGGAGCACGGCCTCCATGAGCAGCGTGACGAGGCGCTGATTCTGAACTGGGCCAGGGAGCATCTGGCGGCCTACAAGGTGCCGCGCAAGATCGTGTTCGTCGACCACCTGCCGCGGACGCGGAACGGCAAGCTGTTACGGCGGGAGCTGCCCC
>CAZUGO010000026.1:0-2035 GCA_964619935.1 uncultured Planctomycetales bacterium | reverse complement strand
GTGGAAGGCTTCCCCGACGTCGGAACGGGTCACGGCATTGGAGCTGTCCAGGATGCCCCGTTGCGAGATCTTGAGGCGGTTGAGGTCATCATAGGTAAACTCTTCGCTGTCGGCTTTGTGGAGGGCGTGCGTGATGCTGGTGCGGTTGGAGTCGCGATCGTAGGTGTAACTGCGCCGGAAGAAGTCTGTTGAAGTCGACAAGTCGGTGTGCTTCATGTCCACGATGCGGCCGAAGCGGTCCAGACCGTCGTAATCGCCGCTGGTGCCGTGCCAGAGGTCCATGCGCGTATCGTTGCCGTAGGCCCCGGTGTCCTCGTCGTGCACCCGGCGAACCATCCGGCCGGTGCCGTTGAAGTCGTACTCGGCGAGCAGGTCTCCGATGGAACTGGAGTTGTCCCGGGCGATCTGGCCGGGCCGGCTGAAGGTGTCGTTGATGGTGTCCTGGAAGGTATTCGAGGTATCGGAGTGCGTGTAACCGAGCCAGATCTTGCGACTATCGGGATACTCGGTGTAGTTCAGGCGGTTGTAGTTGCCAGTGGAATAGTCGGTGCCGTAGCTGTACTCCACGGCCAGGGTGCTGCCATCCACTGCACCATCGACCTCCTGCTCCTCTTTGATGAGTTTGTCTGCGGCGTTGTAGGTATACTTGATCTGGTTGGCCGCATCGGTCCAGGTCGAGGTGTCCGGGGTGGTGTCGGTATGCGAGGTGATGTATTCCACCAGGCCATCGCTGGTATAGGTCCAGGTCAGGGCCCGGATGGTACCATCCACGTCGGTGCCGACAGTGGTGACCTCCTCTTCGGTCTTGCGCCGCAGGGCATCGTAGTCCCAGGTCAGCACGGTGCCGTTCTGGTCGGTGCGCGTACTCAGCGTGCCGTCGGCGTTGTACGTAAAGGTGATGGTGTCATAGGTCTCTTCGCTGGGTTCGCCGAGGGTCTTGCCGTTGTCCGTATCCGTGGCCGGGTAGTGGATCTTGGTCACCCAGCGGGCGTTCTGGCCGTCCTCGTAGACGTACTGGGTCTGCTGGTCGGTGGTCAGGTCCGCGGTAATCTTGGTCAGCGAGTTCAGGCCGTTGTACTCGTAGTTGGTGATCCGCTCGTCCGCTGAACCGTCGGCTTCCTCCTTGCTGGTCGAACGGCCCAGCTTGTCGTAGACGCTCAGGGTGGCGAGGTTCCGGGGGTCGGTGACGGTGGTCCGGCGGCCCTCGGCATCGTAGGTGTACGTGGTCACCAGCACCGTATCGCTGCGCGACGGCGCCGAGGCCCCATAGGTTGGAGCAGTGCTGTTGTCCTTCCAACCGTCCGAGTTGTTGGTGCCGTAGTTGACGCTGTCGGTCATGCGGTGAGCGGCGTCATACCAGCTGTAGCTGTAGGTCCGGATGAAGTCGGACGTGTCCATGCCGTCGGTGTCGTTGTGGTTGAGTTCTTTGGTGATGGTCTTCTGGACCCGACCGACCGCGTCCAGGGTGTACTCCATCCGCTGGACGATGCCCTCGTTGCCGTCGGGATAGTCCGGGGCGCTGCTGGTGTACTTGGCGGTATCGAACTGCGTGCCCTGGGAGGCAGCAGTCCGCCGGCCGGCCGCGTCGTATTCCGTGAAGCGGATCCCGGTATTGGGCGCATCCACGGCCCAGACCAGGCCGCGGCGGTCGTAGTAGGTGTTGGTCACCAGGGCATCCGCCGGCGTGGCGTCGGCGGGGTCATCGTAGCGTTCGGTCTTGTAGACCCGGCCCCACTCGTCATAGTAGGTCTTGCTCAGATCCAGTCGATTGCTGTTCTCGGTGGTGGCCGGATCGTCGCCGGGATCGAGGTTGGTGGTGGCACTGTAGGTGCCCACGGCGGTGACCCGGTCCAGGTTGTCGTGTGCGACCAGCGTGTAGGGTGCCAGGGGCGGAATGGTCAGCTCCCGGCGGTTGCGCCAGTCGTATTGGTACTCGGTGTCGTTGTATGAACTGGTGCCGTAGTACTGGCGGACCCAGTGGAGGTTGCCGTCCCCGCCGCCGCGCTCCGGCGTGCTGTCGCTGTCCGGATCGTCG
>CAZUGO010000025.1:0-1651 GCA_964619935.1 uncultured Planctomycetales bacterium | reverse complement strand
GTGACGGCGGCGCGCATCGATGCGATGGATTGGGCCCAATACATTGCGGCGGAGGACGCGGTGTTCGCTTCTGTCCGCGACAACGTCACCAGGGCGCTGAAGCCGGAGCATCGCGTCGCGGAGAACCGCTATTTCGACGGCAGCCCGCTCTATCCGGGCGGGTTCACCCAGGACTGGAACCGCTCATACATCCTGCTCCCGGTCGGCCCGCCCGTCGGCACGGCAGTGTTCCTGCATGGCCTGACCGACACGCCCTACAGCTTAAGGCACATCGCGCGGCGCTACCGCGATCTTGGGTTCATCGCCGTCGCCGCCCGGATGCCCGGGCACGGCACCGTCCCGGCGGGACTGACCGAGGTCGACTGGCGGGACTGGCTGGCCGCAACCCGGCTTTCGGTCCGCGAGGCCCGGCGTCTTGCGGGGCCCGATGTGCCGCTGCATCTGGTCGGGTTTTCCAACGGCGGAGCACTGGCGCTGAAATATGCGATGGATGCGCTGGAGGACGAAGATCTGGTGCGCCCGGCGCGCATCGTTCTGGTTTCGCCGATGGTCGGCATCACCCGCTTCGCACGCTTCGCCGGGATTGCGGGATGGCCGGCGGTGTTCCCGGCCTTTGTCCGCTCCGCTTGGCTGGATACGATGCCAGAGTTCAACCCGTTCAAATACAACTCTTTTCCGGTCAACGGCGCGCGGCAGGCGCATCGTCTGACGGCCTCGCTGCAAAGCCAGCTCACGCAGAGCGCGCGGAACGGGCGGCTGGATGACCTTGCACCCATCATCACCTTCCAGTCGGTTGTCGACTTTACCGTCAGCACGCGGGCCATCATCACCTCGCTCTACAACCTCCTGCCCGCCAACGGCAGCGAACTGGTCCTCTTCGACATCAACCGGATGGCCTATTTCGGCCCCTTGTTCCGTACGTTTACCGATACGGTTCTGGATCGCCTGCTGCCGGCGCCGCCCCGCCACTTCCGCACCACGGTCATTACCAACGCAGGCCGGGGCAGCCGCGAGGTCGCAGAGCGCGTGGTGGAACCCGATGCCACGACCGAGACCGTGCGCCTTCTGGGACTGTCTTACCCGGGAGACATCTATTCGCTCTCGCATGTCGCCCTGCCCTTTCCGACGACGGACGGGCTCTACGGGCTGACGCCGGACCTGGCCGACGACTTCGGAATCAGGCTGGGTAATGTTTCGACCCGGGGCGAGCTGGGCGTGCTGATCGTCAGCCTGGATGCGTTCTCGCGGATGTCCTCGAACCCGTTCTATTCCTACATGATCGAGCGGATTGAAGAAGGAATTTAAGAAACCTCCGCCCGTGACCCCATCTCCATAATGTAAAAAAGTACTTTCCAAATATCGTCGCCACAGGATGCCCGGCGGAAGCAAATGTGGGCCAGGATTGCAAACGAAAGGGCCTCCTCGATGGTGTTGTCTGCCGTTGTCTTGTCACCGGCCGCGGCTGGGGTGATTCGTACCGGCGCCGTGGCTGTCCTTGCCCGCACCGCCGTGCTGCTGGCGTGGCTGCTCGCCGCCGGCGCCTGCGCCACCCCAGGGCTGTTCAGTTCTGGTTAGGTGACCCGGTACGCTAGGGCATTGTCGAAGTTGAGCGCGTTTTTGTAGAGTTCCTGGGCGACATTTTCGACGCCGT
>CAZUGO010000024.1:0-17391 GCA_964619935.1 uncultured Planctomycetales bacterium | reverse complement strand
CAAGCGGATCTGGCGGATGTGGTTGGCACGTCGCTCGAAGCGACCCCTGAACTGGGCACGCTTCGTCCGGCTGATGGAGGATCATCCCCTCCCCAAACCGGTTGTCGTCCACTCCACTTGGTGCGAAGCGAAACCATGATTCGAGGAGCCGGATGCGCTAGTCGCGCACGTCCGGATCTGTGGGAGCCCGGGGTGGTAAACGCCCCGGGCCACCCGGCCACGCCGTTTGAGCGGAAGGGTGAGCCTGCACCTTCAAAGGGCTCGGAGCACGTGAGCGAGGCGTGAAATCTTTCGCTGCTGAAATCCCGCGATCGCCTTGGTATGATGCCATCATGGTTGCGAAGCTGCATGACAGGCTTGCCGAGCCGAGGTGCGGCGCCGAGGCCGCGACGTCGTCCGACCCGCGGGGCGAATCCCCGGTGCCCGGCGACCTGCGGGCCGGGGCCGGGGCTAGAACAAGTAGCCGGATACCATGATGGACGTGGCGTGGCCGGCGCTGCTGGAGACGAAGGCCAGGATGGCACTTCCGGCGGCCACCGGGATCCCGGAGACGAAGTGGTGGCAAACCGTCGGCTGGCTGCGGTCGCCGATCTGCCAGGTGGCAATGTCGCACTCCCGGCGGCCCTCGGTGAGTACCCGCAGGGCCAACCGCACGGTGCCGGTACTGGTCAGGATCACGTCGGTAATGACCATGCCGCGGCGGCCTTCGACCAAGGACACCAAGATGGCATCGGGCTGGGTGAAGCTGGTTTCCGCGTGGTAGCTGCGAATGTCGTCGCCACGGCACCACTCGACCGGCTGCACCCCGGGCTCGGCGGTGGCGTGATGGCCGTTGTGCAGAATCATGGGGCGCTGCCCTCCCGGATTAATGGATCGATGTGCCCGCGTCGAGCGGTCGGCGGATCGCCGAGCCGGTCCTCGAGTCCCCCAGGACTCATGCAATGCTAGGGAGCGCCGCCGGACGGAGTCAAGCGCGTGCGCACCGCACCAGGGTCACCACGAGGGTTCCGCCGTGTCATGCCCGGCAGCCCGCCCGATAACGGAAGCCGTCACACCGCCGCAGTCCGGCATCAGATCGGACGGAGTCGTACCCCTGGACGTGCCAATGGAACGCGAGATTTCCTGCCTGCATGCTTCCTGATCTCCTGCCTGGATGCTTCCTGATCCGCTGCTGCAAGATCGCGACGTCGTTGACGGACACGCCGTGAATCCCCGCGGTGCAGCACGCCGCCCCAGGTCGGATAACCGTGACGGTCCGTCGATCGGACCTGGGGTGGTGGAAAGCGGTCCGCGGTCCCTGATGTTGAATTGTATGCTTTGCGATGAATCAGCAGGCGCAGCCGGCTCGGTGCCGGCGGAAGACCTGCGCACAACCAGGACGCCCAGCATTGCTCACGTGTCTTGCACACACCTGCCGGCGGCAGGTCGTGGCCATCCAGCAGGTCCGCGAGGTTGCTGAGCCTGGAATGGTCTCCACACCATGATGAACCGCCCCAACAGACAGGCCCGTCGCGACCGCCAGCCTCAGACCGTGGTGTGCCGGCTCGTGCCCGCGCTGCTGGTGTGCAGCGTGGTCCTACCGCGGGTCGCCCAAGCCCAGAGCTGGTACGACGCCGACTGGGGCTACCGCAAAACCATCACCATTGCCAGCAGCAAGGTGTCCACCGTCAGTGGTACGAACCTGACCAACTTTCCGATGCTGATCAGCGCCACCGACGTTCAATGGAAGGACACCGGCAGCGGCGGCAACGTCGCCCAGTCCGACGGCGGGGACATCGTGTTTACCGCGTCCGACGGCACCACGAAACTCGATCACCACATCGGGCGCTACAGCCCGTCCAGCGGGGCATTGACGGTCTGGGTGGAGATTCCGTCGCTGGCCGCCGCCACCGACACGATCATCTACATGTATTACGGCAATGCCGGCGTCGCCGACCAATGGAGCCAGACCGGGACCTGGAGCAACAGCTTCCACGGTGCCTGGCATCTGGAGGATGCCTCCGGCGACGTGCTGGAATTCGACACCACCCAGGGCAAGTTCCCCAGCATGGTTCACGTCTCGGGCGATGTCTATGCCCTCGCCTACCAGGGTGACGGTGACGACGGCTGGCTGGTGACCGTCGACATCAACGCCGCCGGCGCCATCGAAAACGCCGCGATCGACGCCCTGGAGTTCGACACGGCCCAGGGCAAGGCTCCGAGGATCATCCAGGTCTCGGGTGATATCTACGCGATCGCCTACCAGGGCGATGGCGATGACGGCTGGCTGAAAACCGTAGATATCAGCACCGATGGAACGATCAACGGGATCGTCGGGAGTCTGGAGTTCGACACGGACACGGGCAAGGTGCCGGCGATCACCCACGTCTCGGGTGATATCTTTGCCATCGTCTACCAGGGGGGCGGTGATGACGGCTGGCTGGTGACCGTGGACATCAACAGCGACGGGAGCATCGCCGGTGCCGTCGGCTCGCTGGAGTTCGACACCACCCAGGGCAAGGAGCCGGAAATCGTGCCGGTGTCCGGCGACATCTACGCCATCGTGCACCAGGGGCCGGGCGATGACGGCTGGCTGGTGACCGTGGACATCAACACCGACGGAAGCATCACCGGCGCCGTCGGCTCGCTGGAATTCGACACCACCCAGGGCAAGTTTCCGGAAATCCACGCCGTGGCCGGCGATATCTATGCCGTCAGCTACAGCGGCGTCGACGATGACGGCTGGCTGAAGACCGTGGACATCAACACCAACGGTTCGATTGCCGGGGTGGTAAGCTCCCTGGAATACGATACCGCCCAGGCAAAGTCCTCGAGCATCCTACCGGTGTCCGGTGACGTCTATGCCATCTCCTACCGCGGGCCCGACGACGACGGCTGGCTGGTCACCATTGACATCACCGCCGGCGGGACCATCAACGGCGTGCTCGAGCGCATGGAGTACGACCTGGCCTCGGGAAAAGAGCCGGTCATGCTGCCCGTGGCGGGCGACGTCTTTGCCATCGCTTACGAAGCCGACCTGGCCCACGGCGCCGTGACCACCATCGACATCACTTCCGACGGTGACATCGGTGAATTCCCCGATGGCGGACCGGAGAACAACGACGCCCGCGGGTTGGGCGGCAGCTCCACGACGGGCCGGGTCGTCAACGGGCTGAATCTCGACGGGACCGACGACTGGCTGCGCGTGCCGCCGGACGCCTCGCTGGACATCGCCAGTAACCTGACCCTCTCAGGATGGTTCAAACTGGACACCACGTTCAACAGCGCGTCGGCGACCTCGCTGTTGATCGCCGAGAAATACGGCGACGCCGATCACAACATGCACATTGCCCTGGTCGGTACCGACTACACCAAGTCGGAGCCGTCCGACGGATCGCTGGTCTTCAAGATCGAGGACGGGGCTGGCGGCATGGCCTACCGCTACGTCTGGACCACCCAGACCAGTTGGACCGCCGGCCAGTGGTATCACTTCGTAGCGACCACCGACAGCAGCAATGCCGCCAACAACAAGGTCTACATCAATGGTGCCAATGCCACCAACTCGAGTGTCGGGGGCGGTGGGTCCAACGCCCTGGACCTCAACTACAGCGCCGAACTGCGCTTCGGTGGGCGCGACGCCGATACCGACGTGGCCGGGGCCCGCTTCTTTGACGGAATGTTGGACGAGCTGCGGCTTGCCGATGCCCCCCGTTCGGCCGACTGGGTGGTCACGGAGTACAACAACCAGAGCGCTCCGGGAACCTTCTATGCGGTAAGCGTCGAAAGTGCCGGCTTGAGCGTCGGCCCGGCGGCGGCGGGGGCCTGCAAAGGGTCGAACTGCGATTACAACACCATCCAGAGCGCCATCAATGTCGCCGGTGACGGCGACATCATCACCCTGTACCTCAACGACGACACCCAGTACGCCCCGGCACATACCGACAATAACTGCTACAACGAGCACATCACCATCAACGTGCCCAATTTGACGCTCCAGGGCGATTCGACCACGCCGGTCAGCGCCACCTGCATCGGCCCGAGCACCGGCGGCGACATCGTGACCATTACGGCCTCGGGCGTGACCCTGCGCAACCTGGAGATCAGTGGAAAGCGCAACGACGGCACCGGCGGGGAAAACGCCAAGGGCGCCGGCGGGCGCAGCAGCGGCTACGGGGTGTACATCAGCGGCGACGACGTCGACGACGTGGTCCTCGACAATGTGACCATCAGCTTCACGCGTCTCGACAATATTCGCTGGGACGGGGATCAGAACGACAGCGACGACGGCAACGTCACCATCCGCAACTGTTACCTGCACCATTCGGACCTGCCGGGCTACAACATTCGAATCATCGGCGGCAGCGCCTCGGGCGCTGCCCACCTCGTCGAAAACAACCTGATCACCACCGGGCAGGGCGTGTTCAGCGATGCGGCGTACGTCACCGCCCGGATGAACATCATCGGCGGCTGGCCCTACTGGGGGCACATCGCCAGCGATGCGGTCTGGCCGGAGACCCACGACTACAACGCCCAATCCGCCAATTTCGGCGGCGGCTGGCGCTACTTCAGCCGGGCCCCAGCCGGTATCTACATCCAGAACGGCGGCGCCGGGACCGAGATCGAGATCACCCACAACATCGTGTTCGGCACGCGCGTCGGCATCCGGGTGCAGACCAGCGGGACCCTCGCGAACAACACGGTGGTCAACCCCTACAACACCGGCGGCACCACCGCCGATGCCATGACCGCGGCCACGGTCCGCGACGGCACGGTCGGCATCCTGTTGGTCAGCGGATTCTCGGGCACCGTCGAAAACAACATCGTGGTGGTCACCGAGGACAACCGGGCCACCGGACAGCCCGGCCAATTGGCCACGCCGCGCTATACCACCGGGATCACCGGCTACGGCATCGCCTTTTCCG
The DNA here is from genome assembly GCA_964619935.1 of uncultured Planctomycetales bacterium. Taxonomy (GTDB): domain Bacteria; phylum Planctomycetota; class Phycisphaerae; order UBA1845; family CAIVHJ01; genus CAZUGO01. The sequence continues at coordinate 12,490 of CAZUGO010000024.1, read as the reverse complement.
GAGGCAGCGGTACCCTCGGTGGGGGCGCGGCGGTCAACAACAACAACGTCTGGGGTTTTGTCGATACCGACGGCAGCACGCCGACCCCCTGGGGCAGCGGCCTGGAGAGCTGCGGCGAGAACGTGGCGGCCCAATGCAGCAGCAACGTCAGCCGCGATCCGCTCTTTGCCGCCGACACCAGCGACGAGTCCAACGGCGGCGTGGGTCCGTGTGACGCCGACGCCGCCGACACCCGCTGCTATGAGCTGTACCCCGACAACTACTTCCTGAAGAGCAATCGAGCCAACGGGAGTTGCCATGCCGACATTCTGGCCAACACCGCCGGATACGTCGGCTTCGTCGACTTGAGCGGAGAACCGGAACTGGCCGGGCTGGGCGCGTGCGTGGTCGCGGCCGACTCCGGGGCACCCAGCTCATTGATCGACTTGGGAAACGGTACGGTCAGCGACGAGCCCGGCAACGACGGTGGATTTCCCAATCTGGGGGCGTTCGGCAACACGGGGCGGGCGTCCCAGGCCCCGTCGCTGCGCCTGGTCGGCATCGATGTCGGCGAGGGTGGGGTCAGGAACAACAGCACCAGCTATAGCAGCCCTGGAATCGTTCAAGCCCGCGACGGCGGGATCACCGAGGTGAACCTGTACTTCAACCGGGCGCCCTCCTTGAACGGGTTGAGCAGTTTTGAGTTCCGCAATCTGTGCGACAGCGCCGCCCTGGGGACCGCTCCGACCCTGGACACCTCGGCGGCCAGCCTGCCGCCGTTCAAAGTCACGCTGAGCTGGCCGGCGGGAACTTATGAGCGCCAGGGCATTCGCATCCACGTCCTGGCCGACCACGTGGCCAACAAGGTCGTCGACTACCAGGGCGAGGCTCTGGACGGTGAGATTTCGGACATCAGCAACGGTACGCTGCCCAGCGGCAACGGCACGGCCGGAGGCGATGCCGAGTTCGCGGTGTACGCACTGCTGGGTGATGTGGATGGGGATCGCGATGTCGATGCAGCGGATCGCGCGGCAGTCGCTGCCCGAGACGGCAGCACCACCGCCGGGCTCCCCGCGGATATCGATGGCGACGGCACCGTCGAGGGTGGCGCCGGAGAGGATGATTACCTCGCCGTGGACGCGGTGATGGCCGAACACTGGGTCAACAGCACCGCCGACACCCTGAGCGCCACCACCTTGCGGCAGGCCCTGACCGACGTGGCCGACGGCGAGACCATCACGTTCGACGTCGGGACCTTTGACGCCTGCCAGCAGGCGGTGATCGACGTGGACGGTTCGGCCCTGCCGACCCTTGATGATGATAACGTCACCATTGACGCGACCACCCTAGGCGTGACCCTCCGCGACACCGACAACGACTTGGCCAACGGCGCTGACGGATTGACCATCAGCGGCGACGGCAACAGCGTCTACGGGTTGACCATCAGCAATTTCGATGCCGGCGCATCGAGCGACGGCATCACCATTACCGGGGCGTCCAACACCATCGGCGGAACGGCCGCCGGTCAGGCCAATACCATTACCGCCAACGGGGCGGCCGGCATCTACGCCGGCGGTGCCACCGCCGACGGCAACTCCTGGCTTCGGAACCTGATCCACGGCAACAGCGGCGGTTCGGTGGAGTTGGCCGGTGACGGCGCCAACGACGATCGCACGCCGCCGGTGATCAGCCGGGCGGTGCCGGTGCAAGTGCGCGGGACCGCGGTGGCCAACGCCACCATCGAGGTCTTCGGCAATAACGACGGCAACAGCAACTGCGAGGTCTATCTGGGCAGCACCACCGCCGACGGCAGCGGGGACTGGACGCTCGGCGGGCTGAGCCTGACCACCGGGGAATACGCGGTCGCCATCCAGACCGATGGCGACGGCGACAGTTCCGAGACGTCGACGCCACGCAAGGTCGCCTATTACATCAACACGCTGGCGGATGAGAACGACGGCAGTTGCACCAACGGCGACTGCTCGCTGCGCGACGCCCTGACGCTGCTGGGCAATAACGACGAAGTGTACTTCGACCCGACGGTGTTTCCACCGGCGACGCCGGCAACGATCGACGTCGACTCGTCCCCGTTGCCCACGCTGAACGACAGCGGCGTGCTCATCGATGCCTCCGATTCCGGCGTGATCCTGCGAGACACCGACAGCGACCTGGGCGGCAGCGAGAGCGGTCTGGTGATCAGCGGGTCGAGCAACATCGTGCGCGGGCTGCAGGTCCTGGACTTCGACGACGACAACAACAGCATTGGGATCTACATCACGGGCGCGTCGAATACCATCGGGGGTACGTACAACGGGGCGGCCGCCAACGGTCTGGGCCAGGGCTGCGTGGTGTCGTCCAACGGCCGCGGCATCATGATCAGCGGCGCACCGGCCACCGGCAACATCGTCAAGGGCTGCCTGATCGGCACGACCCTCAGCGGGACCGCGGCCTATGGCAATGTCAACGAGGGCATTCTGATCGAGTCCAACGCCCACAACAACGTCATCGGCGGCCCCGCGGCCGGCGAGGGCAACCTCATCTCCGGCAACTCCAAGCAGGGCATCAAGGTCGATACGGCCAACGGCACGGCGATGTACGGGAACTACATCGGCACCGATATCACCGGTGCGACCGCCCTGGCGAACTTGGAAGAAGGTATTCTGCTGGACAAGACGGATTCGACCGTGGTCGGCGGTGACCGCGATGACGGTTACGGCAACCTGATCTCGGCAAGCCTCAAGGATGGCATCAAGCTGAAGGATGGGGCCAGCGACAGCAACGTCTTCAAGGGAAACTACATTGGTACGGACATCACCGGGACCGCCGATTTGGGCAACGGCCGGACCGGCTTGAGGATCGAGAACTCACGGTCGAGCATCATTGGTTCGACGACGGCCGGGGAGGAGAACCTCATGGCGTACAATGCCGATCGCGGCATCCACGGGAAGGGCGCCTCAGCGGACTTCAACACCTGGCGTGCGAATATCCTCCACAGCAACGCCGCGTCGAACATCCGTATCGAGGGTGGCGCGAATGAGAACCTGATCGGCCCGCTGGTGAACTCGGCATCCACGACGCAGGTTGTCGGTTCCGGGGCTCAAGCGGGTGCGACCGTCGACGTGTTTTCGAATCCCGACGCGGACAGTGATTGTGCCATCTACTTGGGTGCGGCGATCGCCGACGGCGGCGGCAATTGGTCGTTGTCGGGCCTGTCGCTTACCATCGGGCATGGTGTCGTGGCGGTTCAAACGCTGGTCAACGGCAATTCGTCCCAGCTGGGCGCGCCCGGGGTCGTCGAGTCCATGGTGGTCGACACCACCAGCGACGTCGTCGATGGCACCACCACCAGCAAGGCCGCCCTGGAGGCAGCCCCAGGCGCCGACGGCAAGATCTCGCTTCGTGAAGCCCTGCTGGCGGCCGCCGATGGCGATGCCATCACCTTCTCGATCGCGGTGTTCCCGCCGGGCAGCCCGGCGACCATCGACGTGGATGGCTCGGCATTGCCGGTCCTGGATGTCGACAATGTCATCCTCAGCGGCGCCGGCGCCGGCGTGATCATTGAAGACTCGGACAGCGACCTGGGGATCAACGATCACGGCCTGGACGTCACCGGCGACAACAACGTGGTCAAGGGCCTGATCATCCAGAACTTCAGCGGCAGCAACGCCGACTGCGTCCATGTCAGCGGCAGCTCCAATACCATCGGTGGCGGCGGTGACGGCGATCCCAACATCATCACCGGATGCGGCGACGCCGGTATCGAGGTCACCGGGACCAACGCGGATTACAACTCCCTGCGGCAGAATCTGATCTACAGTAACGGCGACATTGCCATCGATCTGAATTCGAACGGCAACAACAACCTGGGCAGCCCGACGATCGACACGGTGATGACCACCCAGGTGGACGGTTCCGGGGCGGCGGCCGGTGCGAAGATCGATCTGTTCAGCAACAGCGACGGCGACAGCGACTGCCTCGCATACGTCGACACGGTAGAGGCGGACGGAAGCGGCAACTGGTCGATCATCGAACTGACCCTAACGACTGGGCAGTACATCGTCGCCGTGCAAACGGATGCCAATGGGGATTCTTCGGAGGTGTCGGCCGCCGTGATCGTGCCCTGATGCTCAGGGGCGCCGGGGCACTGCTCAAGCGAGCCCCACGGGGAGGTTCAATGTTCGCAGCCTGCCGCAAGGCCGGGATGATCGTGGATGGGTACGGCCGCACCCGACCGCCGTGCGTGTTGGTCGTGGATGACGACATTGGCATTCGCCGTGGGCTTCGGGTTCGGCTGGAGTCATTCGGTTACCGGGCCAACACCGCCTGCAATGGCGCCCAGGCCATCGGCATTGTCAATCAGGGAACCACCGACGTGGTGCTGCTGGACGTCAAGATGCCGGGCATGGACGGGTTCGAGGTGTGCGAGACCATCAAGCGGACCCATGACCTGCCGATCATCTTTCTGACCGGAGCAGAGGACCCGATCGTGCGGCGCTATCTGCCGGAAATGTCCTCGGCGGTGGGCGGCGACTGCTTCTTACGGAAGCCCTTTGAAACCCGCGTGGTGCTCAGCCTGGTGGCTCGGGTCTTGGATGGGTCGGTCCACTGAGACCACCGCAAGCGCAGGCCTCCGTCCAGCGCGCATGCCTGTGCATTTGGAGCGCCGGGCTCGGACCGCGCCTTTTCGGTCCCTACGCGGCAGCGTCGCTTCATCGTGGGGTCCGATGACCCGCAGTGGCCGTCCGGTGATTGAGGTCCGCAGCCCCGCGGAGCCGTCTTGGGTGCAGACCCCATGCTGAAGCATGCGGGTCGAAGGGGTTGACAGGCGACGGCGGGATTCGAACCCGCGAATCACGGATTTGCAATCCGCTCCCTTGGTCCACTCGGGCACGTCGCCGGGAAACTCGGGGGGGCCCGCAGCGGGGTTCCGAGTGCTGCCATTATACTGCTTTCGGCAAGTCGGTCTAGCGTGATCACACCGGGGGCAGCGTGGTCCCGGCATGGGCCCGGACCGTACCCGGGGGCGGCCCGATCAGCGGCCCCGACCCAGGCCCCGGGTTACTCGAACAGCACATACCGCCGGTGCGGCTCGGCAAACCCGCGGAACTCGTCGCCCACGAAGTCGAACGGCCCGGCGTCCCAGTCGTCGCCGTAGTGATACAACAGCGTCTTGGCCTTGATTTCCGGTGGCATGGTGCGCAGGTCGCTGATCAAGGGGTGCACCGGGTCGCGCTGATCAAACAGTTGGACGTCGTGAAAGCACAGGCCGGCCTGCTGCATCATCGAGGCGTAGGCTGGGTAATCGTAGCGGGTGTCGCCCGAAAAGAACACCGTTTGCCCGCTGCGCGTGTCGGTGAGGTACAGCCCGAACGACGGCCAGTCGTACTTACGTTCCACCTGGATGTGGTCGGTCGGGAAAATGTCGAAGCGGTAGCGCTTCAGCAGAGTGAAGCTGTCGTGCCGCTGCCGCTGCTGGCCCAGCGACAGGATGAAGAAGTAGTCCTGCAGCAGGGCATGCCGCCCCTGGATGGCGCCCAGGCCGCCCTTGAGCGACGAATCCCACAGGTTCACGAACACATTGATCGAGCTGATGATCTGCGGCTTGAAACCGCGGTCGGTTTGGGGGTCCGCGAACATGTAGGTGTTCATCAGGGCCAGTTCTTCCAGGCCGCCGATGTGGTCGGCGTGCTGGTGGGTGATGAAGATCCGTCGGATGGCCGGGTAGTTGATCCGCCCGCCGATATCCAGGTAGGCAAAGCCCGGGGTGGCCTTCAGCTCGTGGAGGGCCCGCGGTCCCAGGCCGCCAAAATCGACCAGCAGCAAATCGTCGGGCTTGGCCTGGTGGTCCGGCCCGGTGTTCCAGGCCTCGATCAAGGCATTGGCGTTGTAGTTCCGCTTGGCGAAGGCGGACCCGACGCCCAGGAAGGTCAGCGTCAACATGGCAGTTGCTCCTCGGTCTTGTGATAAAGACCCGCAGGGCGGCGGCAGACTTTGATAAGTCCGTGTCGGGCGGTGATCCTCCCGACCTTTCTCACATGTTATCGGTACTTTGCCGTCGAGACCATGCCCTCGGTTGGAAGCCAAATGGCAGCAAATGGATAGGGTGAGGCGCGGGCGTGGGGGGGGGGGGCGCTTGCGAGCCCGGTGTGCTCGTGCGGCCTTTCGGGCCACACGGCTTCCGGCTACCACAGGCTCGTTGCGGCGGCGATGGACAGGCTGAGCACGGCGCAGGCCAACGCGCCGTAGGCCACGGTTCGGCCGGTTCTGCGTCCGCTGGGCCCGATGCGGTCCAGGGCGGCCCAACTGAGGGCGGCGGACAGCAGCCCGCCGAGGGCGCCCCAGTGGTTGGTGCACACGGCCAGCGGTATCGCCAGGATCCCCAGGCCGAGCGCTAGTGCGGCCAGGGGGTGTGTGGCATCCGAGGCCGCCCGGTTGGCGCCTTCCAGGGTGAACGGGAATCCGCAGGTCCGGCAGTAATCCTCCTGGATGTTGCCGGCCTGACCGCAGCGCCGACACACGATCTGCAGGCTGCCGTCGGGTTGCCGGACGATGTCGGGGGCCTGGACGCCGGCGGCGGCATATGCATGAACCGGTGTCGGATCGGACAGCGGTGCAGCGCCCACCGTGATCTTCCGGACCATTCCGGTCCGCCGATCAACCCGCGGGATGTCGAAGAGGGCGCCGCAACTGGGACACCTCCCGGGTGATCCCGACTGCTTGATGGCGGCTTCCAGCACGGAACCGCAGGCCCCGCAAACAAAATTGAAGCGGTTGTCGGCGGCCGGCTCGTCGAACAAGGATCGGTCGGTGTCGCTCATCGTCGCTTCGTCACGGTGCGACGTGATTCCCTTCAGGCAACCGGCGAAACCACCTAACATCGGCAGGTCTGTTTTAGATATAGGACCTTGCCGCGCAAAATTCTGATTCGGCCGCGCGCGCCGCCAAGCGCGTTGTGACCGGACGGTGTTGCCGCGCAGCGCGCTGTCGTTAGTCATCGGGCCAGCAGTGGTTACAAAACCGCCGGCACGTTATCGGACATTGCCGTTGCCCGCGCTTCACAAAACGTTACAAACCGTACCACAAGCACAACCCTAAAAAAATCGACGGCGGTTCAGAATTCGCTAAAGTTAGGGGGATTGCGGAGGGCGGTTCGCCTAGAATAGGTCATAGCACGCGGGAGCCTCTTGCGGTGATCCAACGTGTGACCTGGTGGCACCCTTTTGCGGCTGACCGACCAGCCGACAACGGGTGAGAGAGACCGAATCATAGATCCGCCCCAAGGAGGACGGCAGCATGATGAACGAGCAGCAATTCCAGCGTAAGCTGGCCGAACTGGTGTCCGAGATCGGCACCCTGCCGCCTTCCGAGCGCGAGAAGCTCGAGCTGCTCGCCGAGGAGACCAAGAAGCGGCACCGTGAGTTGAAAGAAACCGTCAGCAGCCTGCAGGAAAGCATCGACTTCCTGCGGTTGAGCATCAAGTACATCCTGTTCGACCTGGAGGCGACCCGGCGCGAGAACCAGTATCTCCGCAAGATGCTGGAGGAAACCGACGCCTCCTGAGGTGCCAAGCAAGCTCACGCATCCCCGTTTCCGGATGAGGAAAGAAGGCCCCGATCGCTGTTGTGGCGATCGGGGTTTTTCCTTGGGCAGGGGTGACTGACCCAGTGGTGCGCCCCCAACCGTGCGGTCAGCCCACCCGGCGGGTCCGGTGGGTTCGCGGGCCCCCGGGTTGAGCCGCAGGTCCGGGGGCGCGCCGGTGGTCGGCCCGCACGGCAGGGTCTATAATCCGGGCACCATGAACGTGACGGCGGCGCCCAAAGAGCTGTGCGATATTGCCGAGAAGGTCCACGCCGGCGCGCGGCTCGATCGCGAAGACGGTTTGCGATTGTATCATTCCTCCGACGTGCACACCGTGGGCGCCCTGGCCGACGTAGTGCGGCGGCGAAAGCACGGTCGCCGGGCATACTACAATATCAACCGGCACATCAACTACAGCAACGTCTGCGTGCTGCGTTGCAAGTTCTGCAGCTTTTATCGTCCGTTTCCGAAGGACGGCGTCGTGGCCGCCGCCGAACCCGCTGCCGCGGCGTTCACCAGCGACGGGGCCTTGCCCATTCTGGGGCAGACGGCCGGTCGCGGCACGCGCAACGACACCTACCAGTTGAGCATCGCGGAGATCGTGCGGCGGGCCTGCCAGGCGGCGGACGCCGGAGCGACCGAGGTGCACATCGTCGGCGGGCTGCACCCCCGGTTGCCGTTCGACTACTACCTGGAGATGTGTCGCCAGATTCGTCGTGCCGCACCGCAACTGCACATCAAGGCATTCACGGCCATCGAGATCATTCACTTTTCGCGGATGACCCGCCCGCGGCTGAGCATTGCCGAGGTCTTGTCCCAATTGCGGCAGGCTGGGCTGGGATCGTTACCCGGCGGGGGCGCCGAGATCTTCGACGACCGCGTGCACGACGATGCCTACCGCAACAAGGTCGGCGAGCAGGGCTGGTTCGATGTGCACCGCACGGCCCATGAACTGGGGATCTACTCGAATGCGACCATGTTGTACGGCCACATCGAGACGCCGGCGGAACGCATCGGTCACATGCTCAAGCTGCGGGCCCATCAGGACGAGTCGCTTCGCCGACGGGCCGCCCATTTCAACTGCTTCATTCCGCTGTCATTCATTCCCCAGGGCAGCGCGTTTGCCGCGTTGCACGGCCCCAGCGGCCTGACCGATCTCAAGACCCTGGCGATCAGCCGGCTGATGCTGGACAACATTCCACACATCAAGGCCTTCTGGATCATGCACACGCCCAAGCTGGCCCAGGTCTCGCTCAACTGGGGGGTCGACGATCTGGACGGTACCGTGGTGTGGTACGATATCACCAAGCGTGAAGCCCAAGACGGCAGCACCCACCAGGAATTGACCGTCGACGCGCTGCAGCGCTTGATCCGCGAGGCCGGATTGCAACCCGTCGAACGAGACACGCTCTACCACGAGATCGAGCCCAAGGCTCGCTGACGGCCGGGTGCTCAGCTAGGGGCCGGTTCACGGACACGGTGCGGGGCAGGGCCGCCTCTGCCCTGCGCTGGGGGCCGTCCGGAGTGCGGCGTGGCGATCGAACATCCTTCGCCGCCTGCACTTGCCGGGGATGGCACCGCGGCCAGGCAGATTAGCGGCTGCTAATCCCCATTCCTGTCGATTTCTGGGCGATCGACGACTACGATTCGGTTTTGCCGCGGGCATTATCGGTCGGTTCGCCTTTTGAAATGACCGGACCGACTTGCTATGCTTAACCGCTTGTTATCGATGAGGAATTGACCGATTCAGAGTTCAGCCGCGCCTGCGGGCTGAGCCACGTTGAAGATCGCAAGGAGAGCAACCATGTTCAGGACCTCACCTTTGTGCCACCCTGGGTCGCTGATGACCTACTGCCGCGGGCTGCTCGGCCTGCTGTGCGTGATGGGGGTCGGCGGCACGGTGACGGCGCAAACCCCAACCACTTCGGCCGGTAAGTCGAAAGACGCGCCCCCGCCCGGCCTCGTCGAAACCGTCCGCCCGGCGCCGCCGGCGGAGAAGGCCGCGCCCACACCTTCGGAGGCCGCCAAACCGCATCCGGCGGTTCCGCGGAGTGGCAGCCGGAACATGACGCCGGATCCCAATGCCAAGTTTGTGTGCACGGAGACCACCGCGACGCACCCGGCGGTGTGGCGTGACCAGGGTGATCCCAGCTTTACCTTCAAGATCAGCAACCCCGGCACGGCGGACCTCAATATCCGTGCCAAGGGTGGGTGAGGGACCCGCTTCAACGGTCGGTCAGACCGTACCATCAAGCCGGGCGAAACCGAAACCCTGATCGTGACCCTGAGCTGCAGCAAGCTTAAGGGTGAGTTCACGCGGGACATCAGCGTCGACACCAATGATCCGGAGCATGCCTCGGTGAAGTTGTTGTGCAAAGGGCAGGTCAAAGAACCCTTCGCCATGGAACCGTCGAACGGCTGTCACTTCGGACGGGTCTCGCGGGCCGAGACACCCAAGAAGACCGTGATCATTACCCAAGGCGACGCCGGTCCCCTGAAGCTGACCCTGAAGCCGTTCTCGGAACCGGGCATTGGGGTCAAGCTCCGCGAGGTCATTCCCGGCGAGCGCTACGAACTGGATGTCAGCCTGGACGGACCATTCACCGCAGAACGAGTCAGCGCCGTGGCTGAGTTTGAGACCGGCGTGTCTGAGATCCCGACCGCCAACGTCAAGATCTCCGCCTACCTGGCGCCCCGAGTGACCGCAATCCCACGGCGCTACCTGGTGCCGCCGACGCGCTCGGCGGACTGGGAGCAACCGGTGGTTCTGAAATGGGATGACGCGGCGCCGCACAAGGTGCTGGCGGCCACCGTCAGCGACCCGACCCTGGCGGTGGTGGTCGAGGACCACGGAGCCCACCAGGAAGTCGTGCTCAAGGTGCCCAAGGACTTTGTGGCCCGCACCACGCTGCGGCCCAGGGTGGTGACCATTACCACCGATGATCCGCAGTCGCCGACGCTGACCGTGCCGATTTCGGTGCGCGATGTCGCGTCGCTTCGGGGTGCGACCCGGCACTCGATCGAGCCGCCGGTCCGCGGGGGCGTCAACCCGGCAACCAATCTGTCCACCAAGAGGCAGGATCCGGAGCCGGCCCCGGCTCCCTGACGGCGGCGACGCCAACCCCAGACGGCAATCACCCACACCGCCCCGGCATCACCACCGGGGCTTTTTCTTGGGGTCGGGCTGCAGCGCCGCACCACTCCCAAGAGGCCACTGCCCCAGCGCGGGGCAGCGGGTCGCAGCGGCTCCCCAATCGGCCGCAGTTGGCCCGACCCGGGGGCACCGCCCCCCGAAAGTCCGCAGGGACGGCAGCATCGGGCCATGGGCGGGCGTTACAGATTTTATGGTACCACCATTTGTATCAAATCAAGATACCAGAATCATCATTTCGTACCATCATTTTGATCAAATGAAGATACCAGAATCATAAAATGAAGATACCATTTGATATAAATGGTGGTACCAAATGAACTGAAATCCAGCAGACCGGGGTGTGCGTCTGTTGCAGGGTCGCGGACGCCGCCCGCGACAAAGCATCTGGGCCGGGGATTCAGGGGTCGCGGCGGGCATAGAGGATGTAGTCGAGGTACCACTTGGTGGGCAGTGTGTGCGGTTCCGGGCGGAGTCGCCGGTCCCGGCCTGTGGTGATTCGGGCGGCCGGAAGGTACTGTTCACTCAACAGCGGGTCGTTCTGCATGCCGGCAATATTGCGGGGCGTGGCCGCCAGCAGCACGAAGTGAGGCTGATTCCGCTTCATCGACGCCAGCGGGTCACTGCCGGCCCGCGGTCCGGGACATACCAGGCGGGCGGTGTCCAGAATTCGGGCCCCGGTGACGTATCCGATGTATCCGATGTCATTGGTCTGGATGACTTTGCCGGTGGTGTCGGTGCGCTGGGCCCACTCCCGGAGCGGGGCATAGATACTCTGGGGTACGGTGCTGCGCCCGAAATAGGATACCCCGCGGGCCACGATGCCCACGGCGGCCAGCAATAACCCCACGGCGGCCACCCGGGGCAGCGCCAGGTGGATGCGGTCGCCGCCCAGGCGGGCCCGGGTGGCATCGGCCAGCAGCCCGGCACCCACGCCGGTCCACACGCACGCGGCGGTGTACATCGGAGCGTAGTACCAGCCGTACATCGGCGGGCGGGCGATGACATAGGCCAAGGTGATTCCCGCCGACCACAGGCTGTACGCCCGCAAGGGACCGCTGGATCGCAGGCAGCCGCCCAGCCCGAGCACCTGGAGCAGCAACATCGGCTTCATCCAGGAGTACGGACAATAGCCGGTGCTCACGATCCGCCAGGCGTAGGCGATCGGCGGTCGCTGAACCACCAGGTCCAGTTTGCTCAGCAACGACTGCGGCAGCGGTGACCCGAAGTAGGCCGCGCACACCGCAACGTAGATCCCGGCGGTGATGGCCAGGGATGCCAGCAGGGCCCGCAGGGGCCGGCGCTGCAGCACCCGCAGCAGCACCAGGACGGGCATCAGCGCCGCGCCCTCGGGGCGAACGGCCCCGAGCAGTCCGGCAAGAATCCCGGTCATCACCGGGCGCTGGCGGCTGTCGAGCAGCACGGTGGCGAACAGTCCAGTCAGCAGCAGCGAAGACTCCATGCCGCCGCCGGCGATGCGATTGAGGTGGGGATGAACTGCAAATGCGGCAACGGTGAGCAGGCCGGCAGGCCGGCTCAGTTGAGAGACCAGCAGCAGGATCAACACCGCAGTGACCCCGTCGCACAGGGCGTTGAAGATCACGGCGAAGTGCGGCAGGTCCAGGCCCAGCAGGCCGGCCCCCGCGCAGATCACGGCGAACGCCGGGGTGGTCGTGCCCAGGAGTGGTTCCCAGGGGGCCCCGGGGTTGTAGACGAACCCCTGGCCGGCGGCCAGGTTGGCGGCGTAGCGGAAGGTAATGAAGGCATCGTCGTACACGTGGC
>CAZUGO010000023.1:0-2110 GCA_964619935.1 uncultured Planctomycetales bacterium | reverse complement strand
AACCACCAACCGTTCGCGCGTAACGAAAAACCCGAACGTCGCGGTAAATCTCCCGTGGCGCTGTTGACCGGTCAACCTCACCCGCACTGGCTGGAAATGCTCGGCTTTACCCGCTTCCGCCAGGCTCACCGCACCGCCTAGCCCCTGCACCCGGTGCACGGCTCTCTCCACCCGCCTCGGCTTCCGAGGCCACGGCATCGCTATGCCTGTGTTATCCGGTGTTACCCTAAATCAGGGGTAGTCATTCACCCCCTGCCTGCGGCAGGGGAGCGAGTGGGCGGCCGGCACGGCGGTCGGCGATAGCGGTTTGCAGGTACGACCACGGTGAGTGGCCGCGCTGCCGGCAGGTGTCGATGACGCTGGCGAGCAGGGCAAAGACCCGTGAGCCTGTCGCGGTGCGGGTGCCGTGACTGATCTTGCGGGCGATTACCCAGTGCCGCAGGGCCCGCTCGGCGTCGTTGTTGGTCAGCGGGAGTTCGGGATGGTGCAACACCTGGAAGATGGCATCCCAGTCGCTCAACAACTCCACCGCCAAGGCGTGGGTCTTGGCATGGTCGTGGCCTTGATGCCGTTCGCAGGCGGCGCGCAGGTCGGCCAGTGGCGGGGCATAGGCCGTCGGTAAGTTGGCAGGTGGGCCTGCCCGAGCGGCGTACACCGCCGCCATCAGGGCGGTGAGGGTGTCGAGCACTTGGCGGCCGAAGGCCCGCACCTCTCGATGGTAGCTCTCGGCCAGACCCCGCGCCTTGCGGATCAGGTGCGCCCAGCAGCGCAACCGCCGGGGGTAGCCGCGATAGGCGATCCAGCCGTCGCTCATCAGCCAGCCGGTGAAGCCATCCAGCACGTTCTCCACCAGTTCTTGGCCCCGCCCAGCGATGTAATACAGCGTGACCGTGGCCGCGGTGAACACCCACAGCCAGAGCGGCTGGCCCCGTTCTGGCCAGCGGGTTTCGTCGGCGTGCAGCAGGTCACTGTCCAGGACCGCCTGGACCAGTTCCTCTTCCGCTGGGGCCACGGCCGCGCTGGCTTCGTGAATCGTCTGATGGATCGTACCGAGGCTCAGGTCCACCCCCAGCCACTCACTCAGGAATTCGCGAATCCGCGCCCGCGACAACCGGAACCGCAGGGCCAGCGCCACGATCAGGGCCGCCAATCCCGGTCCCACCAGCCGCCATTCACTCAAGGCGATCCCGGCTAGCAGCGGATCGACCACTCCCTGGCCCGCCTCGGCTCGGGTCCGATGGCCACAGGCGCAAGGGACTTCGTAATAGCGATGATCCACTACCCACACGATGAGTCCCGGCTGGGCCGCCTCCCCCCAGTGCAGATCCACCGCCTGAAAGCCCGTGTAGGCCACCGCCCCGACCGGCTCGGTCAGCGTCCGCCCACAGCCGGCGCAGACCGCCGGATAGTGCGGGATGACCTCCCGTGCCTCGAACACTTGGGTTCGGCCCACGCCCGGCGCACCCGGCTGCTTGCCCGGTTTCCGGGCCGATTTTGCCACCGCCGGCTTGACAGCGGCGGTGGGGACCTCGGTCGGTGGGCCGTCGGCGGGGGACTCCGCGGCCAGTTCTGCTGCCACCGGCAGCGACGCCTCGGCCTCATCGGGTAGGGTCAGGGGCTCGCCCCGTTCCCACGGCGCCCGACTACTCGGTGGCCGCGAACTGTTGGTCGGCCCTTGATTCAACCGCTCCCGCGCCTCCTTGAGATCCGCCAGCAACCGCAACGACAGCCCGCGCAACGCCTCCCGATCCAAGGACCGGAGGTAGGCGTCGTCGATCTGGCGTAGGCTGTGATCGCTCAGGTGCATACAGGTGGTAAACTTAGCTCAGTAACTCGGTTCTTAGTGTCCCATGCTTTCCCGTCAAAGGGAAGTCAGAGCTGGGGGGTGTGAATGACTACGTCTGATAGTTTCTGATAAAGCTTCGTTTTTTATAGATTGTTTGCATGCTCGATATGCGCAATATAGTGCGGCGATATATTGCTAGTTTGTTTCTGCAACATCCTCTCCAATATTTTGTAATGTTTTCGCCCGTATGTGGAGATAGTTCCGTATTGTTGCGAGGATTTGATCAGAAGGCCTTTCATTTTGTTCTTGATAAGCGATAATTTC
>CAZUGO010000022.1:0-4139 GCA_964619935.1 uncultured Planctomycetales bacterium | reverse complement strand
CACCGGCCCACTTTATCTGCAACTGACGAAGCCCGCCTCGCTCTGCTTCTGGAGGGGGTGTTCGTCCTCGGTGCGGGGACGTTGCGATGGAACCCTGGTGCAGGAAACGTCCGTATTCTGGGCCTCTGCAGCGGGGATGATCCGCAACCGGAGTATCACGGGATTTTCTTCCAGAAAGATCGTCCAGGTAACAACGTCCAGCTATACTGCGCGCCGCAGACTTATTGGATGCATCTCCCAAGCGACGTGGGGTGGCGCGATGTTGATCGGTTACGCGAGGGTTTCGACCGATGATCAGAACCTGGATCTGCAGCGCGACGCGCTGCGGCAGGCGGGTTGCAAGAAGATCTGCGAGGACCGCATCAGCGGCGCCAAGGTGGCGCGGCCTGGCTTGGCCCTGGCGCTGGAGGTCGCCCGCGCCGGCGATGTGCTGGTGGTCTGGCGGCTCGGCCGGTCTTTGCATGACTTGATCGTCCTCGCCAAGACCCTCGATGCCGCCGGGATCGGCCTGATGAGCCTGCAGGAAAACATCGACACCACCACCAGCGGCGGCCGCCTGGTGTTTCACCTGTTCGGCGCGTTGGCCGAATTCGAGCGGAACCTGATCCGGGAGCGGACCCGGGCCGGCCTGACCGCGGCCCGCGCACGGGGCCGGCAAGGGGGACGGCCGAAGATGCTCGACGCCGAGAAGCGGAAGCTGGTGCTGAGCCTCTACCACGAGCGCAAGCACAGCATCGCGGAGATCTGCCGGCTGATGGGGATCTCCAAAAGCACCTTATACAACTACCTGGCGGCGGCCGGTTCCGATGGCCGCCATGCGGCGTAAGCAGATCCCGCCCGACTCCTTGCTGGCCCTGCGCCATCGCCTGGACGGTCTGCCGAGGAAGAGTCCGCAGCGAGCCGCGCAGGTGGCCGCCATCGCCGATATGTACGGCGTCTCGCCCGCGACCGTATACCGCGCCTTGGGCGGCTTTCCCGTGCCGCGCGTCATCCACCGGGCGGACTTCGGCCGGCCCCGGGCGCTCCCGAAAGCCCAGCTCGAACGGTACTGCGAACTGGTGGCGGCGATGAAGCTACGCACCACCAACAGGAAAGGACGGCGCCTCTCCACCGCGCGGGTGATCGAATTGCTGGAGGACTACGGCATCGAGACGCCCGAGGGGTTGGTGCGAATCCCCAAGGGGCTCCTCAACAAGACCACGGTGAACCGCTACCTGGAAAAGTGGCATCTCGACCAGTCCCGTCTGACCCGCCAGCCTGCGGCGGTGCGCTTCCAAGCTGAGCACAGCAATGACTGCTGGCAGTTCGATATGTCCCCGTCCGACCTGAAGCAGGTCCCAGCGCCGTTGTGGGTCGACCCCGACCAGGGCGCACCGACGCTGATGCTGTTCAGCGTGGTCGATGATCGCAGCGGGGTCTGTTACCAGGAGTACCGCTGCGTCTACGGAGAAGACGCGGAGTCGGCGCTGCGTTTCCTGTTCAACGCCATGGCGCCCAAACCGTACATGCCGAACTTCCCGTTTCAGGGCCGGCCCAAGCTCCTCTATCTCGACAGCGGACCGGTGGCCAAGAGCCGGGTGTTCCAGGGCGTCATGGATGCGCTCGGCGTCGCCTGGCAAACACATCTGCCGGCGGGCAAGGACGGACGTCGCGTGACCGCGCGCGCCAAGGGCAAGGTCGAGCGAGCGTTCCGCACCGTCAAGGAGATGCTGGAGACCCTCTATCACTTCCACCAGCCGCAGAACGAGGCCGAGGCCAATCTTTGGCTGCAACGCTACCTGCTCAACTACAACCGCCAACCGCACCGCAGCGAGCCCCGTTCCCGGCTGGAAGACTGGGTTGCCATGCTGCCGCCCGAAGGGCTTCGCGAGATGTGCTCATGGGAGCAATTCTGCCGCTTCGCCCGCGAGCCTGAACGTCGCAAGGTCGGCATCGACGCACGGATCTCCGTGGGCGGCACTGCCTATGAGGTCGATCCCGGCCTCGCCGGCGAGACCGTCCTGCTGCTGTGGGGCTTGTTCGACAACGAGCTGTACGTGGAATACGACGGCGAGCGCTCGGGGCCGTACCACCCGATTTCCGGGCCGATCCCGCTCAAGCGCTATCGCGCGTTCAAGAAGAGCCAGGCCGACGAGAAAGCCGACCGGATCCGCCAGCTCGCCGACCAACTCGGCTTGCCGATCGCGGCGCTCGCCGGCGACACCGATCTCCGCCTGATCACGCCGACGATCGCACCCGATGTGCCGCGCCAGCCGTTCGATGCCGAAGCGCACGAATACCGCTATCCGACCGCCATCGCGGCCAAGCTCGCCATTGCCGATGAGATCGCCACACCCCTGGCCAGGCTCGGTCCGGAGGATCTCGCCTTCATCGAGGGCGTGCTCGCTGAAACCATGACGCGGAGCGTAGTGCTCGCCCGCGTCCGCGAACACTTTGGGCGCAAGAAAACAGAGGGGGACGGACATGCGGGCTGAAGTGACGGCGCATTACGGCCTGGCGCAGCCATTGCGACAGGCCGGCTACTACGAGACCGACCACCACAAGCGGCTGATCAAAGACATCCGCGGCGCCATCCTTGAGGGCCGCCTCATCGTCGTCCATGGCATCATCGGCTCGGGCAAGACGGTGACGCTGCGGCGGCTGCAGAGGCTGCTCAAGGACGAGAACCGCGTCATCGTCTCCAAGTCCCTGGCTGTGGAAAAGCGTAGCGTCAAGCTGGGCACGCTCATCACCGCGCTGTTCTACGACCTCACCCCCGACAAACAGGTCGTGCATATCCCGACCCAACCCGAGAGGCGGGAGCGGGAGCTGCGCGAGCTGATCAAGAAGAGCAAGCGCCCCGTGGCCCTGTTCGTCGATGAAGCCCATGACCTGAACAGCCAGACACTGACCGGACTGAAGCGGCTTATCGAGATGGTCGAGGACGGCGACGGCCGGCTGTCGGTCGTGCTGGCCGGCTGGCCCAAGCTGAAAAACGACCTGCGGCGGCCGTCGATGGAGGAAATCAGCTACCGCACCGACGTCTTCTCGTTGGACGGCATCACCGGCAGTCAGCGGGAGTATATTCACTGGTTGCTGTCGGCCTGTACCAATGGCCAGACGCCGCCGGAGTCAATCATGACGACGGAGGCCATCGACCTCTTGGCCTCCAGGCTGAGCACGCCGCTGCAGATCGAGTGGCACCTGACGCAGGCGCTGGAAACCGGCTACCAGACCGCCGAAACGCCCATCAGCGCCGCTCTGATCGAAAGCCTGCTGTCCAAGCAGCTGGACGATCCGGAAGCGATGCTGACCCGCCACGGTTACCGCGTCCACGATCTGGTCGCACAGTTCGACGTCAAGCCGGCGGAGATCAGGGCCCTGTTCAACAACCAGCTCGATCCCATCCGCAGCGCCGAGCTGCGGGATCGGATGCGGGCCGCCGGACTGCCGATCTAAACCGAAAGAGGCGCATTCGGACCGTGCCGCCGCTGAGAGCTTCATCAGTTGCAGATAAAGTGGGCCGGTGGCGATGGATTGCGGTCCCGCGCCATCGATTGCGGTCTCAGTTGCAGATAAAGTGGGCCCGACGCCGGAATCACTTGCACTTAATCTGGGCCCGAAACTGCATCCATTGCGGTCCCGCCACATTTCGAATGCGGTCCGTTACACTTAAGGAAGTCATGGGCGGTGACGGCGCCCCACAGGGCGCCCTCGGTGGCGATCATCACCGGGTCGGGATGAACCTTGAGACCGGCGATGCCCAGGGAGTCGAGATGGGCATTCCACGCCGCCTGATCGGCGAAGCGGCAGGCGGGATGAGCCGCCAGCATGGTGATGACCGGGCCGGCCAGATGGCGCCGGCGCATAGAGCCGAAGGCCTGCTCGTTGAGGACGTAATCGCCATGGCCGGCGCGCAGCAGGCCGAGGAAGTTGGCCCGGCTCTTCGATCCCGTGGTGGCGAAGAAGGTGAAGGCATCATTGACGCTGCGCGTCCACTGCGTGCAGCCGATCTGGGTGCAGAAGCCGTTCCTGCCCCGATGACGGGCGCCGGTGTCGTCCACTGAAATCCAGCCGCCATGGATGAGCCCCGCCCGCAGGACGTCGCGGGCCTCGGCGATAAAGGCGTCGTTGGCATCGGTCAGGATGCGCACCACCTG
>CAZUGO010000021.1:0-30552 GCA_964619935.1 uncultured Planctomycetales bacterium | reverse complement strand
CCCGGCAGATGAGCAATCAGGATGCGGTGCTCGTCCGTGAGCAGGTGACCACCGCTTTCGGCGAGGTGGTGTTCAGTGCGGGATCGACGGACACGCGCTATCAATACGCGGGCGCTCATGGTTACGAAAACCTGGGCCTTGCAGCGCTGCATGTCGGCCATCGGTACTACGAGCCGGCGCTGGGAAGATTCTTGCAGCGGGACCCGATTGGCCTTGCAGGCGGGCTCGCGGTCTACGCGTATGTTGACAGTCTGCCCACCGTAGAGGTGGACCCAAGCGGCTTGGTAACCTGGCAGGGCGTCAAGGACGGAATTGCCAAAGGCGTCATCTGGGTCACGGGTGGGCGAGATTCGTGGCTGGATGATCCGAAGAAAGTCAAGAAAGCTCAGAAGATAGCTCGGCGCGTTGCGACTGTCAGCGGCGGCGCTGCGCTAGTGTGTGCGGGGCTGGGATTCAACCCGTGGTTAGGAACGATTGCGCGACACGGAGCGCACCATGGACTGCGTAGGCACATCCAAATCATGGTTCGCACCGGACGACATAGAACCCGTCATATACGGATTCAGTACTAGAGAAAGGGGTTCCAGTGGGCGCGAATCTGAAGATCAGCGTTCGGACACCGGCCGATCTGGAACGGCTCGGCGGCTACCTGCATGATGCTGTGTTCAAGACGGAGAGTGTGGTGTGGTCGCAGAACGAGAGCGAGGCCAGCATGCGCTTTTGGCGCGAAGCGGACGAAATTCCGTCGCGTCCTCTCTTCCGGCTACTACCGTTTGTCCACACGCGCCGCTTCCGCAGGGCTGAATGCGTAGTCCAGTGGAGGAGCGTGCGCCAACTCGTTTCTCGGGAACGAGATCGATTGGATTATCACTGCGTCACCGAGATTCAAACCTCGATGGTCGAAGGAGTCCAGAAGATCGAGTTTGTGACCGAAAGCGCTATGGACTTGTACCTGCTTGTTGATGAGCTCGATGCGGAATGCCGCGATACGGGAGAGGTAACGGAGAACCAGTTTGGGCTTACAACGCTCGCGTTGCGGCGCTTTCCACGCACGAAACCAGCCGGAGCGGATCGGACTGCATGAGCTTGACCAATATCGGCGCGCAGACGTAGACCCCAACGGCTTGGTAAGCTCCATGGCAAGGAGGGTGGTAGCAGTGAACCCCGCGCGCTTTCCAGTTGTGCTGCTTGACTGCAAAGAGACGCTCCTGTACGATTCTCTCCTCGAACTCGAACACGGTGTTGAGCCTATCGATGTCGCCGGCGATGGGTATGGCGGGTGGGATAGTGATAGCTTTCCGATCACGCTATCGTCGGTTTCAGACGAGCTGAAGCAGGGGTGGCTGCGGGTCAGCCGCTCGTCCGGTACGCCGGAGCCGCATAAAGCAGCCGAAGCGATTACGGCTTTCGCGGCGGAATATGGCTGCCCTGTGCGTCCGTTGACTGGGGAGCCTCCGGTTGCCTATTTGGCGCGAGTGGAGAAGTGGATGGATGAGAACCCGCCACCGAAACGGTCGTTGTGGCACCTTCTGTGGGGGCGCAGGCCGAGCGCCTAGATGCGAGGTCCGATCTGGGTCGAGGGTAAAGGCTGGACAAGGGCTGCGGAGTCGGATACCCGTCAAAGTCTGGAACGAGCGCACCCATCGGCGCATTAGTCACGCTCGGCCTGCTCACACGGTGCGCCGCGATTCCGTTGATCGTCATTATGCTGACGGCGATCGTCACGACGAAACCGCTGATTCTCGTCGGGCATGATCTGTGGGGCCTTCAGATGCGCGATCTGTCCCGATACGATTCTGGTCGCTGGCCCACACCGCCCGCACTGACTGGGCCATGCTGCTGGGCGGCGTCTGTTTGCTGATCGTCGGCGGTGGGTGGGCTACCGACCCTCGCGTCCTCATCGGGAGGTGGCGAAGCCTGCATCACCGACCGCCCTAGGCGCATTGAGGCCACTCTTCCTTCCTTTCGAATCGCTACGTGCCCGTCGGCTTCAGGCCGAGCACTTCCCGGATCACCTTCTCATACTTCTTCTCGTCGCCCTGCTCAAAGCCGACCTGCGTGTAGCGAATGACGCCAACTGCGTCGAGGATGAAGGCCGGTCAGCCATAGGCGTAGCGCTTGCCCAGATCGGAATCGTGGCCATTGCAGATCGGGTACTTGGCCTGGAGGTCGACTGTCAACTCGCGTGCCTTCTTCGGGTCCGGATGCATCGAGATCACGAACACCTGAAGACCCTTGTCGGCGAATTTCTCGTTAAAGTTCTGGAGATGGACCATCTCCTCGCGCGAGAACGCTCAGTAGCGCGAAAAGAAGAAGAGGACGCCTTTCGGATGTGTCTCCTTCCCGTCCTCATCCTGGAAGACTAGCTTTCCGTCCTTGCCCGTCAACTCCATCGGCTTGCCGTTACGTAGCGATGGCAGCACGATGGCCGGGAATGGATCGCCGACTTTCAGGCGCTGCCGGTCAATCCCCTCCTTGGCCGGCAGGGCGCCGGCGAGCATCCGCTCGATGTTTTCTTCCCACACCCTTTCGTCACCGGCGCCGTACCCGACCTGGGTAAAGCGAACCACTCCTTGGTTGTCGATCAGGGCAAACGTGTCGCCAGCCGCGAATTGCTTGGCGAGCCCGGACCCGGTTCCAACCAGGAGCGGAAAGGTAATGCTTAGGTCGCGCTCAAGGTCGGCGAGCGCCTTGTCATCGCCGCGGTGCGATATGCCCAGAACGGCCAGCCCTGCCTCGCCGTAGCGTTGATACATTTGTTGGAGCGCTTTCAGTTGGGCCCGGCACTGAAGGCAGTCCGGTTGCAGGAGATGAATCGCGAGCACTTTCGGCGCTTCGGCGTCGTCATCTTGCGTCAGCTGAATGGCGCCTGACGCCAGCGCCACGGCGACCGGTTTGCCGTCGGACGTCTTCAGCGAAAACGCCGGGATTCTCGCCCCCACGGCGAATTCCGCGCGCACGGCGGTGGTCGTGAATCCGGTCATGAGCGCCGCACATGCGATGGCGGCACGCCTTACACCGATGTTCCTTTCTGATCTCCTCATCGCGCACCTCGCTTTCAAGTTGTTCGGAAAAACGCGCAGGGACTCGCACTACGCCTCGGCACGAACTCACCGCCGGGCCATGACCTCCGCCGCCAAGACCTTGGGGTGATTCGTCCGCGCGTTGCGCGTCGTTCGCAGCAAAGTCGCATCCGCGAAGCCTGCCGCCCGGAACTCGTCGAGGAAGGTCACGCCCTCCCTGGCTCCGGCGACTCACGCAAACCAGTTGGTCGGATTCGCTTGTACCTCTTCCGACAGCGGTTCTTGCAGAATCAACTCCGCGACCCACGCCGCACCGCCCGCGCGCAGCACGCGAGCCAGTTCGCGAAAGATCGCCTCTCGTGCCGGGTTCAGGTTGAAGATGCCATTGATCAGGGCCGCATCGACCGAGGCGTCGGCAAGCGGAATCGTTTCAGCGTCCGCTCGCCTGAACTCGACGTGGCGCGTGCCGGATTCGTCGGCAGCCCGCCGAGCCCGTACCAGCATGGAATCGCTGAAGTCAACGCCGATGACGTTCCCACGGGGTCCAACGCGCCGTGCCGCAACCAGGGCGTCCAACCCGGCGCCGCAGCCCAGATCCAGGACAGTCGCCGCCTCGGGCAGCTCGGCGAATACCGAGACGTTGGAAACGCCAGCGAATCCGCCGGACGCACAATCCGGGAGTGAGTCAAGCAGTTCTCTCGGGTAGCCAACGCTCTCCGCGAACGCGCGGCCCACCGGGAAGCAATGCTTCTCGGTCGGCCTTTCCGCCGCCGACGAGTAGGCGATGCGGACCGATTCGCGGATGTCGCTTGCGTCCTGCATGGTTCCGGTTCCGTTCGGCACAACGGGCTGACCCCGATCGCCCCGCACCCTTGCGGGACTTTACGTCGGCCGTAGCCATAACTAAAATGCATAATGTTCATGGTAACCATACGCAAAGCTTGGGATGATCCGATGCATCCAGAGTTGCTGCAGACGTTTGTGGCCGTTTCCAAGCATCTGAACTTCACGCGCGCCGCCGAGGAGCGCTTGCTGACCCAACCGGCCGTATCCCGCCAGATCAAGCAGCTCGAACGGAGGCTCGGCGTGGCGTTGTTCGAGCAACTCGGCAAGAGAATCCAGTTGACCGATGCCGGCCGCGCCTTCGTTCCGCAGGCCGCGGATCTTCTCGGCCAGATGGACCGGATCGCGGAGCGCGTACGCGCTTTCACGAGTCCCAACCGCGGCCGCCTGCGCATCGGCGCCAGCACGGTGCCCGGTTATTACCTTCTGCCGCGAGCGCTTGGGGCGTTTCACCGAGAGTTCCCGGACATCGAGATCAACTACGTTGTCGAGAACACGCAGCGCATCGAACAACGAATTGTCCGCAACGAGTTGGATCTGGCATTTGTCGGCGACACGCCAACCAGCACGACCCTCCACGTCGAGCGCATTCTCGATGACCAGATCGTCTGCTTTTGTGGCGGATGCCACCCGCTTTCTCGGCGCAAGACCAGCACTCCCAGGGCACTTCGTGACGAGCTGTGGGTGGTTCGCGAAAGGGGATCTGCCACACGTGAGCTTTTCGAGCGGGCGTGGGCGGCCACCGGCGGAGAAATTCGTCGCACGATCGAGTTGAGTTCCCCGGAGGGCATCAAGGAACTCGTCGCCGCGGGGATCGGCGTATCGTTCCTTTCGATCCACGGCCTGCGCCATGAGATCAGGCAGCGCCGTTTGCACCCGCTGCGCATCAAGGGATTTGGCATGGGGCGGCCCATCTATGCCATTCGCCACCAGAAAAAGCACGAGTCGGCCGCGATGGCCGCGCTGCTGGCGGCCCTGCGCAAGGAGACGCGGCGCGCGAAATAGCCGCGCCCTCTCGGCACGTACGGTCGACAACGGTCTGGCCGAGGCGGAATATGAACATCAGGCACAGGTAGATGCCGACGACGACGAATACCGCGCCCGTTACGCGACGCGCCCATCGTTCAAACGCGGTGCTGCGATTGAAGGCGTTGGCGCTGACGACGATGAAGATGGCGAACAGCACGACCGGCAGGCCGGTGCTGAGGCCGAAGGCGAGCGGCAGGACGAGGTTCGACTCCTACCTAACTGCCAGCGGAACGAGACCGGCGAAACAAAGCGCGGCCGAGGCCGGACAGAAAGCGAGTAGTCTTGCTTGCATCCTGCTGCGTCTTGGGCCCGATTCACCGTGCCCGGCGACGTCCAGATCACCATGCCCGCGCTGCGGCTCAGGATGGCGACTCCACCCGTCGCCGGCCGAACACGATTGTACCCGAAGTCAGCAGCAGCAGCAGCAGCACGATCATGCCCCACTCCGAAACCGCGGGAACGTCGCCCGGCGCCGCCGTCGGAATCGGTCCCTGAAGGGACTGGGGAGCACCGCCCGCCCACGCCGCCACCATTCCGGGCTGGTGATTGACCGCAAGCACCGTGACGGTCAGCAGCGGGTTGGCGGCCGACAGCGCGGCGGCAGCGCTGCCCGCGCGGATTGCCAGCGGCGGCGAGACATCGTCATCCCACAGCCACCGCGTCGAGCGGGCATGGCGCATGTAGCCCTGATAATAAGGATAGTTCGGATTCAGCCGATTGGGATCCGCCGGATTGAGGCATACCCAACCCGCGGGGCAGATCAGTGTGCCCACCACCTCGGGGTCGATGTCCAGGGTGATCAGCGCCACGTGGCCGTCGGGTGGACCGGCATAGGCAAACTGCCAGGTGTACTGGTCGGGATTCGCGCTCTGCTGGGTCTCCCCTTCGGCTTTGGACTCCTCGTCGGGCTCGGGTTCCAGGATTGGATAGAGGGTTGAGATTTCCTTCTTGTCTTCATCGTTGTAGCTGTTGGGGTCGGTGTCTTGAATGTGGTTGGTGACTTCCCCATCATCGTCGTCCGCAAGCCCCAGGACGTGTGTGACCTCGTGCTGCCCCAGGTTGCGGATGAATTCTGCCTTCTCGTCGTCGTCCTGTCCCGGAGCCTCATCCCAGATGTCATCGCGAACAATGATTTGAGCGCCCGTGATCTCATTGACACCGTTGCATCCCGCAAGGGCCAGGTCTTCGTCACTGAGTGCGGGATGGTCCGGGTTCTCCGGCTCGTCGCCGTCGAGCTTGGTCCCGACGGCCTTGTACTGACATTTGACCAGGTTGTCGGGTTCGGGGTCGGGGATGGCCCCGACGGTCACGTTGATGGTGATGCCGCGGGGCGCCATTTCCGCAGCCCAGCGGTCCATGCCTTCCTTCAAGAGCATCGACACGTTCGGCGGGTCGCCGTTGGGGTCGGTCTCGATGTAGATGTTGATGGTCTTGTTGTCCGGCCAGCGGATCGGCTTGACCCCTTCGCCATAAGTCAGCGGCTTGGCGGCTACGGGCGGTCCGCCCACCAGGAACCCGACTCCCGCAGCGACCACCGGGAGCGACACCCGGCCCGCCGTTCGCAGACTCCGCCCCAACCGGATAACCCTGGATGTGCAACTCGTCATCATCGGCGATCCTCGCAAGAAGTGAAACCAAGAGAAGTGGCCCACTGGATTGTATCACCTGCACACCCGCGACACCACCACCGACCGGTGGGGCAACGGACCCACGGACGGGGTTCGGCGTGGCGGGCGGCGCCAGGCCCGGAGGGCATTCGAATCAAGCGGTGGCAGATCCGATTTGAGCAGGATCGCAGATGCTGGGTCCGGCGCACGATGACCTACGGTGCGCTGGCGGCATGAAACACGTAGTCATTCGATTCCCACAGGCCGTCGATCTTGGACCACAGACGAAAGTACAGCGTGCTGCCGTCCGCGGGCAGGCCGCTGATCGTGGTCGAGAGGGCCAGCCCCTGGTCTTCCAGTGCAATATCGTATCCTTCCAGAACAGATCCGATCCAGATGTAGTATTGGGTGGCGACCGGGCTGTCCTCCCAGGTGAAGGTCACCGAGGAACCCGACAACGTGTCACCGCTCTGGTGGCTGGTCAGTGCCGCGGCCCCGCCGCCGTCGTCGCCGGATGCCGCTGCGAAGGAGTAGTCGTTGTATTCCCAGACGCCGTCGATTCTGGACCACAGCCGAAAATACAGCGTGCTGCCGTTGATCGGTAGACCGCTGATCGTCGCGGAGAGGTGGGTGCCCTGGTCTTCAAGATAGAGATCGTAGGTCCCGGCGCTCGAGCCAATCCAAATGAAGTACTGGGTGGCCTCGAGACCGGGGTCCCAGGTGAACGTCACCGTCGCGCCGGACAGCGTGTCGCCGGTCTGGTGGCTGACCAGCACGGCGGCGCCGCTGGGTTGGGCAGCGATGGCGGCGTGCAGGGTGGTGTCGGTGTACTCCCACACCCCGTCGATCCTGGACCATAGCCTCAGGTACAAAGTGCTGCCGTCGGTCGGCAGACCGCTGATGGTCGCGGACAACGCCGTGCCCTGATCCTCCAGATAAACGTCGTAGTCACCCGCAGTGGATCCAATCCAGATGTAATACTGGGTTGCCTCTGGGCTGTCTTCCCAGGTGAAGGTTACCGTCGAGCCGGACAGCGCGTCGCCGTTCTGGTGGCTGGTCAGCCGGGCGGGCCCCCCGGGACCTTCGCCGCTGTACGCCGTGAACTCGTAGGACTCGGCGAACCAATCGGCTCCGATCCGGGATGACAGCGTGACATACAGGGTGCTGCCGTCGTCCGGCAGATCCGTGACCTCCGCGGACAAGCCGTTATCCATTCCCGCATCGAGCAAGTCCCCGCCGCCGGGAACCGAACCGATCCGCAGCCAGTATTCAGTAACCTCCTCGCCGCCGGCAGTCCACTCGAAGGTCAGCGTCGTGCCCTCCAGGACCGAGCCGGGCACCGGCTTGATCAATTCAGCGATCTCATCCGAGTCGCCGGAATCGGGTTCGTCCGTGCACGGACCGAGATAGTCGCCGTGATCGAGATGGGCCTGGACCGCGGATTGCGATACATGAAGCGTTTGGGCATTGTCGGGGTTGCCGGGCGGAAGGTGGCAGAGGGTCGTCTGGGAATTACCCTGCCCGCCTGCGAGCAGAATGACCGGGTGCGCCAGGATGAGGACGGTCGTCCAACAGCATCGGGACACCAATCTGATCCATGAGCGAGTCATCATAGCGATCGACCTCGTGATGTGTGCCGGGCGACGGCCGCCGAGTGCTGAAGGTCGGTCATCCGCGCCACCGCGACCGGCCATTCATTGACCGTTCCAAACATAAATTATGTCGGACCGCGCGGCAACTGGTTTGCCGCAGACAGACGTGTGCCCGGCGAACGCCACCCAACTCATCAGGCCATTTGAGTTCGATACAATCCCCAGGCGCTGCCTGGCGCACCCAGATTCACCAGATTCACATTGGCGAGCGCGGCTGCGCCGAAGTGGCCCAAGGCAGGGGGGGCACGCATCCGCCGCGGCCGCGTGCTGCCGCGCTCAGGATCCGTCCCCCTCTGATTCGGCTGGCGTCCCGGCGGGTGTGGCCCGCTCCTACGCCGGCTGGAGATTCTTGCCGGCGGTCTTGAGCGCTTCACTGATATCAGTGATATCAATGCCCAGCTGCTCGGCAACGCGCTTGCCGTATTCTTCGTCTGCCTGGAAGAAGTGGCACCACTGCCGCACCTGTAGCACAGTAGCATGAGGCATCCTGATGAGTGACACTCGGGAGACTTGGCGGCGGGTCGGTCGCACGGCGGAGCCCGCCGGCCAACCCTCCCGGATTGCCGGTACATCGTGTATCATGCAGATGGCATCCGCTGCAGCACCTGCACGCCCCCCGGGCGACGTTGAATGCCGTTTGCTCATGACCATGGCAATGTCCGACGACACTCATCGATTTCCCGCCTTCCTGCGGACGATCCTGCCGCTGCTGCTGCTCGCCGGCGCGGCGGGCACGGGCG
The DNA here is from genome assembly GCA_964619935.1 of uncultured Planctomycetales bacterium. Taxonomy (GTDB): domain Bacteria; phylum Planctomycetota; class Phycisphaerae; order UBA1845; family CAIVHJ01; genus CAZUGO01. The sequence goes on along the minus strand of CAZUGO010000021.1, from coordinate 21,658 downwards.
TCGTGTTGCTCAAGACCTCACCGACCGTTCCGAAATCGATTCCGCCGCTGGTGGCAGCGGTGGTTGAGGTGGCGGACTTCAGCGCCCAGGACGTATCGGTTGTGGTCGAGGCGTTCGGCAGCGTCGTGGCCGCAAGGCAGACCCCGGTTCAGCCGCAAGTGACCGGGCGGGTGGTCATGCTCCACCCCCAACTGCTGCCCGGCGGGCTGCTCAAGCAGGGCCAGCCGCTCCTCAAGATCGATGGCGACGACTACCGCATCCAATTGGCCGAGACAACGGCGCAGTTGAGCATGGCTCAGGTCGAAATCGAAGGGCTTGGCGCCGGAGTGAGCGCACTGCGGAGCCGGGCCGCACAGGTGGAGGCCGAACTCGAGTACCTCCGCTGGAACATGGAGCGGCTGAACCGGCTGTTGGAAAACCGCCAGGCCGGCGAAGCCGAAGGATTGGATGCCCGAACCAAGTGCGCCAGCCAGGAGGCGGTCCTGAGCGGCATCCGGGCCCAGATCCGCGAGCAGGAACACGGGGTCGCGGCCGCGGAGGCCCGCATCACCGTCGCCGAGAGTCGGGTGGCAGCCGCCCGGCTGGCCCTGGCTCGAACCCATGTCGAAGTTCCTTTTGACGCCGTGGTTCTGGCGGAATCCGTCGAGGTCGGCCAGTTGCTCACACCGCAGACGGTTGTGGCCACGCTCGCCGCCACCGATGAGTTCTGGGTGCAAGCGGCCGTACCGGTGGGTCAACTGAACCGCATTCGCTTCTCCGGCCCCCAGGCGACCGGCGGCAGCCCGGTCACGATCACTTTGGCGACCGGGGCACAGCCCGTGAGCCGCCGCGGCGAAGTGCTGCGGCCGCTCGGACAGCTGAATCCGCAGGGCCGGATGGCCCAGATCGTGGTGGCCATCCGCGATCCGCTGGCCTTGGACCGCGATCCGGCCGAGCGCACCGAAGCCATTCGCATCGGCAGCTACGTTCGCCTGGCCATCGACGCGGGACTGCTCCAGGGCGTCTACGCCATTCCGCGTCAAGCGCTGCGCGAGAACAGTCGCTTGTGGGTTCGGGACCGCGACGGCAGGCTGGACATTCGCCCGGTCGACATCGTCTGGCGGCGGCAGGACGACGTGCTGGTGCGCGGTGGATTCAAGGAAGGCGACCAGCTCGTGACCACGCATCTGGCCAGTGTCGTTCCTGGAATGCCGCTGGAGGTTCGCACGCCAGACACCGACCCCGGCGTCGCCGCGGAGCGCCCCTCGACAGAGCGGGATCCATGAACATGCACCTGGCCGATCCCCAATCCGGCGGCGGGGCGATCCGCTACATGGCCCGCAACCACGTGGCGGCCAATCTGTTCATGATGCTGCTGGTGATCGGCGGGCTGGTGGTCAGCGGTCAGGTCAAGCAAGAAGTATACCCTTCCTATGAACTTGACGTGGTCAACTTCTCGATGGCCTACCCCGGCGCCACGCCGCTGGAAGTCGAGGAGGGCATCCTGCTGCCCGCCGAGGAGCGCGTTCGCGGTCTGGAGGCCGTGAAGCGGATCGAATCAATCGGCGTCGAAGGCAGCGGCAGCATGGCCATTGAACTGAACGACGGCATTGATCCCAATCGGGCGCTTCAGGACATCAAGAACGCCATCGATCGCATCTCCTCTTTTCCGGAAGACGCCGAGCGACCGCGCGTCGAGCTGGCCCTGCGGCGGCGCTCGGCGGTCACGGTGGCGATCGCGGCGGACATGGACGAACGCACCTTGTTCGACTTTGCCGAGCGCGTCCGCAACGACCTGTTGGCACATCCCGAAATCAGCCAGGTCGACATCCGCGGGATCCGCAACCCCGAGATCACCGTGGAAGTCCCGCACGCCGTTCTGCGATCACAGCGGCTGACCCTGGACGACATTGCCGAGCAGATTGCCATGGCGGCCCGCGACGTCCCCGGAGGAGAGATTCGCACGCCCGGTGGCGAGATCCTGCTGCGGAGTGCGGGGCGGCGTCAGTTTGCCAGCGAATACGCGGACATCCCGGTGGTCAGCAATCCCGACGGCTCCAAGATTCGGCTGGGTGCCCTCGCGACGATCACCGACGGCTTCGAAGATGTGGACCGCTATTCCTCCTTCAACGGCCGGCCGGGGGTCACGCTGTGGGTCTATCAGACGGGCAGCGAGAAGCCACTGGCCATTGCCGAGGTGGTCTACGACTATGTCGGACGAATGAACCGCGAATTGCCGGAGACGGTCGAGATGCTGATCCTGTGGGACCATGCCAGCGAATACCGCGACCGACTCGAGCTGCTGATCAGCAACGGCATTTACGGGCTGGCCTTGGTGCTGCTGGTCCTCGGCGCGTTTCTGGCCCCCAAGCTCGCCTTCTGGGTGGGCGCCGCCGTTCCGGTGTGCCTGCTGGGAGCCATCATGCTGCTGCCGACACTTGAAACGACCATCAACATGATCTCCCTGTTCGCCTTCATCGTGACCTTGGGGATCCTGGTGGATGACGCCGTCATCGTCGGTGAGAACGTCTTTCTCAAAATACAGCAAGGGGTTGGCCGCGTGCAGGCGGCCGTCGATGGGACCCGTGAGATGGCCCTCCCGGTCGTCTTTGCGGTCATGACCAACATCGTGGCTTTCTGCCCGTTGATGTTCGTCCCCGGTCAGACCGGTCGGTTCTTTGCGGCCATTCCCATCGTGGTCATTACCGTCTTTGTCATTTCATTAATCGAGAGTCTGCTGGTGCTCCCGGCGCACCTGGCCCACTCCAAGGCGGTCGACCCCGCCGGACACGGACTGCTGCCGGCCGTCGCCCGCATGCAGATTCGCTGCTCCGCCGCGCTGGATGACCTGGTGGATCGTGGATACGCCGTGCTGCTGCGCCGGGCGCTGACCTGCCGCGGGTTGACCCTCAGCGTGTTCGTGTCGGGGTTGCTGCTGGTCGCCGCCTGGTTTGCCAGCGGTCGGCTCAACTTCACGTTCAATCCGCGAATCGAGGGCGATCGTGTGGATGCCGAAGTCACGGTTCCCTTCGGAGCGCCGTTTGCCGAGACCCAGCGCGTCGCCAACCTCATCGAGCGGGCCGGCCTGCGGACGGCCGACCGCTTCGGCGGCCGCGACCAGGTGCTGGCCGGTTGGATGAATGGTCAAGGCCGGCAGGGCTCTAATCAGGCCGACGTCAACTTCATTCTGGTCCCACAGGAGCGCCGTGATTTCACGCCGACCGATTTCGTGCGCGTGTGGCGAGAAGAAATCGGGCCGGTTCCCGGGCTCGAAGCCCTGTACTTCGAGTGGGAGGTCGGCCCCTCCGGTTCGTCAGGGCTGACCCTCGATCTGTCCCACCCGGATCGAACCACGCTGGAAACCGCCGCGACGGACCTGGCAGCCACCCTCAAGCGCTATGCCGGCGTGACCGACATCGACGATGGGTTTGCATCGGGCAAGCCGCAACTCGACCTGAAGATCACCGATGAAGCCCGCTCGCTGGGACTGACCCACGACGCCGTCGGCCGTCAGATCCGGCATGCTTATTACGGTGCCGAAGCCCTGCGGATGCAGCGCGGTCGCAATGAAATCAAGGTGATGGTTCGGCTTCCGGAGTCGGAACGGCGGTCCCTGGCCGATCTGGAGAACATGATCGTGCGGACGCCCACCGGCGGCGAAATGCCGCTGGTCCAGGCAGCGACCATCCACACCACCCGCGCCCACACCGAGATCAAGCGTGTCGATGCCCAACGGGTGCTCACCGTCACCGCCAATATTGTTCCCGAATTGGCCAACGTCAGCAAGGTCCGCGCTCACCTCGAGGCCCAGGTCTTTCCCACGCTGCTGTCGCGCTACCCCGGCTTGGCACTGGCCTATGGCGGTCGCCAACAGGAGGAGATCGATGCCATGCACGTGCTGCTGTGGGGCCTGGGCATCTCGCTGGCGGTGATCTTCGGAATGCTGGCCGCCCTGTTCCGCAGCTACCTGGAAGCTGCGATCGTCATGACCGTCGTGCCCTTCGCCATCGCCGCCGCCCTGGTCGGGCATGCCCTGATGGGCTACGAACTGTCGGTGGTCAGTGTCCTCGGAATCATTGCCACCTGCGGCGTGGTGGTGAATGGCGGTTTGGTGTTGACCGTCACCATGAATGATCTGTGCCGCAGCGGTGTCCCCGCCGCCGAGGCGGCCTTCGAAGCCGGCAGGCGACGGTTCCGGCCGGTGGTTCTGACCTCACTGACCACGTTCTTCGGTCTGGCGCCGATCATGTTCGAAACGTCCGCCCAGGCCCGTTACCTGGTTCCGATGGCCATCGCTTTGGGATTCGGGATTCTGTTTTCGGTTGCGGTGGTTCTGCTGATGATCCCCGTGTTCCATCTCCAGGTCAGCGTTCTGCGCCGTGCGCCGATTGCCAGAGCCGCCGCTGGGGCGACACCCATTCCACTTGGCCGATGAAATGAAAGGAGCTGCCATGACGCATCCATCCCTGTCACTACTGGTCGTGACGACTTGTCTGCTCGTCGCTGGCTGCGGGCACAGCAGCCCGTATCGCCAATCTCGACTGCACGCGGCCGACCGGGCCCAATTGTTCAGCGGCCTGGGCACCCACACGCGGACCATCACCACGTCATCCGCGCAGGCCCAGCGCTATTTTAACGACGGCCTGAACTGGATGTATGCGTTCAACCATGACGAGGCCATCCGCTGCTTCCTGCGGGCGGCCCAGCTCGATCCGAATTGCGCCATGGCCTGGTGGGCGGTCGGGCTGTGCCAGGGACCCAACTACAACGACTACCTGATGACCGACCAGCGCTCGCAGGATGCCTGGGACGCCCTGCAACACGCCCTGGCGCTGATCGATCACACCACACCGGTGGAGCGGGCATTGGTTGAAGCCCTGGCCGCGCGCTATGCCAATCCGTGGCCGCGGGATCGCAGCGCCCTGGAGCAACAGTACGCCGATGCCATGGCGGCGGTTTATGCGACCTACCCCAATGATCCCGACGTCGCCACGCTCTACGCCGAAGCCATGATGGTGCGGCGACCGTGGAAACTGTACGCCAGGGATTACACGCCAGCACCCGACACGCCCACCATTGAGGCGGTGTTGGAGCGGGCCATGGCCCTGGACCCGGACAATCCCGGCAGCAGGCACCTGTACATCCATGCGGTCGAACCCAGCCGCAACCCCGACCGCGGGTTGTTCGCGGCCGATACCCTGTGCAGCATGGTGCCGGCCAGCGGCCACCTGCTGCACATGCCGACGCACATCTACGTCAAGACCGGCCGCTGGAGCCGGGCCATCGTTCAGAACGAACAGGCCATGGCCGCCGATGACCGCTATCGCCGGCAGTCCCCCGATCAGGGCGTTCAATACCTGTACATGGTGCACAACGCTCACATGCTGGCATTCGCCGCCATGATGAGTGGACGGGAGCGGGAAGCGATGGCTGCGGCCAGAGCCATGTGGGTCCAGGTGCCCACCCCCGCCTTGCGCAGGGTCGGGCCGTACCTGGACCTGTCGATGTGCTCGATCTACGACGTGCAAAAGCGCTTTGGCCGCTGGGAAGACATTCTCGCCGAGCCCGCCCCGCCGCGCTACTTGCCGATCACCCGGGCTGTCTGGCGAGCGCATCGCGCCGTGGCCTTCGCGGCCACGAAAGACTTCGCGAACGCCGAGCGCGAGTACAAGCGCTTCGCAGCCGCCAAGGCCGCACTTCCCGCGGACCTTCGGGCCGGCGAGGACCCAGCCCAAAAGGTCCTGGAAGTCAGCGACTACTTCATTCGCGGCGAAATTGCGCTGCAGCAGGACGAGTGGGACCGGGCCATCGAAATGCTGACCAGGAGCGCCGAACTGGAGGACGCCCTGACCTACGGCGAGCCGCCGCAATGGACCCAGCCGGTCCGACATACGCTGGGCGCCGTGTACCTGCAGGCCAACCGCTTCCAGGACGCCGAGCGGGTCTATCGCGAGGACCTGACCAAGTGGCGCGACAATGGCTGGTCGCTGTACGGACTCAGCCGAGCGCTTCAGGGTCAGGGCAAATCGGCCGAAGCCCGCGCCGCCGAACAAGCCCACCTGCGGGCCTGGCAGCAGGCCGACGAGCCGCTGGCCACCAGCTGCAAGTGCATCCCGCGCCTCTAAGCGCCGCGGATCCAACGTCCTACGCGTCGCGGGGCGGGTCCGAACCCCAGCCCGAATGGGCACCTGAGCACCCGCCCGGCTCGGCCCGCGTGGCACGACGTTTGCAGGATCGAGGACCGGTTCGTGATTCTTGCGCTTTCGGGCGGGCCCGCCCCGCCTCGCGATTGGGGCCGCCACCGAGGTGCGGGATCTCACGCACGACACTTGGCATTGTTCGCACCGTGCCCGTAGTAGGCCTCGACCAACCGCTGCCCCGTCTGGAAGGAGTCCGCCATGCGCTCGGAAATATCTCGGACGGCCCGAATTCTTGGGATTGCGGCGGTCGCGACGGCAGCGTTTCCCGTCCCCACAATTGCCAAGCCCAATATCCGCGAGGCCTTCTTCGAGGTCTACCCGGAGGCCCTGGGAACCCAATTGGACACCGTGGCCAGCGCTCCGGCGCATTGCGGGGTATGCCACTATGCCTTCGGCGGTGGGGGCGCCCGCAACCTCTACGGAGCGCAACTGGAAGTGGCCCTTGCGGGGTTTCCCAGCAACCCCAGCGGACGCCGTCAGGCGGTGGTCTCCATCGAGAACCAGGATGCAGACGCCGACGGTTTCAACACGCTGATCGAGGTGACCGACACGGCCACCTTTGTCAACACCCCAACCTTCCCTGGGCTGACCCCAGCGAACGCCGGCCAGGTCAGCGAGGTCGATGGTGCGGATATCCAGCCGTACCTGGTGTCCAGCACCGGAGGTGACAGCACTCCGCCAACCGTGACCGTCACCGCCCCGGGCCCCGCTGCCGTGCTCACGGCAAATGTGGCGGCCATGGCGTCATGGACGGCCAGCGACGCCGGCGGGATCGCCGCGGTTGATCTGTACCTCTCGGACGACGGGGGCCTGAACTTTCGGATGATCGCCCAGGGGCTGGCGAATTCCGGGACCCACACCTGGTTCCCCCCGAATCGGCCCACTGCGACGGCGGTGCTTCGCGTGGTGGCCATCGACAATTCCTTCAACCTCGGCCTGGATGACAGCGAATGGTTCACGGTCGAATCGCCTCCGGGCGGGCTGGTGCCCACCACGTTGCGCGATTTCGACATGCCGGGCAGTCAGCCGTTCGACGCCGGCACGCTCAACGATCCCAGCTCCTGCGCGGTCTGCCACGGGAACTACGATCCGGCCGTCGAACCCTTCCGCAACTGGCAGGGCAGCATGATGTCCCAGGCGTCGCGCGACCCGCTGTTCACGGCGGCCATGGTGGTGGCCAACCAGGATGCTCCTGATTCCGGCGATCTGTGCCTGCGTTGCCACTTCCCCCGCGGATGGCTGCGCGGCCGGTCCGTCCCGACCGACGGCAGCCAGATGCTGAGCACCGACTACGCCGGGGTGTCATGCGACTTGTGCCATCGCCTGGTGGACGTTTTCTACGACCCTGGAGCGAGTCCGGGGGTGGATGCTGACATTCTGCAGAGCCTGGCGGTGGCCCCGGTCAACTTCGGCAACGGGATGTACGTCGTTGATCCCAGCGGCGCCCGCCGCGGCCCGTTCCCGGACGCCACCAGCGGGCATCCCATCCTGGTGTCACCGTTCCATCGCGAAGCGGCCCTGTGCGGCACCTGTCACGACGTCAGCAATACGGCATTCGAGAACGACGGCGCCGGCAATTATATCCCCAACGCGTTCGACCAGACGGCGGCCAGTGTCTCGGCCCACACCTTGATGCCCATCGAGCGGACCTACAGCGAGTGGTTCTACAGCGACTACAACACACCCGAGGGCGTGCCGGCCCCACAGTTTGCCGGCAACCTTGACCCGCCCAACGTGGCCACCTGCCAGGACTGCCACATGCGCGACGTCACCGGCCAAGGCTGTAACTTCGGAAATCCGCCGGTTCGCGACGACCTGCCGCTGCACGACATGACCGGTGGAACCACCTGGCTGGCCGGCCTGCTGCCGCAGTTATTCCCCGGCGAGGTCAATGAGGCTGCGTTGCTGGCCGGTGTTGCCCGGGCCCGCTACATGCTTCAGAACGCCGCCGAAATGGCTCTCGAACAGGACGGCGGGCAACTCGAGGTCACCATCACCAACAACACCGGGCACAAGCTGCCCACCGGATACCCGGAAGGCCGCAGGGTCTGGATCAACGTCAGGTTCTATGACGACACGGCCGCCTTGCTCGCCGAGTCCGGGGCCTACGATGCGGCCACCGGCGTGCTGTCGCACGACGTCGAAGTCCAGATCTACGAGGCCAAGCCGGGACTGGACGAAACGGTGGCGCCTGCGGTGGGCGTTGCACCCGGACCGTCGTTCCACTTCGTGCTCAACAACAAGATTTTCAAGGACAACCGCATTCCTCCGCGAGGCTTCAACAACGTCACCTTCGCGTCGTTCGGCGGGTCGCCGGTCGGTCAGGCATACGACGACGGGCAATACTGGGATACCACCACCTACGCCATTCCTCCCGGAGCGGTTTCGGCGGAAGTCACGCTGTACTACCAGAGCACTTCCAAGGAGTACGTGGAGTTTCTACGGGACGAGAACACCACCGACGGCCAGGGCCTGGCGATGTTCGACCTGTGGAACGACAACGGCAAGGCACCACCGGAACTCATGCGCACGCAGACCATTGCGCTGGAGCCGATCGCCGCATGTTCCTCCGACATGAATGGAGATCAGACCGTCAATGCCGCCGACCTGGCGGTGCTGCTGGGTGCCTGGGGACCCAACCCCGGCAACCCGGCGGACTTGAATGGCGATGGGTTGGTCAACGCGGCGGACCTGGCTCAACTGCTGGGTTCGTGGGGACCCTGCCCGGGTTGAGTCAAGTCCGCGGTCGGGCCGCGCTCACGACCCGCGGCGATCCCGCCCGCGGCCGGCCAGGCAGAGACCGCCCAGCAACCCCGCGAGGGCCATGCTTGCGGCCGGGCTCGGTCCGCACAGACTGGGCGGCTCGATGGTCCCTGGATCGCCGTCATCGGGTGTTGAATCGCCGTTGGCCGGCGGGTCGAACTCGATGACCAACGTCGGACGGGTCTCGCCGGATTTCACCTCGCGGCTGTCGAAACGGCGGGAGGTGTTGTTCGCAGACTCGTTTCCCACCAGGATCCAGCCGAAGTTCTGCAGCGGATCGTCCAACCACAACTGGACGTCGGCAACCAGGCCGGTGTCATCCCAGCTCACCGGACCAAGCGAAACGCCAACAGACTGCACGGCACTGGCTGTCGGTTCGAAATCGCCTCCCGGTGCCTGCCACACCCGGGCGTCGTCCGGGAAGAAGCGATAGGCCCAGGTGGCGTCATCTTCGGACGCCTCGGCCCCGCTGCCCCCGTCTGACAGCGAATCGCCCTCACCCCAATCATCGAGCAGCCGATGCAGGGCCTGCTGCTGGGCGCCACCGCCGTCGGAGGCCCGAATCAGGGACAGCGTCAGGCTGACCCGTGTGAGGGTGGCGCCGTCGGGAACCGCGCCGGCCACATCGAAGAACACCAAGGCCCGCCGGATGCTGCCCTCGCCGGTGGTTCCGACAAACAACGAACCCCGGCCGTTGCTGCGCTCGTCACTCACCGAGTAGATGCAATTGTCCCGCCCCGCAGTCAGGGTGACCGAGTCCGCCTGAACGATGCCGCAGACACATGGACCCAGCAACAGTGCTGCCAGCCAGTGCTTTGTCACATCAAGAACCTCCACAACTCCAGCCGTCGAGTTCCTCGCCGAACCGGGAGATAATGTATTCTATCCACGACATGAAGGCCAGCAGGTGGGTGGGGCGGCATTGAGGACCCTCACCAATCCGGTTTCGCCATCGGATCGCGCTCAGCGCACATCAGCGGCGACCGGCCCATGGTCCGACCGGGCCACGCTCCCCACGGGATCGCCCGGTGCTCCAGACCCTCAGCCCGCCTCCTGAACTGCCGGCCGGATAATACAGGACCTCGCAACGGCCGGATGACGATATGATATAAGGAAATAGCCTTCGACCCGATCCAGGGGAGCATGATTCATGTCCGGCTTTCTCGACGTGGTGAAAACGCTGAACAGCGTCGTCCGGACGCTGCTGATCGCCGGGGTCACCGTCGCGCTGGGCTGGGGCGGCTGGGCGGGATATCGCGCCCAGCAGGCCGGCAAGCAGGCCGTCCGCCAGCGCGAGGCGCAACTCAGCGACTACCGCGAACGCGTTGACCAACTCGCCGCCGACCTGGCCCTCCGCGAGCAGACCCTGGCCGACCACGCCCGGACCATCGGCACGCTGCAGGGACAACTCCGTACCCGCGATGCCGAAATTGACCGCCTGGAGGTGGCCATGCGGCTGATGACCGTGGACCGCCGGGTGGCCCGCCTGACCGTTGTCGATCAGCAGCGCGACCCCGAGACCGGTCGCCTGCGTTCGGGATTGGAATTCGTCGAGCTGGATCCGGCGGGTGCCGCGCTGCATGACCCGCGGCGTTTCGAATTCGAAGGCGACGTGGTATTCGTCGACTCCTGGGTGGTCAAGTTCGATGATCGCTACCTGCAGGAAGCCGACTTGAGCCGCGGCACCTCGCTGGTGCTGTTCCGGCGGCTGTTCGGCGAGCATCAGAAGCCGCTCGAAGGCTTCGTGCTCGATGAAGTCGGCGCCACACCCCGGGTGTACGGCACCGGCGGCGACTCGGAAACCGAGCGGCAGATCTGGGCCCAGTTTTGGACCATCGCGAACGACCCGCGCCGCGCCGACGAGCTGGGCATCCGGGCCGCCCACGGGGAAGCGCCATCGATCCGGCTGCGCCCCGGAAAGTCCTACCTGTTGCAGTTGCGGGCTTCCGACGGGCTGTCCATCGTGGTGGACCGCTCCGGCTCGACCTCCTGACGCGGCAGTTGCACCCGAACACCGTGCACCCTATGCTGTGCTCCTCGTCCGCGCCACCCTGTCGAGAGCGGTGATCGATGATTGCCCCACCCACCCGCCGAACCGTTGTCATGATCCTCTGCTGTTGCCTCGGCGGCGGTCGTCCGGCGCCGGCCACCCAGCCCGACATCCAGCGGATCCTGAACGAACACGTCGACAGCGGCAGGGCGGTCGGCTTGGTCGTCGGCGTCATTCGCGATGGCGAGCGGCGGTTCTACTCTGCCGGCAGGCTGCGGGCCGACCAGCCGCAGCCGATCGATGAACACAGCGTGATGGAGATCGGTTCGATCAGCAAGGTCTTCACCACGCTGTTGCTGGCCCAGATGGATGCGCAAGGCCTCCTGCGCCTCCAGGATCCGGCTCAACAGTATCTGCCGCAGGCGCTGCGGCTGCCCACGAGGAATGGTGCCCCCATCACCCTGGAGGACTTGGCCACCCATACTTCCGGTCTGCCGAGGATGCCCGGCAACTTTAAGCCGGTCGACCCGCACAACCCGTATGCCGACTACACCGTCCAGAACCTCTACGATTTCCTCAAGGGTCTGGGTCCGCTTCAGAATGTGGATGGCACCGCCCGCTACTCCAACCTGGGCATGGGACTGCTTGGCCACATCCTGGAGCAGCGCTCCGGCCTGACCTACGAACAACTGCTCGTCACGCGGATCGCCAAACCCCTGGGCCTGACCCACACGACTACCCGGCCGGGCCCGGACGACGCCCCGCAGGTGGCCGCCGGACATCGTGGTCGCGCGGCGGTATCGGCTTGGGACATTCCGACGTTGGCCGGCGCCGGCGACATCAACGCCAGCACCTCGGACCTGCTGACCTTCACCGCGGCCAACCTGGGGCTGCCCGAAACGCCGTTATACCCGGCGATGCGGCGGTGCCACGCGCCGCGCGCCGCCACGGCAGATCCCGACCTCAAGGTCGCCCTGGGCTGGCACATCTGGAACAAACACGGCAGCGAAATCATCTGGCACAACGGCGGTACGGGCGGGTTCGCCAGCTTCCTGGGCTTTCGTCAGGACACGCGCCACGGCGTGGTGGTGTTGAGTAATTCCGCCTACCGCACCGTGGATCAAATCGGGCTGGACTTGCTCAATGACCGCTAGGCACTGGCCGGTGTCCGTCGGACCGCGACATTGCCGGTCTGACGCTGGCGGATCAGGTCGGAACCTGCGGTGAACAGCCGACGGTTCATCCCTTCCTGTAAGGACACCCGCCGCCGACCGGTCAAGCAAGACCGCGGCCGCCATCGACGCTCACCACCTGCCCGGTCACATAGGGCGATTCGACCAGGAAGCGCACCGCCCGGCCCATGTCCGCGGGCGTCCCGGCCCGGCCCAACGGCACCCGGGCGATCAACCGCTGCCGCAGGATCTCGGAGTACGTTTCGGGAAACACGGCGATCCCCGGGGCGACACCGTTGACCCGGATGTCGGGGGCCAATTCCAGGGCCAGGGCCCGGGTGGCGTAATCCAGGCCGGCCTTGCTGACGCCGTAGGCCAGGTAGTCCTTTTGCGGCCGGTGGGTCATGATGTCGCAGAAGTTGACAATGCAACCGCCGCCGCCGCGTCGCATGACCGGCGCGGCATGCCGGCACAATTGGACTGCCGCCGCAAGGTTGACTTGCAGGCAGGCATCCCAGCGTCGCTGATCGAGTTGCTCCAGAGGGCACTTTTCGAATCCGGCGGCATTGTTGACCAGCACATCGAGTCGCTGGGCGCAGCGGACGGCTTGCCCGATCAGATGGTCCGGCGCTTCGGGATCTGCCAGGTCGGCCGAGACCGTCCACACTTCGGCATGGTGCTGCCGCAGTTCGTCGGCGGTGGCCTCGGCGGCAGACTTGGACCGGTGGTAGTGCAGCACGACATCGTGGCCGCTGCCGGCGAGGGCCAGGGCCACCGCCCGGCCCACGCGACGGGCGGCACCCGTGATCAGTGCAACGGGTCGTGGTGCGGTTGGGACCATCAGGGGTGTTCCTCAATTGCGCCCGGCATCGTCGGCCGCGGGCGGCCGCGGGTCATCCGGCGGCAACTCGCCGGGCACTTTGTGCATCGCCCAGACATCGCCGGCGTCCGTCGGCGGCGGTTTCTTGTGGGTCAGGCTCTGGGCATACCGCCGCGAAGCCCGCAGGAGCGCGTAGCTGCCGAACAGGAACACCAGCAATAGAATGAGGATATAGAACAACAGCGTGGCCAGTGCCTGAACCTGGGGATCAGGAGCGGGCCCCGGCGCGGTATCCTGCCATCGACCCACGAGCAACAGCATCGCCATCACGACCCCGGCCTTTCCTGCTGAAGCAGTGCACTGGGCTCCGCCCGCCCGCCGCTCACTCCCAGTCCAACCCGGCCCGCGGGTTGTCCTGCGGATGGTCGCGCCAATGCTCGAGCGCAGCCCGTTGCTCGGCGGTCAGTGTCTTCGGAGGAACGATCTGGATGATCAGGTACTGATGGCCGCGCCCGCCGCCGGCGGGATTGAGCAGTCCTTTGTCTTTGAGCCGCAGCTTGCTGCCGCTCGCCGTGCCCGCCGGCACGGTCACCGTGGAATGCCCATCGAGTGTCGGCACGTCGACCTTGGCACCGAGTGTGGCCTCGGCGATGGTCAACGGCACATCGAGCAGCAGGTCGGACCCCTCGCGCCGAAAATAGCGGTGCGGGGCAATGTGCACGGTGATCAGCACGTCGCCGCGGCGTCCGTCGCCGGTCGCCGAGCCCTTGCCGGCGACCCGAATGGTCTGACCGTCCCTGACGCCGGCCGGAATCTTGACGCTGAGCCGCTGCCGGCCGCCGGGGGCCCCGCTCAAGGTCAACTCCACGGTGGTGCCGTGGATGGCCTGCTCGAAGGCGATGCGGACCTCGCTGCGAAGGTCCAAATCCGCCGGCGGGGCTTGCTGCCGACCGCCACGCAGGAAGTCGCCGAATCCGCCGCTGCCGCCGAACCCGCGCAGCAGGTCTTCAACGCCGCCGAACCCCGGACCCTCCTGATTGGACCAGGTGTACACCCGCTGACCGCCGGGAGCCGTGCGCCACTCGCCCGCGTGAGTGCCGGGGTCGAACCCGGCGGCACCGACCTCATCGTACGTCTTGCGCTTCTGCGGGTCCTTGAGTACGTCGTAGGCCTCCTGAACCTCCTTGAAGCGCCGCTCGGCCGCCGCGTCGCCCTGGTTGTGGTCGGGATGATAGCGCTTGGCCTGCACGCGATAGGCGCGCTTGATCTCGGCGTCGCTGGCGGTCTTGGCGACACCCAACACATCATAATAGTCGCGTTTGGCCATCGATGGTTCGCTCACCCACGGGCGATCACGTAGCGCACATCATCTTCCAGTCTCGGGTACAGGGTCCGAAACCTGCCGAACTTGAGCTGCCGCTCGCGGGCGCAGCGGACCTCGACCTCGTGCACCGGCCGGGTGAACCAGTGCTTCAGCAAGGCAATTTCTGAGGCGTCGGCCAGCAGGTGCTCCACGGCGGCGGTGACCAGCTCCGGGCGATTTGCCATGCGATGGCCGCCGACCAGCAGATCGCAGGAACAGCCGCCGACGGTCACGGCGTAGGCACGGTGGGCCAGGGCCCCCATCGCCGAGGTCGCCAGGGACTCGTCGGCCAACGGTCGCAGTTGAACGCTGTCGTCGAAGTGATCGTCGATGGCACCCAGACCCCGGGGGACCGTCAGGCACAGTATGTAGCACACGGCCGGGTTGCTCCTGCTTGCGCGCCGCCCACATCGGGCGGTCTATCATACACCGAACCCTGCGGGACTCACAGCCGCGGCGACCGCCGCCGGTTTTTGCAAAAGATCCGCCGCCTAATTACGATTGAGGCTCAACCTGATCGCGGCCGGGCGGCGGCAGCCGGTTGCCGCCGGCGGCGGCGGGCGAGGCCGCCACCCGGATCGACAACGACGTGTGAGCAATTGGTGAATCATCCCACTCGGAAGACCATTGTCGCGGCGGCGGCCCAGTTGCCGGCCTATCCCCTGAGCCAGGCGGACGACGCGCTGCGGGCGATCGAGCAGGCGATCTCCCAGGCCGCCGATGCCGGCGCCGACCTGCTGGTGCTCCCGGAGTGCGCCTACCCGGCGTACCTGATCGGCTCACCCGAACAATACCGCCGGGCCGACATCATGCCGTCCGATGAGCTGCTCGTTCAACTGGCCCGCTGGGCCCGCAAGCAGCAACTGCACCTGGTCTGCGGCTTCGTGGAAGACATGGGCACCCACCTGTTCAACGCCGCGGCCCTGATCGACGACCAGGGGCAGCATCTGGGCACCTACCGCAAGAGCTTCTTGTGGGCCGGCGACAACGACTGGTTCAAAGCCGGGGACCAGGTCGCGGCGGTCCAGACCCGTTGGGGTCGGCTGGGCATGGTCATTTGTGCCGATACCCGGGCCCCTGAGATCATTGCCCGCCTGGTGATGGATGGCGCCCAGATGATCGCCATGCCGACCTGCTGGATCAATGTGGCCGCGGATCGTGGCGGCTTCGAGAACCCGCAGCCGGAGTTTTTGATCAGCAGCCGGGCCCGTGAATTCGAGTTGCCGTTTGTGTGTGCCAACAAGTTCGGAATGGAAAGCCCCCAGGTCGGCTATTGCGGCCGCAGCCTGATCGTGGACGCCGCCGGTGGAGTGCGTCACGAGGCACCCGGCGATGCCGCAGCCCTGCTGGTCGACACCGTGCACCTGCGGCCTCCATCGGCCAGCCGTGAACCGCCTGACGACTGGCCGGTGCTGTTGTCCTGGGAGCGGCCGCTGCGGCCGGCGCCCAAGCAGGCCGCCGGCGTGACCCTGGCGGTCTGGCCGGGAACCTCGATCGGCGTCATGGAGTTCAAAGGGGTGGAGGTCCAAGGGGCTGCTTTGCTGATGGCCGCCGCCCTCGATGATGAGCGGGTGGTCATGCACAGCGACATGGACGTGGTCTTGCCCGACCACATCGGTTCGATGCGTGATCTGACCGCCGGCAAGGTGGCCTGTATCGACGTCAGCGAGTTTCGGACGTTCGCCCGCAGCCGCCTGCTGGCCCTGGGCGGCGCCGAGATCATCTGCGTGTTCAACGCCGAAGACGACCTCAAACTGATGCGCACCCGGGCGATCGAGAACCGCACCTTCATCCTGGCCGTCGGCCCGGAATGCGGGGCGGTGGTAGCACCCTCCGGAGCCGTGCTGGGCTACTCCGCGGTGCAGGACGACGCTGGCATCGTGGTCACCGTCAACATGACCGACGCCGCCGTAAAACAAGTGGCGCCCAATACCGACATCTGGGAACAGCGCCGCGTCAGAGCCTATCGCTGAGCCATCGCCCTCGGGCCGGAACCGCCGCGGGAAGGAACCCATGAGCACACTGCACAAGACGTACGATCCGAAGGAAGTCGAGCCGGGTGTGGCCGCGCTCTGGGAGCAGCAGCACTGCTTTCACGCCACCCCAGACGACCGCGGGCCGGACCGCCGCTTTTGCATCGTCATCCCGCCGCCCAACGTGACCGGGGCCCTGCACCTGGGGCACGCCCTGAACAACACCCTGCAGGACATTCTGGTCCGCCGGCGGCGGATGCAGGGCTGGAATACGCTGTGGATCCCGGGCACCGACCACGCCGGAATCGCCACCCAGGCCGTGGTCGAACGCCGGCTGTTCGAGGAGCACGGTCAAACCCGCCACGACATCGGCCGCGAGGCCCTGGTACGGCGCATCTGGGCCTGGAAGGACGACTACGAGGCCCGGATCATCCGCCAACTGAAGTTGATGGGTTGCTCGTGTGATTTCGAGCGCACGCGCTTCACCCTGGACGAAGGCTGCAGCCGGGCGGTGCGGTACACCTTCTTCCGGTTGTTCCGGGACGGCCACATCTTTCGCGGCAAGCGGCTGGTCAACTGGGACTGCGAACTGCAGACCGCGGTGGCCGACGACGAGGTCTACCATGAGACCGTCCAAGGGAAGTTCTACCACTTCCGCTACCCGATCAAGGATGCCGCGGCGCTTGGCATTGATCCCGGCCATGTGGTCATCGCCACGACCCGTCCGGAAACCCTGCTGGGCGACACCGCGGTCGCCGTAAACCCTGCGGACCCGCGCTACACCCACCTGGTCGGCCGCACCGTGCTTCTGCCGCTGATGAATCGACCGATTCCGATCATCGCCGACGAGTGGGCCAACCCGGAACTGGGCAGCGGCTGCGTCAAGATCACGCCGGCCCACGATGCCAATGATCACGAAGTCGGGCGGCGCCACGGTCTGCCGCTGCTCAATGTGCTCAATCCCGACGGGACCATCAACGCCGAGGGCGGCCGCTACGCCGGGCTGCCGCGCTTCGAGGCGCGCACAGCCGTGCTCCGGGACCTCGAGGCCCTCGGCCTGATTGAGAAGATCGAGGATCACGAACACGACGTCGGGCACTCCGATCGCAGCAGGACCCCCATCGAACCCTACCTGTCCGACCAGTGGTTCCTGCGCATGCAGGAGCTGGCCGAGCCGACCCTGGCCGCCGTCCGCCACGGGGACGTCACCTTCCACCCGGACCGCTACAAGCACGCCTACCTGGACTGGCTGGGCGAGCGCCGCGACTGGTGCATCTCGCGGCAGTTGTGGTGGGGCCACCGCCTGCCGGTGTGGTCGCTGGCCGGCACCTGGGGGGCTTTTGATCCGGGCGCCCTGCACTTTCTCGCGGATCACGATCGAGCGGCCGTCCAGCGGGTGCGGACCGCCGACGGCGACACTCGCGTGCTGCCGGCCGGCGGCCCATGGGACGACCCGACCCTCAACCCCGGTGACGCCGTCACCCTGCACGTCTGCCTGCGGGACGACGACCCCGCCGACGTGGCCCGCCTGGAGCAACTGGGGTTTGCCAGGGAGGTCGACGTGCTGGACACCTGGTTCAGCTCGGCGCTGTGGCCGCACAGCACCCTGGGCTGGCCGGAGCGCACGCCGGAGCTGGACTACTACTACCCCACCAGCGTGCTGATCACCTCGCGCGACATCATCACCCTGTGGGTGGTCCGGATGGTGCTCACCGGGCTGTACAACCTGGGCCAGAAGCCGTTTCACGACGTCTACGTGCACCCCAAGATCCTCGACGGACGCGGCGTGACCATGAGCAAGTCCAAGGGCAACGGGGTCGACCCGCTGGACATCATCGAAGCCTTCGGGGCCGATGCCTTGCGCTTCGGGATCGCCATCATGACCACCGAGACGCAGGACATCCGCATGCCGGTGGAATATCGCTGCCCGCACTGCGCGCAGGGTACGCCGCAGACGCCGGCCAACATGTTCGGCGCGGACGGCAACCCCAGCCGGGTCCTGGCGTGCCAGCATTGCGCCCGGGAATTCGCGACCCGCTGGGCCGACGACCGCACCCGCGGCGACCAGGGGCTGGCCCTGATGGTCTCCGACAAGTTCGAGGCTGCCCGCAACTTCATCAACAAGCTGTGGAACGCGGCCCGCTTCGCATTCATGAACCTGGACGGCGCCGCCCCGCAGCGGCTGAATCCGGCCGACCTGCCGCCCGAGGATCGCTGGATCCTGGCCGAGTTGTCCGCGGTGATCCGGGCCGTGAATCGCGCCCTGGAGCAGTACCAGTTCAGCCGGGCGACCACCGCGGTGCGCGAGTTCTTTTGGACCAGCCTGTGCGACTGGTACCTGGAGATCGTCAAGTACCGCATCGCCGAAGATCACGCGCCGGCAGCCGCCCGCCAGGTGCTCGCGGTGTGCCTCGACCAGGTGCTGCGGCTGCTGCACCCCATCGTGCCCTTTGTGACCGAGCAATTGTGGCAATCGCTCAACCAGGCGGCCCCGCAGCGCGGGCTGCCCGGCGTGCTGGAAGTCGGCGACATCGCGGCGGTGTTGACGGTGGCCGCCTTCCCGCCGGCCGGCGGACATCCCGCGGTCGACGATCCGCTGATCTGCGAGACCTTTCACGACCTTCGAGCGGTCGCCCGGACCCTGCGCGAGATCCGTAATGCCGCGAATGTCCCGCCGCGGCAAGGGCTGACGGTCACGATCAAGACCGACGCGGCCCGGGCCGCCCGCCTGGGGCACGAGGCCCACATCTTGAAGCGCATGGCGGGCATCGAGCAATTGGCGCTCTCGGAGACCGCGACGCGACCGCCCGGCTCGGCGATTCGCATCGTGGCGGCGCTGCAGATCTTTGTGCACGATGTCGTCGACGACGCCCGGGAACGGGCCCGGGTGGAGAAGGACATTGCCGGCCTGACCCGGCAGCTCAATGGCCTCAGCGGCAAGCTGAACAACGCCGGCTACCTCCGCTCGGCCCCGCCCGACACCGTCGCGGAGACCCGCCGCCTGCAGGCCGACGCCCAGGCCACGCTGCACACGCTCCAGGAAATCCTGAAGCTGCTGGCTGCTTGATTCCCTCCCGCGCCCCGGTCAACATATGGGCCCATGGCCTACCTCGTTCTGGTGTTGCTGTTGGTATGCTCGGCGTTGATGTCGAGCAGTGAGACGGCTTTGTTCGGTCTTTCCAAGCACCAGTTGTACCAATTCAGCCGCAGCACTCATCCCTTGCAGCGGTTGACGGCCACCCTGATGCGCGACCCGCGCCGCGTGCTGCTGACCATCCTGATGGTCAACACCACGGTGAACGTGTTGATCTTCGCCAGCAGCTATGTGCTCTCGGGTCGGTTGAGCCGGACCCATCCGTTGCTGGCGTCGCTGTGGGGTTTGATCACGGTCATTTGCGTCATCGTCGTCAGCGAGGTGCTGGCCAAGACACTCGCCATCAGCATCGCCCCGACGCTGGCCCCGGTGCTGGCCCCGCTGATCCGGATGTTATTGTGGGTGACCACGCCGGTGCGGCTGGTTCTGGAACATGGGCTGGTGGTCCCGTTGAGCCGGCTGTTGAGCGGTGGCACGCACCCCCGGCCGGGGATCTTGACCGCCGAGGAGCTGGGTACGCTGGTGGATCTCGGGAAGGACCAGGCCATCATCGCCGCCGACGAGAACGACATGCTGCAGGAAGTCATGGCGTTGTCGCAGGTCAAGATTCGCACGATCATGGTCCCACGGGTCGCCGCGGTGGTCTACGACCTCGACGATTCCCGCGACCGCCTCGCGGAACTGGTGGCCCAGCGGCATCGTGTGATCCCGGTGTATCGCAGCGACGTCGACCATCTGCTGGGCGTGCTGCACGTGCGCGACTGGTACCTCAATCCCGGCGGCGACATCGAAGCCCTGCTGCGACCGGTGCACTATGTGCCCGAGCAGATGACCGCCGACCGCCTGTTGACCCACTTCCGCCAGAGCGGCACGCACCTGGCAATCGTGGTGGACGAGTACGGCGGCATGGCCGGTCTGGTGACCATCAAGGATGTCGTCCACCAAGTGGTGGGCGGGCTGCCGACTCCCGGATCCACCGAGGACGCCGTGCAGCCGTTGGGGGGGCGCTTGTTCCGGATGGCCGGCACCCTGCGGGTACAGACCTGGCAGCAGGCCTTCGGTTTGAGCCAACTGGACCCGCGGATCACCACGTTGGGCGGCCTGGTGGTGGCCAATTGCGGCCGGCTGCCCCGGGCCGGCGAGACCTTGCGGATCGGACGGGCCCAACTGGTCGTCGAGCAGGTGGACGGCGCCCGGGTGGCCTGGGTCCGCGTCGAGCTGCCGGGAGATCCGGCATGATGTCCGCCGGGCTGCTGCTGGCCGTGCTGGTGTTTCTGCTGCTCTCGGGCTTCTTTTCCGGTGTCGAGACCGGCGCCTATCGGGTACACCCGGTGCGCTTGCAACTGCGACACGGCCGCGGCGACGGGGTTGCCCGGCGCCTGCGGCGCCTGCTCGAGGATCGTCAGGGTCTACTGGCGACCACCTTGATCGGCAACAATTTGAGCAATTACGGCGTGACGGTGAGCACCGCCATGCTGCTGTCCGGGTGGGATCCGACCCTCGCGGATCACACCATCGAACTGTATACCACCTTGATTCTCACGCCGGTCATCTTCGTGTTCGGCGAGGTCGTGCCCAAGAACTGGTTCCGCGAGGAAGCCGATCGCCTGATGTCGGCCTGCAGCTTGCCGCTGGCGGCTTTCCATCGCCTGATGCACTGGACCGGGGCGGTGCCCCTGCTGATGTGGCTGACCCGCTGCATGCTCCGCTGGTGGCATCGCGGGGTGGACTGGAACCCACCGGTCCATCCGCGCCAGGAAATGATCTCGCTGCTCCGGGAAGGGGTTGCCGAAGGCGCCCTGACCCGCGAGCAATCACGGCTGATCGACGGGGTGTTGTCGATCGCCAACATCCACCTGGGTTCGGTGATGATCCCGAGTTCCAAGGTGGTGACCCTGCCACCGGATGCCGGTCGCCGCGAGGTGCTCGAGATCATGAGCCGCCATGCCTTCACCCGCTACCCGGTGGTCCAGCCCGAAGGCCGCAGGGTCGTCGGCATGGTCAACATCTACGACTTCTTGGCCGATGCCTCCGCCCGCACCGTCGCCGACATGATGCTGCCGACATTCAGCATGGAACCCAGGCTCCCGGTGCCCCAAGCGCTCCAACAACTGCGGCAGGCGCGGCGTTCGATTGCCGTCGTCCAGGACCGCTGGGGCAACTTTATCGGCATCATCACGGCCAAAGACCTGGTCGAGGAAGTGGTTGGCGACCTGCGGGCCTGGTAGCTAACCGTCTGAAGTGAAAGCATTTGCGGATGAGAGGACTCGAACCTCCACGCCCTTGCGGGCACTGGCACCTGAA
>CAZUGO010000020.1:0-124339 GCA_964619935.1 uncultured Planctomycetales bacterium | reverse complement strand
AACAGCCCGGTGTGGTTACAGTCTGTCATAGAATAAGCCTCCCTGCTTTGTCGATTGGTTCTAGTTAAACGCAATCATACAAGGCCGAGAGGCTTTTCTTTTGTCAATTCTTCGTAATACTCATGAAATATGCGGGCTAGCACTGAGCCAGGCCAGCCCCAGACCCCTGCACCACGCGTCAAGCACGGGGCTCGGGAATCTCCGGGCCCAACTCCCCTCACCGTTGCCGGAATCACGCCGCGATCCCTGCTGGCCGACCCGGTCATATTGCCAGAACGACCAGGTCATATTGCCAGAACGACCCGGTCGACTTGCCAGAACGACCAGGTCATATTTCCAGAACGACCCGGTCGACTTGCCAGAACGACCCGGTCGACTTGCCAGAACGACCAGGTCATATTGCCGGAACGACCCAGTCGCATCGCCGGGTCGGCACAGTCGGCCTGCTCGGCGGAAGGCCTTGAACGATGTCCCCCAGCGGGTTGACCTGCGACGTAACCGCCCGGGTCCGGCGCTTGGGCGCATTACCGCCGTCGGCACCAGTCTTGGCATCCAGCTTGCTCTGGGGATCGTCATGGCCGCCGGCGGTGCAGCGGCACCCGGGGTGGCCCAGCAGACTCCGCAGCGGGCCGGAGGCGCGAATGGGTTGGTTTACCTATGGGAATGGCGCCGGGTCGGGTGAATACTGGGCGCTGTTGAAACCAGGCAAGGCTGCCTGGAAGCGTCCCTAAATGCAGCGTTACGTCATGACAACCGCAGCAGCGGAGACAGGAAGGAGCATCCCCATGAAGACGACACTCATGGTGGTCACAGCAGTGCTGGCTGGCCTGCAGGCGCCGGCGCGCGCTGAGGAGTTGCTGTATGCCAATCCCGGGAACAGCAATTGGACGACGATCCCCAGCGCGGTGTGGTCGAATCCACCGGCCAACGAGGAAGCCGCCGACGACTTCGACGTCGTCGGTACCATCGAGCGCGTGATCATCGGCGGCGACAACGCCTGCCTGGTGGTGTGCCTGCCGCCCCCGGTGGTGGGCGTGACCATGCGCTTCTACGAGTGGACCGCCTCCGGCCCCGGCGCCGTGCAGTACGAGGCATTCATCGACGGCGGTGATCCAAATGTGCTCTATGACGCGGGCGGCCCGGATCTGTTGGACGTGACCCTGCCGACGCCGTTTGAAGCCACGGGGCAGCATTTCATCTCCGCACAATTGATCTTCGAGGACGGTTTCTACTGGTCGGTGTGGGTCTCGAACTACAACAACCCCACCGGTTCCCACTTGTGGTATCGCGATAATCTCGACGGCGGCCTGTGGCAGCCGTACATCGATGTCCTGCAAAACCCGGTGATCAGTGACATGGTCTTCTCGCTCTACGGCACGCCGCCGGACGCCGAACCGCCCGCATTGGTCGACGACTGCGGGCAGTGGAACCCGGTGGAGACTCCGAACCCGCCAGGCGCCATTGACGCCCGATTGCAGGCGGTCGAAGTCATCGCACCGTGGGACGTTTGGGCGGTCGGAAACTACTCAGCCCAGGTGTTGAGCGGATACGATCAGTTCACGCTGGCGATGCATTACAATGGGACCACCTGGTCCATCGTGCCCTCGCCGAGCCCGACGCCCGCGGAAGGGTTGACGCACTGCGATCTGCGCGCGGTGGCGGCCGCAGCGCCCAACGACGTCTGGGCCGTTGGTCACAAGAACTTCACCGGCCAAGGCGGGTACGTCGGGACGCGGGTGCTGGCATTGCGGTGGAACGGATCGGCGTGGTCCGAGGTCCCACTGCCGGTGCCGACCCAGGCCAGTTCCCCCTTCCAGGGGGCCTCGGGCGATTCGCTGCAGGACCTGGCGGTCATCGCTCCGAACGACCTTTGGCTGGTCGGCAAATGGTATCGCTTCTTGCCCAGCGACGCGGTGGTCTGGCCCGGTGTGGCGCTGCACTGGAACGGGTCGGATTTCGAGGTCTTTGAGCCGCCGCTGGTCAGCCCGACCGCCAACCAGCAATTGTCGGCGGTGGCGGCGGTGTCCAGCGATGATGTCTGGGCGGTCGGCTCCGGCGGCGGAGACGTCAGCTACATCTTTCATTGGGATGGGTCCGGCTGGAGCCATGTTCCCGGCCCGGCTCCAGGAACTTCGAACGCCCTTTCCGATGTCGTGGCCCTGGCGGCCGACGACATCTGGGCCGGCGGATATTACAGCGACCCCGGCGGCAGTGCGCCGCTACTGGTGCACTGGGACGGATCCGGCTGGACGCAGGTGGCCACGCCGGCCGGCGGGGATGACTTTGCCGCATTTGGGCCCGACCACATTCTCACCCGGGGCATCGGTGGGTTGGCTTCCTGGGACGGGCAGAGTTGGACGCTCCAGCCCGACGTCGCGTACGTGCCGTGGGCGGGTGTGTTCGACATGGAACCGATTTCGCCCTGTGAGGTCTGGGGCGTCGGCATGAAGTCGGTGGGCGGTGATTATCGCACGTTCGCCGTGGCGCTCGAATCGGTGGGGACCCCAGGCGACGCCGATGGCGACGGCCTCGCCGACACCGAGGACAACTGTCCGAACCTGTTCAATCCCGACCAGGCCGACTGCGATGGGCAGGGCATGGGCGACGCCTGCGCCCTGGCTTCCGGTCAGGCCCAGGACTGCAACGGCAACTTCCTGCCGGACCCCTGTGACACATTCGTCGATTGCAACGCCAACGACGTTCCGGATGAATGCGAGCCCGATTGCCAGGGCAACGGCATCGCCGACGCCTGTGACATCAGCGGCGGCGGCAGTCCGGACTGCGATGCCAACGGCGTGCCGGACGAGTGCGACACCTTCGACGACTGCAACACCAACGGGATTTCGGACGGGTGCGACGTTGCGGCCGGGGCATCCACCGATGGGAATGCCAACGGCGTCCCGGATGAATGCGAGGCGCTTGGGGAGGACATCGCCGCCGTCACCACGGTGGACGACATCGTGGACTTCGGCGGCGGTCAGCGGATGGCCGACCTGCCCGGCCCGGACGGCAGGATTTCGTTTCGCGAAGCCTGCCTGGCGGTCAACAACACGCCCGGCCCGCAAACCATCGCGTTCAATATTCCCCAATCGGACTGGTGGTTGTTCAACGACCGCGCCATCCTCAGGCAGGAGGACGGCATCTTCGCCCTGAATGACGATGAGACCCTCGTTGATTTCTCCACCCAGACCGCCTTCACCGGCGACACCAATCCGGACGGCGGCGAAGTCGGCATTTACGGCCTGGAGCCCAATGCCTGGGGGGTGGCCGCCATTTATGTGAACGGCAACCACTGCACCATCAAGGGTCTCGATCGGGTCATGCAGCGCGGCTACGGCGTGCGCCTGGTCGGCAATGACAATCACGTGATCGGGTGTACCATCAGTGGTCCTCTGTATGCCGGTGTGTACATCACCGGAGGGTTCGGCGGCGATCCGGCGACCGGCAACATTGTCGGCGGGACGGCGGCGGGCGACGGCAACTTCCTCAGCAGCGGCAACGACGGGGTGCGCATCGACGGTCCCGCTGCGGACAACGTGGTCATCGGCAACGTGCTGACCGGCAGCTTCTCGGGGGCGGCCGTCCGCGGCCAGGCCCTGGGCACACGCATCGGCGGTCCCACTCCGGAGGAACGCAACATCATCTCCGGCGCGGGCCACTACGGCGAGGAGGGCTTTCCGGACGGGCAGCAGGTCAATGTGAACGGCGCCGTCGGAACGCTCATCGAGGGCAACTACATCGGCACCACGGCTGATGGCTTGGCCTCAGAAGGGCAGATCGGCAGCGCCGGCATCGTGGTCTGGGCGTCGTCGGGCACGGTGATCCGCGGGAACCTCATCGGCGGCATTGCCGTCGACGGCGTCGATCACTACGCCGGACAACGTTTCGGGACCGGCATCCTGGTCACCCAGGCGTCCGATCAGACCGTCATCGTCGGCAACCGGCTGGGCAGCGATGCCAGCGGCGAAGGCGCCATCCCCAACCATGTGAACATCAGCGTCGCCCCGTTTACGGCGCCGGATGATCCGACGAGCACTACCATCGGCGGAACCGAACCGGGCGACGCCAATCTCATTGTTTTCAGTGAATTGCACGGCATCGGGGTCTCCAGCGTGGTGAGCGGTGTGACCATCAGCGGCAACTCGATTCATTCCAACACGACCCTGGGAATCGACCTGTTCGCTCCGGCGGGTACGAATGCGAATGACCCCGGAGACGCTGATGCCGGCGGTAACGACCTGCAGAACTTCCCGGTTCTGATTGAGGCCTACAGCACCGCATCGGCGACACACATCGCCGGTGCCCTGGACAGCCTGCCGAACAGCGGTTTTGCGGTGGAGTTCTTTGTCAGCGACAGTTGCGATGATTCGGGATTCGGTGAGGGCCAGAGCTATCTCGGATCCGCGGTCGTGCAGACCGATACCGATGGCCATGCCGACTTCGACGTGGCGGTGCCCGTCGCAGCCGGCGCTGGCGCCGCCGTGACCGCCACCGCCACCGAGGTGGTGTCGGGCAACACCTCCGAATTCTCCGCCTGCGTGACCGCGGAAAGCGGCGCGGGCCTGAGCGACATGAACGGCGACGGGTTTGTGGACGCAGCCGATCTGGCGCTGCTGTTGGGCATGTGGGGACCGTGCCCGGATTGCCCGGCCGACTTGAATGGCGATAGCCTCGTCGACGCCGTCGACCTGGCCATGGTCCTGGGCGAGTGGAGCGGAGCCGGCCAATAGGCGCCGGAGCATTGCGTCTGGGTGCCGGGGGCCCATGCCCGCAGCAGCGGAAGCCACGCGCCGGCCGACCCGGCTGCGTGTGCCGAGTGCACCCGCCGCAGGCTGCGGGCGAGGCGGCTCAGCGGCTGACTGCTTCAGCCGCGAGTACCCATGCTTGGCGGCCAGGCGAGTCGCCTCGGCCAGGGCCCCCTCGAGACCCTGCTCCTTCGGGCACCGGATGATCTCGCCGCCCAGGGCCCGGATCATCAATCGCCGTTCCCTGCTGACGCCGGCGGGCATGACCGCCGAGAACCTCAGGTTCATCTGGGCACAGGTCAGGGCCATGGCAATGCTGGTCGATCCGCTGGATGCTTCGATGACGTGGTCGCCGGCCGCCAGTTGCCCGCTGCGCCAGGCCTTCTCCAGGATGTACCGGGCGATGCGATCCTTGATCGATCCGCTGGGGTTCAGAAACTCCAGCTTGCACCAGATCTGCGGCTGATCGTCGTTCAGGCGGACACGCACCAGTGGCGTCGGCCCCAGGCCGTGAACGAAGCGGCACGATTCCGGAAGGTGAGCGGACCTGGCGGTGCTCGCACGCGGGCGCCAATCGTCGTTACCGGTGCTCAGCAAGCAACCGGAAGGAGCCATTATCCCCAGGCACCCAGGAGCAGCGCCAGGTCGGCGGCATTGATCTCACCGTCCTGGTTGAGGTCCGCGGCACAGCCCGGGCAAGGACCCCAATTGCCCAGCAACAGCGCCAGGTCCGCCGCATCGACGCCGCCGTCCTCGTTGATGTCGGCGAAACGGACGATGTCGACCTCGTCCACCAGGAAGCCCACCACCGCGTGCAGCAGATCTTCAATCATCGGATAGTAAATGTAGTTCGGAACGCCGTTGTCGACAGCGTCGGTCATCTGGTGGTAATGCGGGTTGCAGGAGTAACAGCGCTCGATGATCACGCACGCCGGAATGCCGTCGGATTCGAACGGCCAGTGGTCGCTGAAGGCGAAGTTGCCGAAATTCAAGAAGGCGTTGAGACCGTCGCCGTAGGTCTCAATGGCATCGGCCAGACCGTTGATCACGCTGCTGGACGAGGTCTTGCCGTACAGGTCCATGCCGTACTGGCCGCTGTCGTGACCGACCATGTCGGCGATCACCGCCATGAGGATCTGGTCGGCGGCGTGGTCGTCGACATAGGCGTTGCTACCGACCAGGCCCTGCTCCTCGCGGTCGAACAGCACGTACTTGATGGTCTTGGTCGGGGCGTGCTTGGAAAGCACCCGGGCGACCTCCATCACCAGGGCGGTGCCCGTGGCGTTGTCGTCCGCTCCGGGATTGTTCACCGAATCAAAGTGCGCTCCGACGATGTAGATGCGGTTGGGGAAGTCGGTGCCCACTTGGGTGGCGACAATGTTGTGGTAGGTCTGGCCGCTGTACTGGAACGGCTCCAGGGTCACGGGCAGGTCCAGGTCCGAGAGCACCGCGACAATGTTGTCGCGGGCCAGGTTGTGTTCGGGCCCGAATCCGCGGTTGTCGCCCAGGTGGGTGTACAGCAGGTCTTCCAGATAGTACTGATAGGTGTCAATGTCTACTTCGGCGGCGATGGCCTCGGCGGCCGGAGAACCCGCCGCCGGCGGCGCGCCCACCGCGAGCACCGCCGGGACGACACACCACGACAAGAGCAACAGTCTGCGGGTCGCTTTCATTCTGGATTCTCCGGACAGAGGTCGGTTCTGAAACGGGCAGCCCCCCAGAATAGCGAAGCGGACACTCGTTTCAAAGCCCCTTCACGGGAGGACCACGCCGGGACGGTCCTTTCGTGCCGGCCGGCGCTGGCGGACCGACGGGGGTCAAGCGGTGTGGGCTCCGCTGGGCGTGCGGCGGTGTGACGTCGCGTGCAGCAGTGCGCAGCGGGGGACGGTGATCGGCCATTGGGGGTGACGGGCTTCCGTCATCCGGCGGCCGCCGCGGACGCGACAACAGGGGTGAACCGTGGCACCGAGAATCCCGGATCGCCGAACTGGCTTCGGAATTGCCTGTTGGGCTGGGGCGGGCATTGCCCCCATTGACAATTTATCTGTTGGAACAAATAATTAGGGAGTCCGCCGAATGATGCCCAACGTGCGAGTGGCCCGCAGGACAGGATCGGGTTTTCCGTGACTTCGTGACTGCCTTGCAGAAGGAGGAGTTCCATGTCGACAACAGGTCTTCGAAATTGGAGCGGTGTTTTCGTGGTGTTGTGCTGTAGTGTGTCGGCGTACGCCGGGGCGCACACCTGGGATGTCAACGAGATCTTCAGCAACGCCGATGGAACGATACAGTTCGTCGAGATGCACAATCCGGCGGGGAATCCCAACGAGATTTTCCTGAACAACCGAACGGTGGCCAGTGCCTCAACGGGGAGCGTCTTTACGTTTCCGTCGAATCTGCCGGCCGGGAGCACCTCCGACGCCCACATTCTGCTGGCCACCACCGGCTTTGCGGCCCTGCCGGGGGCGCCGACTCCCGATCACATCATCCCCGACAACTTCTTCGACGTCGGCGGTGATTCGATCATCTACACGCCGTACGACACCATGACCTTCGGAGCGGGTGTGCTGCCGCTGGACGGGGTCAATTCACTGCACGACACCGGTGCCGGTACGAGCGTCGGGGTCAACTCGCCGACCAATTT
Source organism: uncultured Planctomycetales bacterium (assembly GCA_964619935.1). GTDB lineage: Bacteria > Planctomycetota > Phycisphaerae > UBA1845 > CAIVHJ01 > CAZUGO01. The sequence continues at coordinate 116,953 of CAZUGO010000020.1, read as the reverse complement.
CAGCGGCCAAACGGGTTCGGTGGTCGTGCCATGCAATCCGGCCGACTTCGACAACAGCGGGTCGGTCAACGCCGCCGACCTGGCCCTGCTGCTCGGCAGTTGGGGGCCGTGTGCCGGGTGCCCCGCGGACCTGAATGCCGACGGGGTGGTCAATGCCGCCGACTTGGCCTTGCTGCTCGGTGCCTGGGGGCCCTGTTGATCCGGCTGATGATCGCCGGGGGTTGAACACCGCCACGACGGCACCTCGGGAGACCCGACCGACATGGGGATGGTTCTGAATTGCATGATGGTCTTGGCGCTGGGCACCGAGCCGCCGCCCGTGGTTGCGGGATGTACCTGTGCGGCCGCCAGAATGCACAATGGCTGGTGCCGCGAGTGCCGCGTTGGGTATGTTGCCAACGTGCCGCTGCGCTCCTGGGTGTTGTTCGACGCCCTGGATGCCCACGGGCACGACGTCATCGCCGATCAGCTCAAGTGTCCGACTTGCCGGCAGGCCATCAAAACCGATGGCTTCTGCGCGCCCTGCAAATACGGCTACGTGGGTGGCAAGCTGTATTTCTCGGCCCTGACCTATGCGTTGGGGAAGGGCCAAGCGCTGGACCCGGGCACGCTGACCTGCCCGCAATGCCGCAAGCATGCGGAAAGCAGCGGCTGGTGCGACTCCTGCAAGCGCGGCATGGTCGGGAACTTCGCTTTTGCGGAGCGGAGCAGCTTTGATATCGGAGCCCGCGAATACGGCCGGCTGCTGATTGCCGTCGAGACTGCCAAGCGCTGCGACACCTGCGCCGCCGTCATGTTCACCGGTGCCGAGTGCTTCAAGTGCAAGGCTGCCGAGTACGCCGGAAAGAAGCAGGCAGTCCCCCCCAACCCAGCACCCGCCGCAGGCGGTCGGCCGTAGGTCGGGCCCTCTGGACGCCTTGCAGCCGCATGGCCGGGAGCCGGCGCGTCCTGCGCCAGGGTCCAACGCTTACCGCGTCAGGCCCTACCGCGCTGAGTGCCGTTGGGTAACCGCGCCCCAGGAACGACCCCTCGTTGCAAACGCCCTGCATGAACCCACGCCGGGTCGGCTCCACACTGAAGCATTGCTGAAGCATGGGGCTGGGCCGGCTTGCTCCCTCTGCCGGGCGCTGCTCTTCTCTGTGCCCGGTCGACCGGGTCTGTGCCCGCAGCGTGTCCGTTGACAGCCTTCAGCCGGCCGGGGTCAAGAGAGAACAAGAGGGTCGCCCATGGGTGTGCGGGCGGCCTACAACGCGCAGGGCCCCCAGGCGCCGAGCAACTGGGCCAAGTCGGCGGCATCGACCTGGTCATCGCCGCCCAGGTCGGCGGGATGTCCGGGATTGGGTCCCCAGGCGCCCAGCAGTTGGGCCAGGTCGGCCGAGTTGGTGGTTCCGTCGCCGGTCAGATCGGTCGTACAGCCGGCGACGACAAACATGATGCCACCCGCGGTGGTCACGACGGCGCTGATCACAGGAGAGCGCCCGGGCGCGGACTGGATCGCCTCCAAGACGTTGGCTCGCCCATGGTCCAGAGCAAGGCTGTAGCTGCCGCCCGTGGAGGGTGCGAGGAACCCGCCGGTCGCAATGACCTGTTCACCGTTCTGCCCGATGCCGCCATCGACGGCGACATCCCACCCCGCGGTCTGACCGGCGACGCCGAAGATGTTCTGGGCGCCGCCGATCTGGAGCAGGTTGTGCCCGGCGGACGGACCGGCAGGCGTTCCTCCAAACCCGGAGCCCAAGCCCAGCGGACCTGGATTGCTGTACCCGTTCGGCTGATCGAAATCGGCCATGGCCGGGTCGGGCACGCCGGGCGAAAGGTCGAGCAGGTGTGGGTTGTCCGGATCTTGCAGCAGGTCGACCGCCAGCAGCGCCAGACCCAGGTTGTCCGCCGCGCTGACCGACGCGCTGAGCGTCCAGTCGATCGGGGTTCCCGGCTTGACCGTCGCGCCGTTGACCGTCGACGACAGCGTAACGGTGACCGACGGCTGGCTCATGGCCGGACCTACAACGGCACAAGTGCTGGCCAGCGAGATGGCAATGCGATGCAGATTCACGTTCAGACCTCCTGAGGGGCCAGTGCACCTAGTTGGGCGGATCCGTGTCGATATGGTCCGCCAGGTTCGTGGACGAGTAGTACTGTGCTTCGATGGCATGGCCGACGGTCACCTCGGCGAGCGTGGTCGCAAATCCGGAATAGGCCGTCCCGGCATAGACAGACACGGTGGTCGACGAATCGCCTTCATCGATGGTGATGGTGTAGTGCTCCAGGTCGACAGCGCTGACCAGGCCCATGGACGCTCCGTCGACCTCGCCGGTTGGGAGTACATGGGCTTCGAAATCCAGGTCGCTCACATCGCTGCCGACCGTCGAGCACTCGCGGTCGAACGGGTAGAAGTACAGCGTCGGTTCCGACGGGGTCACCAGGTAGGTCCCGCCGAGCACACCGTCGATGACATACGTCCCATCGCTGTCGCTGAGCACGGCATCCACAACCGGCCCACTGGCCGTCAGGGTGACCCCGCCGGCCGGATTGTCGTCGGTGTCGGCCACGCGACCGGAAATACGGTAGGGGCCCAGATTGATCGAGACCCCTGGAACGACGCCGCCGGCGGCGTCGATGGTGACCGGGTTGTTCAGCGCGGGGGCCCAAGGCTCGCCGTCATCGACGGCACCGTTGCCGTTGGCGTCCAGGTGGGCGCTGAGCACGTAGTCGCCGCTGCGCCAGACCTCAACCACGAACGGACCGGCGGCGCCAAGCGTCTGGTGGTAGCTGAAGTCGTCGCCGGCGGCCGTGACTTGGATGGTTCCGGAAGCGGTCCCGGTATAGGTCACCAGGCCTTCGACCACGCCCGGATGGGTATAGCGCACCTGGAAATCGGCCAGGTCGGTGAGGTCGACGTCGTAATCCTGGTCGAAGTCCAGCAGCCGCACACAGATTGGCGGTTGCAACGGGAGCGGTGGGTCGGGATCGCCGCCCGGTTCGCCCAGGCAGTCTTCCAGGGTAAGCAGGTCCGGCGGGTCCAGGGTGCCGTTATCGTCGCCATCGGCCGTGACCACCGGTGTGAGCACCACGGGCTGACCGGCCAGTGCGATCAGCACTTTTCCGGAGTCGTTCAACGCCAAGGGAACCGCGAGCACACCCCCACCGTCGGTCGGGACCAGGGTGTTCATGTCCACCATCGCGCCATCGTGGTAATGGAAGGCGCGCTTGATGGCGGTGGTCCAGACCAGACCGCAGCAGGGCTGATAGATCCATTCGCCGAAGGCATAGCCGACCACTTCGTCGAAGATGTTTACGGCGGTGGCAATGGTGTAGGCCTTGCCGGGAATCGTGCCCAGGTTGGTCATGGTCGCGCCGTCATGAAGAAACGCTCGGCCCCAGGTCTCGATGTTGCTTGACGCCCAGCCGACCACGTGCCCGGCGTCGTTCATGGCCCAGGCGCTGCCGGAGGAATAATTACCGTCGAGCTTGAGCATCTGGGGGTCGGCGGCCGCGGCGTCATAAATGAATGGAATCGCCCAGGCTTCGCCGCCGTAGCCGACCAGGGCTTCGCCGACCACCAGCCCGGCCTCGCTGAGGGCATTGGCCTTGGTGTAGTCGGTGGCCAGGGTTCCGATGTTCGTGGGGATTCCCAGGTCGATCATCGACCCATTGCTGGACAAGAACGCGTGTGCCGGGCTGGGCGCGGGCAGTTGCGAGTCACCCGCCACCTCGCCGTGGTCGTTGACGGCCCGACCGTGACTCCAGAATCCGCCAAGCGTGCCCAGCACCTCCAGCGTTTCGGTGACCCGGTCGTAGAGGAACGCTTCGCCGCTGGCCAACTCGCCGGTGACCAGCCCGTTGTCGCTGACGGCCCTCGGAAACACCCCGGTCCCCAGATCGTGCTTCACGCCGTCATAGTAGTACCCATGGAGCGCTGTACTGCCCAGCGGGGTCCAGGTGCCGACCACCACGCCGTAGTTGTTCATGGCCGTACCTGAACTGCTGGATTCGTCCGGACGGACCGCCACTGGGTTGATCGTGTAGTCTTGACCGAGGCCCCGGCCGGGGATGGACAGCACGGCGATCAGCAGAAGCAGCCGAGCGCTGGAATGCGAGCCGGAGAAAGCGGGGTTCATGCGAAGGCCCTCCACCTTTCCTGATGAACACCCGGCCCGCGTAAATGATACCCGTTTGATGCACTGGGTTCCAGCCACCGGCGGCGTTTCCGTTTCCGTTGCCGTTTCCTGGAATTTCCACGGGGCCTGCGGAACCCACCTGCTCTGCAACTCTTTGGCCCGCAATGGCTCAGTAGCCTGCCCGGGCGTGCTCCGAATCCGCCTCCGCGCCATCAGTCGTGCGGACCCGGATCCGAGGTCCGCCCCTCGAACTCCGTGCCGCATTCAGGACACGTTCCCGTTACGTTGCCGGTGAGATTGTAGCCGCAGGTTGTGCACAGGACGCCGCGCAGATCGAAAGGAACTCTGTGGTGCATCACCTCCGCGTTGTGGTCCCTATGGAATCAGGGGGTGGTGATGATCGTCAGCCCGGCATAGACGCCGATTCGATCCCGGGCACGCAGTTGCCTCGTCCGCGGCCAGTCGATGCGGTATTGCCCTTCGCGGATGCCGGCGAGCAGCGCGGGGTGCGGACCATTGGACGCGTAGGTCGAATTGATCAAGGCGGTCCAATCGACAGGTCCGCGCGGGATGACCGCGTCGAGCAGGCTGCGGAAGCGCTGACCCGGCATGTAGTCGATCACGTTGGAACAGTAAATCCGGTTGCAGGCGACCGGCGGGGGCACACGTGGCAGCAGCACCACCTGATCGAGGCGCCGGCGGATCGCGGCGTGTCCTGCCTGTCGGAGGTAGTTGAACTCCCCGTAGGGGATGTATCCATGGGGTTGGGCGCTGCGGTCTCGACCCGCCAGGCGCCGCACGACCCCTTCTGGGTTCTGGACCATCTGGCGGTAGCCCCGCGAGCAGCGCCGCTCTTCTCGTGGAAAGAAGAACGGCGCCAGCAGCAGACCACAGCGCAGCGCCACCCGCCGCCAACGGGGCTCGAGGGTGTCGCACTGGGCCACCGCCGCCCGGAACAGGCGACCCCAACGAGCCATGCTGTCGGCGCCTGCCATGCCGGCGAACAGACAAGCGCTCCTTTGGCTCCAGAACCTCCGGCACGGCGGCGACAAATGCCGCATGGCCTCGGCGGCGACGGCACGGCGCCATCCCGGGTCGCTGCAGGGCGATAGGCCCACGAACCGCCGTAATGCGTCGTTGTCCAGGTGTGTGTACAACCACCGTTTCAACTGGAACTGAGCCGCCAGCGATCGGGAATCGAACAGATCATAGAGGAATACTTGTGCGGGCGCGGATTGCAGCAACGCCAGCGCCGCATCGCCGTTTCCGCGGGCAAACAGCGCCAGAATGCGGTCGCCGGCGGTCGGGTTCAATCCTTCCAGCAGGACCGCCTCGTCCTCGGACAGCAGGGCATGGGTCAACGGCGGCTCGTAGACCGATCCGATCCACCGTCCCAGGGCCCGGGCCGGCGTTTCGGTGGAACCCGCGCCGCCTAACGACGCCTCAGGCATGGATCGGCAGCCCCCGGTTGAGGTTGGAGCGCACCACGTACCCCCCGAAGGCGGCCACCAGCGCGTGGTAGACCTCCACGGTTCGCAGACTGTGCACCAGCCGGGTGCAGAGCCGCCTGAGGGAGTAGAACTCTCTGACCACGCGGTCGAATCCTTCCTGAAGCTGCTGCGGGGTCATCTTCTTGGGCTTGAACACCGTCGCATACGTATTATAAAGGCTCAGGTCATCCGTCAGGATGCGGCCTTCGCGTTGCAATTGGTCGTAGAACGGCAAGCCGGGGTATGGCGTGAGTATGTGACATGCCGCATAGTCGATCCCGCTGCGGTCCATGAACTCCAGCGAGCGATCGAAAACCGTCGGATCGTCGTTATCGAATCCGAAGATGAAGCCGCCGCTGACCAGGATTCCATGGTCGTGCAGGCGGCGGATTGCGGCGCTGAATTCACAGCAGCCGTTGTGTCCCTTGTTCTGCTCCTTCCAGTTTTGCGGGCTGAGGGTTTCCAGCCCGATGTTGACCATGACGCAGCCGGCCTCGGACATCAGCGCCAGCAGGCTGGAGTCGCGGGCGACATTGAGCGTGCACTGGCAGAACCACCGCTTGCCCATGCCCTTCAGACCGGCAAAGAGCCGGCGGGCGAAGGGCAGATTGCCGATGAGGTTGTCATCGATGAATACGAGCAGCTTCTCGTCCCGATCCGCCAGCCGGTGCAGCGCCAGGTCGACCGCGGGCACGACGAACTGGTGATCGTAGAGTTTGGGAATGACGCAGAATTTGCATCTGAAGCTGCAGCCCTGCGTAATCTGGAGCAATGCGGTCGACGGTCGGTACGGTCCGGCCGGCAAGTCCCGCCGCGGAAGCACGGAGGCCGGCAGTGGCCGGCCGCGATACCGTCGCTTGAGGCGGTGGTTCTGGAAATCGGCGAGCAGCTCCTGCCACACGCCCTCCCCCGGGCCCTCGACGATCGCACGCACTGCCGGGTCGGCGAGGGCCCGCTGCGGCGTCAGGGTCACATAGGGGCCGCCCAGCACCACCGCGATGCCGCGGGCGGAGAACTCGGCGGCGAGTTGGTGCGCTCGGGGCGCCAGGGCAGTCCGGACGGTGATCCCGACGATGTCGGCCTGCAGCGTTCGCGGATCGAAGGCGTTGATCCGCTCGTCGAGAATGGTGACCCGGTGTCCGCCCGAATGCGCGGCAAGGACCTGCAGCCCGAGGTGCGGAAAGTATCGAAACCGCCGCAGCCGGTCGCGCTGCCGGCGTTGCTGCAGCGCCGTCTGGGTGGCCGGATCGATCAGCACGATCTCACTCATGGACCCGCACCCCCAAGTAGGGATAGATTCCGACCGGATCGGCCGCGTGGAGTTGGTGCTCCTGTTGCCGGTCGCTCGAAAAAGACATCGGGATGCCGTGGCGCTCGAAGGGGCAGCGCGGTTCCAGCGACAGCAGGTACAGGCGTGCCCCGGGTCTGGCCGCCCGGGACAACGCGGCCGAGAGCGATCGCAGGTCTTCCGGGCCCAGGTAGTCCGGGGCGTTGGAGAGATAGAACGCATCCACCGAGGCCGGGTCGAGGCTGCGGAGGCCCGCTTCGATGCTGCAGGTCTCGAAACGCACATCAGGCAGCCGCCGCTTGAGGTTCGCCCAGGCGGCCGGCGCGTACAGGTGGCGGGACTGCTCCGGCGGGATTCTGCCGGTGAGGTAGCGGCAGAACACCGGGTTCTCATGGAAGCCGATCTCGAACAGGCGCCTGAAGTGAGCCAAGAGGTCTTGCAGCGCCCGCCGTGGATAGTCGGAATTGCGACACAACGCCGGTGGATAGAGGAAATGTTGCCACAGGCGGCTGCCGCCGTGCAGCAGCGGGCGGGCCGCCCGGCGGTAGAACCTGCTGCGGTTCAACGAGGAATGCAGGCGCAGGCGGTCCGCGGCCGTTGTGTCCGCCGACACCAGCCGCTGGAAGCCGGATCGCCCCAGGCAGGTGCGAAATCCCAGGCACATCAGACCCATCAGCTTCCAGGACATGCCGCAGTTGAGCAGCCCGCCGCCCAGATCATAGGGTTCGATCAGCGCCGCATCCCGGCCGAGACGGCCCCGCAGGGCGCTCCAGGTGGCGTAGCGCTGAGCGGTGGGCTGTCGTCCCAGGCCGAGAAAACCAAGAGCGCGCTCCAGAGATGCCTCGCGGCACAGCAGGCACTTGAGCCGGGCCAGAGCGGTCTGCGTTGGATTGGCATCGAAACCGCGCACGGTGCCCGGCTGGCAGGACAACAGCGACAGCAACAGGTCTCCGGAGCTGGTGATGCCCGCCACCGTTTCGCCGGGCTGAACCCGCAGCGCGCTGTGGGCGAGTTCGAGCGACTCGGCGGACTCGGCAAACGCCAGCGGCCGATAAACCAGCGCGTCGCGGAGCCGGTTCCACCTCAGGGCAGCACGGGGTCGGATTGACGGCCCGAACGACAGCAGCATTTCTCGCGCCCTCCTGAAGTCGGTTTCTGGTCAGTCACCGCGACGGACGAGGTACATGGGCATCCCGCCGCAGGGACGGAGAAACATCCAATCCGGCTGCACGGCCTGGTCACCCACCAGCCGCGGGGTGTAGTGCTGGGCCAGCCCCGCCAGCACCAGCCGGCCTTCCATCTCGGCGAATGCCTGCCCGAGGCATTGGCGGGATCCTCCGCCGAAGGGAAAGTACGAGAACCGTGGTCGGGTGTCCGGTGGGCTCTCCTCGAAACGCTGCGGTTCGAAGCGCTCGGGGTCCCGAAACCAGCGCGGGTCGCGCTGGACGATGAACGGGCTGATCAGCAGGGCGGCGCCGGCCGGGACGGCGTAGCCTTCGATGCAGTCGGGCTCCAGCGGCTGCCGCCGGATGATCCAGGCCGGCGGATACAGCCGCAGCGCTTCGCGGAGCACCAGGTCCGTATACTGCAATCGCATCAGGTCGTGCGGTTGCGGGGGGCGGCCGCCGAGGACGGCATCGAGTTCCGCGTGCAGCCGCCGTTCGACGTGCGGGTGCCGTGCCAGCAGATACCAGGTCCAGGTCAGCATGTTTGCGGTGGTCTCATGACCGGCGCCGAACAACACCGTAATCAGGTCGCGGATTTCGCGGTCGCCCGGGGCCACAGCAGGTTCGCCGTGGTGGTGCAGCAGCAGCGACAGCACGTCGCGCCGTCCGCTGCCATGGGCGCGGCACCGCTCGATCACGGCGGCCAGGGCGGAGTCGAATTCCCGGGTCAGCCGCGTGAGTCGGCGTTGGGTGGGCGTCAGCAGCCACGGCAGGCGGCTCAGGGGGGAACGATAGGCATCGCCGGCGGCGGTGAGCGCCTCGCTGATGAGCCGGCCCAGGTGCGGCGCCTGATCGCTGAGGTCGTCGCTGAACAGCACGCGGCCGATGGCCAGCATGGTCAGCCGCATCATTTCGTGGTGCATGTCCACCCGCGGCGTGGTCCGCCGGCACCACTCCTGCTGGATGCTGCTGACGGCCTCGAGTATCGCCTCGGCGTAGTCGTCGACACGCCGCGGATCGAAGGCGGGCTGCACCAAGCGTCGCTGGCGGCGGTAACCCTCCCCGTCGGCGAACAGCAGGGCGCTTCCAATGGTCCGGCGCAGCGGCGACCAGGCCGGCTCGCCACAGGCGTAGTTCTGATGATTGGTGTGCAGCACGTGGCGGATGGCATCCGGATGACTCAGGAGGTACACCTTCGCGCCCAGGAACCGACCGCAGATGTAGTCGCCCGCCGAGCGCTGAACTGCCTGCACGGCACGCACGGTGTTGCTGCGGGTTCTCAGCAGCAACATGGCATTGCGATACGTCGTCCAGCGGTGCGTGGCCGTCGGCATGGTGGCGCTCATCCGCAGTAACCGCTCCAACCCTGGGCCTCAGTGGCGGGTCTCGACCCGTGTGGGCGACTCCTGCGCCGCGAGGCATTCCAACGGTTCATCGATCATCATTCGCGTATTCGCGACGACATCACGGACGATCTGGATGCAATTGCGCCCCGGCCACTGAACTTCGAGGGCCGCGACCCCGGGTTGATCGCCGAGCCCAAAATGGGCCACGATCTCGTCCTGTGACATGTAATTGCTGTTGGCCGACACTTCGCGCATCTGCTGCACGGTTCCCGAGGCGTCGAGCAGGCGGATTCGGGCGCCGATGCCGTGGGTGTTGGCGGTGTGGCCGCGCAGTGCGACCCGCAGCCAGTGCTTCGAGTGTCCACCGTTGTTTCTGAACAGCACTGGTGGGCCGTCGTTGTTGGTGACAAAGACGTCGAGATCACCGTCGTTGTCGTAATCCAGGCGCAGCAGGCCTTTGCCGGCCCCGTCATCACTGAATCCGAGTTCGGCCGCCAGTTCGACCATTGCCGCGCCGCCGGTGTTTCTCCACAGCCGCAGGGGGTCGTCATCATAGCGCCATCCGACGTCGAAACACGGGTAATGAACGCCGTTGGTCATGGCCAGGTCGAGGTAGCCGTCGTTGTCAAAATCGAGGAACGCGGCCCCCCAGCCCCACGAGCCGTCACGGACGTCGAATTGATCGGTGGCGTCGCTGAACCGGCCGCTGCCGCCGTTGAGGTACAGGCGGTTGCCGGTGCCACCCCAGGGGTAGGGCAGATGGCCGTAGGTCGAGGTCACAAACCAATCGAGCGCTCCGTCGTTGTTGACGTCGCCGATGGCCGATCCCATGCCGAACTCGTCGGTCCCGACTCCCGCCCTCGCGGTGACGTCTTCGAAGTGGCCGCCGCCAAGGTTCCGCAACATCCGACTGCTGCTGAAGTCTCCGGCGATCACCACGTCGCGCCGCCCATCGCCGTCCATGTCGCTGAACGCGGTGGCGAAGCCGATGACGCCGGACAGGTTCACCCCGATGGCCTGGGTGACGTCAACGAAGCGGCCTCCGTCGTTGCGCATCACGCGGTTCATGCCGCCGCTGCGCCATTCGGTGACCACGGCGTCGAGATCACCATCGTCGTCGTAGTCACCGAAGGCAGCCGCGCTGCGCTCCCGCGGCGGATTGTCGGCCGGCATGTCCAGCGCGTAGGACGGTGCCGCCTCGGTGAAGCGGCCGGTTCCGTCGTTGAGGTACAGGTAGTTCCGGGCTCCGAGCGTCAGGACGTACAGGTCGAGTGAGCCGTCGTTGTCCACGTCCGCCACGGCGCACCCGGAACTTTGTGCCACCAGGTCGACCCCGGCCCGGGCGCCGACCTCCTCGAAGGTACCGTCACCCAGGTTGCGGAACAGCAGGTTGGGTTTCTCGAGGCGGGTGACGAACAGGTCGGTCCACCCGTCGGCATCCACGTCGGCGGCCGCCGCGCCGGCCACGAAGCGGACCATCGGCAGGCAGTAGTCCGGGTGATCCGGGTCCAAGGCCGGATTGTGGTAGTCTAGGCCGGCCCGGGTTGTGACGTTCTCGAAGGTCACCCCCGGAGCCGCCGCCTGGGCAGCGGCGGTGTCGGCCGTCGGCCCGGGCTGGGCGTCAACACCGCACCCCGCCGCAACCCCCGCGATGAGGCATCCCAGCACGGCACCGGCTGTGGCGAGTCCGGGCCTGCAGCTCCCAAGGCGTTCCATGATCTTCCCTTTTGAACAGTTACCGCAATCCACGCCGAGTCTTTCTCGCCGATCGCGCGGATCGGCCGCCCTATGTAAAAGGCCGGAAATCCGGCGCGCTCACGCATGATCCCGCGCAGCGCCGCAAAACCGTGCGTTCCTTGGGGGAGCGCCGATCACCGGTGTGAACCGGCCCCAAGTGCCCAGCAGGTTGATTGCTTCGTGGCAGGTTCCGGCGGCAACCCGGATTTCGTCTGCGGCGACAGCCGCGGCGGTGGCGCTGCGATGGATCGTACGGCGCTGGTGAGGCAGTTGGCGGGCCGGCGTCGGCCCGGCGTGCCACAGCTAAAAAGGGGCGATGCGGCCGACCCGCAGGTCACGCCGTCCGGGATGCCGGCGCTGGCTGACGGGTCGCGCTCTCGCGGCAACCCTTGCGCTCAGGTCAACCCGACAACCCGCCTGGGCATGGACGCGTCCTGGTTCACGATGTCCGCAACTCGACAGACCGAGCAGCAATCAAGAAGCTGAGATGCGCGTGCACGCCCGCCATTATGGTGTGTTAACCGAACTCGCTTCTTTCTTAGGCAGCGGCACGTACACGCGCAAGATCCCCTCAGCTTCCCACCCTCTCCGCGCCGGGCACGTTGGTCCTCCATGCCCGCGGCTACCCCCGAATTGCTCGGCGCCCACCATCGACTGGCGGAAATGGACGTCGAGGGCAGCGACGCCGAATCGGCACGCCCCCACTGTGATGAAGCCTTGGCCCTGGCTGAGGCGATGCGGCGCCGGGAGCCGGACAACCGCGCCTGGCAGCGGCTGCACGGCTTTGCGTTGCTGCTTCGGGGAAAAGTGCACGGGATCCGGAAAGAGTGGCCGGCGGCTTCAAAGGACTACGAACGGTCCTTGGGAATCCATGAGCGCCTGCTTGCGGAGGATGACGGCAATCGCGCTTATCAATCCGACCTGGCCAACATCTGTGGGTTGTTGGGCCGGAGCGAGCAGGTGGGCAGGATCAACGCCACCATCGAAGCCAACCCCGCAGCCGACCGGCACCCCGTTGGAACCCAGACCAAGCCAGCACTGTCGCGTTCACCCTTGAACCCCAGCGGGGCTCACTGATTAGCATAAGATATGAACACCTCCGCCCTGCAAGGGTTGACCCCTTTCGTGGGCCGCCCGCAACCGGGCCTCCCGCGCCTGATTCCTATCGGGCGTGTGGCCCCGGAAGGCCGACGGGAACGGCAGCAACCAGGCCGACCGTTGTGGTTGGACGTGCGTCTTGCCGGGCTCCCGCCGCCCATTGACCGCGAGCGGGTGCCACCGCACAATGGGGCGATTTGCTGTCGACAGACGCGGGGATGGCACGTGGATCTGGTTCTGACCGCCGCGGACTTACACAAACACTATTCCAGTGGCAACGAGGAGGTCCGTGCGCTGGACGGACTCAACCTGACCGTTGCCCGCGGCGAGTTCGTGGCCGTCATGGGCGCCAGCGGATCGGGTAAGAGCACCTTCCTGCACCTGGCCGGGGCCCTGGACACCCCGACCTCCGGATCGTTGACCATCGACGGTGAAGACCTGTCGTCCATGAACGACGGTCAGCGGACCCTGTTTCGGCGGAAGCGCCTGGGCATCGTGTTCCAGCAGTTCAACCTGCTGCCGGGCCTGACCGCTCGAGAGAACGCCGCTCTGCCGCTGTTGGTCGACGGTGCCACCACCGCGAACCTCCGCGAGCGCGCCGCCGCCATGATCGAGCTGGTGCACCTTCAAGGCCGGGCCGGCCACCGCCCGCAGGCGCTGTCGGGCGGTGAGCAACAGCGCGTCGCCATCGCCCGGGCCCTGGTCAACGACCCGGTCATGATTCTGGCCGACGAGCCCACCGGCAACCTGGATTCGCAGCACTCACTGGAAATCTGGGAGTTGTTGCATCGCCTGGCCCATGACAACCACAAGACCATCGTAATGGTCACCCACGAAGCCCACGGGGCCTCGTTTGCCGACCGGATTTGCGTGCTGCGCGACGGCACCCTGCTCGGCGAAATCATCCCGGAAGGAGCCGGCCATGCGGCACTGGTCGCTGCTCGGTACCAGGAACTTACGGGTTAAGCCCGGGCGGACGGCCGGCGCCGCGCTGGCCGTCGCCCTGGGCGTGGCCATCGTGGTGTGGATTACCAGCGCCTATCAGTCGTTCATCGCCAGCATCGGCGACCAGATCCAGGGCTGGGTGGGGCGCAGCCAGATCAGCGTTGAACCGTCGTACCTGGACATCGTCGACGAAGGGCTGATCGCGCCGATCCGGGCCCTGGAAAACGTCCGCACCGTGTGCCCGAAGGCCAAGTTTGCCTGCCGCATGGAACCCAGCGTGCGCGGACCGCAACCGATCGACGCCATCGGCATCGACCCCGACTCCGAGTACCAGTTGCGAGCCTACCGCGGGCTGGAGACCCCGCTGACCCGCACCGCCCGCCCGGTCGACGGCCGGCTGCTGACCGCCGCCGATCGCGGGCGCTGCATGATTGAAGATGCCCTGGCCGCCGCCGAGGGACTGGACCTCGGCGACACCGTGCGGCTGTCGGCCGGCCCCAACGACGCCGGCCGGTCGTTCACCATCGTTGGCCGCTACGTGCAGCGGCGCATCAGCCAGTTTCAACGGCCCACCCTGGTGGTCCTGCTCGACGAGTTGCAGGCGGTCACCGGTCAGCGCGGCCAGGTCAGCGTCATCGACGTGCTGTTGCACGACGACTCCATCGCGACCGTCAATGCCACCGCCAAGCAGATCGAGGCCATCGTCAGTGCCCGCGGCGGGGACTATCCGGTCAACACCGCCGAAGCACGCATGAGGCAGGTCAACAACGCCCGCGACATGAGCGAGTTCATCCTCAACCTGATGTCGGCCGTAGCCCTGCTGACCTCGATGTTCATCGTGGTCACGACGTTGAGCATGGGCATGATCGAGCGCATCACCCACATGGGCATGATGCGCTGCGCCGGAATGTCGCGGCTGCAGATGGCCGTGGTCACCGGGATGGAGATCGTGCCGATCGGCGTCATCGGCGTGATCGCCGGGATTCCGATCGGGATCGGGTTGGCCATGATCAGCGTGCGGATTCTGCCCGAGTACCTCCAGGAACTGGTGATCAGCCCCCGCGGACTGTGGATCGGCGGCGTCGGCGGACTCGCCACCGCGCTGCTCAGCGGGCTGGTTCCGGCGGTGCAGGCCGCTGCGGTGTCACCGCTGGCCGCCACCAAGCCGATGAGCCGTACCCCGCGGCCGGGTCTGGCCCTGGTGGCGGCGGTCGTCGGACTGGCGCTCATTGGCCTGCACGAACTCGCCCTGGCGACGGTGCCGGGCCATTGGTGGTTCAACGAGGGCGCGTACACCGCCGGACTGGTGACGCTGTTCGGCGGCTATGCCCTGCTGGCGCCCGCGGCGGCCCGCTGGGCCAGCAATGCCTTGTCGCCACTGGTGGCCGCACTGTTGCGAATTCGCCGGCCGTTGCTGCACGATCAGATCGCCAGCACCCCATGGCGCAGCGGCGCCATCTGCACCGGGTTCATGGTGGCCTTGTCGCTGGTCATCGGCCTGACCGCCCACGTCGACAGCGTCATGGCCGGCTGGGATTTTCCAACCAAGATTCCGGAGGGCTTCGTCTGGATGATGAACCAGATGCCCGCCGCCCAATTGGCGCAGGTCCGGGCCATGCCGGGCGTCAAGGACCTTGTCGGGGCCACCAACTTCGTGTGTCGCGTCGACAGCCCGAACAAGTCGGGCGCGGCCGTTTCGCGCTTTCCATTATCGATGTTCGTGGCTCTCGACGTCCGCCGCTTCCTGCAGAACACCCAACTGGAGTACCTGGAAGGCGACCCCGACGACGCCATGGCCAAGATGGCCGGCGGCGGATGTGTGCTGGTGCCCCAGGATGCGGCCAACATCCTGGGCTTGCACGCCGGCGATCTGGTGCCGATCACTGCCGGACGCACGCGCCACGAATTCGAGGTCGCCGGGGTGGTCCGATCACCGTCGCTCGATGTCGCCGCGGTGGTGTTCAAAGCCGACCAGCAGCTCATGAAGGCCTCGGGGTCATCGATCATCGGGTCATTGGAAGATGCCCAACAGATCTTCAACGTTCAGTTCATCTCGCTCCTGTTGCTGAACCTGGACATGCCCGCCGAGGTCGGCGATCCGCCCGCGCTGTTTGAGCAGGACCATCCACCGCGGCACCTCGACCTGCGGACCGCGGCCCAACTGCTGGTCGACTGGGGTCCCCAATTGCCGGAGTATGCCGCCGACGTCGCGGCCATCGACCAGTGGCTGAAGCATCCGGCCGGCCAGGGACCGCCTGCTGAGTTCAGCCCCCTCGGCGAGGCCTTGAATGTGATTCGGTCGTACTTCTGGTATGAGCTGACCCCGCAGCAGCGCTGGCAGCGCTTCAAGGAGCAGGTCATCCTGCACCGCATCAAGTTCGCGGTCGACCGGCCGAACGCCCTGACCGGATCGGTGCGCCTGCTCAAGGAAATGATTGATCGCGAGGTTTATCGCACTTCGCGCCTGATCAGCATCATCCCGATTATCGGCTTGATCGTGGTGGCCCTGGGCGCCGGCAACCTGATGATGGCCAACGTGGCGGTGCGCATCCGGCAGATTGCGGTGCTGCGGGCCATCGGGGCCAGCCGGTCGCAGGTCATCCGCCTGATCCTGGCCGAGGCGCTGATCCTGGGGGTCCTGGGCAGTGCCCTGGGCTTGCTGGCCGGGCTGCACCTCGGCCGCAGCATCAACGCCATCACCCTGGCGGTCTGGGGCTTCGACGCACCCTGGACCATGCCGTGGGACATGGTCGGCCTGGGGATCGGGCTGACCCTCGGCGTCTGCCTGATCGCCGGCGTGCTGCCCGCCCGCTACGCCGCCCGCAACAACATCATTGCCGCCATGGCCGCCACCTAAGCCCAGGATCCTGGAAAGCCATGCCCGGGCCGGGTGGATCTTGGATCAAATGGTATCTTCATTTCACTAAAATGGTATCTTCATTTTATTCAAATGGTATCTTGATTTGATTGAAATGGTATCTTCATTTTGATTAAATGAAGATACCATTTGGTACTTGTGGTATCTTGATTTGACATTTGGAGCGACTGCTTGGCACTTCTGCAGCACGCGATAGCGACTTGGAAGCAGCCTTGGCGCTCGGCCAGCAGGCGAGGCAGGGTGAATCACCTCAAGGCTTGGAATCTCGACGGGATGCGCGAACTTGATGGGCTGGCGGGTCCCCGTCTGGGGTCTCGCTTTGTGACGCCGGGCGGGCGGTCATTCCGGCGTGGATTCCGCATATCGTTCGGAAGCGTAACGCCGGGCCAGCAGACCGGTGGCGTCTTCGACGGCGATGTCCTGCACCAGGACGCCTTGCTGCCCATAGGGCAGGTACGCCTGGCACTGGCCGGAGGGGGCGATGAGACTGGTCGCCGATTCCTGGAAGCGCAGGGCGTAGTTGACGCTGGCAAAGTAGATGGTGTTTTCAATGCTGCGGAGCATCATCGCCTTTTCGTAGTACGGCGCGCTGGCCGCGCCCCACTGCGTCAGGCGGACGCCGTGCTGATCGCTGCCCGTGTGCTGCGGATGAAAAACGATCGCGGCGCCGCGCACCGCCGCCCAACGGACCGTCTCGGGATAGCGCCAGCCCTCATGGCAGATGGCCACGCCGAACTTGATCCCGTTGGTCTCGAACAGTTGTCGGGTGCTGCCGGGCACATAGAACTGATCTTCGCTGGGGTCCAGTTGGTTCTTGGTCTGGTAGCCCTGAATCCGGCCTCGGGCATCGATGACCACCGCGACAATCTGGCGACCCGCCTCGCTGAGCCGTTCCATGCCCAGGATCGTCGTCAGCACATAGGTTCGTGCCCATTTCGCGACGGTCTGGATGACCCGTTCCTGCAGCGTCTGATCAAAGGGCAAGACTTCGAAGTCTTGCCCGCGCAGACCGGGGAGGTAGGCTTCCGGGAAGCACACGATCTCCGCGCCGCGGGTCGAGGCTTCGGACAGCAACCGCTTGATCTTGTCCAGGCCATCAGCGAGCGACAAGGCGACGGCGGGTGATGCCAGGGCAATGACCATGTGCTGATCTCCATTGCAACTGATGTCGCCGGCCCGGGCACAGCGCGGTGGGGTAAGGACAGCGACCTTCCGGCAGGCAGGATACAACCGCGGTTTCGGAATCCGCAAGGATCCGCCGGCGGTTGCCGCCGGCCTCCAGAAAACCGTCAGCCGCTGGCGCGCGGCGCCGTGCGGCGGCGTCCCACCAATTCGCCCAACCGACTGGGGGCCACCGGGATCACTTGACAGGGGCGCTGCCCGGGCGTTCAATACCCTGCCTATGACCTCACGCGACATCCCGTCTCGCGGTTCTGCGATCGCTATTGGGGCCGACCATGGCGGGTACGCCCTCAAGGAGCAGATCCGCTCGGAACTTGAAAAGCGGGGGTACGCCGTTCACGATTGCGGCACCCACAACAGCGATCCGGTAGACTACCCCACGGTGGCCCACGCGGTCGCCCGGCGGGTCGCCGGCGGGGAGGCGGATTTCGGAATCATGATCGACCGCGCCGGGATCGGGTCGGCCATGGCGGCCAACAAGCTGCCGGGCGTCCGGGCGGCGCTGTGTTATGATCTGTCGTCGGCCCGCAACAGCCGGGAGCACAACAACGCCAACGTGCTGACGCTCGGAGCCGGACTGGTCGGTCCGGACCTGGCGTTGCAGATTGTCGACCTGTGGTTGTCCACCGAGTGCACGGTCGAGCGGCACCTGCGGCGGGCCGCCATGATTGAGCCGCAGGCCGGCACCGGCGCGCCGGGCGGGCCGTGTGCCTGCCGGCACGAGGATCCCATGGACCCACTCTCCGATCAAGACATCGAACAAATCGCCCGGCGGATGGCCGAACTGTCGCGCCCCGATCCCGGCGGCGCGGTGTGTACCAACCTGGCCTGCACCTTCTGCAAGATGTGCGCCGAAACCAACCCCGAATTCGTGCGGCAGTTGGTCGGCATGGGCGCCGAGCGCATCGGCCATCAACCCGGCGGCGGCGATCTGCCCCAGGACCTGGCCAAGTACATCGATCACACCCTGCTGCGCCCCGATGCCACCCGCGAGGAAATCGTCGCGCTGTGTGCCGAAGCCACCCGCTACGGCTTCGCCAGCGTCTGCATCAACCCGACCTACGTCCGCCTGGTCGCCGAGCAGCTCGCGGGCACCCCGGTGGCGGTGTGCAGCGTGGTGGGCTTTCCCACCGGCACGCACCTGCCCGAAATCAAGGGGCTGGAAGCCCGGCGGGCCATCCGCGAAGGCGCCCGCGAAATCGACATGGTCATCAACATCGGCGCCCTCAGGAGCGGCGACGATGACGCCGTCTACCGCGACATCCGGGCGGTCACCGATGCCTGCATCGAAGGGCGGGCCCTGAGCAAGGTCATCCTGGAAACCAGCCTGCTGACCGACGACGAGAAAGTGCGGGCCTGTCACCTCGCCAAGCGGGCTCACGCCGACTTTGTGAAGACTTCCACCGGATTCGGCGGCGGCGGGGCCACCGCCCACGACGTCGCCCTGATGTCCGACGCGGTCCGCGGAACGCGCATGGGCGTCAAGGCCTCCGGTGGGATCCGCAGTTATGAAGATGCCCAGAGAATGATCCAGGCCGGCGCCACCCGGCTGGGCGCCAGCGCCGGTGTCAAGATCATCAAGGAATCCAAGGGTCTGTCCAGCCCCAGCGACGCATCCGGATCGAGGGATTGACGATGGAACATGTCGACCTGCGCGGCTATGTCTTTCTGGACAGCCTGCAGCCGCAATTCGCCGCCTTCCTGGCCACCGTCGCCCAGGGCTACCTGCCGACCGTCGGCCAGGCGTCGCTGTTCGTGGAAATCTCGCCGGGCATCGAGATCAATCGCATCACCGACATCGCCCTGAAGTCGACGCAGGTGACGCCCGGCATGCAGATCGTCGAACGGCTGTACGGCATGCTGGAAATCCACTCGGACTCCCAGGCGGACGTCCGGGCCGCCGGCCAGGCCATTCTGGATGCCCTGGGCGTCCAGGAGGGCGACCGCCGCAAACCGAAGGTGGTCTCCAGCCAGGTCATCCGCCATGTCGACGCCCACCAGACGCAACTGATCAATCGCATGCGCCATGGCAACATGATCCTGCCGGATCAGACCCTGTACATCCTGGAATGCGAGCCGGCCGCCTACTCGGCGCTGGCGGCCAACGAGGCCGAGAAGGCCGCCGAAATCAACATCCTGGAGGTCCGGTCGTTCGGCAGCTTCGGCCGGCTGTACCTCGGCGGCGAGCAACGCGACATCGACGTCGGCGCCCAGGCCGCGGCACAGGCCATCGAGAGTGTGTCCGGCAGAAGCGACGACGGCAAGAAATAATCATTGGGCGCATTGGGCCCGCGGCGGAGATTGCCAACGCACCACCGCAGGGCTCGAGCCCACCACTAAGGAGACAGCGAGCAATGGCAGATGCCCTGGGAATGATCGAGACACGCGGCTTCGCCGCCATGGTCGAAGCCAGCGACGCCATGGTCAAAGCGGCGAAAGTGGAATTGGTCAGTTATGAGAAGATCGGCGGCGGTTACGTCACCGCGGTGGTCCGCGGCGATGTCGCCGCGGTGCGGGCGGCATGCGAAGCCGGCCAGGCGGCCGCCTCGCGGGTCGGGGAGCTGGTCACCGTCCACGTGATCGCCCGTCCGCACAGCAATGTCGATATCACCCTGCCGCTGGGTCGCCAGCAGCAGGCTGCGGCCGAGTCCAAGAAAAAGTAGCCCACGGGCTGCAAGCCGCCCCGATCCAACGAACCGCCGGCTCGCCCGGCGGCAGCGGAGCACACCATGGTCCTGGCCAAGGTCGTCGGAACAGTGGTTTCCACCCAGAAGGAACCCAGCATGAACGGTCTGCGGTTCATGGTGGTCCAGCCGGTGGATGGCAACGGGGTCGCCGTCGGCGGTACGGTGATCGCGGTGGACGCGGTCGGTTCGGGGCCCGGCGAGTTGGTGCTGTTCGCGTCCGGGAGTTCCGCCCGGCAGACCGCGGTCACCGACAAGCGGCCCTGCGACGCGGTGATCATGGCCATCGTCGACCATTGGGAGATCGGCGGCGAAATCAAGTATCGCAAGGGCGCTGCGGCCTCGGGCACGTGATGGCGTCTGCCCGGCCCGCGGTCCATCGTGGAGCCTAGATCATGGGTGGTCTGACCAACCCGCAAATCGATGCCATTGCCCGGCGGGTCATGCAACACCTGTCCGGCGCTGGGGCCCCACCCGCCCCGCCGGCGGCCTGCGGCCAGGCCCACCGCAGCAGCCCGCCGAGGGCGGCGGCGGCGGCCGGAGCGTTTCCCGACGTCGATGCGGCGGTTGCGGCGGCCACCGAAGCCTTTCATCAGTTTCAGGCCACGACCCTGGAGGGCCGCGAGCGGGTCATTGCCGGCATTCGGCAGTCGATGTTGACCCATGCCGAACGGCTGGCTCGCGCGGCCCAGGCCGAGACCGGCCTGGGCCGCTGGGAAGACAAGCGGGTCAAGAACGAACTGGTGGCCCGCAAGACCCCCGGCCCGGAGGTGCTGCGGGCGGAGGCCACCAGCGGCGACCACGGCCTGATGCTGATGGAGCGGGCGCCGTTTGGGGTGATTGCCTCGATTACGCCGAGCACCAACCCGACCTCGACCATCATCTGCAACACCATCGGCATGCTGGCGGCCGGCAACGCGGTGGTGTTTAACGTGCATCCCATGGCCAAACGGGTCTCGATGGACAACATCGCCCTGCTGAATGAAGCGATCACCGCCGCCGGTGGTCCGGCGAACCTGGTCACCGGCATTGCCGAGCCGACCATCGAGTCGGCCCAGGCGTTGATGCAACACCACGGGGTGCGGTTGCTGGTGGTCACCGGCGGACCGGGTGTGGTCGAAGCGGCCATGCACAGCGGCAAGCGGGCGGTGTGTGCCGGCCCGGGAAACCCGCCGGCGGTGGTCGACGAGACCGCCGACATCGACCGCGCCGGCCGCGACGTGGTCCGCGGAGCCTCGTTCGACAACAACGTCATCTGCACCGATGAGAAGGAAGCCTTCGTGGTGGCCGGGGTGGCCGATCGGTTCCTGGCGGCGATGCAGCAGCACGGCGCCGTGGTGCTGACCGACAGCCAGGCCCGGCAGATGGAGAACCTCGTTTTCAAGCAGCGCCGCGAAGCGCCGCAGTCCAGCGTCGTGGATCGCGACCTGATCGGCAAGAACGCCGGGTTGATTCTGGGCAAGATCGGCGTTTCCGCCGGCGACGAGGTCCGGCTGGTGGTCATGGACGTCCCCGCCCGGCACCCGCTGGTCTGGACCGAGCAGCTCATGCCGGTCTTCCCGGTGGTGCGGGTGAGCAATGCCGACGAGGGCATCGACCTGGCGGCCTCCGCCGAGGGCGGACGGCGGCACACCGCGTCGATGCACTCGCGGAATATCGACAAGCTCAGCCGCATGGCCCGGCTGATGAACTGCAGCATTTTCGTCAAGAACGGGCCGTGCTACGCCGGGCTCGGCGCGGGCGGCGAGGGCTATTCTTCGTTTTCCATTGCCAGCCCGACCGGTGAGGGCATGACCGGCCCGCACAGTTTCAGCCGCGAGCGGCGCTGCGTGCTGGTGGATCACTTCAGGATCGTATGAACGACCACACGGCCATTGCAGTTCTGGAATTCGACAGCGTGGCTGCCGGCACGCAGGCGGCCGACGCCATGATCAAGCGGGCGCCCCTGGACCGCGTCCGTTTCGGCACCGTCCAGCCCGGCAAGTACATCATCCTGGTCGGCGGGGCCGTGGCCGCGGTGGAAGAGGCCTACCGCGAGGCCCTGCGCCTGGAAGGCGGCGCCTTGCGCGATCACATTTTGCTGGCCGACGTCGCCGCCCAGGTCTACGACGCGGTCCAGGGCACCCGCCGGGCCAACGACGGCGATGCCCTCGGCATTCTGGAAATGGCTTCGATTCCGGCGACGGTGCGGGCGGCCGATCGCGCCGTCAAGACCGCCGACGTCTGCGTGGTCGAGATCCGGCTGGGTGACGGGTTGGGCGGCAAGGGCCTGACCCACTTGAGCGGCAAGGTTCACGACGTCGCGGCGGCCGTTGAGGCCGCGATGGCCACCTCCGGCGATCCGGCGAACGCCCGCTGGGTGATCATCCCGCGGCAACATCTGGAGTTGCGGCAACGAATCGAACGGTCCACGGCGTTCACTGAGTGATTGCCGGCGGAGGCGCGGTCGCGATGCAGTTGGGTCGGGTCATTGGCACAGTCGTCTCCAGCATCCGCTCCACCGGATTGCAGGGCGTTCCGCTGCTGGTGGTTCAGCCGCTGGATCGCCGCGGTGCCGACTCCGGCACCCCGCTGGTCGCGGCCGACGCCACCCGCATGGCCGGCCCCGAGGAGTTGATTCTGTACGAAGGCGGGCGGGAGGCGGCCTTGGCACTCGACCCGTGGTTTGTTCCGGTGGACCACGCCATCGTGGGCATTGTCGATCATGTCGATCGTGCGGGGTGGCAATCATGATTCTGGGCAAGGTCACCGGCACGGTGGTCGCCACCATCAAGCACCCGGCCTACGAAAACCGCCGGATGCTGCTGCTCGACCGCCTGGATCACACCGGCCGCGACTTGGGCAGCTACCTGGTCGCGGTCGACGCGGTCGACGCCCGGGTCGGCCAGGTCGTGCTGGTCATTGACGAAGGCAACTCCGCCCGCCAGGTGCTCGGGGACCCCCGGGCGCCGGTCCGTTCCGTAATCATCGGCATCGTCGACGAGTCCGCCGGAACCCCATAGGGCCGCCGGGGCCTCCACGCCACCCTCAGCCTTGGGCCGCGGCCGCAGATGCGGGCATCTGGGCATTGATCACCGGCAGCGGTACGGCCAGGGCCGGTTGCAGCGGCGGTTCGCTGAGCACTGCAGCCGGCTGGGGCGGGCGAACCGGCGGGGCCTCGGGCGTGAATCGCGCGCTGAGGTGCATGCGGAACGAATCGCGGATCTTGTTGACCCGGGCGGAGGGCTTGGGGGCGAATCCAAAACGCGCCGCGTCATACGGCGCCTGGATCTTGGCCATGCGCTTCCACCCGCTGTTGGTGCCGTGCACGAACAGCGCCGCCGTCAGCGAGCGCGTCCGCAGCAAGGTCCGCAAGGTTCGCTTCCAGACCCACGAGCCGCGCGCCGCGGTGTAGCGCAGCTCGTAAATGGCCTCATCCAATTCGCGAGCGGTCATGCGCTTGGGATTGTAGATGGTTTCACTGAAGGCGTAGCGCTCCCAATCCTGCGGGTAGTCTTCGGCGAACAGCAGGCCGGCGGCGCGAAAGCGGTCGAACATCTTGGTGCCGGGCAGCGGGGTCAGGTTGGTCACCTGGATGATGTCCACGCCCATGTGCACGGCGGCCAGGGCGGTGTCGGCCACGGTCTCCGGAGTGTCTTCATCGGAACCGATGATGAACCCGCCGAACACCGAGATCCCGGCGCGGTGGAAGCTGTCCACCAGCCCCTGGTAGTTGCTGAGATTCTTGCGGTTGATGCCCTTGTGGTAGCGCTTGAGCGTCTCCTCGTTAAAGGTCTCAAAGCCGATGAGCATCCCGCGGCAGCCGGCCTGGTAGGCCAGCCGCAGGCCTTCGGTGTCGGCGCCCATGTTGATGGTCGTCTGGCTGAACCACAGCCGCTTCTTGCCGTGGCGAATGATCGCCCGGAGCAGTTCCTTGGCCCACTCGGCATGGCGCTCGCCGACGCCGAAGAAGTTGTCGTCGACGACGAAGATGAACTTGCGCGGCGTGCGGTTCCACTCTTCCACAATGTCGGCAATCCGCCGGCGGCGGATGGGCGCCCCATTGAAGGTGGTCACCGAACAGTACTCGCACCCGACCGGACAGCCGCGTGAGGTCTGAATCGCCGACACGCTGTAGCGCCCGTTGAGCGGCTCGGTATTCTGGCGGGCGCGACCCAGGCCGAGTTGCTCGAGATCGGACAGCGTTCCTTGATAACGCGACTGCAATCGCTGGTTGGCGGCGTCGGCCACGATCCCCGGCCAGATTTCGTCGCACTCGCCGACCGCGACCGCGTCGAAGTGGCCGGCGGCCTCATCGGGGCAGGCCGACGCGTGCGGCCCGCCCATGATGGTCTGAATGCCGGCCCGCCGGCAGGCGTCGGCAATCTCGTAAGCCCGCGTCGCCCCGCTGGTGTAAGCGGTGATGCCGACCAGGTCGTAGCCCGTGGTGGTCAGCCGCTGCTCGGTGTCGCGGGCTCCAAAAATCTCGTCGATGACATCGACTGTGTGCCCCGGGGGGACCAATTCAGCGAGCACCTGGAGGCCCAACTGCGGAATCAGGCTGCCGCCGGTGTGGTATCCCTGATTGCGGCGGGTGATTGGATTGACCAGGGCGATCTTCATCGACTTGTTCCTTTCTAACGGGCGCTCAGTTCGTGACGATGGCGGCCCGCGCACGCAGTTGGCCGGCTAGCTGCTGCCGCAACTCCCCCAGCTTCTGCGTCTTCAGCGCTTCGCGGACGGCATGGCGGGCCTGATCCAGTGGGATGGTCTCCGCCGGTTTGCGATCGGTCAGCTT
The DNA here is from genome assembly GCA_964619935.1 of uncultured Planctomycetales bacterium. Classification (GTDB taxonomy): domain Bacteria; phylum Planctomycetota; class Phycisphaerae; order UBA1845; family CAIVHJ01; genus CAZUGO01. Next base: position 92,244 of record CAZUGO010000020.1, on the reverse strand, counting down.
GATGATGTGGTAACCGAACTGGGTTTCCACCACGTCACTGATATTGCCGACGTTCAGGGCAAAGGCCGCGGCTGCAAACGGTTCAACCATGGCGCCGTCCCTCGGGAAGAAGCCCAGGTCGCCCCCCTGCGGTGCCGACGAACAATCCGAATGGGCGCGGGCCAAGGCCGCAAAATCCGCGTCGGCAGCACGGCTCTGCACCAACAACTCATCAATCTGGGTCCGGGCGGCCGTGCGGTCCTCCGAGGTGCCGCTTGGCGCGACCGCCACCAGAATGTGGCTGGCCCGGACTTTTTCCGGGCGGCTGAAGACCTCCGCGAGCTCCTCCTGGTAACGGGCCTCGATCTGTGCATCGGTCACCACGAGATCCTGGGGATAGACTTTCTCCAGAAGTTTGGCATGAGTCAGGGCCTGCTGCAGGCCCGGCTCGGCCGCCCGTTGCTTCACGAAGTCGTCGAGGGTCATATGCTGCAACGTCTGGAGTTGGCGGGTGAACTCCTCACGAGTCACGCCGCTGCGCAGCAGGCTGTCGTCCAGATCTTCGCGGATGGCCTTGAGGCAGTCTTCCGAACTGACCGTGACGTTCATTTCCTTGGCCTTCTGATCCAGCAGGCGGTTGTCGATCAGGGCATCGAGGATCTGGGGACGCAGGCGCTGGCGGGCCTCGTCGAGCACCGCCGGCGGCACGGTCCGCCCCTGGGTCTGCTGCTCGACGATGTCGCTGAACACTTCGTCGATCTGCGACTCAGCGATCGGCGCTCCGTTGACGGTTGCCGCGACGGCCGGGGCCGCCGGCTGGGTGGCCGCCGGCTGGGTGCTGGGGGTCGGTTGGCCGGCAGCGACGGTCGACCACCCCAGCGCGACCAGCACCGCAGGAATCATGAACCGACAGCTCATCGTGAAGCGCGCCTCCAGTGGCATCTCAATATGGGGTTGACTCACAGGACACGTGCGGACCCGGCGGGCGACATCGTCCAAGCACATCCGGCCGGCGCTGCTCGCTGATCCCCATCGCCCGCAGATTCCCCGACGATTCGGGCCGAAATCATTGACCAACGGGAAATGCCGGCGCCCGACACCACCCAGGCAGGGGACACATCCGATCGGTTGCCGCAGAAGCTACCACCATCACCCAGACAGGTCAAACCGTATTGGGGAACGCGCCGACGGGCCATTTGCGGTTCCGCAATGATCGAGATATGATGAAGTTCAACTGGATCGCCATGCCAGCGATGATCTTCGGGTTCGCAAAGGATCACCTTGATGAGCGCGCACACCCACGTGGTTCTGGAGCGCGATGGTGGGCGAGCAAACGTCACCTTCCGCACCGAGTCCGGTCTCAACGTTGCCTCCACCGAGTTTCTCGCCGAGTTGCAGCAGGCGGTCGCCAACCTGACCGCCGACCGCCAGGTGCGCTTCGTGGTGTTTCGGGGCGAAGGCAAGGCCTTCTTGGCGGGAGCCAACATCAAGGCCATGTCCCAATACGACGCCGCCGCGGCCCGGTCCATGGCTGAACTCGGGCACCGCGTCTTGGACGCCGTCGCAGCGCTGCCGCAGGTCACCGTGGCCGCCCTGCAAGGTGTCGCCCTGGGCGGGGGCTGTGAGTTCGCCCTGGCCTGCGACTTCCGTTTTGCGGTCAAGAGCATCAACATCGGTCAGCCGGAGGTGTTGCTCGGCCTGATCCCGGGCTGGGGCGGCACCACCCGTCTGCCCCGGCTGGTCGGTGGGGCGTGGGCCCGCAAGCTGATTCTTGGCGGCCAGTCCATCAAAGGCGAGCAGGCCCTGGAGATCGGCTTGGTCGACGAAATCGTCAACTCGGCGGAAGACCTCGAACCGCTGATTGGAGCGTTCTTCCGCAAACTGACCGTCGCCGGACCCGCGGCCATTGCCCAGGCCAAGGCGGCGCTGGGCGGGGGTGGCGAGATCGACTGCTTCGTGGCCTGCTTTGAGGCGGGTCAGGCCGCCGCCGGGATGCGGGCGTTTCTGGAGAAGCGCCCGGCGCCGTGGAATCCGCAAGACTGACCCAGGTTTCTGGCAGGACCCGTGCACATGAGCATTCACCCTGATCTGAACCAACCGTCAACCGCGCCCGCCGAAGCCAAGCGGCCCTTTGTCGGCCCGGACGACCTGGGCCTGGACCTGGCCGGGATCGGCGAGCCGGGGCAGTTTCCTTATACCCGCGGCGTGCACCGCACCATGTACGGCCAGCGGCTCTGGACCATGCGGCAGTTTGCCGGATTCGGCAGCGCCGAGGACACCAACCAGCGGTTCAAGTTCCTGCTGCAAGAAGGCCAGACCGGTCTGAGCACGGCGTTCGACCTGCCGACGCTGATGGGTCGCGACGCTGACGATCCGCTGGCCCTGGGCGAGGTCGGCAAGTGCGGCGTGGCCGTCTCCAGTCTCGACGACATGCGCCGCCTGTTCGACGGCATCGATCTGGGCGAAGTCAGCACCTCCATGACCATCAACGGCCCGGCGGCCATTCTGCTCGCCTTCTACATCTGCGTCGCCCAGGAGCAGGGCGTGCCGCTCGACCAACTGCGCGGCACCCTGCAAAACGACATCCTCAAGGAGTTTCACGCCCAGAATGAGTACGTGTTCCCACCGCGCGAGAGTGTCAACCTGGTGGTGGACACCATCGAATACTGCACGGAACACATGCCGCAGTGGAACACGGTCAGCATCAGCGGGTACCACATCCGCGAAGCCGGGGCCACTGCCGCCCAGGAGCTGGCCTTCACCCTGGCCGACGGAATGTGTTATGTCGCGCAATGCCAGGCCCGCGGCCTGGACGTGGACCGCTTCGCACCGCGACTGAGTTTCTTCTTCGATGTACACAACGATTTCTTCGAGGAGATCGCCAAGTTCCGGGCGGCCCGCCGCATCTGGGCGCGATACATGCGTGACCGCGTCGGGGCCAGGGATGAGCGCTGCTGGAAACTGCGGGTCCACGCCCAGACCGCCGGTGTGACCCTGACCGAACAGCAGCCCCTGAATAACGTCGTCCGGGTGGCCTACCAGGCGCTGGCCGCCGTGCTGGGCGGCACCCAGTCACTGCACACCAACAGCATGGACGAGACCCTGGCGCTGCCCACCGAGGACGCGGTCAAGCTGGCCTTGCGCACCCAGCAGATCCTGGCCCACGAAACCCACGTCACCCAGACCGTGGATCCGCTGGGCGGCAGCTGGTTCATCGAGAAGCTCACCGACGCCATCGAAGCCCAGGCCAACCGCATCTTCCAGCAGATCGACGATCTCGGCGGTGTGCTCCATGCCATCGAGCGCGGCTACTTCCGGCGGTCGATCGCCGAGTCGGCCATCGAGGAGGGCCGGCTCATCGAGTCGCGCGACAAGATCATCGTGGGGGTGAACGAGTTTCGCGACGAGCGGGAAGCCCCAATTGAGATTCTGAGCATCAGCGGCGAAATCGAGGCCCAGCAGAAGCAGCGCCTGCACGCCCTGCGCCGCCGGCGGGACGCCGCTTGCTGGAAAGCCGCGCTGGAGCGCCTGGAGCACGATGCCCACTACCGGACAAACGTGATGCCCGCGCTGATCGAGGCCGCCCAGTGCGGGGCCACCGTCGGCGAGATGACCAGCGCCCTGCGCACGGTCCTCGGTAGCTACGACGGCGGTCCGGAATGGTAGCCACCTCCGCCCCCTTTGATCTGGCCCGCCCCTGAACTATCATGGCGAGCCATGGATTCCGCCGTCCGCATTCTGCTCTCCAAGATCGGCCTGGACGGCCACGATCGCGGCGTCAAGCTGCTGGCTCGGGCCTTCCGGGACGCCGGGATCGAGGTCATTTACACCGGGCTGTGGCAGACGCCGCTGGCCACGGTGCACGCCGCGATGCAGGAGGACGTCGACATCATCGGCGTCAGTCTGCACAGCGCCGCACACCTGACCATCATGCCGGAGGTGGTCCGTTATCAGAAGGAATACGGCATAAGCGACGTGCCACTCATTCTGGGCGGTATCGTCCCGCAGTCGGACTACGGCCGCCTCAAGGACATGGGGGTCGACGAGGTCTTCAACCCAGGTTCGTCCATCGCGGACATCGTGGCGGCCATCCGCCGGCTGGTCGATGCGCGCGCTGCCCGCGATTTGAACGCGCTGCTCAACGAGTATCGCGGCGGGAGCGTCAAGGCGCTGGCCCGGTTGATCACCCACCTCCAGCGAACCGGGACCGCCGACCTGGAGCTGCCGGAACCGCCGGCGCGGATTTTCGGCATCACCGGATCGCCGGGCGTGGGCAAGAGTTCGTTCATCTCCAAAATGGCCACCACCCTGCGGAACCGCGACCTGAAGGTGGCCGTGGTGGCGGTCGATCCGACCAGCCCGCTGACCGGCGGGGCGCTGCTTGGCGATCGCCTGCGGATGATGCGCCATGATCCGGACGACGGCTTCTTCGTACGCAGCCTGTCCTCAGCAAATGAGCAGGGCGGGTTGGGGCCGCACGTCGGTGACATCATCCGCCTGTTGGGCGGGTTTGGATTCGACATCATCCTGATCGAGACCGTCGGCACCGGACAGGGCGACACCGCCGTGCTGCAGGTTACCCGTAACATCCTGCTGCTGCTGATGCCCGACAGCGGCGACGACGTGCAGTTCTCCAAGGCCGGAATCATGGAGATCGCCAGCGCCTATGTCATCAACAAGTGCGATCTGCCTGGGGCGGACGCCACGTGCGGCAACCTGCTGGACGCGGTCGGCGATGCCCGGCCGGTGTGGCGGGTCAGCGCGCTGCATGACGAGGGTTTGGACCCGGTCGCCGACTGGATGGTCGGGCAGGCGCCCGCCCGCCCGCTTCCACCATCTGCCTGATCCTCCGGCGGCGGCAGCGCCAGACAGCCGTGCGTCCCCGCGGTTTCGCGAGACCCGCCGCCCGCCGCAGGCCGCCGCAGCCGGCCGGCTGGCAAAAACCGCGGCCAGCCGGTAATATCGCCCTTTCTGATTCAAGAACCCCGCAGTCCCACGTGAATGGGAATGGTCGCATGCGCATCCTGGCCGTCGTCAAACAGGTCCCTGATTCCAACGCCGTGGTGAAGCTCGCCCCCGATCACAAGTCCATCGACACCACCGGATTGAAGCTGGTCCTGAACCCTTTCGACGAGTTTGCGGTCGAGCAGGCCGTCCGGCTGCGGGAGCAGGGGTTGCCCGTCGAGGAAATCGTGGTCATGACCATCGGCGGGGTCAAGGCCGCCGACATCCTGCGAACCGCCCTGGCCATGGGCGCCGACCGTGGCATCCACCTGTGCGACGACGTGTTCGTCAGCCATGACGAACTGTACCAGGCCGAGGCCCTCAGCCGGGCCATCCGCAAGCAGTCACAACCCTTTGATCTGATCCTGACCGGCAAGCAGGCCATCGACACCGATTCCGGCGAATTGGGTCCGGGATTGGCTGAGTTTCTGGGACTGCCCCACGTGGGCGCGACGGTCGGACTGGAACTCGACGGCAACACCGTTCGGGCCCGCCGCCGGGTGGAAGGCGCCGAGGAAATCATGCACGGCACCCTACCGCTGCTGATCACCTGCGAGAAAGGACTGGTCGAGCCGCGCTACCCGTCCTTGCCCAATCTGATGAAAGCCAAGAAGAAACCCGTCGAAACACTCAGCGCCGCCGATCTGGGCGGGGTGACCGAACTGACCGGTCCGCGCAGCGAGTTGATCGGCTTGCAACCGCCGGCGGCCCGAGGGGCATGCCACTTCGTAGCCGGCGAGCCGCCGGAGATGGCCCGCGAGCTGGTTCGATTGCTGCGCGAAGAAGCTAAGGTGATTTGAGTGGCGCCCCCGGCTGGAGGGGGCCCGCCGACGAAAGCGGGACTGATGAGCACGATCTTGATATTTGCCGAGCAGCGGGGCGGCGCCCTGCATCCGGCGGTGGGCCAGTTGATCCGCGCCGCCCGGCAGTTCGACGGCTCGGCCGACATCCGAGCCTGCGTTCTGGGAACGCAATTGTCCGGCCCCGCCGCGACGCTGGCCACCTGGGGTGTCGCCGGGGTGTTGACCGTCGAGGACCCCCGGCTGGAGCGCTATACCCCCCAGCCGTATGTCCGAGCACTGCAGGCGGCGGCGACCCACACCGGAGCCCAGATCGTGTTGCTGCCGGCCAGCTTCATGGGCCGCGACCTGGCGCCGCGCCTGGCGGTTCGGCTGCACGCCGCTTTGGCAACCGACTGCGTGGCGCTGCGCGGCGACGGCGGCAACACCGTGGTCACCCGGCCGGTGTACATGGGCAAAGCCACCGCTGAGTTGCGGCTGGATCCCAAGATCGTCAACGTCGTTTCGATTCGCCCCAACGCCTTCGCGGCGGTGGAGCCGGTGGACGGCGCGGCGGCGGCGGTCGCGCCATTGGCCGTGCACTTCACCGACGACGACAGCCGGCTGTCCAACCGCGAATGGGTCCGCGCCGGCAGCGGCATCAAGGACGTCACCGAGGCCGACATTGTGGTCAGTGGCGGCCGTTCGCTGAAGAGCGAGGAGAATTTCAAGATCCTCTTCGAGCTTGCGGAGGTCCTGGACGCGGCGGTGGGTGCCTCGCGAGCCGCCTGCGATGCCGGCTATCAGCCGCACACCCGCCAGGTGGGGCTGACCGGCAAGACCGTGACACCGAAGCTCTATCTGGCCTTCGGAATCGACGGCGCCATTCAACATCTGGCCGGCATGCGCGGCAGCAAGGTCATTGCCGCGATCAACACCAAGAAGGAGGCGCCCATATTTAACGTGGCCACTTACGGATGCGTGGCGGATTTGTTTGTGATGGCCCCCCTGCTCACGGAAGCGTTCAAGAAGGTCCTCCGCTGACCCGGAAGCGGTTGGCTTGCGCCCGCCGCCGAAGGCAACCGCCGGACCCCGAATCATGTCAGCATTGGTCATGACACTGTTGTTGCTCGCCGGGTGGGGATTCTTCGCCTGGACAGTCCGCCGCCGCTGGAGGCTGATGCGCATCGGCCGACCGCTGGGCCGGGGCGATCGCGTGGCCGACCGTCTGAAGCTGACCTTGCAGTTCGCCATCGGCCAGGCCCGCATGCCGCGCTATCAGTGGTCGGGTCTGGCCCACATCCTGGTCTTCGGTGGATTCATGGTCTTGCTGCTGCGTTCACTGATCCTGTGGGGCCGCGGCTACGACGCCGACTTCAACATGGGTTGGTTCGGGCCCGATCAGCCGCTCGGCATGATCTATGCGGTGCTCAAGGACACGTTCGTGCTGCTGGTGCTGGCGGGGACCTTCATCTTCGTGTACTACCGGGCCGTGCGCAAACTCCCGCGGTTGACCCTGAACCGCGAAGGCCTGGTCATTCTGGGCATCATCGCCGCCATGATGGCGGCCGACCTGCTCTACGACGGTGCCCGCATGGCCCGGCCGGATCAACCGGCCCACGGCGTCGAGTATGCCGGCTTTCTGCTGAGCAAGGGCCTGCACGGTCTGCCGCCCGCGACGCTGCGGCTCATGGAACACGCCGGGTTTTGGACGCACTCGGCCCTGGTTCTGATCTTCTTGAACCTGCTGCCGTACTCCAAGCACTTCCACATCATCACGGCGATTCCGAACGTCTTCGCCATGGACCTGAGTCCGCGCGGCCGGCTGGCGCCGATCGAGGACATGGAAGGCAAGATCGAGCGCGAGGAGACTCTGGGGATCGCCACCCTGGCGGACCTCAGTTGGAAAGGCATTTTGGACCTGTACACCTGCACCGAATGCGGGCGGTGCAGCGACGTCTGTCCGGCTACCCGCAGCGGCAAGCTGCTATCGCCCAAGCATCTCGCCGTGGACCTGCGCGACCAATTGTACGCCCGCCAGAATGAGGTCATGACCGCCGGCGGCCACGGTGACAGCCCGGTGCACACTCAGGCGGTGGTCGGCGGCACCGGGATCAAGCCCGAGGTCCTGTGGGCCTGCACCACCTGCCGGGCCTGCGAGGAAGAATGCCCGGTGTTCATCACCTATGTCGACAAGATTGTGGACCTCCGCCGCAACCTGGTCATGGAGCGGGCCGAGTTTCCCGAGGCCCTGCAAAACGCCTTTCGCGGGCTGGAGACCAGCGGGAATCCTTGGAGCTACCCGGCCGACGACCGCCTGCAGTGGACCGCGGGGCTGGACATTCCGCTGGTTTCCGACAAGCCGGACGCCGCGGTGTTGTTCTGGGTGGGCTGTGCCCCGGCCTTCGACGCCCGGGCCCGGGCCGTGACCATTGCCACCGCCCGGCTGATGCAACACGCCGGCATCGATTTCGCCATTCTGGGGATGGAGGAGACCTGCACCGGCGACCCGGCGCGGCGGGCCGGCAACGAGTTTCTGTTCCAGATGCTGGCCGCGCAGAACTGCACGGTCCTGAACGGCTACTCGGTCAAGAAAATCGTGACCACCTGCCCGCACTGTTTTAACACCTTGCGCAACGAGTACCCTGACTTCGGCGGACATTTCGAGGTCGTGCACCACACCGCGTTTCTATGCGACCTGGTGCGCGCCGGAGCGCTGGCCCCGCGCCACGCGGTCCGGGCCCGGGTGACCTATCACGACTCCTGTTACCTGGGTCGATACAACAACGACTATGATTCTCCACGAGCGCTCCTGGCGGCCATCCCCGGGGTGGAGCTGGTCGAACCCGAAATGACCCGCGATCGCGGGATGTGCTGTGGGGCCGGCGGCGCCCAGATGTTCAAGGAGGAGGAATCCGGCGACACCCGCGTCAACGCCCTTCGCACCGGACAGCTCCTGGAGGTGTTGCACCCCGGACCGTCAACCCGCGTCGTCAGCAGCGCCTGCCCGTTCTGCATGCGGATGTTGACCGACGGCATCGCCGCCGCAGACCGCGAAGACGTGCAACAGCTCGACGTTGCCGAGGTGCTGTGCCGATCGGTGTTGGGATCCGATGGACTCGACCCGGCGCGGCGGCGGCCTGGCGCCGGGCGCCTCAGTGAGAATGGAGCATGAAGCCATGGCCACCCTGGCATCCAAACTGGCACACTGGACCCTGGCCCAGCGCGACGACCGCCTGCCGCCCGAGACGGTGCATGAAGTCAAGCGGCGGGTGATCGATTCCATCGGCTGCGCCCTGGGCGCCTACCACAAGCCGCCGTCGTGCATCGCCCGGGCCAAGGCCCTGTCGATCAGCGATGCGCATGCCGGCACGGTTCTGGGCACCCGGCACAGCACCTCACCCGATCTGGCGACCTTCGCCAACGGGGCCATGGTCCGCTACCTGGACTTCAACGACACCTATCTCAGCCTGGAGCCGGCCCACCCGTCGGACAACATTCCGGCGGCCTGGGCGGTCAGCGAAGTCTGCGGCCGTTCCGGGCGCGAGTTCATCACCGCGGTGGTGATCGGCTATGAGATCCAGTGCCGGTTGTGCGATGCCGCCAGCCTGCGGGCCCACGGCTGGGACCACGTCTACTACGGCGCCCTGAGCAGCACCTTGGTCGCCGCCAAGTTGTGGCGGCTCAGCGCCGAGCAGATGGAGCATGCCTTGGGCATTGCCGGGGTGAGCAACATTCCGACCCGGCAGACCCGCACCGGTCAGATCTCGATGTGGAAAGCCTGCGCGTTCTCCAACGCCGCCCGGAACGGCGTCTTCGCCGCCGACCTGGCCCGCCGCGGAATGACCGGCCCGCATGAGATTTTCGAGGGCCCCAAGGGCATCTTCAACCTGCTGGTCGACGGCCCGTTCGACGTCACCCTGGCCGACGGCGGCGATTACATGATCAACAAGACGTACATCAAGTACTGGCCGGCCGAGTACCACTCGCAGTCGGCGATTGACGCCGCCCTGCAACTGCGGCCCGCAATCGGCGGCCGCGACATCCAGGCGGTCGAGATCGCCAGCTTCGAAGCGGCGGTCAGCATTATCGGCAGCGAACCGGAGAAGTGGCGACCCACCAGCCGCGAGACCGCCGACCATTCGATGGGTTACTGCGTGGCCTGCGCCTTGATCGACGGCGAACTGACCCGCGAGAGTTTCAGCGATCAGAAGCTCCGCAACGCCACCTACCTGCAGTTGCTGGACCGGACCCGGATTTACGAGGACGACGCCTTGAATCCGGGATACCCCCAGGGGATTCCCAATCATCTCAAGATCACGCTGGCAGACGGCACCATGCTCGAGCAGCGGGTGGATTTTCCGCGCGGTCACGCCGGCAACCCGATGACCGACGCTGAGGTGGTCGAGAAGTTCATGGGCAACGCCGCGGGTGTGGTTTCAGACGCGACCGCGCGCCGCATCCTGGACCTCGGTTGGGATCTGGACCGCCTGGACTCGGTCACGCCGCTGCTGGCCTTCGACGTGCTGACGCCGCCGGCCGGCTAGTGCCGCACGGGGGAGTTCTGAATGTGTACCCGCAATGACCACCGGACAGCCCATTTGCGAGCGGCCCTGCAGCGCGGCACACTGGCCCTGCCCGGGGCGATCAATGCCTTGACCGCCCGGGCGATCGAGCAGGCCGGATTCGACGGCATCTACCTGTCGGGGGCGGTGCTGGCCAACAGCGTCGGCGGTGTCCCGGACATCGGGCTGATGACCCTGTCCGAGGCCCGCCAGCATGCCGCCGCGGCGGCCAACGTCACCACCGTCCCGATCATCATGGATGCCGACACCGGCTTCGGCAACAGTCCCGAATGCGTGGGTCGTGCCGTCCGCGAACTGGAGGGTGCCGGCGTCAGCGGGATGCACCTGGAAGACCAGGAGTTTCCGAAGCGCTGCGGCCATCTGACCGGCAAGACCCTGGTCCCGGTCACCGAGTTCTGCGACAAGCTCGCCGCCGCCCGGGCGGCCAAGTCGGACCCCGAGTTCCTGCTGATCGCCCGGACCGACGCCCGCGGGGTCACCGGCTACGACGACGCGGTCGCCCGGGCCCACCACTACCTGGACGCCGGCGCCGATGCCATCTTTCCGGAGGCCCTCCAGGACCGCGAGGAGTTCGCCCGGTTTGCCCGCGACGTCCCGACCATCCTGCTGGCCAACATGACCGAGTTCGGGCGGACCCCCCTGCTGACCGTTTCTGAATTCGGGGACATGGGGTATGATATGGTGATCTTTCCGGTCACGCTGCAGCGGGTCATGATGCACGCGGCGATTGAACTGCTCAAGGACTTGAAGCAGCGCGGAACCCAGGAGCCGTTCGTCCCGAGAATGCAGACCCGCCAGCAGTTGTATGAGATGTTGGGGTATGAGGTGCCGGCACCGACGCACGACCCGGCAACCAAAGGAGATCAGGATGAGTGACGACTACAGGCCCGGCTTGGAGGGCGTCATTGCAGGTGAAACGGCGGTCGGCGGCGTCGATCAGAGCGTGTTGCATTACCGGGGCTACGACGTCAAGGAGTTGGCCGAACACTCCAGCTTCGAAGAAATCAGCTTTCTGTTGCTCACCGGCGAGTTGCCCACCGCCGATCAGCTTGCCGAAGTCCGCAGCAAACTGGACTCCTTTCGCCCGCTGGCAGCGCAGGTCGTGGACGTCGTGGCCAGCATCCCGCCCGGCGTCGGCAGCATGGACGTGCTGCGGACGGCGGTGTCGATGTCCGATCACTTCGGCCCGCAGACGCCGGACACCCTGGAGGGTTGGATCGATCGCACCTGGTACCTCACCGCCCAGATCACCGGCATTATCGCGGCCCGCCAGCGGCTGCTGTCGGGCAGCCGGCCGCTGCCGCCCAAACCCGGCTTGAGTCATGCGGCCCAGTTTCTCTATCAGACCCGCGGCGGCGAACCCTCCGAAGATGCCGCCAAACTGATCGATCTGTCGCTGATTCTGTACGCCGATCACGGCTACAATGCCAGCACCTTCGCCGGTCGGGTGTGCGCCTCCACGCTCTCGGATCTGGCTTCCTGTATCGTGGTGGGCATCAGCACCCTGAAGGGCCCGCTCCATGGCGGCGCCAACGAAGAAGCCCTGAAAATGCTCCTGCAGTTCAAGAGCGCCGCGCAGGCCCGCCAGGGGACCCTCGACGCCATCAACAACAAGGTCAAGATCATGGGTTTCGGCCACCGGGTGTACAAGGACGGCGACCACCGGGCCCGGATCCTGGAAGCCCGGATGGTCAAGCTGGCCGAGGCTCAAGGGCAGCGCCAATGGGTGGACATCTACTTCGCCGTCAAGGACACGGTCATGGAACAGAAGGGCATTCATCCCAATGTCGACTATCCCTGCGGGCTGGTCTACTACCTCCTGGATCTGCCGATCGATGTCTACACGCCGCTGTTTGTGGCCAGCCGGGTGATCGGCTGGGCGGCCCATGCCACGGAGCAACACTTCAACAATCGAATCATCAGACCGCGCAGCCGGTACATCGGTCCGGCCCTGCGGCGATACCTACCCGCCCGCCAGCGCTGATTCGCAGCAGACCCTCCGCGCGAGCGCGGCGCCGGTCACGGAGTCCATGAGTGTCCAAACACAATCCCCGGGATTTGCTGCATCGTTTTGAAGGCAACCCGATCATCGAGCTGGAAGACGTCCCCTTCAAGTGCAACACCGTGTTCAACGCGGCCGCGGTGATGTACCAGGGCGAATACCTGCTGTTGCTGCGGGTGGAGAACCTGCAAGGCCGCTCGGTGTTCGTGCTGGCCCGCAGCCCGGACGGCTTCGAATTCACGGTCAACGATTTTCCGGTGATGTGGCCTGCCGAGGGCGGGCCGATGGCCCGCTACGAGACGCACGGCATCGAGGATCCCAGGATCACGCTGCTGGACGGCATCTATTACATTGTCTACACCGCCTACGGCGACCTGGGCCCCACCGTGGCGCTGGCCACCACCACCGACTTTAAGACCTTCGAGCGCCACGGGCTGCTGGACATGCCGCCGTCCAAGAACTGCGCCTTGTTCCCGCGGCGGATCGGCGGGCGGTTCTGCCGCTTCGACCGACCCAGCGGGGCCGGCGGCAGCATCTGGATCAGCTACTCGGAAGACCTCAAGTATTGGGGCGACCACCAGGTGGTCATGACCCCGCGCGGCGACCACTGGGACTGCACGCGCATCGGCGCCGGGGCGCCGCCGATCGAGACCGACCGCGGCTGGCTGGAGATCTACCACGGGGTCAAGTCAACCAGTGCCGGTCCGATTTACCGCCTGGGCGCCGTGCTCCTGGATCTGGAGAACCCGGCCCAGGTGTTGGGCCGCACGCTGATCCCGGTGCTGACCCCCCGCGAGATGTACGAGCGCGTCGGCGATATCCCCAACGTGGTGTTCAGTTGCGGCGTGATTCCCGAACCCGACGGCACCATCAAGGTCTATTACGGTGCCGCCGACACCTGCATTTGTCTGTCCACCGGATCGATCGCCGAACTGCTGGACAGTTGCTCGCCGCAATAACCGCCGGATCACGACCGCACCCCGGCGCCAGGCCCTTCGAAACGCTGCGGTTCGACCCCAGCCGACCGCAGCTTCGGGGCGCCCGCGGTGCCGTCAGGACCCAGGGTGCTGCGATCCGGTCGAGGCGGGTCCGGGCGATGGCCGGCAGCAGCCGCAGCGCCGCCGCCGCCGGGTGCGGCTCAGCCCGATCAAACCCAAGCCCAAGAACGCGATCATGCCCAGCGCGGTCATGCCGCAGGCTTCACCGTCGGCGGCCTGATTCTGATCCTGCTGGACCTGGGAATCGGCCGTCGACGAGGTCGATGCCGACCCGGGGTTGTTGGAGGTGCCGCCGATCTGCACGATCGTCGACGCCTGGGTGATGACCGTCGGTCCGGTGGTGAATTCTTCGATCACCTGGACCACGACCGAATAGAAGCCGGGGTTGGCGAAGACGTTCTCGGTGGTCTGACCACTCCCCGTGTTGCCGTCGCCAAAATCCCAACTGTAGGTCACCCGCAGGGTGGTGCTCGACGTTCCAATGCCCTCGGTATTCGCCGCGAATCGGACCCGGGCGTTCGGGGCCGTCAACGGCCCGGAAGTCAGCACGTCGATCGCCGCACTGCGGGCCCCCGGAGCGGACCCGCCGCCGGTCGAACTGGACCGCACTTCGACCGTCAGCATCTTGCTGGCCGTCCGGCCGATGGGCTCATTGTCGTCCACCGCGAAATACACCGCATTGTAGGTGTTGGGCAACTGGTAGGTGTGCACCGCGGCGTCCTGGTCGGCGGAGTTGCCGTCTCCGAACGACCACCCGCGATCGATAATCTGGTTGGGCGTGACCGCGCCGCCGTGAAACTCAACCGTGCACGGAGCGGTACACACCAACCGGTCCGCGGTCGCGGTCACCGAAGGCGGCTCGGTCTTGCCCGGCTCGAGCGGATTGAGTTCGGGGTCGATGGGCCGCCCCATGTCCGGCGGCGGAATGACCACCGGGCCGCCGTCTTCGCGACCGGGGCCGACAATGTCGCCGTCCTGGTTGAAGGACACGCCGAACGAGTATTCGACCTGGCTGTTGAACGCGAAGATGGCAAAGTCCTGCGGATCCGCCGGGGCATTGCCCGCCACTGGAAACTCGACGAAGCGGCGCAGGACCTGGTCGGTTGTGCCCTCGTCTTCCACCTGCTCCGCCACACCACTGAAGACCGCGGCCACGTTCAGGGCTTCAAAATCGAGGATCGGGCAGGTGTCCGCCTGGTTGGGGTCGCAGGTCACGTACGTCTCGCCGTCTTCCGGCGCGAACTGAATGCCCTCGGGTCCTTCACGCGCCCGCAGCCGATAGACCACCAGCACGCCTTCTTCGTCGGTCTCGTGGTTTTCGCCGGTCCCGAACCCGCCGGGCTCCCAGGACACCCGGGCCATCAGGTTGCCGTCGTTCTCGGAAATGGTGACCCGGATGTCAGCGGGCGGCGCCGGCCAGGTCTGGCCGAAACCGGCAGACCGCTGGGCGGCTTCGACGGCAGCCCCGGCGTTGACCCGCCCATGACCGTACCGCAGGCTGAAGGTAGTGGCCCGATCGTAGTCCGCATCGTTGGGCGCGACCCGGTCGGCAGAATGGTTGATGATCTGGCGGACCTGCTCGCGGTTGAGGTTCGGATTCTCGGACAGCACCAGCGCCACCACGCCGGCCACCACCGGAGCCGCCGCGGAGGTCCCGTTGAAGTTCTGGGTGTAGTCGCCGTCGCTGATGTCGAAGAAACTGTCGCCATCGTTAAAGCCGTCGTCGCCCAGGTTGTCCGTGGTCGCCAGGCCGACGCCGTCGTTTCCGGCGGTCGGGCCCATGACATCCTGGGTCACTCCGTAGTTGCTGTAGGCGGCGATGATGTCGGTTTGACCGGTGCCGCCCACCTGAAGGGTCTCGGGCAGCGTGCAGAAGCTGTCGCCGACCGCCAGTTGCTGCGCCTCGTTGCCGGCCGCAAACACGATGACCATGCCGTTGCCATTGCGGCCGGTGTTCGCGGCATTCTCAATGGCCTCGCGCAGGACGTTGGGCACCGAGCCGATGGCGTATCGCCAACTGTTGTTGTGGACATCGACGCCGTTGGCCAGGGCGTGATTGAACGCCGCCGCGTCGACCGAGGGGGCGCCGGTCAATGGCCCGCTGGCCGTAAACCGGGACTCCGGCGCGACACCCCGCACGCCGATGCTGTTGGCGGCCGCCACCATCAGGCCCATCACCGAGGTGCCGTGCCCCAAAAATCCCGGGTCCACATCGCCCGAGCCGAGCGTGTTCTGGCTGAAGCCGAGATAACGCGACGTCAGGTCCTGGTGGTCGAACTGGCACCCGTCGTCAAGCATGCTGATCCGTATTCCTGCACCCAAGGTCTCTTCCCAAGCAGGGATGACGTCGATATCGGAATCGACCGTGCCGCCGCGCTGGCCGGTATTCCGCAGGTGCCACTGCAACCCGTAGAACTCGTCCTGCGGATTGACCTGAGTGTACTTGACGGGCGATACCAAGGTGGCTTGTGATTTCCAGCCCGTGAGCCGGGGGTCGGCAAAGACCACCTCGGCACGATCCAGGGCATCGCCGTCCGGCACGCGGTACACCGCAATCCCGGGCAACCCCAGGGCCGCGGTGGCGGGCCCGTCCAGATCAAGGTCGTACTCCTCGGCAAACGCCAGGCGCTCCGCCGAACTGACGGTTGGCCCGAACTTGACGGTAATCTCGGAGGTCACGCCGAACGCCTGTCCGCCGCTGCGGAACCGAACCACCTGGTGGACGTGCGTGATCCCCGCGACCTGCTCGATTTGCGAAATCAACGCCGGGGTCACCTGCCCCACCGCGGCTTCGAACGCCGTGTTGCTGTCTCCGATGGGAGCCAGCGTGCTGGCCAGCCCACGCGAGGCCAGTTCCAGGGCCAACATCAGGGGATCCACACGGCCGTCGGTGCGCAACACCAGATGGGTCGAATCCCGGAAGACCTCGTGGTCGATGCCGTCCTGCCGGTAGATTCCGTTCGACTGGGCAACCGCCGGCGGGCAAAGCACCAGCGGGCACAGCAGCAGCAGGTGAAGCACGTTGGGTCGCCGCAGGCAGAGGCGCGAATGGCAGATCATGTCGGCTAACCTTTCTGTCGGGCGCGAACGTCGCAACTCTATTGAAGACAGAGCGTTGAGGTCAGGGACCGCAGGGTCCACGTTGAATTGTGGCCCAACCCAAGTTACAAGTCAAGCAGCAGTCGCGAGCGTCCGCGGCGGGTTTGAATTCCCACAACCACTTGTTAGCGGACGCCTTAGGCGCGGCTCGTGCCTGCCGATGGCTGCGGCTAGAATGCAGCCCCAGCCATGCGCGCCCTGCTCTGCCAGTTCATCGCCAAGCCCCTGTTCGTGACCGTGCACGTGCTGTTGATCGCGGCCGGACTGGCCTTGCCCGCGGCCCTGGTTTACCTCGGTGGTCGCGACGTCGGCGGTGGGCTGGGCCGATCCGCTGCGCCGGCAGAGGATGTGCTCCGGTGGACGCATCTGACCTGGAACACCACGGTGGTCACCGCGCTCGCCGTGGTGATCGCCGTTAGCGGCGGTGTGCTGCTGGCCATCCCGGCCTTCAAGACCAACTGGGCCGGGCGGCAGCCGCTGATGTTCGGCTGCCTGCTGCTGGCCGGCGTTCCGATCTTTGTCACCAGTTCGGCCATCCTGGGCGCCGTGGGCTTTGCCGGCTTTGAAGCGCCGGCGATCGCCGCCGGTGCGATCTTCGGCGTGGTCTACCTGCCGCTGGCCGCGGTGCTCATCGGTCTGGGGCTGCTCTGCGTCCCCGCCCGCACCGAAGAAGCAGCGGCCCTGGACCACCCCGCGTCCACCGTGATCAGCCGCATCAGCCTGCCGCAAGCCGGCTGGAGTGTGGCGGCCGCGGTGCTCGCGGTCGGGTGGTTGGTCTGCACCGACTACTCAATCCCTGACATCCTCGGCGTGCAGACGTTTGCCCGGGAAGTCTACAATCAATATCAATTGCAGCCGAATCAGCCCGGCCTGTACCTGCTGGCGATCCCGATGATGTGCGTCCTGACGCTCACTTGCATCTGCCTGGGACTGTGGGCCCGGCGCACCGGCGGCCCGTTGTTTCAGGCCCCGGCGGCCGAGGCGGCGCTGTGGCCACTGACCGCCTGGCAACGGCCCCTGGCGTGGGCGGCACTGCTGGCCACCACCGCCGCGACGGTCGCCATGGGCTGGGCGCTAGTCGCACCGCTAAGCAGCCTGAGACAAGTTGCAACCATCGTCAGCGCGTTGGGGCCGGAGTGGGCTCACACCGTGCAGATTGCCCTGGCGACCGCGGCTCTGCTGGCAGCGGTGTCGATCAGCACGGCGTGGCTGCTGGTCCGAGGTCTGTGGGTCCGCTGGGCAGTCGCGGCGGCGCTTCTGGGACTCCTGTGCACCCCCGCCCCGACCCTGGCCTTGACCATGACCTGGCTCCTGAATCGCACCGAGCCACGCTGGCTGATGGAGCCCGTGCTGCTGCCCCTGTACGACAGTTTGTGGATCGACGTCTGTGTGTTGACGCTCCGATTCCTGCCGGTCGCAGTCCTGCTGGCCCTGCCCGCGGTGCACCGCGTGCCGCGCGCGCTCGAGGACAGCGCCAGATTGGATGGCGCCGACTGGTGCACCCGGATGTGGCGGATCTACTGGCCGCAGGGCTGGAGCAACGCCGCGCTCGCCGGGGTGGTCGTCGCAGTCCTGAGCATCGGTGAGCTGGACTGCGTCCACTTGGTCTCCCCTCCGGGCATTGAAACGCTCTCCAAGCGCTATTTCAGCTTCATTCACACCGGCGTCGACGCCCAGGTGGCAGTGGTCTGCTGGGTCGCGATCGCCACCGTGTTGCCGGCCATCGTGGGGTTGTTCTTGGCCCTGCGCCGCCGGGTTCAGCACCGGCACGACTGACGCCTGCGAACCTGGGACCGGTCCCCGGCGGCAATGCGAAACGGTGCCCGTCCCGAGGCCTACAAATATGCCCGAGACCCGGCATATTCGGATACCGTTCATAACTCCATTGCTGTGAGTATCTTGCAGGCAGCCAGTTATTCCCGGGTGCCAGGGCAGGTGCCTCCAGGTGCGGGCGAATAGCATTTGGTACCACGAGATAGTGCAAATCAAGATACGATAAGTATCAAATGGTATCTTCATTTTGTCAAAATGAAGATACCAGAATAAGTAAATGAAGATACCGTTTGCTATAAATGGTGGTACCAATTGAACTGTAACCGGGGCAAGCGCTGCATATCGGATCCCGGGTTGGACCGCGCCTGGGGCGGGCCCAGGATCAGCGAAAGGCAGCTCGGGCGGTTTCGACGTCAGGGTGAATCTCGAAGATCTGCTCCAGCCGGGTGATTTGCAGGATTTCCGCGACCATGCCGTGCACCCCGCACAGCTTGACGTCGCCGCCCTGGACCGCAATCTTCGAGCGGATGCGGGCCAGCACGCTGAGATCGAGGCTGGAAATGAAATCCATGGCTGAGCAATCGATGATGATCTTGCGCAGACCTTCCACAATGCGCTGCTGGATCTCATGGATGAACTGCACGGCCAGCGAATCGCTGAGACCGCCGCTCGAGGTGATGATCAGCAGGTCCGGATCTGCCGGATGATAATGGCTGTCCATGGGGCGTCGTCCTGTTCGGGAGGTTGACTGGCCTACTCAAAGCGCAGGGCTTCGACCGGATCCAACTGCGAAGCCTTGTACGCCGGGTAGATGCCCGAGACCATCCCGACGAACACGGCGACCAGCAGGGCCACGATCACGGCATCCAAGGTCACGTGGGTCAGCACCAGATTGCTGCTCAGTTGGGTCATCAGGTCCGCCAGGGCAATCCCGGCGAACACGCCCAGGGCCCCGCCGCCGAAGCTGATCACGCTGGACTCCAGGAGAAACTGTTGCAGAATGTCCGCCGCCCGAGCGCCCACGGCAATTCGTACGCCGATTTCACGAGTGCGCTCGGTGACGCTGACCAGCATGATGTTCATGATGCCGATGCCGCCGACCACCAGGCTGATCCCGGAGATCATGTACAACACTCGGGCCCAGATGCGCATGAAGTCGTTGACCTGGCCTTGCAGCTCCTCGGGGTTGACCACGGTGAAGTCATCGGTGGTCCCGGCCCGGATGCGATGGGCTTGCCGCAGGGTCTTCTTGACGCCTTGGGTCATGGAGGCCATCTTGTCCGGCGCCGTGGCCTGGATCATGATGGAATCCAGGAAGTTGACGCCGAAGACGGCTTTTTGGGCGGTGGACACCGGGATGATGACCTGATCGTCCATGTTCCGAAAGCCCTTCTGGCCCTTCTTGTCCAGCACTCCGATGACCTCGAACCCGGTCAGCTTGGTCATGCCGACCTTGACTTTGCGGCCCACGGGGTGGCCTTCGCCGAACAGGCTCGCGGCCACCTGATGACCCAGCACGGCCACGCGGCGCTGACCGCCGACGTCGGCGGTATCGATGAACCGCCCATAGCTCAGCGTCAGGTTGAACAGTTGGGCGTAGGCCGGGTCGGTGCCGACGATCTGGGCTTGCTCGTTCTTGCTGAAGTACTTGATGCGGCCCACCCGGGTGACGTCCGGGACGATGCCCTTGATGAATTCCCCTTGTTCCTTGATGGCGTCGACATCCTCCAACTGCAGCGTCTGGAAGGCCCCCACGACCTGTCCGCCGCGGCGGGCAACACCGGGCACGACGAAAATCTGATTGGCACCGATGGCCTCGAAGCGTTCCCGGAAGTCCTTCTCAAACCCGGACAGGATGGCGTTGGCGCTGATCACCGCCCCGACGCCGATGATGACGCCCAGCGTGGCCAGCAGTGAGCGCAGCAGGTTCGCGCGCAAGCTGCGCAACGCCATCAGGAACACGCGAAAGATGAACATCTCAGACCCTCAGCCCCGGCTTGCGTGCCCGGGTCTCCAAGGCCGCCGCCTCGTCGGCCAACTGCTCATCGACCATCGCTCGCCGGTGGACGTCGTCCAGGAGACGGTCGGCGGTAATCTGGCCGTCACGCATCTGGATGACGCGCTGGGCCTGGGCCGCGACGGCCATTTCGTGGGTCACCAGCACGATCGTCACGCCGCTGGCGTGCAGCTCATGGAAGATGGCCATGATTTGCTCGCCGGTTCGGGAATCCAGGTTCCCGGTCGGTTCATCCGCGAAAATGAGCGATGGGTTGTTCACAATGGCCCGGGCGATGGCCACCCGCTGGCGCTCGCCGCCGGACAGCTCATTCGGCCGGTGCCGGGCCCGGGCCGCCAGCCCCACGCGTTCAAGGGCGGTGCGGGCCGGCGAAACGGTATCGGCCTTCCGCGAGTAGATCAGCGGAACCGCGACATTGTCGAGGGCGGTGGTGCGATCGATCAGGTTGAAGGTCTGGAACACAAACCCGATTTCGCGGTTGCGAACCTGGGCGAGTTGGCGGCTGTTCAACTCATTGACCAGTTGGCCGCCGAAGCGGTAGGTCCCCGAGGTCGGGCGATCCAGGCAGCCCAGCAGGTGCATCAGCGTGCTCTTGCCGCTGCCGCTGGCACCGGTAACGCTGACCAGTTCGCCGCGGGCGATGTCCAGATCCACGCCGTCCAGCGCTCGCACCACTGAATCCCCCATCTGGTAGTACTTGCGCAGTTGCCGGACTTCGATCATGAGACCCTAGTCTTTGGGTTCACCGGTGATTTCCTGGCCCCGGCGGTCTTTGGGCAACGAGATGTACACTTCCTGCCCTTCGGTCAGACCTTCCACCGCCTCGGTGTAGGCGCCGTTGTCCAGACCGGGCCGAAACGCCTGGAATTGCGGGAACTGTTTGTCGGGATGGCGTACCGACGGCACCGGAAGGTAGACCCCGTGCCGCCCGGCGACGATGCGCACGGCCTCGTTGGGCACCAGCACGACGTTGTTGACCGACTTGGACACGAATTCAACGTTGGCCTGCATGCCCAGCATCAGCTTGGCGGCGTTGTCCGAGATCAAGCGGATCCGCACCACGTAGGTGACCACCACCTGGCCGCGATCCGGTTCCGGCTCGATGAGGTCGATGGTGCCGGTGAATTGATCCTCCGGAAACGCCTCCACGGTGACCTTGACCGGTGTGCCGAGGGCGATGGGCAAGTCATCGCCGGCGGAAGCCAGCGGCTCATGCATACCCGTGTTTCCGGGACGGGCCCGTTCCGGCGCGATCTCGCGCACCCGTCCGATGTCGGATTCGTCAACCTGGGCCCGGACATACAGCTCGCTGATGTCCGAGAGCATGGCCAACAAGGTTCCGCCGCCGAACGAGGCGCTGCCACTGGCAACCACGGTACCCTTCTGAACCAGCAAGCGCGAGAGCATGCCGCTGGTCGGGGCTTCAATCTTGGTTTCGCGCAGGCGATTCTGGGCCTGGCGAAGATCATCCTGCGCCCGGGCCATGGCCAGCTCCGCCTGGCGGACGTCCAGATCCGCCAGCTCGATGTTCTTGTTGGCGCGATCCAATTCAGCCTCCAGGCGGCTTCTCTCGGCCAGCAGCGACTGGTAGCGTGATTGGTACTGCCGGTACTCATCGCGGTCCGTGGCACCCTTCTCGTTCAGCGAACGGTGCATTTCAACTTTCCACTGCCAGTACGTCAGATCCGCCTTGGAGGCCTCCAGCACCGCCGCGGCAGCCGGCAAGTCGACGAATTCCCGCTGGTAGCGCGAGTTCTGCGAGCGCTGCAGGTTGATCTTGCCCTGCTCGAACGCTTTCTCGGCGATGTCCACCATGCGGGTCTCGTCTTCGGGGTCCAGCAAGACCAGCAGCTCACCTTCCTGGACCATGCTGCCGACCTGGAACGGCGTCTGCAGGACCACGCCGCCGGCCTCCGACTTGATATCGACCCGCTCCTTGGGCTCGATGGTCCCATTGGCCGTAATCGGAATGGTCAGGTCGCCGCGATTGAGCCGCGCCGTCTTGCCGGTAAGAAACCCGATCGAGATCCCGCCGGTGTTCCGCAGGTTGACCCACAAGGACACCCCCAGCGCCGCCAGCCCAATGATCAGAAAGATCTTCTTCATGGTCTCATCCCCACGAGCTTGTGGCCGGCGGCTAGATCGCCAGCGCGGCGCACGGCAAGTCGAAGGTCTGGGCGACTGCCCGATTGGTGATCCGACCGCCGACCATGTTGACCCCGGCGGCGATTCCCGGATCGTCCAGTGCCGCCTGGCGCACCCCCTTGCCGGCCAGGGTCACTGCATAAGGCAAGGTCGCATTGGTCAGGGCAATGGTCGAGGTTCTGCCCACCGCTCCGGGCATGTTGGCGACACAATAATGCACCACATTCTCTTCGATATAGATGGGCTGCTCGTGCGTCGTCGGGCGGGTGGTCTCGCAGCAGCCTCCCTGATCCACGGCGACATCGACGATCACGGCGCCGTGCTTCATCAGCTTGAGGTACTCGCGCGGAATCAGGCTGGGCGCTTTGGCCCCGGGAATCAGGACCGCCCCGACGACCAGGTCGGCTCGCGACAAGTACTCCCGGATATTGTAGGCGTGGCTGTAAATGGTGTAGACATTTGGCGGCATGACGTCATCGAGATAGCGCAAGCGGTCCAGGTTGATGTCAGCGATGATCACCTGGGCACCCAACCCGGCGGCGACTTTGGCGGCGGCGGTCCCGACCACGCCCCCGCCCAGGATCAGGACCTCGGCAGCCGCCACCCCTGGAACGCCGCCGAGCAGAATCCCGCGGCCCAGCGTCGGGCGCTCCAGGTACTTGGCGCCCTCCTGAATGCTCATCTTGCCGGCGACTTCGCTCATTGGGGTCAGCAACGGCAGCCGGCCGCGGGCGTCCAGAATGGTCTCGTAGGCGACCGCCGTCACTTGGGAGCGCAAGACCGCCTCGGTCAGCGCCCGATCGGCCGCAAAATGGAAGTACGTAAACACGACCTGGCCTGCATGGAGCCGCTCGATCTCAGCCGGCTGCGGCTCCTTGACCTTGATGATCAACTCGGCCCGGGCAAACACCGCTTCCGGACCGGGCACCAGCTCGGCACCGGCAACGGCAAAATCGTCATCCGCAAACCCTGAGCCGTCGCCGGCATGGGTCTCAATGAGCACCTGGTGCCCCCTGCGGGTGAGTTCCTCCACGCCCGCCGGAACCACGCCGACGCGATACTCGTGGATTTTGATTTCCTTGGGGACCCCAATAATCATCCGGTCGTTCCTCCGTACCCCGCGGTTCGCGGACCGTCCGGCCCGCGGGCCGATGACCGCCGAGCCGCCCGAGTCCTCCGCGAGCCGCGCGCTCGCAGCGCACCAATATAGTTGGCGCCCATAGGCAACGCAAATCCGGTGAGGCCTTCGGGCCTTCGGTGCCTTCGGAGGGCATTGGGGGCCTCGCGGACGTCGATGGGCATCCAGTCCCAGCCCGCAAGGTCGCCCCGCAACGGAAACCGCCGAATCAGGACGATTCAGCGAATCGTCGCCCTGGCCGATAAACAGAATGGCACCGCTGCATCCAGCGCGTGCTTGCAATGCATGGCCGCCATGGCGTTCCGCGCCCCGTTGGCGGCGGCAAGGAGAAGCGCTGTCCAGCATGTGTCCACGAATCCTGATCGTTGATGGCGACAGCATCGTCCGTGACTCGCTGTCAGAGCTGCTGCAGCACACCGGCTATCAGACGAAGACCGCCGACCGGCTGGATCACGCCCTGGAACGATTGGAACAGGGTCGCTTCCAGGTGGTCATCAGCGAGGTGAACTTGCCGGATTCCCACGGCTTCGAGCTGCTGCGGGCGCTCGGGCAGCGACACCCGGACGTGGTGACCATCCTGATCACCGCGTACGGCACCATTGAGAGCGCCGTCGATGCCATCAAGCTGGGCGCCTATGACTACCTGACCAAGCCGATCATCGATGAAGAAATCAAGCTGACCGTCGAGCGCGCCCTGCAGCAGCAGGCACTGATCAGCGAAAACCAGGTGCTGCGGGCCCAACTGCACGACCGCCAGGTGTTCGGGAACATCGTCGGCCAGGACTACAAGATGGCCAAGGTCTTCGACCTGATCGAGACCGTAGCCGACTCGCGGGTCAACGTGCTGATCACCGGCGAATCGGGGACCGGCAAGAGCCTGATCGCCCGGGCCCTGCACCACAAGAGCACCCGGCATGAAGCACCGTTTGTGGAGGTCAACTGCGGCGCGATTCCCGAAGCCCTCCTGGAAAGCGAGCTGTTCGGGCATGCCCGGGGGGCCTTCACCGGCGCCGTGCAGGACAAGGAAGGCAAGTTCGCCGCGGCCGACGGCGGGACTCTGTTTCTGGACGAGATCGCGGCGGCATCCGCCGGCCTGCAGGTCAAGCTGTTGCGCGTGCTCCAGGAGCGGCAGTTCGAGCCGGTGGGTAGCAACACCACCCGCAGTGTCGACGTCCGGGTGATCCTGGCCACCAATGTTGATCTGGATCGCGAAGTGCAGGTGGGCCGTTTCCGGCGCGATCTTTACTACCGGATCAACGTGGTGAACATCGCCCTGCCGCCGCTGGCCCACCGCCTCAGCGACATCGGCCTCTTGGCCCAGCACTTTCTCGAGAAGTACAACCGGGAGTTCCACAAGCGCGTCCGCTCGATCGACGAACACGCCCTGCACGTCATGCACGGCTACCGCTGGCCGGGGAACGTCCGCGAGTTGGAGAACGTCATCGAGCGGGCCGTCGTGCTGAGCAAGACTTCCATCCTGGGGGTCGACGACCTCCCGCCCCACATGAAGCCGCTGCCGGCGCTGCCGCAACATCCCGACGGTCTCGAGTTGCAGTCCCTGCAAAAAGCGCTCGAGGAGCCGGAACGGCTGATCATCGAAGCGGCCCTCAAGGCCCACAACTGGAATCGCCAGGCAACCGCCGAAGCCCTGCAAATCAACCGCACCACGCTGTACAAAAAAATGAAACGTTACGGTTTGGGCGAGCCGGCGCTGTCGCGGCGCTCCTGATCCGGCGGGCCGTCCGGCAACGCGGGATCGCCGGACGGTGCCGCGGGGGTCGTGGGCCCGGTGGTGGTGTGCCAGTCGATAATGACATCATTGGTGCGGGCCTGAACCGTCAGTCGCCGCATCTGCCGAAAGACGTTCCATCCCAGAATGACGTCAATCTGCAGCCCGAGGTCGCTGCTGGTGGCGCCGCCGATAAACGGCAAACCCACCGCCCGGGCCTGAGCGAACGCCCGCCGGCCCAGGCGAAAGGGAATCGCCCGCTGGGTCACGGTACCGTCGACGTCACCCAGGGGCAGGGCCGCGATCTGCTCGGCGCCGGCCAGCTCCTCCAGCAGGCGGGTCGAGAAGCCCGTCACCGGCGTCCCCATGTCGAACACCCCGTTGACCGTGCGATCTTCCAACTGCACCCGGAGCAGTGCCTGGTCCCCGGAGATGAAGCGAACCTTGAGCGGGGTATGCCCTGCGGTCGACGGGCCGGGCGCAGCCGCGGAACCGGCCGCGGTGACCTCGAGGGTCTGGCGCTCGAAGTCCACCACCACGCGGCCCTCGCCAAACACGCCGGCGCCCAGGACGCCCTTGATCCCCGGGAGGTGCTGGTCATCGAAGTCATAAACCTGCCCCACGACCTGGCTGAGGATGCAGGAGCCGACGCCCACCGAGTCCACGACGGTCCAGTGCGTTGCTGAGGTTCCCCCGGTGATGTCGTGCAGGGTCGCCGGGCCCAGCAGGGTGAGGCCGAGGGACTCGGCCACCCGGCGGTCCAGGCTGACGCTGGGGCTGCCGCCCAGGTCCAGCACCATTGCGACCGGGCCGTGTGCCCCGAGACGCACCTGCACCACGGGCAGTTGCAGCGGACCGCCCAGCGTGAAGTCGGCCACCCCGGGTGTTGCCAGATGGTTGAGCGCTCCTTTGGCCGCCCGGCATAACAGCAACCGTCCCGCCGCCCGCCGGCGAATGCGCTCGTAAGGATAGCCGGCCGATCCCACGGCGCCCTGCTCCGCCCGGGCGAAGAACTCCAGGGCGGCTTGGTGACGATCCACAGCGGCGCTCACCAGGCCGGCTTGATACAGCAGTTCGGCATCATCAGGCGCGAATTGCAGCCCGCGGACGGCCGCCGCCAAAGCCGCCGGGTGCCGGCCCTCGGAGAGCAGCAGCTTGGACAGGATCAGCAGGGCCACCGCGTCCGCCGGTTCGGGATCCAGGCGGTTGGCGGCCTCGTCAAGAAACCCGGCGCGGTACTCGGCCCTGGCGATCGCGCCGGTCAGGCGCGGCCCGCCGCCGGGTTCCGCGGCCGCCACCCGGGCGGCGCCCAGGGCCTGCAGCGGCCGATCCAGGCGGTAGAGCACCTCCAGGATCTCGACCCAGGTCTCCGGCGGCGCATCCCCGGCGCCCAGCCGGGCTTCTGCGGCCTCATAACGGGCCTGCAAGTCCGCCGCTGGCGGCGACGCCCCCGGGCTCAGGGCGGTAACCGCAATCAGCACAACTGCGGGCAATTCAGCACACAACGCGAAGTACACTCTCTGAGACGTACAGCGGGGTTTCGCTGGTCACTCCCAGGGCGATGGCATCGGACGGTCGGGCATCGACCTCGATGAGTTGGCCCTGTTGCCGGATCACCAGCTTGGCAAAAAAGGTATGGTCGCGGAGATCGTGGATCACGATTCTCTCCAGTTCGCCATTCAGCTTGTCGATGACATCGGCCATCAGGTCGTGGGTCAGCGGCCGAGCCGATTCCACCCCCCGGACCCGCCGATCAATGGACCAGCCTTCGAAGTTCCCGATGACGATCGGAAACTGGCGGTCACCGTCGCGCTCGCTGAGGACGATAATCTGCTGATCATCATTCTCGCGGATGATGATCCGCGACAGATCCATCCGGACATCCATGGCAGACCCAGGGTTGGCATGCTGCGGTCCCCGTCGGCACCCGCCCAGCGCGGCTGCCGCCAAACCGCAAGTCAAAGCGTATCTTCGGCGGCGCACGGTGTCAACGAAGGCGGACGGCAGTCACCAACCCAGGTTCAAGATCATGTCGCCGTGCCCGGGAATCAGCACGTCGGCAATCTCGCACAACTCCGTGACGGCCTGGAGGGCGGCCTCGGCATCGCTGTGCTGTTCGAACACCTGCCGGCGGTCGAAGTACTCGCGGGTGACGATGGCGTCACCGCACACCGCCAGGGTGCGCTCGCCCTGCAGCGCCAGCAGGCTGGCCGACCCCGGCGTCGCTCCGGGCGTGGGAAACAGATGGACATGTTCGGTGAGGTGGGACGGGGCCGCGGCGATCCGTTGCAACAGGGTCAACTCCGCTTCGACCAGGGGATCCACCGGCTCGCCACGGGCTTCGGCGGCTCCGGCCACCCCGTTCAAGAAGTCCCCCATGGCCTGCAGTTCTCGTTCATCCATCAGCCAGGTGGCCCGCGGGAACAGCGCCAGGCCCCGGCGATGAATCGGCCGGAAGTTGGTCAGGAACACGACATTGACCTGTTCGGGCGTCAGCCCGGTGCGCTCATCGAGCCGCTGCCGCAGGATGGCTTCCGGCAGCGAGGGGTCGACCAGCACGGCGTCACCGCCGTCGCGCAGCAGCGTGGTCGTGGCATGGGCCGGACGCATGGACCGCCGCTCCCGCCAAAAGCGATTGCGGCTCAGCGTGCCCACGCTGACGATGTCAACGCGCACCGACATACTGCGGCTCACCCCCCTCGAACGGCTTGCGGGCCAGCAGGAACGGCCGATTCTGGGACACGTTGATCACCAGGGACACCAGCAGGAAGTTGGCCACCGAGTTGCTCCCGCCGGAACTGACGAACGGCAAGTTCATCCCGGTGATCGGCGTCAGCCCCATGGTCATGCCCACGTTGATCAGCGTCTGCGTGGCGAAGAGCGCGACCACACCGACCGCCAGCAGCCGGCCGAAAGGATCGGGCGTGCGCACCGCGATCTCCAAGCCGGCCAGCAGGATCACCCCGAAACAACACAACACCCCCACACACCCCAGGAACCCCCACTGCTCACCGATGATTGCAAAGATGAAGTCGTTCTGCTTGGCCGGCAGAAAATCGTAGCGCACATAGGTCCCCTGGCGCCAGCCGCGGCCGGTGAAACCACCGTTGCCCAGGGCGCCCAGCGACCCGATGAGCTGGTACCCGCTGCGCTGCTCCCAATGCTGTGCGGCTTCGGCGCGACACAGCCAGGCCCAGGCCTGCGGGTCTTCCAGAACCCGTTCACGAATCACGCTGGACTGCAGCAGCAGACCCGCGATGCGATCCTTCTGGTACGGCTCCAGAATCTTGAGCCACAACACCGGAACGCTGACCAGGGCCAACAGCACGATGATCGCAAAGTGACGCAGCCGGGCCCCCGCGGCGAACAGCATCACAAACAACACGGGCATCAGCAGCAGCGCCGTCCCCAAATCAGGCTGCAGCAGCACCAGGCACATCGGGATGATCGTCAGGGCAAACGGACCGAGCAGGCCGCTGAATCGCCGCACGTTGTCGCGATGCCGAAGGAACCAGGCGAGCCCGACCACGTAGGCCACCTTCATGACCTCCGAAGGCTGCAGGGCGAATCCGGGAAATTGAATCCAGCGGTAGGTGCTCTTGATGGGACGAATCAGGGGCAGCGAGCCGACCAGCCGGGCCACCACCATGACCACCAGCAGGGCCAGGCCCGCGCCAAACAACAGGTAGGCCACCCGTCCCAGTTGCTGGTAGCCGATCCGCAACAGCACCAGGCCCAACCCCATGGAGACCGCGATCAGAATCATCTGTCTGACCCCGGCGTGGCCGAGGCCCAGCGGGGTCGGATCGGCGGCGAAGATGCACAGCACACCCAGCAGGCACAGGGCCAGCGCTGCCGCCAGAATCGCCCACCCCGGATAGGTCAGCGCCAACAGCCGACGTTTCATTGCGGCCCCTGACTGATGCGCACCGTGCGCTCGGCAACCAGCTCGGGAAACTGGTCGATGATCAGCCGGGCCACCTGCTTGCACAGTGTCCCGGAGGTCGCGCCGCCGCTGCCGCCGAACTCCACCAGTGCGGCGATGGCCACGCGGGCCGTGGCCGACCAGTCCGGACCACCGTCCGACCGCCGCGGCTGAATGAAGGCAATAAACCAGGCGTGCGAGAACTTGCGGCCGTCCACCTGCTCGTGAGGGGGCCAGAATCCAACGGGGGTGTAGTCGACCACCGTCGCCTCGGGCTCGGTCACCACCCGGCGGAATTCGCGGGCGGCGGTGGCCTGATTGTCGGCCTGCACGACCACGGAGTGCAGCTCCTCGTGGAGGCGATACTGCACCCGGTAGTCGGTGACCCAGCGCCGGGTCTCGGCACTGCCGCTCTTGCCGCAGAGCACGTAGTTGGGATCCTCCAGGTGGGCATAATGCCGGGCCGTCCCCCCCGGCTCGTTGACCACGGCGAACATGCCGCGGCGCACGATCTGCCAGACGCCCGGCGCCACCGGCAACCGGGCCACCGGCCGCTGCCGGGGATCGTCGTGCACGATCGTCAGGGCCCGATTCTCGCCGGACGCGTAGATGGCCGCGATGTTGGCGGCTTGAATCGGGGTGACCTGCAGCTCGGCCTGACCGATGGCATAGAACCGGGCGTCTGCCGGATTCACGGCTCGATTCTTGACCGTGGCCAGGTAGTGTGGCGTCGGCAGAATGCCCTGGCGCTCTTCCTGCAGTCCGGTGCCGGTGTGCCGCCCGACACCGAACAGGTCCAACCATTCGCACATCCGCTGCACGCCCATCTGACTGCTGCCGCTGCGCTCGCAGAACAACCGGCCCAACTGGTAACAAAACACGTTGCAACTGCCCTTGATGGCCTGCTCGCTGGTGATTTGCCCGTGGTGCATGGGCTGATCGCTGCCTTGCGGGCGCCAGCAGCGAAAGGCCGGCCGGGGATCATCGGGAAACAGCTTGCCCTGGCATTCCAGCAGGGTGTGTTCATCGATCAACCCGGCGCCGTGGGCGGCGGCCACGGTGATGGGCTTGACGATCGATCCCGGTTCGTACGCACTGTACACGGCCCGGAAGTGCAGCGGGTAGCGGCGCACGTCGCTGGCCAAGCTCGTCACCAGATCGTAATAGTGATTGGGGTCGTAACTCGGGTAGCTGACCAGGGCCAGGACTTCCCGCGTCGCCACGTCCAGCACCACCACGCTGCCGCCGCCCGCCGGCGAGATCGGCGTGCTGAAGCCGGCCTGGCGGGCATGGTCGTCGCTGACCGCCGTCACGGTGCGCTCCAATTCGGCGAAGATCGCCCGTTGCAGGTCGTGGTCCAGGCTCAGGCGCACGTCACCGCCGTGCTCGGGGTCGAGCCGTTCGGGCGGCCGGTCGTCGTAGAACACCCGCAGAAATCCGCGCTGGCCACGCAACTGCGATTCGCACATCAGCTCAGCACCGCGGGCCCCGATCCAATCCCGTCCCTCGTAGCCGTCGCGATGGACCACCCGGCCGCCCTGCTGGTAGGGGTACTCAGCGATGTCCGCCGCTGAGACCTCGCGCAGGTGGCCCAGCACCTGGGCCATGGCGTCGGCGTCGTGATACAGGCGCCGCCGCGAGTCGCGAAGCTCCGCCGCCCCGGTCTGCAGCAGCCAGGGATAGCGGTCCATGAACAGCAGTTGGGCGTCAATGTGCTGTTCGTGATTCAGGCCCCCGACCACCGGCACACAGCCGGTTTCCTCACGGATCAGCGGTTGGTCGGCCTCGTGACCGGGCAGTCGATGCTGCGCGACGTAGGCCTCCTTCCAGCGCTGGATGCGGTCGATGTGCTCCTGGACCTCGGCGGTCAGCTCCTGCGGCGTGACCCCGGCGAACCGGGCGGCCAGCAGGTCGATGAGTTCGGCGTACTGGGCCCGGACCCAATCGGCGTCGATGCGGGCCGCATAAGCGACCGCCAGTTCATCGGCAGACAGACCCTCGTCGGTGCCCAAGCGCTCCTCGATTCGGCGGGCCTGAAGCCGCAGGAAGGAGCGATCGCCCCGGATGCGATCCGCCAGTTGTGCGAAGAACGCCGGATCATTGGCCAGCAGTCCGTAATGCAGGGCGATGCCCCAGGACGGTTCGTCTGATGCGAGCACCCGATCCTTGCGATCCAGCAGCCGACCGCGAATGGGGGCCAGGATGCGGGTGCCCCGGACCAGTCGATCCTCGGCAAGCTGCTGGTAATGATCCGCCTGGACCACCTGCAACTGGAACAACCGCAGGGTCACCACCAGCCAGCAAGCCGAAAACAGGATGAACACAATTCGCAGGCGTTCTTCAAACACGGACGCCTCCCATCCGCGCGTGATCGTTTGGGCCACTGGCGGCGCGGAGCCCCAACGGGCCCGCGACCTTGAGCAGCCCGCCGTGGATCAGCACCGCCCACAACCCGGTGTACACCGCGGTGAGTCCACTGAGCACTCCCAGGCTGATCAAGGATTCCTGATTATCATAGCTCAGTTTGTCATAAAGACGCAGGGCGAAATGGGCCCAGAAGCAGAACACCGCCGTGACGAAGAAATGGGTCAGCGGGTGCTTCACGAACACCAGGTCGCGAATCAGCCAAATGACCAGCGCCGTCACCCCGTACACCAGGGACACGATGCCCAGCCGTTCGACGCTGGCCAGGTCGGTCAGCAGACCCAAAATCCAGCCGGCAATGAGACCGTCGGACCGGCGAGCATGGAGGACATAGTGTACCAGCAGCACCAGCATGAAGTCCGGTTGGACCCCGAACGCACGCAGGCTGCCGGCCAGTGTCGTCTGGATGCAGAGCGTGACGCCGGCCAAGAGGCCAAAAGTCAGCCACCTCATCTACCCGACTCCCCACGGCGCGACGTGATCAGCCGCAGCACGGCCGCCGCGCAGGTCACGCGCACCATCGGATCCTGCTCCACGGCCAAGCGGACACTCAGCGGGCCCAACACTTCCATACTCCCGGATTCGCCACAAATCCGGCAGGCCAGGGCCCGAATCTCACCACCCGGGTCGGGCCCGGCCTCGTCGGCCTCGTGATCGAGGGCCTCGCGAGCCAGCTTCAGACCCTCGAAAAACTCGAACCGTCCCAGACTGCGGGCCGCCGCCAGCCGAATCGGCAGGTCGAGATCGCTTTGCAGGCATACCAGCAGCGCCGAGACGACGGCGGCATCGACGGCAGAAGCGGCCAGCTCGATGGCTTGGGGCTGGCAGCCCGCCGGGCCGGTCAGGTCGCGCTGCAGGGCTGCAAGCGCGTCCGGATCGGAGCGCGACAACAACACCGCCAGCAACGCGCGTCGATAGGCATGCTCGTCCGAACCGGCGCCATCCAGCCACGCGCGCACCACTGCAGTGGGCATCAGGGCCGCCCCGCGGCTGACGGCGACCTCCGCCGCCGCGGTCCGCAACTCCGGCGCACCGCCCAGCAGGCCGGTCAGTGCCGCGCGATGCTCTTGATGACCCCGCTCGACCATTGCGGTCAGCCCGGCGGCCCGAACCGCGACGTCGCTGTCCTCCAGCAGGCGGGCGAACGGCGTGGTCA
This sequence comes from uncultured Planctomycetales bacterium, assembly GCA_964619935.1. Taxonomy (GTDB): domain Bacteria; phylum Planctomycetota; class Phycisphaerae; order UBA1845; family CAIVHJ01; genus CAZUGO01. The sequence goes on along the minus strand of CAZUGO010000020.1, from coordinate 59,490 downwards.
TGTCCGCGGAACTCAAGGCGCTGAGCGCCAAGCAGCTTTCCATCCGAACGACGGGCACCGCATCGTACAGCCCCTGCTGCAACCAGGGCAGGGCCTCATCCACCTGGATCAGTCCAAGCGCCCGGGCCGCCGCCGCGCGGACCTCGGAACTGCCGTGCGTCGAGCAGGACATCTTCAGGACGTTCAAGGAGTTTTCGCGCAAGCGGTACATGTCTTCTGCCGACCACGGTGCCGACCGGCAGCCCCACGCGGCCAGGCATCCCAGCGACACCGCCAGCGCCGTCCTGCCAGGCCTCGTGCCGTTCATGACCCCGCTCCGCGCCGGCCCATCCCGAGCACTGCCGAAGACAAGGTCACGGCACCCAGCACGGCGCACAGCCATCCAAACCAGTCACCGAATCGCGTATACACCGTCCGCCGGGAGTCGGTCAGGACGCGGGCGACCGCGAACCCGAAGATGCCCGGCCCCAGCATGCGTTCGTGGCGCCGGACCACATCATGAATGCGGCCGTCGGGGTCGACGAACCCGCTGCAAGCCGTATTGACCGAGCGGGCAATGCCGATTCGATTCTCGACCGCCCGAAACACGCACACCGCCAAATGTTGCGGCACCAGCGGGCCGTGATTGAACCAACCGTCGTTGCTGATGCTCAGCAGGAAGTCGACCGGCGGGTGCCCGGGACTGCCGGCCGCGAACCGCCGGCTGACCTTTGGAATCAGATCTTCAAAGCAGATGGCCACCCCGAAATAGCGGGCCGGTCCACCCGCATCGTCGGCCAGACCAAACACGGTGAACTCGCGACCGGGGGTCAACGAGAACTCATCGTCCGGAGAACTGAACGGATTGAAGCTGTCCAGCCAGCGATACAGGAAGTGCCCCCGGCCGTAACGAAACGGGGTATATTCACCAAACATCACCAGGGCAACCTTGTCGTAACGGCCCTTGGTCGCGGATCCCGGCGTGTACACGAACGCCGAGTTGTATTTCAGGGTCGACGGATAGTGCGTCGCCGGGAACTCGATGGAGCCGGCCCCGATCACGATGCCCGCCTGATAATGGTCGGCGGCGTCGTGCAACAGCGCATCGTAGGTCCGCGAGACCTGCTGGTAGGCTTCGTAGTAGGGGGGGTTGACCGAGAAGGTGGCTTGTTTCAAGAATTCCGGGTTGAGGGCCATGAGCCAGGGCGTCTCCGGAAACAGGATCAGGTTCGGCCGCGCTTCCGCCGCCTGGCGCATCAGATGAAAGTAGGTCTGGGCTTTTTCCGCTTCGCTGATCCTCGGCTTGCTGGGATCGACCGACACCTGGTAGTCGGCCTGCAACACGGCGATTCGCGGTCCGGGGGCCAGGGTCGCGCGGTTGCCCTGGATGATGCCGTACAGCAACGTCGCTGAGACCACGAGCAGGGTGGTCAGCATCGGCCCGAACAGCGGACGGCCCGCCGCCGCGGCCAGCCGGCTGAGCACGCCGTCGGCGAGCAGGCCGTTGACCATCGCGATGACGAAGGACACGCCGTAGGCACCAAACACGTCGCTGATCTGGATGAGCGTCAGACAGCGGTAGGCGCCGTGCGACAGGAACAGGAACGGGAAGGCCAGCGGCCCGATGCCGCGGGCGTATTCACCGGCCACCCACAGCACCGGCACCAGCAACGTCAGCGGCAGTCGCCGGCGGCGATAGGCCCAGCGCAGGGCGATGGCAAAGAGCAAGTAGTAGGCACCGAAATACACGCCCAGGGCGATGTACCCGGGAACGGTAATGACCCGGATGTAGTGCATGTTGACCAGATAGAACGCGATGCCCAACCCGTAGCTCAGGACCGCGACCCGCCGACCTTCGGCCGGAATCACGATGGTCACCACCCAGGGCACCAGGCACACAAACGACAGCGGCCAGAAATCGATGGGCTCGGTGCTTCGCCAGTTCATGCCCAGAAACAGGGTCGACTGCAGCACCAGGGTCAAGAGCGGCAGCCACCACACCCATGCCGGGTGGTGCGGGACGGTCGGTTGCGGTGAAGGCAGATTGGGCACCGCGGCTTACTCCGCCTTCGAGGTGGGTCCTGCGGGCGGACGGATCACCGAGTGCGTCGGCCAGCCGCCGGCCACTCGTCGATCAGATGGCGTAATCTTCGTAGCCATGGGGATGGTTCCGGTGCCAATTCCAGGCCGATGCGATGATCTCGTCGATGGCGGTGATCTGCGGCGTCCAGCCCAATCGCGCCCGCACCTGGGTCACGTCGGCATACAGCTCGGGAGGATCGCCAGGACGGCGCGGACCGACCCCAGTCGGAATCGCGCAGCCGGTGACCCGCTGGGCCGCGGCGATGACCTCCGCGACGCTGGTGCCCCGCCCGGTGCCGACATTGTAGGCTTCGGCTCGACCGATCTGAACGGCGCTGAGGGCCTGGACATGGATCTCCGCCAGATCCTCAACGTGGACGTAATCGCGCACCGCGGTGCCGTCCGCCGTGGGGTAGTCGGTGCCGAAGATGCTGACTTCGGCCCGCTGCTCCAGCGGCACCTGCAATACCATCGGGATCAAGTGGTACTCAGGCGTGCGGTGCTCGCCGAGCGTGCCGTCGCGGGCGGCACCAGCCGCGTTGAAATAGCGCAGCGCGATCGAACCCAGGCCGTCCGACTGGGCGCAATCCTGCAGGGCCATCTCCACGATCAGCTTGGTCCGACCGTAGGGGCTGATGGGGTGCTTGGGCATGTCCTCGGTGATCGGCAACTGCGCCGGCGTGCCATAAATGGAACAGCTCGAGCTGAATACCAGCCGCCGTACCTCTGAACGCATCATTTCACCAATCAGGTTCATGGTGCCCAGAACGTTGTTCTCGTAATAGCGCTGCGGCTGCGAGACGGACTCGCTGACGTTCAACAGCGCCGCGAAGTGCAGCACCGCTTCGACCTCATGCTCGTCGAACACCCGGCGTAACCGCGGCCGATCCAGCAGGTCGGCCCGAATCAGGACCGCGTCGTCGCCGACCGCCGCACGATGGCCGCCCGACAGGTTGTCATAGACCACCACCGGGTGGCCGTGCTCCAGCAGGAGCTTGACGCAGTGGCTGCCCACGTAGCCTGCACCGCCGGTGACCAATACCGCCATGTTCAATCGACTCGTTTGATGGGTGCATGGCGCCGGACGGGCCGTCGGCTCCAGCGCCGCCCTATTCCAGGTCTTCGGGGACGATATCCCGCAATGCCGATACGCTCATCACCGCGACCCGCATGACAAACACCGACTTGCGATTGGTGCGGATGCCGTCCGCCTTGGCCTCGTGAACGTACACTTCCTTGTGGGCATGGCCGTCGCGGCAATCGTGGATGTCGGCGTTCTCCAGCCAGAAGCCTTGAGGCCCGACCGATCGCAGGATCCCCAGATAGACAACCGTCGTGGCCGTATCGAGAACCACGGGCTGCCCGACGAACTCCTTCAGGACATCGGCGAGGTCGGCGTCGGGGGCGGTCATGACCAAGGGTCCACTGCTGTTCTCACTCCTGCGGATCTTGGCCTATAGTATGGGGTGGCTCTGCCGGACGCAACCGCTGGCGCACCGGAGGCGGCGATGCCCGTGAACCCGGAAACAGAAACCCTGGCCTTGCTTCAGATGCAGTGGTGGCTGCTCAGTGGCGTCGCCGCGATCCTGCTCGGTCTGTGGATCAGAATGCGCTCCCGGCGGCGGCCCATGGCCCAACTGGCCGCACAACTCGACCTGCACGGCCCGCCCAGCGGCGCCGGCGACGTGCTGGAGCGCTTCGCCGGTCTGGAGGTCCTGAACCAGGGCCATGCCCGCCGGGCCGTCGATGTGTTCGAAGGCAGCAGCGCTGGCCGACCGCTGTGCTGTTTCCGATTCATCACCGAGTTGGGGTCACGCACCAGCAGGCGCGTGGAGCACCGCTTCGTCGTGGTGGTGGAGACCGCCACGCCGTTCTTCAATCTTCATCTGGGCCGGACCCCGCCGCCTCCGTTGTTCCTCGACCCGGGCCTGCGGCGGCTGGACCTGCCAGCGCCCAGCACGCCCGGATCGGATCTCGACGTGCGCCTCTATGCGCCGGCTTGCGACGCAGCGACCCCTCGCGGCGACACCCTCCACACCCTCCACAGCTGGTGCGCCGATCAGCCCGCCGGCCCGCATTGGCAGTGCACCCCGACAACGGTGTGTTGTTCGGCAACCTATGGCGTAGATGTGGCCGTCATGGTCCGAATGGTCCGGGCCACCCTGGAACTGTGCACCGTGGTGGAGCGGCATGCCGCAATCGACTCACCGCCCGTGGCCCGCCGGCCCGACCCGACCTGGACGTGATGGCGGTGGACGCCTCGGTCACGGGGGGCCGAACGCCACGGCGCACGATAACAATGTATGGCGATTGACAGGCAATGGTTTCCCCCGGACCCGATCGGGTTTAGCATGGATGACCATGTTCGGCTCAACGGCGCAACCGCAATCCTCCACGACCCGACCGCGGCGGCGGGCGATCTGGGTCGCGGGGGTCGGCGGGCTCCTGCTGGGGGTCTACGCGGCCGCTCCTTGGTGGTTGCCGTCCACCTGGATCATGCAACGGGTGTCCGACGAACTGGGGCGGACCCTGAAGCGGGACGTGCACATCGACGGGGTGCAGTTCAACTACCGCACCGGGCTGACCCTCGAGGGTCTGACCATCGAGCGCCGCCCGGGGTTCGGAACCCAACCGTTCCTGACCGCGCGACATCTATCTATCCCTTTGACCACACACACCTGGCTGCGGCCCTTCGAACTGCTGGTGGGTCTGGTGGGCCTGCGATCGGTCGACCTCGGCGAAGTCTGCATCGATGAACTGCACTGCTTCTTGGTCATCAATGAACGCGGTGACCTGAACATCGCCGATCTGGATGAACCGCAGGTAATCCCTTGGCCGGCCCAGGCCCTGAACCTGTCTCGACTGGCGATCCACGTGGTCAACCGGCGGGATTCCGCCGGCGATACTCCGGAGCCGCCGGGCCTGAGGTTGCCAACGCTGGATTGTCGAATCGACCGCGGTCTCGGACGGATCCGTTGGAACCCGGCACGGCGGACCGCGGGCGACGGGACCGCCGCCCGAATCGTGACCTCCGGCGATCTGACCACGCCTCGCCTGAATCCGCACGTGGTGCTCGGCGGCCGGGCAGCGCTGGAATGGGAGCAACTGCCGCTGCAACGCATTTCGGACCTGCTGCCGCACGCCGCTCTTGAGTTCTTGACCGGCCAGAGCAGCGGCGCGGTGGTCGCCGACATCGGCCCCGAGTTCGATCTGGATTTCACGATCGACGTCCATCTCGAAGACGCCGAAGTCCAATTCGAAGACGATCGCCGCTGGATGCCATTCAAGGACACCCAGTTGCAGGCCCGTGGGACCTGGGACCCCCATCGACCGCGGCTGACGGTCCACACACTGCACTACGCCGAACCGCAGACCGTGGTCATCGACGGGCCCGAAGATGGCCAGCCCGCCGCGGTCTGGGAGCCGGCCGCTGCCCAGCCACTGACGGTGTCGCTGGTTGGGTCGACCCAATCGCTGCAGGCGCTGCACCGCCACCTCGCGGCAGGCTTTGGATCGCGGGTCTGGCCGGACCTGAACACCGCCGGCCCGTGCCAGCTGGCGTTGGGGGTGGCGAGCGGCGCCGCCGAAGAGCGCTACGAAGTCCGCATCGACGCCACCGCGGCCGCCGTCCAAGTGCCCGGCAAGCTCGATCTGCCCGCCGGACAACCCAAGTTGGCGTCGCTGGTGCTCACCCGCCACGCGGACCACCGTTGGCGCACCCGACATCTGGATGTCACCCTGGGCGAAACCGCGCTGTCCATCGACGGCGATTGGCCTGGCCTGAGCCCCGACAACGGCCGGCCCGGCCTGGCGCGTTCCAGTCACGGCACAATCGCGTTTCAGACTCCCAGCGTGGTCGACGTGCTCGAGCACCTGCCCGCCCTGCGCGACTTGCTCCCGATCGCCGCCGGCCGGGGAGGGCTGTCCTTTCGGCAGCGCCTGGAACCCAACGGCCAGGGCCTGAAGGTCAGCGGCGAATTGTCCATGGACGCCGATGCCGAACTGCGCTGGGGACCGCACCTGCACAAGGCTGCCGGCAAGCCACTGCGGGTCCGCTACAGCGGCCACCAGACCGGCGACGCGACGGCCGCCTTGGAGAATATCGAGTTCGAGATTGGCTACGGCAAGAGCCGGATCCGCAGCTTGGGCGGCCCGAGCGCCGTGACGCTCAACAGCCCCGTGCCGTCCGCCTGGGATCGAACGCACCCCCAGCGCCGAACCCTGGAAGCCAGCGTGCACCTGGGCGTCGAGGTCAGCGACCTCGCTGAGGCCCTGTCGCTCTGGCCCTCCGCGGAAGCGGTGCTGCAGCGCGGCGGATGGGCGGCGGCCGGGCTCGACGGCGAATGCACCGCGCACCTGGCCTTGAACGGCGGCATGTTCGACGGCATCCCGGTGGTCCGGATGCATCTCGAAGTCGACGCCGCGGCGCTCGACCTGCGCCTGCAAGATCGCCTGCTGAAACCCAGGGGGGTGGCCTGCCGTATCGACACCGACTATCGTTACGATGGCCGAGCGCCCGATGAGCCCCAAATGGCCGGCATGCGGATCATGGTCCCCGGTGGCACATTGGAACTGCTGTCCGAACGGCTCAGTGATTCGCCCGACGCGTTCCACGACCTCGGGATGACGGTGCAGATCGATGACTGGTCGCGCGTGGTTGCATCATTACCGTCGTTGGCCGACGGGGCGCCCGCCAGGACCCTCGGCGGCGGTGGACGAATGTCGGCGCGGCTGCACCGCGGTCAGGATCAGGAGCGTTGGTCGGGACATGTGGATCTGACCCAGGCCCGATTTCGGTTCAGCGACGATCCGCCGGACCTCAAGGACCCGGGCACGCCGCTGCGGATCACGTTCGAAGGTCGCCGCATCCGGCATCCCGCGGATCCGAATCAAACGATCGTGACCATCCCTTCATTTGATTGTGTTTGGGGAGCCAGCCGCTGGCGCGTCGACAACCTGAGCGCCAGCCTGGCAGGGCTGCCGTGGCCCATGCCGCTGTTCACTCCCTTGAGCGACCCGGCAGCGGCGGCCGCGGTCGCGCTGGTCGAACTGGACGGCCGCGCCGAGGTCCGGATCGACCCACCCGCAGCCACCCCTGTGATGCGCGATCTCAAAACCGCCGTCCAGCTTCGGGGCCCGCTGACCGGAACCGTGCAGGTCTCCTATCGCCAACCGGAGTGGATCATCGAGGGGCGAGCTGCGGCACTGCTGGGCAGCGCCGCGGCGGACGCAGCCCAACCCAGCCCGGACCTGCCCGCCGAGCTGACCGGTTCCGGGCGAATAAACCTGCGGGACGCCCAGGCGGCCTTGCGCTGGTCGGATTGCGTCCTCACGGTCGGCGGGCTGGCCGCCCGGTGCTCCGGCCGGGCACAGTGGGACGCCAACCCATTGCACCCCCCGACACAGGCCGACCTCAACCTACATCTTGATGTGGCGGACGTCGCGCAGATCGTGAACGCGTGGCCCGGAGGGTCACCCATGCACCTGGCGGGCGGGCTGACGGCCGACAGCGACTGGAGGTTCGGCGAGCACGGCTGGCGACTGCAACACGCTCGCTCGACCTTCGACCCAGTCCGCTTCGATCTCGATGGGCTGAGCGGCAGCCTCCATGGGACAGTGACCCTCGATCCGCTGCACTGGAGCAGCGATGCCCTGGACGTGCAACTGGGCCGCCACCGCGTGTCGCTGGGAGGCAGCGGTCGACCGCGCGACGCCGACAATCCACTGGCCTTGTGGGCCCGCGTCGATGACCTGGACGTCGCCCAACTGGTCAGCGATGCCCGGCAGCTGCTGGCCCGCCTGCCGCCGCCGTGGACCGTCGAGCCGCAGCGCCTGACTACGCTGGCCGATGTGCGCCAGCTGCTGCGCGACCTTCATCTACAGGCGGGGGTCACCATGAACACCTGCACCTGGCGTGACGCCCGAGGCCGCACGCAGCGCCTGGACGAGGTGGTCAGCAATCTGAACTGCACGCAGGGTACCCTGGACTGGCAGGTGCGTTCCGCCTTCGAGGGGGGACTGCTCCAGGCGCGACTGGCCTCCAGCGCCGCGGGCACCACGCTGGAATACGACATCAACGGTTGCCTGCCATCGCCACACATTCGCACCATGCTCCGCCAGGCCTTCCCTGGAATCATCCCCAGCGGAACGATCGATTACTCGCGGCATCCCGGAGGACCGGCGACCGACGGCAGCCCGGACCCGCAACCCATTGAATCCGGAGAGCTGATCATTCACGGCGGCACCCTCCGCGGCAAGGCCGCGCCCGACTGGGTCACCACCCTGTTCCCGCGGCTGAACCTGGCGTCTTTCCAGTTCGACACCATGCATGACTGGTATGGCGTACTGCCCGACGGACGCACCCGCCACGAAGCCGTTTTCATAGGGCAGTACTATCATCTTTATGCCAGCGGGGCGGAACAGCCCGACGGTGCGGTCCACTTCGAGATCGGAATCGACCTGCTGGGCGGTTTGGACAGCCAGTACTGGACCCGCGCCGGCAGCGGGCGAATCCCGTTGTTTGTCACCAGCAGCCGGGTCGGCGATGATGGTGCGCTGTTGCAGGAAGCGGTCGAGTACAAACCCTTGGAACTGGTCAAGGCCCTGCTGTGGGGCACGAACCCGATACACACGGCCTACTTGGCCCTGCGCAAGCGGATCTCGGAAACCGACGGAGCGCCGGACCCCGGCCCAACTTTGAGAGACTGATGCCGTTCCCCGACCTGCAGACCTTTCTCAGCGCCCTGGACGAGCGCGGGTACCTCAAGCGGGTCTCCGCGCCGGTCAATGCCGACCTGGAGATCAGCGCCATCGCCGACCGAGTCAGCAAACGGCCCGCTGCCGACGGCTGCCCTCCGCCACCGACCGATCCGGTGCACGGCGGCCGGGGCGGGCACGCCCTGGTCTTCGAACAGGTCGCCGGTTACGACTGGCCCGTCGCGATCAACACCTTCGGCAGCTACGAGCGCATTCGAATGGCCCTGGGCTGCAGTTCGCTGGAGGCACTCGCCGAGCGCGTCCAGGCCCTGATCAAGCCGGAGATCCCCAGCACGTTCATGGAGAAGATGAAGAAGCTCCCGGAGCTGGCCCGGCTGGCCGGCTTTCCGCCGCGGGTGGTGGGGCGCGGCATCTGCCAGGAAGTCATCCACCAGGAGAGCGCCGACTTGACGCGGATCCCGCTGATCCAGTGCTGGCCGGGTGACGGCCGCCGCGGGTACGCCGGCAAGCCACAGGACGCCGCTTCGGGAACCGGCAAGTACATCACCCTGGCCGGCATCTACACCAAGGATCCGGAGACTGCCGAGCGCAACGTCGGCATGTATCGGATCCAATTGCACGACGCCCGGACGCTGGCCGTCCACTGGCACATGCACCACGACGGCGCCGCCCATCATCGCAAACATGTCGCCGCCGGAACGGCGATGCCGCTGGCCATCGTCCTGGGCGGCAATTCGGTGCTGCCGTACGCGGCCACCTGTCCCCTGCCGCCGGGGATCAGCGAGTTGCTGTTCGCCGGATTCCTGAACGGGTCCGGCATTGAGCTGGTCCCCTGCAAGACCATCCCACTGGAAGTTCCGACCACCGCTGAGTGGGTCATCGAAGGCTGGGTGGACCCCCACGAAACCCTCTGGGAAGGGCCCTTCGGTGACCACACCGGGTTTTATTCCTGGGCCGACCGCTATCCCAAGTTCACGGTCAGCGCCGTCACCCACCGGCAGCACCCGGTGTTTCCGGCCACCGTGGTCGGCAAGCCGCCGCAGGAGGATTACTACCTCGGCAAGGCCACCGAGCGGATCTTCCTGCCGCTGCTGCGGATGATCCTGCCGGACATCATCGATTACCACCTGCCGCAATTCGGCGCCTTTCACAACTGCGCGTTCGTCAAGATCAAGAAGCAGTATCCCTTCCACGCCCGCCGCGTGATGCACGGGATCTGGGGCGCTGGTCAGATGTCGCTGACCAAGCTCATCGTGGTGGTCGATCATCAGGTCAACGTCCACGACGAGCAGGACGTTCTGTTTCACCTGTGCGCCAACATCGACCCCAGCCGCGATTTGGAGCTGGTGCGCGGACCTCTGGACATTCTGGATCATGCCAGCGTCGCCTACGGCGGTGGCGGCAAGTTGGGCATCGATGCCACCGCCAAGTGGCCGGGCGAAGGCACGGTTCGCGACTGGCCCGAAGCGCTGATCATGTCCGACGAAGTCAGCCGTCGGATCGAAGCTCGGTGGAGCGAATATGGCCTGTGAGCGAACCCCATCCAGCGCCCAGCCGGGGACCCCGCGGTTGTGGGGCACCGCCGAGTTGGATCGGCCGCACGACCAGCCCGACAAGGCCGAGCGCGTGCGACAGATGTTCGACCACATCGCCCCGACCTACGAACGGATCAACGCCCTGGCCAGTGCCGGCCAGGACCGCCGCTGGCGCCGGGCCACCGTTCGGCTGGCCGGGGTCCGCCCCGGCGACCGCGTTCTGGACATTGCCTGCGGCACCGGCGACCTGGTGCGGTCCTTCAGTCGGACCCGACCTGCGGCCATTGTCGGCCTGGACTTCGCCGGTGGCATGTTGCGACACTCCCTCGCGCGCACACCGCCGGCGGCCGGCTGGGTGCAAGCCGACGCCATGAGCCTGCCCTTTGGCGACGGCCGCTTCGATGTGGTCAGTTGTGCATTTGGGGTCCGCAACTTTCAATCGCTGCGCCGCGGTCTGGCGGAAATGTATCGGGTGCTGCGGCCAGGCGGCCGGCTGGTCATCCTGGAATTCGCCCTGCCGCAGAACCGCCTGCTGCGTGCCGCCTACCTGCTATATTTCAACCAGATCATGCCGCGAATGGCCACTTGGATCAGTCACGATCAGACCGGGGCCTACCGCTATCTCCCGCGGTCGGTGGTCCAATTCGTCTCGGAGGGCCAGATGCTCGACCTCTTTGCAGACCTGGGCTTCGCGGCGACCGCGGTGACCTCCAAGACCTGCGGCGTCGTTCGGCTCTTCCGGGCCGCGAAACCGCCGGACCGCGGCGGAGGCCGCCCGTGACCCTGCCGCCCAGCGTACCGCTGATCATCAACGACGTCTGGTCGCGAACCGCGGCCAAGTACCGCACCCGCGCCGTGATCTTGCTGATCGCCAACGCGGTGCTGTTCGGGGCGCTGTGTTGTTTCATGTTCTGGCTGCGAACCGGCTGGTACTTCCCGCCGACCGATCAAGGCTACGCCGAAATCTTCAAGGCCACCTTGAACATCGCCGGCGCCGGCCAGGTCACCCTCTATGACCTGTTCAACCAACCGATCAGCCTCAAGCTGGTGCCCATGCAGGCAGTGGTCATCGGGCTGCTGATCGCCTCGCTGGTGTCGATCCCCATTCTGATTTCGATTCTGTACCGCTTTCCGGCATCGGTTCCCTTCTGCGTCATGGTCGCCGTTCTGGCGGTCATGCCCTGGCTGGGCGCCACCCTGCTGCTGTCGTGTGCCATCACCGCCTACAGCCGCAAGAAACTCAAGTTCCGGTTTGTGGCGGCGATCCTGGGGTTGGTGCCCATCGGTGTGTACTTCTTCACGGCCTCGCAACGGTACGCGGCGCCGGTGGACGTGCTGACGCCGCAGATCGAACGCGGGCTGTTGATCGCCCCGCTGTTGCTCAGCGCCTTGGCGTCATGCTCGTTGATTGCGGTGACCCTGACCATCGCCCGCGTTGTGGACTACCGGCCGGGGGCCATCGCCCCGCTGCTGGCGGTGATGTTCCTGGCGCCTTGCGTGCTGTTTCTGGCCGACGTCGGCCGTGACGAGCTGCATTACCGCTTTCTGGAGAGCCGTTTCGGACCGCAGTCCACCGAGTTCTTCGCCAACGCCGACGCCAATCCCGCCATTCGGGCGGTGGCCCGCAACCTGTGGCACGAACGCCCAGAGCCGAAGCCGACCCTCGACGTCTTCGAACGCCGCGTCAAGCTGTTCTTCGAGCAGGAACTGCGGCCCACCGAGGAAATCCGCATCGCCGCCGCCGTGCAGCACGAACTGCTGAATCATGTCACCGAGTTCGCCCGGGAGCAGCACCGGGTTGCCGCGGCGTGCGACAAGTTCCTGCGCGACTTTCCGCGCAGCCGGTACATTCCGTGCGTGCTGTTTCTCAAGGGCCGGGCCCTGGACATGCGGGTCGACGTCGGCCTGTTTCGGGAACGCGGTCTGCTGCGGTTCTATGACGACTTCCCCAACGAAGCGTCACGGGGCACCTGGAACGCCCTCAGCGAGAACTTCCCGGAATCGCCGCTGACCGACGTGGCCAACTATCGGCTGGCCCAACTCGACGCCCGCGCCGGGCACATCGACCTCGCCATCCGCCGGCTGGCCCGGATCGCCGACCCGGCGCCGGTGGCCGCGACCGGCCAGCCGTTGCCGCGGGGGAACGCCTCGCTCGAGGCCATGCTCGCCAAGAAGCCACCGGAAGCCAGCCTGCAGGACGAGTACGTCGAGTGCCCGGTGCAGGCCGCCCAACTGTTGTCGATGTTCCGATCCAATCGCGAACCGACCAACGGCGACGCGGCGCTCGTCGCATTCCTGGACTGCGATCCGCGGCATCCCAACTACCAACAGAACCTGCGGGAAATTCTGGAGCGTTTTTCGCCGTGCAAGATCCGCGACAACATCGAAGTCCAGATCGGCCTGCTGCAATCCGGGGCCGCCGAACAACTGGACGCGCTGGCCCGCACCCGCCAGCGGCACCCCCAGGGCGACGCCCTGCCCCAGTTGATCTACGAGATGGCCATGAACCGGCTGCGCCAGGGACAGTATGCCGAAGCCGCCGCCCTGCTTCAGGAACTGATCGACCGGCATGGCGCCAGCACCTTTGCGATGCGGGCCCGTCGGATGATGCCGCTGACCAGCTTGAGCGGAAGAACCCAGCGGCCCCAGGAGCCCTGACATGAATCCAAATGTCATTGTCGGCGTCACCGGCGCCAGCGGAGCCGGGTATGCCCGGCGGCTGATCGAACACCTGGCCGCCGCCCGCATGCAGGTGCACCTGGTGATGTCGCCACACGGCAAGCGGTTGTTCGCCGACGAACTGGACATCAGACCGGTCACCCCGCAGGCCCTGGTGGGCGCGGCGGCCGAATGGGTGACCTCGTACGCCTACAACGACGTCGGCGCCATCCTGGCCAGTGGGTCGTTCCGCGCTCGCGGAATGGTGATCTGCCCGTGCAGCAGCAGCACCCTCGGCGCCGTCGCCGCCGGACTGGGCGACAACCTGCTGCACCGGGCGGCCCAGGTCAGCCTCAAAGAAATGCGCCGGCTGATCCTGGTGTACCGCGAAATGCCAATGAGCCAAATCGATTTGACCCACGCCTTGACCCTCAGCCGGGCCGGTGCCGTCATTTGCCCGGCGAATCCCGGGTTCTATATGATGCCGCAATGTGTCGACGACCTTGTCGATTTTGTGGTCGGAAAACTGCTGGACTTGCTCGAGGTCGACCACACCCTGAACACCCGCTGGAATCCCGACGGAACGCCGGACGACCACACCTGCAGCCCGCCGGACCCTTGATCGAAAGCGCCCGCGATGTCCATCCGTCATGTTACCGCCACCTGGGCCGAGATGGTCAAACTCAGCCACTCGGTCTTCGCCCTGCCCTTCGCGGTGACCGCCGCGTTCCTGGCGGGGCGCGAATTGCCGGCCGGTCGGCCGGCCTGGGGACAGTTGGCCCTGGTGGTTCTGTGCATGGTTGCCGCCCGCAGCGTGGCCATGACCTTCAACCGCATCGTCGACGCCGACGTCGACGCCCGCAATCCGAGGACCATGACCCGCCCCATTCCGGCGGGACGCATCGGATTGCCGGCTGCCTGGACGTGCTTCGCCCTGGCCGCCGCCGGCTTTCTGCTGGGCTGCGCCGGGTTTGCGGTGTGCTACGACAACTTCTGGCCGATCGGACTGGCGGTGCCGGTGCTGGCCTACCTCTGCGGTTACTCCCTCTGCAAATGGTTCACCCGCTGGTCGCACTTCTACCTGGGCAGCGCCATCGCCCTGTCGCCGCTTGCTGCCTGGCTGGCGGTGCATCCCGCATCGGTGGGCTGGCCGGCGGTGATCCTGACCGCCGCGGTCACCCTATGGATCGGAGGGTTTGACATCATCTATGCCTGCCAGGATGTGGCGTTCGATCGTGCGGAAGGGCTGCACTCGCTGCCGGCCCGGCTGGGCGTGGCCCCGTCGTTGACCATCGCCCGGCTGGCCCACGGAGGAACCGTGTTTCTGCTGGCCGCGCTGGGACATGTTGCCGCGCTGGGCTGGCTGTACTGGAGCGGCGTGGCCGTCGTGGCGGTGCTGCTCTTTGTTGAAAACGCCATGGTCGGCGCCGATGATCTCTCGCGGGTCAACGTCGCCTTCTTCACCCTGAACGGCATGGTCAGCCTGGCCCTGGGCGCTGTCAGCGTGATCGACGTGCTGCTGGGCCTGTCACCGCCGGGATTCCGGGCCTGGCTGCCGCCGGTCGCCGTGCTGGGTGGCCACCTGCAGACCTGGATCGCCGGGGCCGGCTCATGAACCGCGCTGCCCTCGCCGCCATCAGCATGCTATATGTCGCCTGCGGCCTGTGGGCCATCGACTGGGGGCTGTACTCCGACCTCCGCGAGCGTTATCTCTTCCCCCCGGGTTCCGAGTGGAGCCCGCATCGGGTGGCTTCCGAATTGCAGAGTGCCCCGCCGGCCGAGCGTGGAGCCGACGTCGACCCCAACCCCGCGGCAGCCGGCGACACCCCGCGGATACTCAATGACAGCGCCGCGGCAATCGCCGAACTCTACAGCCGGTTTCTGCTGTACTCCAGTCAGCCGGATGAGATGATCACCTTCCGGGCTTTGGGCCGCATGGATCCTACCGCCGGCGACTTCGACCCGCGGCTGTACCAATACGGCGGTGTCTTCGTGTACCCCATCGGCGGGTTGATTAAACTGGCCGACCTGTCGGGCTGGATCCGCACCGGCCCGCTCAGCGAGATGCTGACCCGGCCGCGGGAGTTCGCCAGGTGTTACCTCGTCGCTCGCGGGTACGTCGTGCTGTGGGGTCTGATCGGCGTGTGGCTGATGTACGCACTGGGCTGTCGGCTGGGCGACCCTCGCAGCGGCTGTCTCGCAGCCCTGTTGTACGCCCTGATGCCGGTGGTCATCAGCCTGTCGCACGAGGCCAAGCCGCACCTGCCCGGCGCGGTGCTGATGCTCGGGGCTGTGCTGCTGGCCTTGGGCTACCTGGAGGCCGCCAGCGTCCGCCGGCGGCTGGCGCTGGCTGCGGTGTGCGGCCTGGCGGGGGGGATGGTGTTATCCAGCGTGTGGATCGTGGTGCTGATCCCGCTGGTCGAGTGTCTCGCGCCGTGCGGCAGCGGCCGGCGCAGCGGCCGAATCGCCGCCGGGCTGGCGCTGGCCGCCCTGGTATACGCCGTGACCAACCCCTACGTCCTGATCAACGCGGCGACCCGCCCCGCGATCCTGGAATCGAACCTGGCGAACTCCACCGCCATGTACCCTCTGGGTGAGTGGTCGGCCGGTTTGGCCAACGCCAGCCGCCTGCTGGTCGCCGGGTCGTCGATTTATGTCGTGATCGGCGGCGCGGTGCTGCTGGTGACCTTGTGGGGCCAGAACTGGCGGCGCTGTTGTGTCCTGACCTTGCCGGCCGCGGCGGTATTCCTGCAGTTCGCGGCGCTGGCCGCCGGAAAGCCCGGCGAGTACGGCCGCTTCGCTGTGTTTCCGGCGGCCATCCTGGCGCTGCTGTTGAGTGCCGGGCTGTTTCGCTTCCTGGCGCCCAGGTGGTACCAGGGCATGATCTTGTCGCTGGCGGCGGCGACCCCGTTGGCCGCTCACGCGACCACCTACCTGAGCCAACTGCACCTCGAATCCACCGAGCACAACAGCCGGTACCGCCTGGCGAAGTTGTTGGGCGACCCGACCACCGAACCGGGCGCCGTCGGGGTGCTGCGCGATCCGGCACCGTACGGCTTTCCGCCGCTGGATTTCGGGCGGCGGAGCGTCGTCCTGATCCGGCCGGCCGACATCGACCAATGGCCCGCCGAACGCTCCGATTGGCCCCGGCGACTGATCGTTCCGGTCAACGGCGTCGAAGGAGTCGACGTCGATCGCGTTCTGGAAGACGGTTACTACCAGGTGGACCCGGCGGGTGCGTCCAGTGTGCCGCCCGATGCGGCCCCGGTCACCTGGGCGAACAAGCCGCTGGTGCTGCTCACCCATCGGCCGGCGGAACCGCCGGATGCGCCATGACCGCCACGGATCATCAGTGGGTGTTGATCCCCGGACTGGGCGCCGATCAGCGGCTGTTTGCCAACATCGCCGACCTGCTGCCCCACCGGCAGATCCTGGAACTGGAACTGCCGGAAGCCGACGAGTCCATTGAGCACTATGCGGCGCGGCTGGGGCGACAGATCCGCCCCGACGGACCGCTGGTCCTCGGCGGCATTTCGTTCGGCGGCATGCTGGCAACCATTCTGGCTTCGCAATTGCAGCCACGGGCCGTGGTGCTGATGGCCAGCACGCCCGACCCGGCGGCCCTGGGTCACAGCGTCCGGGTGTTTGAGCGGTTGAGTCGGGTGTTGCCGGACACCTTCGCCGCCTGGGTACGGCACCTGGGTCGGCGCTCGGCGGCATGGCTGGAACCGCTCCCGCCGCAGCGGCTCGAGGACTTCAAGGAGATGCTCGTCGATTCCGACCTGGCGCTGGTGCGGCGTGCCGCCCGCATGATCATGGGCTGGCAGACCGCGCCGCCGGCCTGCTGCCAGCGGTTTCATCTGCACGGCGACCGCGATGTGTTGATTCCAGCGCGGCGGGTGCCAGCCACCCATCGGATCGCCGACGGCGGCCACCTGATCAACCTGACCCACCCGACCGAGGTCCGGGCCTTCATCGGCGAGATCATTGCCTGGCTGGACGGCGGCGGCGCGACCGACAGGGCTGCTCGACGCTGACGGCGTGCCTGGCTTCAGCCGTTCAGAGATACTTCCGTTCATCGAATGACAACCAGAGGCACGCCGCCGCGAACGGTTCCGTGAGCAGTCAGACGCTCGGATCCAGCACTTCGGGCGCCTGAACGAGAAGCCGTCCGACAGATCCGATCCGCGATGATGAGATGGGGCATTCAGCTCTGAACGGTGACGTACTTGGCGACGCTCTGGAGATCGCGAATCACATCCAGCGATGCGAACACCGTGGCGGAGTCGCCCAGTTCCGGGGAGCGCTGGTTTGATCCGCGCGGCCGATGATCCCAGTAGCGCCCGGCGCGGCGGCTGCTGACCACCGGCTTGGCATACTGGATCGAGGCTTTGCGAACCGCAGGATCCTTCTGGAAGACTCGGGCCAAGGTCTTCTGCGCCGAAGGGGTCAACCGGTGGGCACTAATCGTAACGGTAACCTGACTGCCGGGTGCGATGTCCATGATCCTGCCTCGGGCGTTCGCCGGGGGTGCGGGTGATGAAATTCACAAGAAGTCCGAAGGGGCACAGCATAACAGATCGGCCCCGCCTCGCCAACAACCCTGCCGGAACGCCAGTGTGGCGGCCGGATGCCACCACCCGCCCTGGCGGTCCGCGCTCCCGCTCTGGCGCCGAACGACCCCCTGGAACGATCAGAGTTGCCCGTGAAGCGCTAACTCCTTGACCAAAAAGCCGTTAAGGGGATCCCTGGCGAAACCCAAGGATGGCAGGGCCCAGGATGTCAGCAGTGTGGCGCAGAATGGCGTTGCTCAGGTGGTGCTCATGACCCACGGGTGAGGAACCGGAGTTATAATGTTTGGGTCGTGATCCGCTTCCTAACCACCGCCGCCGCCGTGCTGGGGTTCGCCGGGGTCGCCTTGGGCGCTTTCGGGGCCCATGGGCTCAAGAAGCACTTCGAGGAGCACCCCGAATTGCTGCCCCTGTACAAGACCGCGACCGAATATCAGATGTACCACGCCTTGGCCTTGCTGGCGGTGGCCTGGGCCGGCAGCCGTTGGTCGACACCGCTACTGCCGTGGGCCGGCGGCCTGTTTCTGTTCGGCATGCTGGTCTTTTCAGGCAGCCTGTACCTGATTGTGTTTACCCAGGTGCGCACCTGGGGCGCCATCACGCCAATCGGCGGCGTGGCCCTTCTGGCGGGCTGGGCTTGCGTGGCCATCGCGGCCTGCCGCGGGACCGACCTTCCCGGTTGACGGCGGTCCGTTGGCTGACGCGCGAAACCGAGAGCCAGCAATGCTCTGGAAACTGCTACTCCTTTTTACTGTACTCCCGGTGCTCGAACTGACCGTGCTGATCAAGCTCAGTGGTCTGACCACTACCGCCACCACCATCGCCGTGGTCATCCTCACCGGCGTGCTTGGGGCCGCCCTGGCTCGCCGCGAAGGGTGGAAGACCTGGACCCGCATTCAACAGAACCTCAGCCAGGGGGTCTCGCCGGCCGACGAGGTGCTCGGCGGCCTGCTGATCCTGATCGCCGGCGCCCTGCTGATCACACCCGGCCTGCTGACCGACACCGTGGGCTTGGCATTGCTGATCCCTGCCCTCCGCCGCCGGCTGCAACGGCGCCTGGCCCGCTACTTCCAGGAGCACCTGGTGGTCATGACCCCAACCCACCCGCGCACCGTGGTGGATTACGAAATCATCGACCTGCCGCCCGACTAGCTTGGCGAATCTAGTTATGCCTAGACGGGTTGGCAGACATCGTCATCGATGGCACCGGCGACCCAGGCGCCAGAGTCCGGTAATGGGACGGGTTTGGCAGGCGCTCCGCGATCGTGCGGCACAGCGGCACGAGGGTAACGCTCGGCGCAAAAAGTAGGCCCGCCGGGGTGGAGCGGGCCTTGGGGGAAATCGGTCCCCGGGGGGAGGGACCGATGAGTGGGCAATTTATCTCGGCACAGGTAAGACGGACTTCTCTCAATTAGGAATGGGAGTTCCCGGTTTTGGACCCTCTTACCTGGCGATTCTAGCGATGCCTCCGGGGGGGTGTCAATAGAGCACAATCACCGGCGAGCCCCCAGATGAGCCCATTATTTCTCGGCCATTTGTGACGACCAATTGAGCAAATCTCAAAAGCTTGCGGGGGCTCTGCTTGCAACTACAGTTGCCCACACCAGCCTACCTGATTTCAGTCAATTTAACTTTCGTCCGGGCACGCTTGATTTCCTGGGCCCGCCGCTGGGATTCCTCGGGGTCGCTGGTCTTCTGGGCCCCCAATGCCGCGAGTTGTTCCCGGACGGCGGCGACGTCAATGTCGCCGACCCGCAGCGCCTGCTGGGTCAGCACCACGACGACGTTGTCCAGAACGTGGGCAAACCCCCCGTCGATGAACAAGCGCTCGGTCCCGCCGATGGTGGTGATCCGCAGTTCGCCGATGCCCAGCTTGCACAGCAGTGGCGCCCGGCCGGGAAGGATGCCGATCTCACCGTCGTGCGCCGTCAGCACCACGGCGCTTGCGGCCGTGTCCAGCACGGCGGCCTCGGGCGTGATGACCTGGCATCGCAATGCACTTGCGGTCGCCATCATGGTGCAGTCCTCAAGAGGCGCTGAGCTTCCTGGCCTTTTCTTCGGCCTCCTCGACGGCGCCTATGTACATGAAGGCCTGCTCGGGCAGCTCGTCCCACTTGCCATCACACAATTCCTCGAAGCTGCGAATGGTGTCGGCCAGGGGCACGTTGCTGCCCGGGAAGCCGGTAAACTGCTCCGCCACGAAGAACGGCTGTGACAGAAAGCGTTCGATCTTGCGGGCCCTGGCCACGGTCAACTTGTCCTCTTCGCTCAATTCATCAACGCCCAGGATGGCGATGATGTCCTGAAGATCCTTGTAGCGTTGCAGGATCTGCTGCACTCGCCGGGCCACGGCATAGTGCCGCTCACCGATGAAGTTGGGATCGACGATCCGGCTGCTGGAGGCCAGCGGATCGACCGCCGGGTAAATGCCCTTCTCGGCAATGCGGCGCTCGAGGTTCACGGTGCTGTCCAGGTGGGTAAAGGCGGTCGCCGGGGCTGGATCGGTGTAATCGTCGGCCGGTACGTAAATCGCCTGAATGCTGGTCACCGCTCCCGCCTTGGTGGAGGTGATCCGCTCCTGCAGGGCGCCCATCTCGGTGGCCAGGGTCGGCTGGTATCCCACCGCCGACGGCATCCGACCCAGCAGGGCCGACACTTCCGAGCCGGCCTGCGAGAACCGGAAGATGTTGTCGACGAACAGCAGGGTGTCGGCACCGGTCTGGTCGCGGAAGTACTCCGCCATGGTCAGGGCCGACAGGGCCACCCGCAAACGGGCGCCGGGCGGCTCATTCATCTGGCCGAAGACCATCACGGTCTGGTCCAGCACGCTCTTGCCGGTGTCACCGATCTTGGCCTCCCGCATTTCCAGCCACAGGTCGTTGCCCTCACGGGTCCGCTCACCCACGCCGGCAAAGCAGGAGTAACCGCTGTGGAAGCGGGCCAGCCGGGCGATCAGCTCCTGGATGATGACCGTCTTGCCGACACCGGCACCACCGAACAATCCGGCCTTGCCGCCGCGCACCAGCGGGCACAACAGGTCCATGACCTTGATGCCGGTCTCGAACATTTCGGTCTTGGGAATGACGTCCTTCATCCCGGGCGTCGCCCGGTGGATGGGCCGCCGCTCAGTGGTCTGCACCGGACCGCGTCCGTCGATCGGTTCGCCGATGAGGTTGAACACCCGCCCGAGGGTCTGGTGTCCGACCGGCACCGACACCGGCCCTCCGGTGTCGAGGATTCGGGCCCCGCGCTGCAGCCCGTCGGTGGACCCCAAGGCCACCGCCCGGACCTGCCCGCCGCCGAGATGCTGGGCCACTTCGCACCACAGGGTCTGGCGCTGGACCTGCCCCAACTCCTCGCGTTCCAACGACACCTTGAGGGCGTTGTAGATCGCCGGCAGATGGCCCTCGTCAAACTCCGCATCCAGGGTCGACCCGATGACCCGGGTGACCCTGCCGTAATTCTCGGTTGCTGTAACCATCGTGTCCCTCGTCGTTCGTGCCAACCGTTCAGGGGATCGGGCGACCGCGGGTCATTAGACCAACGCCTCGGCCCCGCCCATGATGTCGAGCAGTTCCATGGTGATCTGGGTCTGCCGAGCGCGGTTGTAAGTCCGTGTCAGAATCTTGATCATGTCGGTTGCGGCATCGGTGGCCGCCTTCATCGCGACCATCCGGGCGATCTGCTCGCTGACCGCTGCGTCGGTGAAGCATTGGAACAGCCGGGTGCGAACGGTCTCCGGCAGCAGCTCGGCCAACAGGGCCGCCGGCTCGGGCGAGAAGTCGTAGATCACCCCGCTGTCGGTCGCCGGCTTGGCGGCGGGACCGCCCGCGTCGGCCGATGCCGACTGCAACGGCAGCAATTGGATGAGGGTCGGCTCCTGGCGCGAGACTGACGCGAATCTCATGTACACGACCGAGACGCGGTCCAGCTCGCCGCGGGCATAGCGCTCGATGAACTCATCCGCCAACGCCTGGGCCTCATCAAAGCGAACCCGGTCATCAAAGTGGGTGTAGGCCCGCCGGAGCGGCTGGCGAATAAACTTGAAGTAGCTGATGCCCTTTTTTCCGGCCACATCCAGCTCGACCTCCATGGTGCCGCGGGCGGCCTGGACCTGCTTGAGGGCGGCATCCAGCACCCGGGCGTTATAGCCGCCGCACAAACCACGGTTCGAGGTCACCGCCAGGACGACCATCCGCCGTGACTCCGAGTTGACCTTGAGCAGGGGATGGTCGACATCACTGACCTGCTCGGACAGTTGCGTCACCAGGTCGGTCAGCTTCTGGGTGTAGGGTTGCGTGGCGGTGGCCCGGTGGAGGGCCTTTTGAAACTTGGCCGTCGCGATCAACTGCATGGTGCGGGTGATCTTTTTGATATTGGTGACCGCCTTGCGGCGCTTCACAATGGCTTTGGCTTTGGCCATGGCTGCTTCCTGTCCGGGCCCGCTTCAGCGACCCAGGTCCGGCTTAAACGTGCCCAACACGCCGGTCAACCGGGCATCGACCTCCGGGGTCAACTCCTGGGCCCGCTGCAGGGCGCTGAGCACTTCAGGGTGCTCATCGCGGAAGTGCTTCAACAGCGCCCGCTCAAAAGCGGCGACCTTCTTCAAGGGTACGGCATCGAGATAGCCGCGCGATGCGGCGAAGATGCTGATGACCTGCTCGACCACCGGATAGGGCGCGTACTGCGGCTGTTTGAGCAGCTCGACCATCCGCTGCCCGCGATCGAGCTGCTTCTGGGTGGCCGCGTCGAGGTCGGTGCCCAACTGGGCGAAGGCTTCGAGTTCACGGAACGAAGCCAGGTCCAGTCGCAGCGAACCGGCGATCTTCTTCATGGCCTTGATCTGGGCATTGCCGCCCACTCGCGACACGCTGATGCCGACGTTGACCGCCGGTCGCACGCCGGCGAAAAACAGATCCGGCTCCAGGTAGATCTGACCGTCGGTAATCGAAATCACGTTGGTCGGGATGTAGGCCGAGACCTCGCCTTCCTGGGTTTCGATGATCGGCAAGGCGGTGATCGATCCGCCGGAGGTCGGATCCACGCGAATTTCGTGGCGCTCGGGGTCCGCCAGGGCAGCGAGATCGGCCGCGGCCTCTTCCACGCCGGGCACGCCGGTATAGGACTTGCTATTGACGCCTTCGCGGATCTGTTCCGGAGCGCCCTTGCGACAGATGAACCGGCGTTGGGCCAGCTTGCAGGCCCGCTCCAGGAGCCGGCTGTGCAGGTAGAAGACGTCGCCGGGGTAGGCCTCGCGGCCGGGCGGTCGCCGCAACAGCAGCGACATCTGGCGATACGCGGCGGCCTGCTTGGACAGATCATCGTAGATCACCAGGGTGTCGCGGCCTTGCTCGTAGGCAAAATATTCGGCCATGGTGCAACCGCCGTACGGGGCGATGTACTGCAGTGCCGCCGAGGAGGACGCACCCGCCTGGACCACGATGGTGTAATCCATGGCCCCACGGTCGGCCAGGGTCTCGACCACCGCCGCGACCGTCGATTCCTTTTGACCCACGGCCACGTAGACACAGATCACGCCCGAGTCCTTCTGGTTGATGATGGTGTCCACGGCGATGGCGGTCTTGCCGGTCTTGCGGTCGCCGATGATCAATTCGCGCTGGCCGCGGCCGATGGGGATCATCGAGTCGATGGCCTTGATGCCGGTCTGCAAGGGCACATTCACCGGCTGGCGGCCGGCGATCCCGGGGGCGGCCCGCTCCAGCGGCAGGCGGTGTGGCGTCTCCACCACGCCCTTGCCGTCCAGCGGGCGGCCCAGCGGGTCGACCACCCGCCCCAGCAGGACGTCACCCACCGGCACGCTCAGCAACTGGCCGGTACGCCGGACGGTCTCCCCTTCGTGGATCGCAAGGTAGTCGCCCAGGATGACCGCGCCGATGGAGTTCTCGTCCAGGTTGAAGACCTGGGCGGCCTCGCCGTTCTCGAACTCCAACAGCTCACCGGCCATGGCGTTGCCCAGTCCGTAAATCTGGGCAATGCCATCGCCGACTTCCAGGACCTTGCCGATTTCGGCAACGTCGATCTCGCTGCGGTATTGCTCGATTTCCTGCTTGATGACCGATGAGATCTCATCGACTTTGAACTTCATGGCGCGGCCCTCAATACTCTTGTGCCTGCTCAAACAAGTTGGTTCCAGCGTGAATGTGCCGTTCGGCGTGCTCGATCAAGGTGTCATGAAAACGGCGCAACTGCCGGGCCACGCTGACGTCAATCTGCTGGTCGCCGATCTGCACGATCAGACCGCCGACCATTTCCGGGACGACATGCTCCATCAGGATGACCTGGCGGCGGGTGCGATCGGCCAGCAACTGCTGCAGGCGGGCCCGCTGGGCAGCGCTCAGCGGCTCGGCACTGCGGACCTGGATCTCGACGATGCCCTGCTGGTGGATGTACAACCGGTGGTACTGCTGCTGCACGAACGTGACCAGCTCCAGCCGATCCTTGCGGTTGAGTACCTGCAGGGTATCCAACAGCAGGTCGTGAATGCGGCCCTGAAGCATGATGTCCAGGGAGCGGCTGCGGGCGTCCCGATCGATGACCCGCGAGGTCACGAAGGACTGAAAATCGGCGTCGAGGCGCAGGTAGGTGGCAAATTCGGCGAACTCGCGGTCGATGTCCGCGGCCGCACCGCGCGGGGTGGCCAGGTCGAGCAACGACCGGGCGTACACTTCGGCAATGGCAGTCAGGTCGGAACCGGCCATGTCAGTTGCGGTGCTCCATGTCGGCGATCTGCTCGATCGACTCTGAAATCAACTGCTCGTGGGCGCTGGCGTCCAGCTCGCGGCGCAGGATCTTGCTGGCCAGCTGGGTGGCCAGATTGCCGGACAAGGTGTACAGGTCCTTGACGGCGGTATCGCGGGCGATCTGGATTTCGCGGCGGGCCCGATCCAAAATCGCGTCGCCTTCCTGGCGCGCCTCGTCCTGGACCTTGCGGCGCAGCACCTCGGCGTCGCGGCGGCCCTCCTCGACGATGGCGCTGGCTTCCCGCCGCGACTGCTCGATCTGCGCCTGGTAGTCCTTGAGCAACTTCTCGGCGTCGGCCCGATCGCGCCTGGCGGTCTCGATGGAATCACGGATGAAGTGCTCGCGATCCTGCAAGGCCTTGAGCATCGGCTTCCAGGCCACCGCCCGCAGCACGATCAGCAGCAAGGCAAACACCACGAGGGTGAAGCCCGCCTGCCAGAAGTCCAGCCGCATGGGACCCTCACCGATGGCCGCCTCGGCCAGGGCCACGGACGGGCCGGCCAGGGCCACCCCCAGCACCACCCCACCACCACGCATGACTGTCCGGCGAATCATGGTCTTGCTCCTCCCGTGTGAGCCACCCGAACTTCCGGCCGCAGCTCCAGCCACCCGGTCCGACCGGCTACCCGCGAGGCAGCGCGGCACCTAGTGCCCGCCGCCGGCGCCGGCGCCGCTCATGGCCTCAATGGCGGTGACCAGGCTGCTGCCGATGCCGCTGCAAATGACCAGCGCGAAGAAGGTGAAGCCCTCGATCAGCGCCGCCGCAATCAGCATCGACGTGAAGATGCGACCGCCGGCTTCGGGCTGGCGGGCAATGCCTTCGACGGCGTTTCCGGCCAGGTGGCCGATGCCCTTGGCAGCACCGATGCACACCAGCCCGGCGCCCACGCCGGAGCCCAACAGGGCCAGCCCGTTTCCGTCAATCAACACATCCGCTAGGATTGGCAGGACAGCCATCATTCAAACCTCCACATGTGCTTGCCACCTGTTGGTGGAATCCAAGTCCGGATCGTTTCGATCATCAATGCTCGGGGTGAATCGAGGCCCCGATAAACATGCACGTCAGGAATGTAAAGATGTAGGCCTGCAGAAAGGCCACAAACAGCTCCAGCACGTTGATGGCCGCCGCCCCCAACAACGTCGGAACCGCAATGCCCAGATCGGACAGCGAGCCGAGCACCGGGATCATCAGCAGCAGCGACCCCAGAACCACGTGACCGGCCAGCATGTTGGCCATCAGACGCATGGCCAGGGCAAAAGGCTTGACCGCCGCCCCGATCAACTCCAGCAGCAGCAGGAACACCCAGAACAGCACGTCGGCAACCCACAGGGCCACATCCTGGAGCGAGGCGGTGCGCTCCGGCCGAAAGACGTGCGGCGCGAAATTCCACCAGTACAGAAAGAAGCCCAACACCAGCGCCAGCGGCAGCGGCTGGGGCTGCGGCGCGGTGTGGCCGCCCTCACCGTGGTCGGGGTCGTGGCCGTGCAGGTCAATGCCCTGCCACAGCTTGTAGGCCACCTGCCAGACGCCCGAGACGTGAATCATGAAGAAGGCGAAAACCGCCAGGCCCGCAGTCACCGACAAGCCCGCGGTGGCCGTCCCGCCGACGTGCCGGACCTTGAAGACCAGCAGGAACAGGCCCTCCAGCGGAACCATGCCCAGCAGATTGCAGATCAGAATGAAGAAGAAAGTGGTCCAGACGTAGGGAATGAAGCGGTCGGTGTCCTCTTTCAGACACGGCTCGGCAACCTCCTTGCGGAGGTACTGCATGACCGACTCCAGCAGGTTGACCATGCCGGAGGGCACCAGGGCCACCCGCCGGGCAGCCACCGGAAAGATCAGCAGGCACACCGCCGCGGCCACCAGCAGCATCATCATGTGGTTGGTGAACCACGCCGGCAGCGACTCGCTCAAGCGATGCGGCAGCACATGGTCCATTGGATTGCCCGAGGCCAGGATCATCCACCCGACTGACCCGCTCATGTGGCAGCACTCCGGTCCGGCGGCCCATCGCAATAACGGCGATGGGACCAGGCAATCACGGTCTCGGCCACCAGCAGCCCCAGGTAGAAGGTCATCAGCCAGACGACAAACGGCCGATAGGGCAGGTCGACCAGGCGAGTCACCGCCAGCAGAAAGCCGCCGGTCAGCATCATTCGCAAGGTCATCGCACCCAAGGCGGCCTGGGGCAACAGGTCGTACATCCGCAGTTGCTGCACCGCCAACAGCGGCAGCAGTGAGCACAGCGCCGCGGCGGCACACCCGCCGGCGGCCCACCACAATGCCGGCAGCGCCGCCGCCCCAACGGTGGCCCGGGTCAGCGGAATCCCCGCCGCCGTCAGGCCGACCAGCACGCCCAGAACCAGCATGATTTGATGGGACACTTTCATCAGGTGTTGCCGTTTTCGTCGCGGAACAGCGGCCAGACCGCCTTGACCATCAGGTAGAGCCCGCCGACAAACCCGATGGCGCCGCCGATGATCATGCCGGTGGGCTCAGAGTCCCATCGTTGGTCGGCTAAGTGACCGAAGTAGCCGAACAGCAGCGTGACGCCGACGAATTCGAATCCCAGGCCGGCGTACTTCCACCAGCGGGTGGACTCATTTTGATCGTTGACAGCCATCGCGGGGGCCTGCTCGGGCGGCACGTCGGGCCGCCGACGTTCGGGTTCCCGGTTGCGAATGGCTCCTGCCGCACGCCCGGCAGAGACCAAGCGATCCAGGGTCACCCCTAGCTGCCCATCCATCAAACAGGGTATTCGCCAGACCCGAAACCCACGTCCCCAAAACAGGACCGCCCCGCAGAGCGAAGCGCAGGACTCAAGTCCACGGGCGCGGTAGTCTAGCAATGCCCCGGGATCGTCGTCAAGGTCGGCTGGGGCAAAGATTTGGGAGTATTTTGTGAAACTTTGCACGAGCGAAATTGACCCTCGAACCAGCCGTCTCTAAACTGTACGCTGCGGCTAAAGTGGAGCTTGCGGGGACCCCCTTTCATGCGTATTGCTATTGTCGGCGCCACCGGTGCGGTGGGACAGGAGATGTGTGCCATCCTGCAGGCCCGCGGGTTCCCCGCGGCGCGGCTGAGCTTGTACGCTTCGGCGCGGTCGGCCGGACGGCAAGTGTCGTATGACGGCGCCCACCTGCCCGTCAAGTCGCTCGAACATGATCGCTATGACGGCGCGGAGATTGCGTTGCTCTCGGCGGGCTCGGCCGCCAGCAAGCGCTGGGCGCCCGGTTTGATCGCTGGCGGCGCCGTGATTATCGACAACTCGTCGGCTTTCCGCATGGATGAGACCGTGCCGCTGGTGATTCCGGAAGTCAACCCCCAGGATGCCCACCACCACCGCGGCATCATCGCCAATCCCAATTGCTCGACCATCATCATGGCCGTTGCCGTGTGGCCGCTTCATCAACACAATCGGGTCAGACGCATCGTGGCCAGCACCTACCAGGCCATCAGCGGTGCCGGCGCCACGGCGATGCAGGAACTGCTCGACCAGACCCGCGACGTCCTGGCCCACAAGCCGCCGGTCTCCAAGGTGCTGGCTCATCCTGCCGCGTTCAACCTGTTCTCGCACGATTCGGCCATCGATGACAGCGGGTACAACGAGGAAGAGCGCAAGATGGTCCGGGAAACCCACAAGATGTTTCACGACCCCGACATCCAGATCAGCGCCACCTGCGTCCGGGTCCCGGTGCTGCGGGCCCACAGCGAGAGCCTCAGCCTGACTTTCGAACGGCCGATCCGCCCGGCCGAGGTTCGCGAGATCCTGAGCGCTGCTCCGGGAATCCGCCTGGTCGACGATCCGCAGCGCAACCACTTCCCGATGCCCATCGAAGCCTCCGGACAGGATGATGTGCTGGTGGGGCGAATCCGGTCTGATGCCAGCGACCCGACCGGCTGCGGCATCGTGCTGTTCGTGTCCGGTGATCAACTCCGCAAGGGTGCTGCACTCAACGCCATCCAGATCGCCGATCTGCTCAACGGCCGCGGCTGAAACGCCGCACCCGGGGCAGCAGACCGCGGGCGGACCCCCCAATTGTGACCACCCAGCAGGGGCAGTGGCCATTTGGTACCACGATTTATGTCAAATGGTGATACCAAAAACATCAAATGGTACCACCATTTTGACCAAATCAAGATACCAAAACTAGTAAATGAAGATACCATTTGGTTAATTTGGTGGTACCAAAAAAACTGACCGCCGTGCCCCTCCGGGGTCGACCTGCACTTGGGTGCCGAACCGACTGCCCCGGGGAGGGTGGGCACGCCGGCCGGCCGGCGGTTGTGGTGCTTGCCCACAGCGGCGCGTTCAAACCGTGCCGCGCCGGGGTCCGAACCCTCACCGCGCCGCGGACCGCGCCCTCGTCGCCAAGACCCCGCTTGGGCCCATACCGGGTCGACCCTGCCGGGCCCCCGGTCGGAGCCGTGCTGGTGAGGAGGCAGCGGCAAGACCCATAATGACCGGTCATGACTCGTGCTGGCTGGATGGCTGCCCGACCGGCTCAGGCATCGTTGATGGCGTTGACCATCTGGCGCAAACGGCCGATGCTGCGGCGGTCGAACTTCAGCACCAGACGCGGCAGGCCGGGATATTCACCGCCCTCTTCGGCCAGCGGCGTCGGGGTGCATTGGATGTCGCCGGAAATCAGCAGATCGCTGTAGGTCTCGTTGAGCAGGGTCACCTGATCGTCGGTCAGCGGAGACTTCAGGCGGATGACCAGGCTGTCGCGGACCATCCGTGAAGAATGATAGCGGCGATAGAAATGCAGAATCTCCTCAACGGCAACCTCGATGTCGTCGGTGATCTTGATCAGGTGCAGATCGTCGGCGCTGATCATGCCCTTCTCGAGCAGTTCACGGCGGACATACTGATCCCAGTTCGACCAGTAGGTGCCCCCCGGGGCATCACATAAGACCACCGGCATCAGGTCGGCCTTGCCGGTCTGGATCAACGTCAGGGCCTCGAAATTCTCATCCTGGGTCCCAAAACCGCCGGGGAACAGGACCACGGCTTCGGCTTCCTTGATGAACAGCAGCTTCCGCGTAAAGAAGTATTTGAAGTTGATGCACTTGGAGTCGTCGGCAATGATGTCGTTGGTGCGCTGTTCGAACGGCAGCGAGATGGCCACGCCGAAGCTCCGTTCGCGGCGGGCCCCATGATGACCGGCCCGCATGATGCCGTCGCCGGCACCGGTAATCACCATCCAGCCCTCACGCTCGATACGCTCGGCAAACTGGTGGGCTTGGCGATACTCGGGATGATCTTCCGGCGTCCGAGAGGACCCGAAGATGGTCACCTTCGGAATGTCCGCGAACGGTCCGAACACCTTGAACGCGTAACGCAGTTCCTTGAGGGCGGCGTTCAGAATCTTGACCTCGCCCCGCCCGGCACCGTCCCGTGCCAGGCGGCAGAGTGTGACCATCATCTGGGCCAGCAGATCGTGATTGGGGCTGGGGGCATGCTCCCGCAGGAAGACATCGATCGCCTGATCACGCCGGGCGGATTGCGGACTGCTTCGGGTCGAATTGGGGGCCATGTCGGTCATTGGATTGGACTCACGGTGACGGTGGGTCCTGCCGGGACCCGCCCAGGGTCTGCAGCGCGGACTCGCCGTCCAACACAAAATCAGTAATCAGCATACCCTGCCGCCAGTCGAGCTGGATCGCGGCCTCCAGCGAAACGTCTTTCTCGGGGAACTTCAGCGGGAAGCTGATCGCGTTGCCGGATTCGCCGCCGACCGGCTGCGGCGGCCGGGTCATGTCCACCGATTGCAGCCCGCCCAGGGCCTTGGACTTGGCCTGGAACCAGTCCACCAGTTGGCGGGCGCTGACGCTGCCCTGGAACGACTCGGACGACAACTCGTAGAGCTTCCCAACTTGGGCCTCCAAGTTCCCCGAGTCCATGGCACTGAGGATTCCCACCAGGGCGAACTGCTGCCCGACATACTTCGCAAGACTGATCCCGCCGACGATATTCAGGGGCACGCCGATAACCAGCGCCACCAGCAAGCCGGCGATCGCCAAGCCGCGACCGCGCCGGCGGCCGCCGCCCGTCTGCAGCAAGCCGATCACGCTGAAGATCAAGCCCAGCAACACCGTCAGCGGGCAGCACAAGATCACCGAGGAGGTCAGGCCCGCAACGGCCATGCCGCTCATCGGCCCAGGCCCGGTCGGCGTCATTTCCGCGTCGAAGGCATCTTGTCCCATGGGAGCGCCCGGAGGCTGGCGTGAGTGAAACTGGCTCATCGGCGGTATTAGAACATACGCCGTGGCCGATCACAAGCGCGCCGCAGGCGCTGCTTCCCAGGCCCCGGGACCGGCCGCTCCTGCGACGCAGCGGCCGTATTTGTTAGACTGGTCGGACCCCGGTGTGCGACAGCGGCCAGTCCGCAGCAGCCGTCCGGGAATGAGGAGCGGATCGGTGATCCGGATTCTGTTCGAAGAGCCCTTCTGGCTGGCATTGATCTTGGCCCCGTTGCTGTTTGTGCTCTGGGGCCTGTGGAACCGATCGCGGTCCACCGCGGCCGGGCGAATGCTGCTGGCCGGACTGGTCGCGACGGCGGCCCTGTTCGCCATTCAACGACTGGTGGTCACCGACCGCGAACGGCTGCAACACACCACTCGAGTGCTGTCGGAAGCCGTCGCCGCCGGAGACCTCGATGCCATGCTGGCCCTCATCCATCCCGACGCCACCGTCCGCGGCGTCGGCCCACCCAAGAACTTACGCAGCACCGTCGCCAACCTGCTCCAGCGCTACACCGTCGAGGACCCGGAAGTTTATGCGTTCACGATCACCTTCGCGAAGACCCATGCCACGCTCAAGTGCCAGGCCCGCTGCACGGTGCGGACCGCACACATGAATCGACCGGTGGGTTCCCGATGGCAATTGGAATTCCAGCTCATCGACGGCCGCTGGTGGATCGACGACCTGTTTCCATTGGAGATTGGACTGCAAAAGTACAAATCCATCCGTGACATCCCCTTGCTGGCGCCGGACTTTTAGGAAGTTCGTCCGACAAGCCCCTGGGCAACCGTGAGCCGAGGTGACCGGGCATGCCGCCGCCGGTCCCGTGAAACCCAGGTGTGCCCCGCCCGCGCTTCGTATTGCTGCTCACCTGTCCAGGACGGCGGTGGCCCACAGCGACGGGTCCACGTGCCACGGCAGATCGTCCCCAATGGTCAGCGACTGCCGGCCTAATTCCAGGTCCTCGAGAATGGTGTAGAAGCCGATGCGGCGGTGCTGCTCGGGATCAAACCCGCTCAGACAATCTGCTGGAACGTGGGCCTCGAGGCTGTAGCCATCCGGCTGCCGGTGGGCGGCGACGCGAATACGACCGGGCTCAACGGCCGGAGCATCTTCGTTCGCCCGGCTGACCGCTGCGCTGCCCGCCACCGCGGCTCCACCGGGTCCGCCGCATGGTAGAAAGTAGAACTGCTGGCAGAACCGGCTCGCCCGCTTGATGGTTCGGGTGTCACGGTTGTCCACCATCAAGCGCAGATTGTCGCCCTGCCAGAAGTGTGCCGGATCACACTGCAACGGCTGAGACTTGCCGGAAACCCGGGTCGCCAGGTACAAACCATCGTCATTCCAGCAGCACCACAGCGGCGCGAAAGCAGGCTCACCATCGATGAGCCCCAGGGTCGGCAACAACTCGGCATCGGTCCAGCCGGCAAGGGCACCGCTGATCGGCGGCGGATCCGGCCGATGGCGCAACCGGAATTCGAAGCGAAACAACAATCGATTGGGAATCAACGAGTCCATCAGCGAACCCACCCTGAATCTTGTCCGCCGGCGGTGGCGGTGGCATTCCCAAGTATCGCGAATCAACGGCCGCAGGTTCAGGGACCCAAGAGCGCCAATTGGCTCCGGCAGTACAGCCGCATGACTCCGGGCACATCGTGCGCAGCAACGCTGCTGCGGTACTGGCTGAGGGCCTGGTTCAGGTCGCCCGCCGCGCGGGCCCGCTCGGCCGCGGCCAGGTGCAGCAGGGCCTGCTGCCGCGGACTGGTCACCCTCGCAGCCAGGTCCTGAACGTCGCCGCGCCCGGCGAGAAACGCTGCCAGAGCCGCCCGGAACATCCCTTCCACGTCGCCGCCGGCGCTGCCGTCGACCGACGACGGCATCCCAGCGCACACACTGGCAAACAGCAGGGCTTCTTCATAGGCCGGACGCAATCGCAGCGCCGTGTGGACATCTGCGATCGCTTCCGCTGACCGGCCTTGCAGCAAATGGACCACCCCGCGCCACAGGTAGGCCCCGGGCCGCTGGGGACTGAGTTCGATGGCACACCCGAGATCGGCGACGGCTTCGTCAAGACGGCCCAGTTCCCACAGCGCCACGGCGCGAGCCGAGTACACATACGCCAGGCCGGGATCACGGGTCAGGGCCATGGTGTATTGATTGATCGCGCTGTTGAATTGACCTTTCTGCATCAGGTTGTTGGCATTGGTCACCAACTTCGCGGTGGTGGCGTCCTGCAACTCGGCCCGCTCGCGGGCCAGTTCCAGGTACGCCGCCGTCGAAACGACGCTGGTGACCAGCAGCGCGGCGGCCAGGACCAGGACGACCCCCGGTCGATTCCGGCGCAGCGTCCTGATCACGCGGCCGGACCAGCGCGGCGGACGCGCCTGGATGGGCTGGTCATTCAAGTAGCGCCGCAAATCGGCAGCCAGGTCGGCCGCCGTAGCATAGCGGGCCGCCGGCTGCTTGCGGATGGCTTTCTGGCAGATGGTCGCCAGGTCCCTGGGCACCTGCGGCATGATCCGCCGCGGAGCCGGTGGCTCCTGCTCCAGCAGCCGCCGGGCAATCTCGTGGTCCGGGCCGCCGTCAACCGCCGGGCGGAAGGTCAACAGTTCGTAGAGGGTGATGCCCAGCGAATAGATGTCGCTGCGGTGGTCCACCGATTGGCCGCCGTCGCGAACCTGCTCCGGGCTCATGTATTGCCAGGTGCCCATGACCTGTTCGGTACGGGTGGCGGCGGTGTCACTGAGGTCCTTGGCCAGCCCGAAGTCGGTGATCATCAGCCTGCCGCTTTCGCACAAGATCAGGTTGGACGGCTTGATGTCGCGGTGGATGACGTTCTGGTCATGAGCGCACTGCAGGGCGTCGGCCACCTCGGCGATCCAGCCGGCAGCCGTCTGGAAGTAATCCGCGTCCGGCTTGAACTGCTCCGGTGGGCCGAGCTGCGGAACCACGGCTGCGATCGGAGCGGGGCCCACCGGTGGCAGCGATGGTGGCGCCGCGGTCCCGTTGACGGCGCCGCCGGCCTGCCGGGCAGCGCCATAGGTCCGGATGATCTGATCCAGCGAGTAGCCCCGGATCAGTTCCATCGCGTAGTAATGACATCCACCGTGATACCCGTAATCATGAATCGGCACGATATTGGGATGTCGCAGCCGGGCCGCCGCCGCGGCCTCAGATCGAAACCGCGGGCCGCTGTCCGGTCGCAGCGAGGTCAACAACGTGGGGAGGATTTTGAGGGCCACCCGGCGGTTCAGACTTCTCTGGATGGCCTCGTAGATCACGCCCATGCCGCCGCGGCCGATTTCCTGGAGCAACTGATAGTCGCCGAGCACCGGCATGGGCGTGGCGGCAAATCGGCGAATGTCCTGTTCGGCCGCCCGCAACTGAAGTTCCAACTCGCGGTCGTCGCCGGCCAGACGAAGGTGCCGGCGGCACTCGGGGCACTGCTGCAGGTGCTCCTGCTCCGCGACGGAGAGCGCCAGCTCACCGCTGGAGGACTGCATGATCCGACTGAAGCTGACGCACTCGGACATCGCAACCGCTGGGGCAGAAAGCCGGCGAGCTTCACCGGCGGTGGCAGAACCGCCCGCAAGCCGGGGACACCGGCCCCTGCGTGGACGGTCTCGGGGTGTCACTCTGTTATTCTAGCGAGGCCGCAATCGAACTGAAATGATCTACGGAGCAGGCGTTGGGCACCGCGCCCCTTTCCCGAGCAGGGCCATGCAGCCCAGGGCCGTTCAACATACGCTGACCTGGTAGCGACCCCGGCGACGTTTGCGGCGAATCATGGCCCGCCCGCCGGCTGTGCGCATTCGAGCCCGAAAACCCTGTTTTCGTCCGCGTTTTACGGCACTGATCCGTTTCGGGTAATGCATGATAACGCCTCGTCTGGATCGTCTACGGGAATTCGTACAAGGGGGGTATCGTACCGCAAGTGCGGCACCGTGGTCAACCCCCCGAGCCGGGGCGCTTGGCCTTGAAGTCCATCCACCCTCCGGACGATAATAGTATTGTAGAGAGTATTCGCACCTTCGGGCGGGCCCGTCGGTAATTCCGCCGGTCTGAGGCGTTCTTGGACTGCGGCATTGCCCACCGGCCCGCGGGAGCCATCACACCCGTGCCAACTGCCGCCTTGAACCGGGCGGAGGACGCGGTCGGTTACAAGTTCAAGGACCGCACCCTTCTCGAATCCGCCCTGACCCACGCCTCGCTGGCCGACAACCGACTCTTGAGCAATGAGCGTCTCGAGTTCTTCGGCGATGCCGTCCTGGGGATGGTCATCTGCGAAGAGTTGTACAAGCGCTTCGACAGCTACCTGGAAGGTGAGCTGACCAAGATCAAGTCAGCCGTGGTGTCACGCCGAACCTGCGCCACGGTGGCCCGCAAGCTGCAACTGGACGTCTGCATTTTGCTCGGCAAGGGCATGAGCGACTGTGCCAAGCTGCCCAGTTCACTGCTGGCGGCCGTGTATGAATCCTTGATCGGGGCCATCTACTTCGATGGAGGTCTGGAGGAAGCCCGGCGGTTCGTGCTCCACGGCATGGCTGACTACATCACGGCCGCCGCCGAATCCGAAAACCAGGACAACTACAAGTCTCATCTGCAGCAGCATGCCCAGAAGCAACTGTTCGCCACCCCGGTTTACGAGTTGCTCGATGAGAAGGGGCCGGACCACAGCAAGTGTTTCGAGGTCTGCGTGGTGGTCGGCGGCCGTCGCTTCCCCAGTGCCTGGGGCCCCAGCAAGAAAGAGGCCGAGCAGAAAGCAGCGCTCGTCGCCCTGCAGGAACTCCAACTGGTCGCCGCCGGGGTCACCCACAGTGAATCGACCGTCGTCCCCTGAGCGGCCCTTGTGCCGCACATCCTGCTTGATGCGATCAACAGCGGCGATGGCAGCTCGCGTCAGCGCGGTTGGGCAGCCTCGCAGGAGCATCCCTAGCGCCACCCGCAGTCCGGCGGTCGCGGTTTCTGCCACGGGCAGCAGCGTTTCCGGCTACGGGCATGGCCCCCAGGAACCCAGCAGTTGGGCCAGATCGGTGCCGTCGATTCCACCGTCGCCGTTCAGATCGGCCGGGTTTCCCGGATTCGGGCCCCAGGCGCCCAGCAACTGGGCGAGATCGGCGGGGCCGACAAGGCCGTCCTGATTCAAGTCGGCGGAGACCACGATTTGCACGTGGGCATTCAACAGGGTACCGGTGACATTCTGCAGCGGCGCGTCCACACCGTACACAATGGTGAATCCGACCGGCTTGCCGCCGGAGCGCTCGATGACCACCTCCGCCGCCGGATCCGGTCCCAGGAGCTGGAACTGCAAGGTGCCGACCAATGACCCTTCAGGGGTGGCCGGTGGCGGCCCGATGATCGGATTGGCCAGGGCCTGAAACAAGCCGTCGCCATCCTGCGGCGGCACGGCCTCGTTCAGGTGGAACGGATCGAACGGCGGGAAACTGATGCCCAGCAGGTCGACGGTGCCGGCATCGTCCAGGCCGACCAACTGCATCACCGCTGGGTCCCAGGAAAAGACCATCTCGATGACCGACAGGTACTGATCGCCCTCATCATCGGACACTGCGTACACGCCCACATCGAGGATGTTGCACGGCGAAATGATCGCCTGTTCAGGACGCAATTCGAGATCGATGTTGCCGTAGGCCGACCCCACCAGGCCCAGTGCGCTGAGGGTCCACACCATTCGAGTGCCGCTCATGACTACCTCCCAATCCCACGAAGGCCACCGTCGGGATCACCGCCTCGCGGATCCTCCGAGGGCGAGCATTCATGATAACCAATAGTGACCGGTCTGTCCGCCGGGCCGGGGCCCGGCAGATCCGACCTGCCGGATCTACTTTGAAAGACAAGAACCCGTGGCCGACCGAAGCCGGCCACGGGTTCGTCTTACTTCAAGCCGCCCAACGGGCGGGACGTTCTAGCGGTTACCGCCGCCTGTGCCATGCTCCTCCTGCCCGAACGCGGGTTGGTCATCCGCGTCGTCGTGGGGCTGGTAGCCGGGCACGTCGCTGAAGTCAGGCCTGGCACCGTCGGCATAGGCTTCCAGGTCCTTGATGTCGATCCAGCCGTCCTCGTTGAGGTCGGCCGGGATCATCTCGAAGCGGCCCTCGGACCGCAGCTTCTTGACGGACAGCCGCATCCCCGGGTCCTTGGGGGCCTGGGCGATCGTCTCGCAGCAGCCGGGTTCGCTGCTGCTTCCGAAGTTGAAGAACAGCACGGTGAAGTCACCGCCACCGATGCCGCCGTTGCAATCCAGATCGGCATTGGTTCCCATCTGATCGCAGGGGCTGTCGCCGACCTGCGGCATCACCAGCATTTGCTGCCCAATGAAGATCCCGAAGTCCGCGGCATTGATGAAGTCATTGTCATCCAAGTTGCCACTGACCAGCGGGTTGGGCACGATGGCGCTGTACCCGGTCGCGGGACTGAAGGTCATCGCCGCGGTATTCGACAGGGTGTGCTTGGCGTCCCGCACTTGGAGACAGTCGTAGTCGCCGCACGGAATCGCCAGAGTGCCTTCGAAGTGGCCGTCCACGAACGTGACGTTGACCTTGAAGGTCTTGGACGGGACCGTCCCGGCGCCCGCCGGGCAACCCTCGAACAGCTCCACGGTCAGGCAGCGCTCGCAATCCACCGGCACATCCAGATCGACGCTCAGGAACAGCGCATCGGCTTCAGGCTCGAACGTTCCGCCGCATTCACCGCTGACCAGGCACATGTCCAGCAGCGTGCAGGGATCGCCATCGTCGCAGGACATCCCCACGCCGATGAAGTCACCGATGCAATTCCCCAACCCGTCGCACTCCTCATCCGTGGTGCAGGTGTTGTCGTCGTCACACACCGTACCTGCCGGGGTCAGGACGTCGATCTGGTTGCAGTTGCCGAAGCCGTCGCAGTGCTCCAGCAACGTGCAGTCGTTGCCGTCGGAACACTGGCCGGGCGCTCCCGGCGGAAGGTCCGGACCATCACAGGTTCCGTCGGCCAGCGTGCCGGTTCCGGTCACACAGGCGTCGGGGCCGGTGCAATCGTTGCCGTCGGTGCAGGCTCCGGGGAGGGCACCGCCCTTGCCCAGGTTGGCATCCGGGTCGCAGCACACCGCCGGCTTGTTCTGCCCGGTCGGCGCACAATCACCGGCACCATCGCACAGATCCAGGGTGCACAACTGATTATCGAACTCGCAGAGCGTGTCATCCGGAGCGTGGTTCGGTGCGCACACGCCGGTCGCGCAAGCGTCCGGAGCATCGCATTGCGAGGCGCTCGGATCGCCACAGGCCGTGCCGTCCGCTGCATGGTTCCCCAAGCAGGTGCCCGCCCCGTCGCAACTGTCCGGATCGGTGCAGGTGTCGTTGGTGGGATCGCCGCAGGGCGCGTCCACCGGGGCGATGTTGGTCAGGCAGGCGCCGGAACCGTTACAGGTATCCGCCGCATCACAGTCGGTGTCGACCGCACCGCCCACGTTCGTGGTCGGGCACACGGTCCCGCCGGGGGCATGGTTGCCCAGGCAGATACCGTTGCCATCGCAGAAGTCCGGATCGGTGCACTCCGTGTCCGCCGGGCTCCCGCAGGTGGTCCCGAAGGAGAAGTTCCCGGCCAGGCAGATGCCCAGTCCGTTGCAGACATCCGCAGCGCTGCACGCCGTCGCCGGGACCGGCGGCCCCAGCGGAACGGCCGCGTTGCACGGCGTCAAGGCCGGAGCCTGGTTGTCCTGACAGAAGCTGATGGCCTCGTCACCCGTTGCCGGAATGCCGTCGGGGCCTTCCGGCGTGACCAGGCAGGTGTCCGCCATGTTGCACACCCCGACAGCAGTCGGATCGCCGCAGGCCGTCCCGTCAGCGAAGTTCGGGTGCGTGCAGAGACCGGTATCGCAGAAATCATCGGTGCAGTCGTTGCCGTCATCGGTACACGGCGTGCCGAACGGATCGACATCCGGCACACAAGTTCCTGCACCATCGCAGAAATCGGCCACACAATCCACACCGCCGCTGCAGTCCGTTCCGGACGGCAGATCGTTCGGCACGCAATCACTGATGCCGTCATCGGCAGTGCCCAGAAGGCCGTCGGGGCCTTCCGGAGTGACCAGGCAGGTGTCGGCATCACTGCAGGCCGTGTCCGGATCGCCGCAAGCGGTCGCGTCGGCGCGGTTCGGGTGCAGGCAGACGCCGCCCATGCACTGGTCCGTGGTGCAGACAAAGCCGTCATCGAAGCAGGCCGTGCCGTCCGGCTTGGCCGCGTTGATGCAACCGGTCGCCGAATTGCACGCGTTGGTGGTGCACTCGTTGAGGTCCTCGCAGAGATTCGGAGTGGGACCCGCGCATTCGCCAATGCCGCCGCCAAGGTGCACGCAGACGTCACCCAAGGTGCAGGCGTCCTTGTCGTTGCACGTGGCACCGGCCGGCAGCACCGTGCCGAGACCGATCAGCTCGGTCTGCTTCTCACCGTCGACGGTATTCAGGAAGCTGCCGCCGATCGGCGGGGCGCCAACCAGATCTTCCCAGTTCACCAGGTCGGCGACCAGGCACAATTCATCTTTCTTGGCAAAGCGGGCCACGGCCATCACGACCTCATCGGCGGTGCCACCGTCGTCGCCATCCTGGACCACCAGGAAGGCCTTGCCGGCTGCCGGCGGCTGTCCGATCAAGCCGCAACCCGACGGATCGACCACCGAGCACTCCACCACCACGTCGGTGGGGAACGGGTCATCAAAGATCGAACCCGCCGGAACGTCAAGGTCAATCAGGTTCAGCAGGGAACTGTTGTACACCAGGAAGAACTGGCCGCCGATGATCGCGGTGCCGTGCATCCGGCTGGCCACGATCTGGACCACCAGCTCGTTGGTCACGACGTCGAAGGTCGGCACCAGAGTCAGGCTGTTCTTGTTGGCACAGTCACTGAAGTCGACCACCGCATTCAGCAGCGGGCTGCTGTGATCGATCCAGTCGTCCGTCGGAGCCAAGGTCAAGCCGGCACCGGTGCCTTCGGCACAGGTGTCAGCATCGGCATCGTCCGTCGGACCGGCCGGATGGCCCCACCAGTTGCCGGTGGCGTCCAGGCAGCCGGCGGGTGCGGTGACCAGATTGGCGAACGACGCGTTGCTGGCCCGGAAGTTGTTGTTGTTGAAGGAATTGCCAAGCCCGGAGCCGTCTTCCAACAGAACCGCGCTATCATAGGCATCGACGTCGTTGCAGGTCGCGAGGTTGTCATCCACGATGTTGCTCGCAGGAACCAACGCATCCTTGTCACTGTAGTGGATACCGGCTTCCACTCCCAGGGTGCCGTTCAGGTCGTTGCCCACGATCTCGTTGTTGTTGATCTGGGCGGTGACCCCGGCCTCGCCGCGGGGCCGCAGCCAGATGCCGGCATCGCCGAGCGGACTAGCAATCGACGGGTACGACACGATGTCGTTATTGGCCACCAGGTTAAAGTCGTTCTCGCTGGAGGCTTCCCAACCTGCCGAGGCGCAG
Organism: uncultured Planctomycetales bacterium; assembly: GCA_964619935.1. Taxonomy (GTDB): domain Bacteria; phylum Planctomycetota; class Phycisphaerae; order UBA1845; family CAIVHJ01; genus CAZUGO01. The sequence goes on along the minus strand of CAZUGO010000020.1, from coordinate 19,471 downwards.
GTGGCGTAAGCGGGGTTCGGAATCGCCAGCACGTCGCAGGCCACCCCGGCACCGAAGTCGCAGTCATTGCAGGTCGGCTGCGAGGTGATCAGCACGTTGGCCCGGCAGTAGTAGTCGTCGATCACGTTCTGGCTGATCTCGTTGGCGCCGACGTTCTTGGAAACGGCGATGTCGAACGGGAAGTCGTCGAAGATGAAGTTGTTCAACATGATTCCAGCGAACAGCTCCCCGACAGTGGACGGGTCACCAATGGTGTTGTTGCGGATCTTGGTCAGGTAGCCGTTGACCACACTGATGTCCGAGAACCCGCCGGCAGGACCGCCGTTCATGAGGTTCACGCAGGAGCCCGCGGTGGAGTTGTCGTAGATCAGGTTCTCCTCGATGCGGTTCTCACTGTTGCCCAATCCGCCGATCAGAACGCCGTTCCAGCTATTGTCGTGGATCTCGTTCCCGAGAATGTGGTTCTCGTTGGACACCATCTCGTCGAAGGCACCGATACCGTTGGTGCAGTTATCGTGAATGTCGTTGCCCAGCAGGGCGTTCTTCGAGCCGCGAACCCCGACCCCACCGAGGCTGCCGCCGCCGATGATTTCCAGGCCGCTGACGGTCACGCCGTCGGCCACGACGTGGACGGTTGCCGGATCGGTGATCACCAGGCAGCCGCAGTCGATGGTGGGCTGCGGTGCTCCGACGGCGGGCTGCAGCGTGACGCCGTTCTTGACCAGAGTGACGCACTCCAGGTACGGACCGGCGGCATGGATCCAGACCGTGCCGTCTACCGTAGTCGCATCAAGCGCCAACTGCAGCCGGGACCAGATGATCGGCAGCAGACCCGATCCGGTGGCGGTCACGGCACAGTCGAAGGTGTTGTTGGCCAGCACGTCGGGGATGCTCAGGACCTCGGCGGCGTCGCGCACCTGGATGCGGTTGCCGCAGTTGAACTCGTTGAGCACAACGCTGATGGCGCTCATCACTTGGGCATTATTCAGGCCGATGCGCAAGGCCTCGTCGAATCCGGAAGACCCACCGATGAAGTTACCGGACACCGTGATGTTTTTCTGCTCGCGGCCGCTGTTGTCCCGGACGGTGATGCCACGCTGGGCGTCGTCCTTGGTGGTCTCCACGGTGTTTTCGGTGATGCTGACGTTGGACCGTTCGGTGCTGATGCCGCGGACCATCTTGTCGGTCAGATCATTGTGGTCCACGGTTGCCGGGCCGGGATTGGGATCGGCGGGCACGTGGTTGATGACGATGCCCTCGTAGCCGGCCGGAGCCGCCCCTGGAGCCGGCTCGAAGGTGTTGTGGTGGATGTTCAGGCCGTTCAGGTTCCGCCCGGCGACATCCCGCACGGTGGTGATGCCCTGCGACAGGTCGTCCAGATCATCGGCCTGGGTGACCTCGATGCGATTGTCGTAGATCTCGGCGTTGTCGCCGGAGATGATCATGCCGTTGGTTTCGAAGCCATCCACGAACGCAGGACCGGTGATCCTGAAATCGTGAACCTTGACGTCGCTGGCCGTGATCACGATGTTGCCCGTGGCAAACGGGAACAGGAAATCGCCGCCCGGGATGGCGCCCGGAGTCGACGGGTACAGCCGCTGGCCCCGGATCCGTGAGGTCGGCGGCCCGCCGATGCTGTTGCCCGAACCCGCCAGCTCGACCGTCTTGTTGATCAGCAGATCCTCGTCGTAAGTCCCTGGACACACAAAGATGGTGTCCCCGGGGTTGGCAGCGTTGATCGCCGCCTGAATCGTCGAGAACGCGGCGTCGGCGGCAGTACAGTCAGCAGCCGTGCCCTTGCCGTCCGCATCCACCACCAGCGTGTCTGCGGCAGCGGAGCCGACAAACAACCCCAGCGATGCCGTCAGGCACCATACATTGGTCAGTGTTTTCATTCGGTCTCTCCTCATGGTCGTCACCCTTTCAACTGTTGAACTCTCTTGGGCCCTTCGAAGCCGTGTGCTTCTTTCCAATGCTCGGTCCTCCTTCTTACGATTGCTTATCAAGCAGCAGCGGGCTCTGCCGAGCGACGCCGCAAGCGAAGATCACTCAAGGCTGGGGTCCCCAGTGGCCAATCAAGGCTGCCAGGTCGGACGGACCCACCACACCGTCGCAATTGAAATCGGCCGGACACGGAGGGAACACCGCGGCTCCCGCCGTCCGCCGATCCGAACGTTGATCCAAATGAACGCCCGATTCATCAACCCATTGCCCACCGGCGCACGCGTCGCAGAAGGTGGTGGCAACCATGGCGCAATCGGCGGTCCACTCAACGTCACAGCATTCCGGATGCGCCACGCACACATCATTGCAGCACACCAACTCTTCGCAACCGGCCGTGCCGTTTGCCGTGCAGCAGTCGCCGGCCCCGGCACCGCAGGACGTCGGGCAGTCCAAGCAGGAGGTCACATGGCCCAGGTAGCTGCCACCTTCCAGAAAGCAGCGGACCTGATCCAGTTGCTGACACCCTCCCAGGCCGTCGGCATTGCAGCAGGCCCCTTTCATACAAGGGCCCCAACTGCCCAGCAGGATGCCCAGATCCAGCGGATCGACCTTGCCGTCGCCGTTGATGTCAAACGCAATCGGAAAGGTGGCCCCGGTGGCCGGGTCACAGCACACCGTCTTAGGATCGTAGTTCAGCGGGTGGATACAACCGCTGTCCACCTCGCACAGATCGTCGGTGCACAGGTTGTCGTCCGCACAGTCAACCGCCAGGAATTGGATGCTCAGGTTGGCCGCCTGGTGAGCCGCGTCCACCGTAATCGGAACCGGAGGTGGGTCACCGACCACACCGCCGACCACTTGGTTCAGACACCAACCCGGCAGAGTGGCGTCCACGGTGCACTGATCCATGGGCACGTCATCGACCGACCAGAGCCCCAGGCCGCCGGCGGTCAGGGTGCACTGTTCAAAACCCCCGCTACAATCCAGGCAGACCTCGACACCGGCCAGCCCGCTGGTCAGTGGATGGTCCAGGTCGGTATATACCGCCCCACCGACGGTGAAGCAGGGCGTGGCCAGAAACTGAATGCTGAGATTCGCCGCCTGGTTGGCGGCAGTGACGTCGATGCTGATCGGCGGGGGGTCACCCACCCTCCCACCGCTGACCGCGTTCAGGCAATACCCGTCCAGCGCGGCAGACACCGAGCAGGTTCCCTCGGGAACGTCGGCGACCGACCACAACCCCAGACCGCCGGCAGTGGTGGTACATTCCTCGAAACCGGTGCAGCTGACACACACCTCAACGCCCGCGATCCCACTGGTCAGCGGGTTGTCGACATCGGTATAGACGGCCCCGCCGACGGTGAACCCGCCGGCCAGCGCCTGGGTCACCGCCAGGTTGCTGCCCAGTGCGGTCACGCAGGTCAGCAAGATCAAGTTGCTACGCATATCGTCCCTCCCCATGGATCCGCAGATCCTTCCCGGGCGGCAGGACCACGGCCCTGCCGCGCTGCTCGACCCCACATCAATCGCGCGACGCGTCGCGGTACAACCGGGTGATGCTGAGGTTCTGTGCTTGGTTCTCCGCGCTGACCACGACCACGATCGCATTCCGCCGATCGTTGCCGAAAATGACCTTGTAGGCGCCGTCGGGCAGGTCGGTGATCTTCCACAGACCCAATTCGTCGGTGTGGGTCCGGGCCACCGGATGACCGTTGCGGGTGACCATCACAGGCACGTTCGCCAGACCCGAATTCAACTTGGCGGTCGGATCCTGGTAGACCGCGCCGCCGATGGTCCCAGGTTCCGGAGCGGACTGGTCGAGCGGGCAGATCCCGCACTCGTTGTTGACGTAGTTGTTCTCCACGAAACATTCGGCGTCGGGAATGATGGTGGCCATGCCGTCACAGTTGCAGTCCGCCGGACAGAGCAAGTCGGTCGCTCCCGGAGCCGGCCCGTCGCAGTTCAGGTCGTAGACACACTGCTCGAACAACTCGGCATCGAACAGCACCGTACAGAGGCCGTCGCTGTTCATGTCGCCGATCAGGCAGCCCTCGCACCGTCCGTTGTCCGGGTTGCACTCCTGGGTCGGCAGGCAATCGACGCGGTTCATCAGGACGCAATTGCCGGCGCCGTCGCAGTGATCGATGGTGCACAGATCGCCGTCGTCGTTGCACGGCGTACTCAGCAGTGGATCCGGCACCGCCACACACATGCCGCTGGCGGGATCACAGGACTCGCCGCCATCGCAGGGGCCGGTGGAGTCCGCGCAGGACACCGTGCCGGTTTGCACGCAACTGCCGGCGCCGTCACAGTGGTCGATGGTGCACAGGTCGCCGTCGTCGTCGCAGACCACCCCAGCGGCGGTCGGTGGATGTGTGCACATGCCGCTGCCGTTGCAAACGTCGCCGGTGCAGGAGTTGCCATCATCGGGACACCCGGTACCCGCCGACACCAAGTTGGCGTCGCAATTGCCGGCACCGTCGCAAGTGTCGGGGTCGTTACAGTCGCCGTCGGTGGGATCGCCGCAGGCGGTCCCGGACGCTGCCGGATTGTCCTGGCACGCGCCGGCCCCGTCACAAATGTCGGGGTCGTCACAGTCGCCGTCGGTAGGATCACCGCAGGCGGTCCCGGACGCTGCCGGGTTGTCCTGGCACGCGCCGGCCCCGTCACAAGTGTCGGGGTCGTCACATTCGGTGTCGGTGTCGTCGCCACAGGTAGTGCCGGCAGGCAGGAAGTTCGACAGACAGACGCCGGCTCCATTGCAGGTATCCATGGGGTTGCACTTGGTGTTGGTGGGATCGCCACACGCGGATCCGGGCGGAAGATTGGTGTCCACGCACCCGTCGGCGTCGGCCCCCGCCGCGAGCGGGTCGCAGGCGCTGGTCACGCACTCGTTGCCGTCGTCGCACGCGGCATCGTTGGCGGTGTGCATGCAACCACCGGCCACGCAGGTGTCAACCGTGCAGGCAAGACCGTCGTCGCAATCGATCGGCTGATGCTGGCAACCGCCCGCCGGGTCGCAGGTGTCCATGGTGCAGGGATCGCCGTCGCTACAGTCCACCGGGGGATGACAAACCCGCAGCGAGGGGCAGTCGCAGAGATCGTCCGTGCAGGGATCGCCGTCGTCGACCGGCAGCAGATCCTTCAGCAGTGTGGGAACCTCACCGCCAGCGTCGGCCACGAAACTGCCGTCGTCTGGCGGGGTATCGCGGAAAATCACGCCGGTGACACAGCCGTCCACCAACGCTTCGAAGGTCAGGACCACCACATCCTGGTCGGCGGAGGTCGCCCCGTCAAACGACCCGGCACTGACGTCAATATCCTCACCGGCCGCTGCAATCGGAAAGACGAACGCTGTCTCAAAGACCGTCGCGATGTAGGTGCCGCTGATAAAGGACAGTCGCGCACTATCGAACGACAGCCGTGCCTGGTAGGTCAGCACGTCGGTGATGTCTTCCAGGCGCAGGGTGACGTCCACGAGTTCACCGGGGGTCGCGCACGGCGGATCAGCGGTCAACAACATCGTGGCCATGTCGGGCACCACCACTTTGGCGCCGGCCAACGTGCCGGTGACGTCGACCAGAATGCCTGGACCGTACACCACCGTCTCGGCGAGGCCGATCGCCGGCACCACGTCAACCGCCTCAGTCGGCGACGGGGCCAGCACCAGGAAGTCCAGGGTTGTGAGAATCCGGCCCTGCGGCGGCGCCGGAATCGGACCCACAATCGGATTGGCCAGAATCTGCACCATTCCGTCGCCATCGGCTGGAGGATTGGCTTCATTGATCGCCGCCGCCAAGGGGAACGACGAACCCAAGCAGTTGGGCCCCGGAGGGCACGACAGCAGGGCGCAGTCATCGATCGAGTCCAGCAGCTCAAGCACAGCGGGATCCCAGGTAAACACGACCTCGGCCGCGGTCAACAACTGCGTGCTGGCGTCGTCAGAAGATGCCACCACGTCGATGCTGATCACGTCGCCAACGGTCGCCGTCTGCACCGTAGGGCGCAGCGAAACATCGATATCCGCCCCAGCGGGTGTGACCCAAATGGCCGACAACAACAGGAATAGCGTAATGCAGCTTGGTCTCATTCCGTCCTCTCCTCCGCGTGTTGCGAGTCAGGTTGACCCGTCTCGTCGTGAGATGGTATTGCAGTACGATCGTAAATCTCTCAGCACGAAAGTCTGCACGTCGATGGAACCCTCACCGGCCTGTGACGCTGTGAGCGACCCAAGGCATTCCGCCGAACGACACTTAAAATGACGAATCTCCCTCCTCTACTTCTTGGGGCAGAGGAAATGTGCTTATGTAGATAACCGAGGGCCCCGTCATCGTCAAGAGCGCAGCGAGCGATTCCGCGCAATTCACCAACGTTAGAAACACCACCAGAGCCGGCACGGTTTTCGCGCCGTCGGTCCCTGCTGGAGACGAGCGCCTGACACCCGATTCGGTATGCCCTTCAATAGGTTGGGAAGCAGCGGTTCGCCGATTGTCGGGGTTCCGAGCCGGGTTCGATGCTGAGCGCCGACCCAGGGCGGTGCCCCGCCAGGCCGGTTGACCTCACAGGGCTGCAAGCGTTGCTGCTGCTGAGGATTACGACGAACGTTGTGATTATCTACTTTTTCGTCCGCCTCCTTTGGGGAGCCACACCGGCCTGAAGGCGCCGGCGGCAGGCCCGCTGGGATCCAAAGGCAACCGCGGTCCCCGGTTGAGCTGGATTCGGCACGGCAGCGCCCACAGTGAACTGTTCTGCATTGACTTGCGGCCGGCCACACCCTCGTTGACGGCGCCGCCAGGCCGGCAGGCGCACCCTCGATTTCTGGTTGAAGTCGGATAGACTACGGTGCCGGCTCTATTTTGACCTCAAACTGGGAGAACCACGATGGCCAGCCAACCCGTGATCCGTGTGATGCAAAATCCCAAGGCGGTCATCGCTGAAGTGCAGGCCGCGGAGTTCGACCACGACCTGACGCTGCAACTGAAGGCCGAAGTGTGGTCCTTGGCCCGGGCTTCATCCGGCCTGCCGGTGGTGCTGGACCTGTCCAACGTCACCTTCGTCGCCAGCCTGACACTGGGCACTTTGATTGACCTGGCCAACGGCTTCAAGCAACAGAATCAACGTCTGGTGCTGGTGGGCCTGCGCCCTAAGATCCGCGAGACCATGCGAATCAGCGCCATCCAGGACCTGTTCGAGATTCACGACACGTGCGCTGCCGCCCTGGCCTGAGAAGACCGGGCCCGAACCGCTCGCTGAAGGAGCACATCACCCATGGAACTGGCACAGACACGCGCGACCGCGGTAACAGCGGCTGCATCCTGGCGCAGTCCGGACCCCGGCAACGCCAATCGCGATCTCGAGCGGGTCGACCAATACTTCGGCTGCGATGCCTTCAGTCATCACACGATGCGGCAGCGTCTGCCCAAGGAGATCTACCACCGCCTCCAGGAGACCATCGTCAAAGGGGCCCCACTCGACCTGGACGTGGCCACGGTGGTGGCGTCGGCCATGAAAGACTGGGCTATCGAAAACGGGGCCACGCACTACACCCATTGGTTCCAGCCGCTGACCGGACTGACCGCTGAGAAGCATGATTCGCTGATCGAGCCCGACGGCGAAGGCGGCATGGTCTTTGTGCTGTCCGGCACCGATCTCTGTCAAGGGGAGCCCGACGCCTCCAGCTTTCCGTCCGGTGGATTGCGCGCCACCTTCGAAGCCCGCGGCTACACCGCCTGGGATCCGTCGAGCCCGGCGTTCCTGATGCGCGGCGATCGCAGCGTGACCCTGTGCATCCCCACGGCATTTGTGTCCTGGACCGGCGCGGCCCTGGACCAGAAGACCCCCCTGCTGCGCTCCATGGACGCGCTCTCCGAGCAGGCCATGCGCGTGCTGCGGATCTTCGGGACGGACGCCGGCGTCCATCGGGTCCTGACCACCGTGGGGGCCGAGCAGGAGTATTTCCTGATCGATCGGCATTTGTATTACGCGCGCCCGGACCTGCTTGCCTGCGAGCGCACCCTGTTCGGCAGCAAGCCGCCCAAAGGTCAGCAACTGGATGATCACTACTTCGGGTCGATTCCGCCCCGGGTGCTCGCCTACATGGCCGACGTTGAGAAGGAACTGTATCGCGTGGGCATCCCGGTGAAGACCCGGCACAACGAGGTTGCCCCCGGACAATATGAACTCGCCCCGACGTTCGAGACCTCGAATGTGGCCTGCGATCACCAGATGATCATCATGGAAACCCTCAAGCGGGTGGCCACCCATCACGGATTCCAGGCCATCCTCCACGAGAAACCCTTCGCCGGGTTGAACGGTTCGGGCAAGCACAACAATTGGTCGATGTGTACCGACACCGGCGTGAACCTGCTGGACCCGCGCGAAGAAGCACACAGCAACATGCAGTTCCTGGTGTTTCTGTGCGCCGTGATCCGGGCCGTCGACTTGCACGCCGATCTGCTGCGGGCCTCCATCGCCTCCTGGGGCAACGACCATCGCCTGGGTGCCAATGAAGCACCGCCGGCGATCATCTCCATCTTCCTCGGTGACATGCTGACCGACATCGTGGAGCAACTGGAAGCCGGCGCCACCAGCCGGACGCTCAAGGGCGGCGCCATCAACCTCGGCGCCAACACCCTGCCGCAGATCCCGCGGCACTCGGGAGACCGCAACCGCACCTCGCCTTTTGCCTTCACCGGCAACAAGTTCGAGTTCCGGGCGGTGGGCTCGTCGGCGACCTCGGCTTGGCCGAACACCATTCTGAACACCATCGTGGCCGAATCCATTGACGCCCTGGCCACCCAGCTCGAACAGCACGTCGGCAGCAATCCGGCGGCGGACCGCCTGGAGGGCGCGGTGCGCCAGGTGCTGCAGGAGACCGTCAAGAAGCACAAGCGGATCATCTTCAACGGAGACAATTACGCCGCAAAGTGGCAATCCGAAGCCGAACGCCGCGGCTTGCCAAACCTCCAAAACACCGTGGTGGCGGTCCCGCGCCTGTCAGAAGCAAAATCGGTGGCCATGTTCGGCAAGTACAAAGTGCTCACCGAACAGGAGGTCGAGAGCCGGGTCCACGCCTACTTGGAGAAGTATGCCCTGCAATTGCAGATCGAATCGGAGACCATGGTGCTGATGGGCCGCCAGCTGATCCTGCCGGCGGCCCTTCGCCATCAGACGCTGCTCGCCCAGGCGGTCACGGCCGCCGAGGCCGCCGGTGCCGCCTGCAAGGATCAAAGGGCCGCCCTGGAGGACTTCATCGACCGGGTTTACCGCTTCAACGTCAGCTTGAACGCCCTGGCGGAAGCCGACAACTACGAGGCCGGCGATCCGTTCAAGCAGGCCGCCTATCTCAAGGACAAAGTCGTCCCGGTCATGGATTCGCTACGGGCGCTGGGCGACGCGCTGGAGGAGCGCATCTCGGCCGACCTCTGGCCGCTGCCGTCGTACCGCGAGATGCTGTTCGTCAAGTAGCCTCGGTCCGCCGGACTGCCTGCGGCCTACGGCGCCCTCCCGGGCGGTTGAGGCGCGGACCGCACCGCAATAGATTGCCCGACGCTGACGCCCAACGTCCGGCCGCCGTGTGCTTGGTTCTGGGCGATTTCAATCCAGCCGGACTGGTTGCCCAACACCACGAATTGCCCCGGCGGCACCGCGCCGTAGGTGCGTTCGTGGATTGCCGCCGTCCACCGCTGGCCGACCATGACCTGAAGTGGCGTCCCCAGGGGCCAGCGCTGCAGCCAGGCCTGCGGCATGTTGGTCAGCAGGTTGCCGTAGTGATCGACCTGGAGCACGGTGCCTTCCAGTCGATCGACGGTCTGCCGCGGCGCGGCGACCGGCAGGCGGACCCAGGTGTTCAGCCGCGGTCCGACGCGGTGCGGCGCGACGCCCCGGCTGAGATGGCCGGCGACCGGCGAGAAAATATCGCGACCGTGAAAGGTGCTGGACAACGCCCCGGGGCGCATTAGGTCACGGTTGGTGATTTGATACACGGCCCGCGCGCCACCGGCGCGCTGGATCACAGGATCAAAGAGTCCGTTATCAGGTCCGACCAGCAGGTGGCCGGCTTGGGTCTGTACCACGATCGCGGCCCGCTCGGTTCCGACCCCGGGATCGACCACCGCCAGCACCACGGCATCGGTGGTAAACTCCGGAACCGCAGCGGCCAGCACGAACGCCCCGGCCACGATGTTGAACGGCTCAATCTCGTGTGACACCGTCAGAATGCGGGCTCGCGGATTGGTTCGCAGCACGCCAGCGGTCAACACGGCAGCATAGTGATCCTGCGTCCCGAAGTCGGTCAGCATCAAAACCGGTCGCTGGTGGGCACACCCCACCGGCCCGGCACCGATCAGAATGCTCAGTAGGGCACAGCGCATCGTCCGGGAGTTCATCGACTGCTGACGGTTCCGCTGAAGAACTGCGTCGTGGATCACTGGCAGCCGCAGAACAGCGACCCGCGCAACGCACAAATCAAGGCAACTTCCGCGCGGGGATAGAGGGCACGCCGCCACGCCCGTCAACCGCCGCAGACACTCTGGAAGATGCCGTCGACGCCATAGTTGACGCCGTTGTAGACGCCGGCCAGGATGAAACTGGCCAGGGGTGGGCGCCAGAACCCGCTGAAGCCACCGCAGATGGACTCGGCCGCCGCCTGGGGGGTGTCGAAGAACCCGGCGGTGAACGGACTGAGTTCGGCGGTCACCTCGGGATTGATTCCGCCACCGGGATAGGACCGCAGCAACGGCGGGTCGGCAGGCGCCGTCTCCAACAGAATGGTCAGGTAACCGCCTTCCATGCTGCCGTAGTTGGTGATCAGGAAGATCTGGTAGCGCGGCGCGGCGGGGTTGCCGCCCTCGGCCCCCGCGGACAACTCGGGATCGATACAGCGCTGCTCGATCGTACAGGTCTCCATTTCAGGGAAGCCGTCACCGTCATCGTCCTCCCCATGGCAACTGTGGTCAGCGCTGCGGTTGGTGTTGACCGCGAACGACGGCCGGCCGTTGGTCCAGCGCCAGATCTGGCGGGTGCGGTAGCGCGACTCCAAGCCACCGAACAACTCTTGGGAGATGATGTTGGCACCAAAGAAGTAGGCCGCATCGATGTCGGCGGTGAACAGTCCCGACCAGCGGTCCGCGTTGATCACGGTCACGCCGCCTACGAAATCGTTGCGCTGCACCTCCGCGACGTGGGCCGGCAGACTGCCCTCCCCAAAATAAAACACGAAGTCACCTGCGGCCGCCTCGCCGTCAGCGGGAACCGCCTCGATGGCGCCGACGGCGGTCAAGGCCGCGAACCAGGATCCGGGCTCGGCGTTCCACTGCAATCCGTCATTGAACTGCCGGAAGGCGAAGCCGGCGCAGTTGAACCGGCGGGTCGGCTGGCCCTCGAAGGTCACGTCCGAATGCTCCGGATCGGTGTAGGTCACATAGCTGCCGCCGCCCCCCTCGACACGATTGCTTTCAGCGGCACTCTGGCTGGCGGGCAGACGGGTGTCGCCCGACACGATGGTGCCGCCCACCACCACCCGCTGCCCGGCCTTGGGATGCCCTGCGGGATAGGTCAGCGGTTGCCCTGAACCATCGGTCAACACAAACTCGCGCCAACAGGATTCGAACTGGGGTCCGCGTTCCTGAATGAACCGGGCCGCTTCCGTGAAGCCGGCAGCCGTGAGTGTTTCCTCAATCTCGGATCCCAGGTAGCTGGCGGTGTCGTTGGAGGCCATGCCCAGCAGGCCGCGAATGGCGTGGGTGGCGGCCGCCAGCGCCGTGGGCACCTCGCCGGTGATGTTGGCATCCACAAAACGAACCAGCGGGTCCAGACCGCCCGGGTCGTTGATTTGCTCCAGGGCGTAGGCCAGCAGGAACAACTGATCGTCCTGCAGGTACGAGGGTGTCCCGGAAAATTCGGCGACGATCGCCTGAGTGGCCTCGGACCCGGCGGCGATCAGGTCGGCCAACTCGGGATACAACTGCGGCAGCAGCGCCCGCTTGGCCGCCAAGCCATCGCCGGCGAATGCGGAGGCTTCGGCAACGGTGTCGTCAGCAAGCACCTCATGGACCAGCGCTGCAGACTTGCTGACCGGGCCTGCTGGTGAGCAACTGAACTGCAGCGCAGCTCCGCCGCACACAAGCATGATGATGCAACCCTTGGCGATGACGGCCATGTGGCGTCCTTTCGAAAAGTGGTTCGTGTGCGCTGCGCTGCTGCTGTCCTGCTTCTTGCAGCATGCCCACCGAGCGGGTGCGGGGCTGCCGCCGCCAGCGAACCCCACCGCCACACGGGTGCCATTGCCGCTGCGGGTGGGCTGGCATGCGGCGGGCAACACTCCGACCGGGCCGCCGCTCAGCTCCAATTGCCGAGCATCAGGGCCAGATCGGCAGCATCGGCGGCACCATCGCCGTTGAGATCGGCGCAGCCGCCGGTTCCCCACTGCCCCAACAGCAGGGCCAGGTCGGCGGCGTTGACCACCGCATCGCCGTTCAAATCACCCAGCACGGTGAATTCCTCGGGATCGAGAACGATTCTGAAGACCCGGCCGTCCGATCCCGAGCCACGATCAACGAGATACAGCTCGCCGGCAGCATCCTCGCCGAAGGACGCGATCTGATTGATCACGAAGCCGTCGATCGAGGGCGACAATTGGGCGTTGCGCGACTGGGCGTCGGTCACGCTGACGCCGTCGAACCTCAGGCTCCAGGTGTTGCCGCACAGGAAATCACTGTAGAAGTAGGTTCCCTGCAGCGCTGGAATCGCACACCCCCGATACACGTACCCGCCGGTGATTGAATAGCCGCCGCCGGCGCAGCCGTGACCGTACACCTGGAACGGCGGCGTCAACGCGGAGCCGGCACAGGTACAGCCGCTCAACCCGGTACAGGCCGAGCCCTCCATGCAGCGCCAGCCGTAATTCTCGCCCCCGGTGCTGTCAAATGGCTGGAAGTTGACCTCTTCCCAGGCGCCCTGGCCCACGTCGACGATATAGAAATCACCGGTGGCCCGATCGAAGCTGTTCCGCCAGGCATTGCGCAGACCGTAGGCCCAGATCTCGTCTCTGCCGGGCAGGCCCACAAACGGATTGTCGTCCGGAATGCCATACTGACCGCCGGGGCCGTCGCTGCCGCTCACATCGATCCGAAGCATCGCACCCAGCAAGGTGTCGAGGTTTTGGCCGTTGCCGGTGGGATCATTGCCGCCGCCGCCGTCCCCCACCGAGATGTACAAGTAATGGTCCAGCGGCCCAAAACCCATCCAGCCGCCGTTGTGGTTGGCAAACGGCTGGTCGATGGTCAGCAGCGTAACCGCGCTGCGGGGATCGGCGACATCGGGATCCGCGGACACCGTGTATCGGCTGATGATCGTCGTGAGTGCATTGTTGACGTAGTTCACGTAGAAATAGCCGTTGCTCTGATAATCCGGATGAAACGCCAGGCCCAGCAGACCCCGTTCGTCATTGCCGACAAACGGCCCGGCGACCAGCGGGTCGATGTCCAGAAACGGCGTGCGCCTGACCGTCCCGCTGCCCAGGCGCAGGACCTTGATGGCCCCGGCCTGTTCCACAACAAAGAGCCGCTCGAAGTCGCCGGGGGCATGCACCACGTACAGCGGCGAACTGAGTTCGGAGGCGACCCGGGTGGTCGCCAGGGACTGGCCCATCGCGGATCCCGGACCCGTGAGGGCCACCAGGTTCCACGCCACAAGCACACCCCAAGGCTTCCGCTGCTGAATCATCTCGCACGCTCCCAGGTGTCGGCCAACGGTGCCGGCAACCGCCGCAACCGCCCGCCGGTTTGATGATACTGACTGCCACGAACGCAGCACAAGGGTCTGTCCGGCACGGGCTCCGCTGCTTGCGGCTGCGGGGCAGCCTGCCTTGCTGCATTCGCAATACGCCCGCTAATACTTGGATGTCTTTCGTCTCTTGAGGTAGCGCCCGACGCTCCAACGGCCTTGGGCATCGAGTCGCCCGATCATGGGGGCGGCACCCGGCAGCGGCAGGCGGGCGTGACTGTCATCGTGCCCCGCATCGACCACGAACTGGCGCAGTTCATCCGCCAGGTCGGCGGCATTGGGATAACGGTCCTGGGGTTCGGCCTGCAGACAGCGTTTGAGAATGCGCAGGCAGGGGGCCGGGATTCCGATCAGTTTCGGCCCGGGTTCGAACTCCGGCGGATAGGCGCACAGGGTCACCAGGTCTTTGACGTTGGGCGCGGTCAGATACTTGAATCCAGTGAGGGCGTGGTACAGGCACAGGCCCAAGCAATAGGTATCGCTGGCCGAGGTGGCCCCCTCGCCGCGCGCCGTCTCGGGTGCGATGTAACCGGGGGTTCCGATGGGCCGGCCCTGGTACAGCTTCATCAGATCGACCTCGCCGATCTCAGCCAGACCGAAATCCGCCAGCTTGAGCAACCCGGAGCTGTCCATCATCAGGTTGTCGGGCTTCACGTCGCGGTGGATGACGCCATGGTCATGAGCGTGCGCCAGCGCCTGGGCGGCCTGGGCGATCAGGTAACAGGAACGGGCCGGCGACAGCCGACCCAGGGCCAACGTCAGATCCTTGAGCGTGCCGCCGTCCACGACCTCCATTGCAAAGAAGTAGAACTGGCCGTCGAGCCCGACTTCGTGAATGGTCACGACGTTGGGATGTTGCAGCCGGGCGGCGGCCCGGGCCTCCTGGAGGAACAGCTTGACTCGCAGGGTCATGTGTTTGCCCTGCGGCTTGGCCAGAATCTTCAGGGCGACATCGCGGCCCAGTTCGTGATCGTGCCCCCGATAAACGTAGCCGACTGCCCCGGTCCCCAGGATGGAGTTGATGGCATAACGACCGATCTTCTTTCCCAACCAGTAGTCGTACGGCAGATCGGCCGGAACCTGCTGCACGGCCGGTGTCCCGGCCGGACTGCGCACACCCATGAGTTGGGCGTCGACCACGCTGACCTTGTCGCCCGCCGATCTCAGGGTTCCCGGACTGATGGCCTTCCAATCGGCGCGGCAGCGTGCACACTTCAGGCGCTTGCCAAGCAAGGCGCTCTTGATGGCGTAGATGGTTCTGCAGGCCGGGCAGGCCACCCGCACGGTGGCATCCTGTTGGTCGGCTGAGTGCTGGGCCAAACTGATTTCCTCCCGCGCCGGTTGGTCATGCCAGGCGGATGTCGTGATTGTCACCCATTGCGGGACTGCGGGCAACCGCCGGCCATCGCTGCAAGCGCCCCCAGACCATGCCCCCGCCAGAGACACCTTCCCGGCGCAGAATTGGCCGCGCGGCGCCGATGACGCCTCTTAGTCGATGATAGGCAGCGGGATCGGCTGCTTTCAACCGCGCCAGACCCGCACGCCCCATAAGGCTCGCCGGGCTGCAGGCATCCCTGGATGCTGGGGAGAACTGGGCCGAGTCGCGGACGCGCACTCGCTGGAAACCTGCCTCGAAGCAGGGTGGGCGACCGAAAGTGGATCGACGTCACCCGAAGGGGTCAGTACGCCCGCCAGGACTCGAACCTGGAACCTACTGGTTCGAAGCCAGTTACTCTATCCAATTGAGCTACGGGCGCAGCACGCGGGTCATGGTACCGCCCGGGCCGTCGGCTGGCAAATCCACGACCTCGCATACGCGCTCGGACTTGATTCCCGACCCCGAGAAATCTATAAGACACCATTGACCGCACACAAGCGCGTCGGTGGGTGTAGCTCAGTTGGTTAGAGCACTAGGTTGTGGTCCTAGGGGTCGCGGGTTCGAGTCCCGTCATCCACCTTGTCCAAGCCAGGCGGATGCCTCGAATTGTAGCGGGTCCGCGGATCCCGTCGGGCAACGGTGGAAGACCCCACGGTGGTCGCGCTTCGCGACCGAGGCGGACCGGCGGCGGTGGTTCGCCGCGGAATGCTACTCTACCCAGACAAACGAATACAGGATCGTGCTGCCGGCCGGGGTGATGTTGGCGGCCCACTCGACGGCGCGCTGGATGATCAGCCGGCCATTGTCGTTGAGCGTGGTGACGTCAAAATCGGTCCCGCCCCACGGCAAATCCACCCGGCGGCCCGGGGCGAAGCCGCCGCCGACCAGGGCTCCACCGGCGTTGATCACCGACAACCCGCGGTGAATGATGTCAAAACGGCCCAGAACCTGCAAGTCCAACGCCGTGACGCCATCCAGGCAACTGACCGGTTGCAGTGTCGTGGAGATCTGTAGGGTCCCGGGGTCGAATCGGGCGGTGATGTAGTGGCTGACCGCGTCGATTTCGATGTGATCCTGCCACGGAATCCAGGTGATGCCCGAGGCGAGCCCGAACTCGTCCGACAGGTTGGCCTCCTCGTTGACCACGCCGATCGATTTGTCGGCCAACTTGGTGTTTAGATCGGCGGCCTCGATGTCTTCGGTGATGTAGGCAACGTCGTGGGTCGCGGCGGCGAGCACAAAGGAGGGCGCCGCCGAGTCGATGAGCGTGACCACGTGCCCCCAGGATTCCAGCAGGGCCTGCTTGGCGGCATCCTGGACGGTCGGGTTGTCCGGATCGTCAACCACCAGAAGCACGCTGATGTCCCGCCCGGCCGCCCAGGTCAGCGCCCGGTGGGTGATGACCAAGCCGTTGGCGTTCAATTTCGTGAAGTCGAATGAATCCGCGCCCCACGGCAGCACCACGCGACGGCCTGCAGCAACGCCCGTCTGCAAGGTTCCGCCGGCCTCCACCGCCACCAATGTCGGGAAGTTGGTCAGCTCCTTCTCGGCCAGCGACTGGCCCGCCGGAGCCATCGCCCCGGACACATACGTCAGGCCGATCGCAACGGTCGCCACCGGCAATGAACCCTGCGCAAACGGAGCGGCAATGTAATGGTTCTTGTCGTCGGTGATCTCGATGGACGAGCTGACGAAGGCAATGCCGTCGTCGCTGACGCCCAGTTCATTGTTCAGGTTCATATCCTCGGAGACGATCCCGATGGTCGCGTCTGTCAGCTTGGTTCCCAGAATGACCGCGTCGATCTCCTCGCTGATGTAGACCACATCCACTTCGGTCAGTGCGGCGTCGATCTCGGCCTGGCTGGCAGAGGCCGCCATGGGAATCACCAGGTAGCCCCAGGCTTCCATCTGGGCCTTCTTGGCCTGGTCTTGAGCGCTCAGCGCTGCGACATCGCCCACGAACAGCAACACCCGGCTGCTGAACACTTCGGGCACCACCCGGGCACGAACCACGTGAGTCACGTTCTGGTAGGTTCCGACGGCCACCAAGGTGGCCCGGTCTGAAATGCCATTGGCCAGGTCACCATCCCCGTCCACCGTGCCGTTGCCGTCGACGTCCACCCCATCCAGCCCGGCAATCGTGAAGGTTCCCCCGTCGAAGGGCTCGTCGCTGACCCACACCCCATGGGCATGGTCGGTCCGCCAAGTGCCGTTCCTGCGGACCTCCGCAATCGCCAGAGTCAGGGCGGATTCGGCAATCGAACGGGCCCTGACGTGGTAGGCCACGTCGCTCAAAGTCACGACCACACTGCTGCGATACGACAAGATCAGCAGCGCCGCAGCCAGACCGGCGGTAGTGGCGATGAGCACCAGCGCAAGCGCCATCGCCCGGCGGGTCGATCGCCGACATCCCGACCATCCACGCTGAAGTGGGCTGTGATGCATGCCTTCCCCAACTGGCGCCCGCCCCTGAGCGCGGGGCGGCTCGACGGGGCCAAACCGCCAACCCGGGTCCTGACCACGGACGCTTCCGGGTCGGCCGGCGAAGACCGTCGCAATCGCAACTGTGGCGCATCCAATCATACAATTCAGGTGCGATCTCGCAGCAGGTGAACGACCGGCTCGCGCCGCCCGCCGGTCCGGGAAGCACTTCCGGCGGTCCGATAGCCCCCCCCTTTCGCCCAATGGCCGGAATCATCCCCGTCCACGGCATGCACCCCTGGGCGACCCGATGACCCCGATCGGATCCACATCCGCCGTCGTGACGGTGACCCTGATGGCCCGACTCCTCGGTCGCAACAGCGCAACCGCCGATTGCTTCAAGGGACCTGCTGTGGGTCCCGCGCTGATGAAGTGTCAGGATCGTCCTCCGGTCCGGGCCGATCCCGCTTGCGGCGAACCCGCAACGCCTCACGCAACACATACTCGATCTGCCCGTTGACGCTGCGCAGCTCCTCCTGGGCCCACTGGTTCAGGTCATCCCAGACCTCCGGGGATAAACGCAACAGGAAAGGTTTCTTGGCAGCCATGACAGCGCCGTTCGCTTCAACAGAACCGCAGCCCCGCAAAGGCCTGAGTCGCGCTACCGCTGGGCCGCCGACGGGTCTCGCAACGCCACTGGATCCATTGCGGCCTACGTGTACAACGTCCCGGTGTTGACCACCGGGCTCACCGGGTGCTCACCGCAGAGCACCACCAACAGATTGCTGACCATCGCCGCCTTGCGCCCCTCATCCAGGGAGATGGTCTGATGCTCCTCCAGTTTCGCCAGGGCCATTTCCACCATGCCGACCGCACCATCCACGATCCGCTGCCGAGCCGCCACGATGGCCTCCGCCTGTTGCCGCCGCAGCATGGCCTCGGCAATTTCCTGGGCGTACGCCAGGTGACTCAACCGGGCCTCGTCGACGATGACGCCGGCGCGCCCCAGCCGCTCGGTCAGCTCCATCTGCAAGTCGTGGGACACCTCGTCGATACTGCCGCGCAGCGACAACTCGTCCTCACGCTCCATGGTGTCATAGGGATACTTGGTGGCCAGATGCCGCAATGCTGATTCGCTCTGCACCTGGACATACTCGTGATAATCCTCGACATCGAACACCGCCTGGGCCGTATCCTTGACCCGCCACACCACCACGGCCGCAATCTCAATCGGGTTGCCCATCTTGTCGTTGACCTTGAGCCGGGCGCCATTCAGGTTGTTGGCCCGCAACGACACCTTCTTCTTGATGAGGAATGGATTCGCCCAGCGAAAACCCTCCTGCTTGCAGGTTCCCTTGTATGCACCGAACAGCAGCAACACCGCAGCAATATTGGGCTGCAACGTGAAGAACCCGAACCACAGGACGAGCCACACCAAGGTCAGCACGATCGCCGCCCCCAGGCCCCACCCCGACTCCACCCCGTTGGGCCCCACGCTGCTGAGCCACAACCAGACCAACACCGCCGGAAACACCAACAACTCCAGGAACAACATCAACCAGCCGCTCGCCGCCGAGACCTCTTGCTCTTGTCGCATCATAGGTTTGTCCTCCATGAATGATATTTATATGATATCTCACAGATATAGTCCAGTCGCAAGCGCAATCAACCAGAAATGAACATAACATTCTTTAGCACAGTTTGTTACAGCAGTGACATGGTGGTCCGGTTCGTGGCGAAAGGCAAGGAGCGGCACCGGCTGGCGCAACGTTCGGTCTCTGAAGCCGGCGGCGGGGGTCCGGATCAATCCTGTTCGGCACTGTGATTGCCATGAGGCCCACCGTTCGCGCCACAACGCAAGATGTCGCGCAACACTTTACTTGCGCTGCGCGGCTTCATGAGGCATACTACATGTGGCATGGGTGCACCCAAGAAACCCAAGAT
>CAZUGO010000019.1:0-1677 GCA_964619935.1 uncultured Planctomycetales bacterium | reverse complement strand
GACGCGACCTGCGCTTCCGGGTGACGTTGATGGTGACCCATGGGCTGGTGGCTCCCGGCCCGCGTGGTCCCGGATCGCCACCAGCGACGCCCGATTATGCCGCGGCGTTGCTGATCGGGGTCATGGCGGCCCCGCAGCAGGTCCATACGGTGGAGGCGATCCGCTGTTACCGGGAGCTGCAACCGACGATTCTGGCTCCCGAAGCCGCCACTCCCGGGGTTGTTGTCGGCTCGCACGTGCGACCGGCGGAGCCCCCGGAGCAGCCGCGCCTTCTTCAGAGTCGACTGCGTTTCGGTGACGCCCTGGCCCGGCTCCTGGACCAGGCGCGGGACACGGAGACGCGCGGCGAGCTGGCGCGGGATCTGTTCGGCGTCTGGGTCGCCCGTGGCTTTCCCGTCGCTGCCGTGCAGCTCGCTGCCTGGTGGCAAGGACGGCGCACCATCATGACCCAGCGCTACGAATTGCCGAAAGGCGGCCTGCCGCCCGCGTGGCTGGACCCCCAACGTGGCGGCATCGCCGACCCCGGCCTGTTTCACAGCGTATTCCTGCCGGTCAGCAAGCTGATCGACGTCGGCACCCTCACCGCCATTCCCAATGAATGCCCCAACGAAAGGAAGTCTCGCGTGCTCAACCTCAACCTCGACCAGACGATCGCGAATTTCGCCACCCTCGCCCGCAAGCGCCGCAACCGCCGCCCGTGGGAGAAGTTCCTGGAGACGGCTGCGGCGGCACGGGTTTTCAGGGAGAAAACGGACGCCCCGGCAGGCCAGCGTTTGACCGAAGTGACCGACTTCGGCTCGAATCCCGGTAACCTGCGGATGCTGACATACGTTCCGCAGGACCTGCCGGCCTCGGCGCCGCTGGTCGTCGTCCTGCACGGCTGCACCCAGACCGCCGCCTCCTACGATCACGGCACCGGATGGTCGACGCTCGCCGATCGCTTCGGCTTCGCCGTACTGCTGCCCGAGCAGAAGCGGGCGAACAACCTCCTTCAGTGTTTCAATTGGTTCAAGCCCGACGATACCGGCCGCGGCAGCGGCGAGGCCCTGTCGATCAGGGAGATGGTCGAGCGGATGATCGCGACGAAACGGATCGACCCCAACCGCGTGTTCGTCACGGGCGTGTCGGCCGGCGGTGCCATGAGTTCAGTCATGCTCGCGACCTATCCCGAGCTGTTCGCCGGCGGCGCCATTATCGCCGGCGTGCCCTATCGTTCGGCCAGCGGTCTGCAGGACGCGTTCGACACCATTTTTCAGGGGCGCACCCGATCGGCGCGGGAGTGGGGCGATCTTGTTCGTGGCGCGTCTGCGCACCAGGGGCCATGGCCGCGGGTCTCGGTCTGGCATGGCGCTGCCGATTCCACCGTCAAGCCAGTGAACGCGGACGAGATCATCAAGCAGTGGACCGACGTTCACGACCTCGCACCGGTTCACACCCATGAGCACATGGTCGAGGGGCATCTGCGCCGGGTGTGGCATGGTCCGAACGGCGAGGACATTATCGAATCCTATACCGTCGCCGGCATGGGACACGGCGTGCCCGTGGAGCCGGGCGACGAGGACCATCAGTGTGGCCATGCGGCACCGTTCATCCTCGACGTCGGGATCTCCTCCACCTATCACATCGCCCGATCGTGGGGACTGACGGAGAACAGGCGCGCAGAGCCGGCCGCAGCCA
>CAZUGO010000018.1:0-1546 GCA_964619935.1 uncultured Planctomycetales bacterium | reverse complement strand
GCAAAACATCAATCTAGAGCCACCAATCCCAGGAGTCGGGACTCTGGTCGCGCCTGGCACGAGAGATCCCCTTCAACGGCTCTCGCGAGGGCAGCAATCGCGAGCAGCTTTCCTTGCCGCGCCACGCCAGCAAGCACTGCCAGACGCATGCGATAGCTTGACGGGGCAGGGCGCGTGTCGGCAAGATTTCAAGCGATATCTCGTCACCGCCAGCCGGTCCAACTGAGATAACAGCCGGACATAGCCAGTGATATGCAGGGAGAGGAAGACATGGCCGGCGAACCAGCACCCGCTGTACGATCGAATGTGCTGCCGTATTCCGATCGCGTCAACATTGTCACCAGCGACGAGCCGTTCAAATGGCTGGTCGCTGGATGGCGGGATTTCCGGCAGTCGGGAATCGTCAGTCTTGGCTACGGCCTGATCTTCGTCGCCGCCAGCCTTGTCCTCACTGCCGGTCTTTATGCTTCCGGACTCGCCTACCTCATCGCGCCGCTGATCGCCGGCTTCCTGCTCGTTGGTCCGGCGTTGACCGTCGGCCTCTATGCGATCAGCCGCGATCTGGAGAGAGGTCACCAGCCGACCCTGATGCAGGCACTGACGGCATGGCGGGCCAATCCCACCCGGCTGATCGGACTCGGTCTGTTGCTGGTGTTGTTTCTGATCATCTGGATCCGGCTGGCGGTGCTGATCTTCGCCGTCTCGTTCCCCTATGAGACACTGAGCATCGAAAAGATGATCATTGCGACGCTGTTCACCCCCCACGGCAACATCTTTCTGCTGGTCGGCACCGTGGTTGGCAGCGTGATGGCAACGATCGCGTTCGTCGCCAGCGTTGTGTCACTGCCGATGCTGCTCGACCGCAACGTCGACATTCTGCAGGCCGTCGTCACCAGCGTGGTGGCTGCGGTAATGAACGCACGCGTCATGGCCTTGTGGGCGGTGCTAATCGTGATCTTCACCGCTGCCGGACTGTTGACGGGCTATATTGGCCTTGCCGTGACCTTGCCCCTGATCGGCCACGCCAGCTGGCACGCCTATCGCACGATCATTCGTCCACAAGCATAAAACAAAATATCTCCGGCACTCCGCCTGGCCTCCGGCGTCTGTGTCATCTGGTTGCCGGCAACACTGGAGACCCGGCTTTGAAACCACGACATCACGCTGAAACACGCCCGGCAGGAAGGAAGGCGGGCACGGCGGTGCAACGGCGGATCCTCCGAGGTGATCAAGTTCTGAGAGCCTGAAAATGAATCGATTTTGACGGCGAGTTTGGTGTGGAGACGACGACGGGGTTTGGATTGGGCGATGGGCGGCCTGGGATGGGAAGGTTTTGGCGGTGAACCGGCGGGATGAGGGGGCCGATGCCTGGGCTCCGGCCGTCGGGGCCGGGTCGGTCTGCCGATGGCTCAGGTGGGAAGCAGCCGCCAGCCGCAGACCATGTTGTGGGCGAGCGCGTACCACAGGGCGACCGCCTTGACCTTGTCGATGCCGCGCACCAGGAAGCGGGTGAGGCCACGGTTGCGGGCCTGGGCGTTGACGCATT
>CAZUGO010000017.1:0-2115 GCA_964619935.1 uncultured Planctomycetales bacterium | reverse complement strand
TGTGCAGCAGCCGCACCGAACAAAACGCGAAGCGAATGGGCGGCCTAGTCCGACTTTCGCAGATAGGTGTGGTGATCGGCGTTGGCGAAGGTGTGAGGGGCGATCGGGGGGCGCAGGTCTGCACTACATTTCTGCTGAATTCCGGTGGGCGGCGATGCTTACGTGGCCAGTGGCATCTCCACCTGGCCGGCGCGGATGCGCGGGGGCGGCTGGGGCGGTAACGTCAGGCGGAGTTGCTCCAGGATCATGGCCTGCTCGGCTGTCGGCTCCGTGTGGCGGGGCAGGACCAGTTCGCGTCCGTCGGTGGTTGGGATGACCACATCCACCATCTGGATGCCGGAGATGGCCTGCAGCACGGCCCGTGGGGTCAGACCGGGGGCGCGGGTTCGCAGTTTCATCCGCAGCGTTACCGTGAGGCAATACCCCAGGAAGGCTACGAAGACGTGGGCCTCCACCCGCTGGCCGACCTGATGGTGGATGGGCCGCAGAGCCAGATCGCTCTTGAGTGCCTTGAAGGCTTCCTCCACCTGCACGAGCTGCATGTACCAGCCCCACAGCGTGGAGGCCTGCTTCTGAAGGCCCGCCGGGAAGTCCTCCCAGGGCAGGTGCCCCCGCAGCAGGTAGCATCCGTCGCGTTCTTCGGCGGCTCGCCGGGCGGCCCGGTCCAGCGTACAGACGAACGTTTCGCGGTTGACCGGCTCATCCGGCTTGGGCTCGCGGATTCGGACCAGCGAAGCGACCTGCCCCGCGTCTTTCTGCAGCACGGCAATCTTTTTGAGCAACGTGTCCCGCGTGATCTTGCGGCGTTTCAGCCGATTCAGGCCATGTACCAATCGCTGGAGCTTGCGCCGCCGGATGGCGGCTTCCTTTTGCTTGCGATCGGCGCTGCGGGCCAGCACGTACAACTCCTGTTCCTGCTCGAGCAACTTGACCTGTACGCCTTCATGCACGTCTTCCCAGCGGCGCTCGACGAGATCTTTATCCAACTTCTTCAACTGCCGCCGCGGCGTGCCCACCAGGTAGGCCACACCCTCGTTGCGCATCTGCTCCAACGTGGCTTCCGTGGGAATGCCCCGGTCCATGACCCAAACGCGGCGGGCCTTGCCGTACAACGCTTCGATCTTGCTCAGGAAGTCGGCCAGCGTGGTGTGATCGGCGGTGTTGCCGGCAAGCACCTCGTAGGCCAGCGGCAGCCCATCGGGGGTCACCACCAAGGCGATCACCACCTGGCGGCAATCCGGCCGGCCGTCCCGGCTGTAGCCGTGCCTGGCCTGGGGGTTCTGTTCACACAAGCCCTCGAAGTACGTGCTGGTCAGGTCGTACAAGAGCACGTCGAAGGAGGCGTCAAACAGCGTCTTCCAACGCTCGGTCAGGTGCCGGCAAAGGTCGTCCTTGTGAGGCAGGATGCGATCCAGGCAGCGGTACAGCCGGTCCTTGGCCGCCACGGCGAGGTCCGTGCCGAGCAGTTCGTCCATGGCGCTGCGATCAAACCAATGGCGATGTATGGCCAACTCGCTGCCCGGCGCGCACAGCCGGTTGATCACCAGAAGCTGCAGCACCTTCCGCCAAGCAACCTCGCCGCGCTGGTCTTGCAGGCACGCCTCCCAGAAGTCCGAAAGCCCCAGTTCGTCCCACAGCAGACAGCCCAGCCAGCAATCACCGAACGAGCGCGGCCGCAACAGCCGCAGTTCGCTTAACACCACCGATAGAGCGTTGGCCTCATCCGCGGGAATGGGCCGGTCGGAGGGAAAGAGCGACAACTGTTCCAGGCGTTGCCGCCGTTCGTCGAAAACGGCGATGGTCTTGCGCCAGGCGGCCTCCTGGCTGTCGTTGATCTCGCCCAGGTAGAGCACCTGCCGCTGCACCGGATCGCCGCCCGCCACCCGGCGTGACTCGACCACGCTCCAGTAGCGGTGCAGCTTGCCGTTCTTCTGCCGCGAATGGCATCGCAGGAACATGATGCCGACACAAATACCCCATCCGACACCGCTGCTTCAACCGGGTAGGTCTGCACTACAGCCCCTTCGCCGCCAACACCGCCCTTCCAGCCACCGCAGACGCAGATTCCGCCGCCAAAATTCCACAAAATCGCCGAAGTCTGCGAAAGTCGGGCTA
>CAZUGO010000016.1:0-31462 GCA_964619935.1 uncultured Planctomycetales bacterium | reverse complement strand
GGCAGCAAACAGCACAAGGGTGGTATTTCAAGGATGGCTCCCCAACCGCCGGAACGGCTGGATCATCGCCTCCCACCTATCCTACGCATGAGATGCCTGCGACCAATACTAGGGTATAGTAAAGGTTCACGGGGTCTTTCCGTCTTGCCGCGGGTATGTGGTATCTTCACCACAATTACAATTTCACCGAGTCGGTCTTTGAGACAGTGCAGCAGTCGTTACGCCATTCATGCGCGTCGGAACTTACCCGACAAGGAACTTCGCTACCTTAGGACCCTCATAGTTAGGGCCGCCGTTTACGGGTGCTTCGGTTGCCAGCTTCTCCCGAAGGATAACCGACTTCCTTAACATTCCCGCACCGAGCAGGCGTCAGTCTCTATACGTCGTCTGTACGACTTTGCAGAGACCTGTGTTTTTGATAAACAGTCGCCACTGCCGATTCTCTGCGCCCGCCCACCCGAAGGTGGGACGGGACCCCTTATCCCGAAGTTACGGGGTGAATTTGCCTAGTTCCTTAAAGACCGTTCTCTCGAGCGCCTGAGGCTACTCGCCTCACCTACCTGTGTCAGTTTTAGTACGGATCCGCCAGTCGTCACCCGAACGCTTTTCTCGGTTCTACCGTTGTGCACTTCGGCAACAAAGCGGCCTCGACCTTTCGGCAACCCTCATTTCACATCGTGGGCTGCACTCTAGTAAAACGCACGTTGGGTTCAACCTTCTGACGGAGGGCAGGAATATTAACCTGCTGTCCATCGACTACGCCTTTCAGCCTCGCCTTAGGGTCCGCCTAACCCTGGGCGGATTTACCTTCCCCAGGAAACCTTAGGTTTACGGCGAGCAGGATTTTCACCTGCTTTATCGTTACTCATACCGGCATTATCACTTGATCGGTCCGCAACCACTCCTTACGGTATGGCCTGTATCTACCGATCAACGCTCTCCTACCGCGTTGCGAACCGCGAATCACAAGCTGCCGAGCCGGCAGTCCATGATTCGCAGTTCGCAACACCCACGGCTTCGGTTCCAAGCTTAGTCCCGTTCATTATCGGCGCTCAATTTCTCGACGGGTAAGCTATTACGCACTTTTTAAATGGTGGCTGCTTCTAAGCCAACATCCCCGCTGTCTCAGAAAAAGAACTTCCTTACGCACTGAGCTTGGATTTGGGACCTTAGCCGATGATCTGGGCTGTTTCCCTTTCGACCACGAAGATTAGCCCTCGTAGACTCACTGCCGAGATAGTCGCAACGGTATTCGGAGTTTGGTTCAATGCGGTAGGCTGGTGGCCCCCGCGATCGATTCAGTCGCTCTACCCCCGTTGCGTAGTGGCCCGACGCTGCCCCAAAAGGCATTTCGGAGAGAACCAGATATCTCTGAGTTTGATTAGACTTTTACTCCTCCCCACAGCTCATCCCCTAACTTTTCAACGTTAGTGAGTTCAGTCCTCCAGGATGGATTAGCATCCCTTCAACCTGGCCATGGGTAGATCACTCAGTTTCGGGTCTATCGCCTGCGACTCGAACGCCCTGTTCAGACTCGCTTTCGCTTCGGCTCCTCCCCGGAAGGGATTAACCTGGCCACAGACAATAACTCGCCGGTTCATTATGCAAAAGGCACGCGGTCACACCCGGAGGCCGAAGCCACCGATGGTGCTCCCACTGCTTGTAGGTATATGGTTTCAGGTTCTTTTCACTCCCTTAAAAAGGGTTCTTTTCAGCTTTCAGTCACATTACTGGTCAACTATCGGTCATCGAGTAGTACTTAGCCTTGGAGGGTGGTCCCCCCCGCTTCACACGGAGTTCCACGAGCTCCGCGCTACTCTGGGACACCTCTCAACGGAGAGCTATGGCCGTCGCGTACAGGACTGTCACCTTCTATGGTCAGCCGTTCCAGGCCGTTCCACTAGCCATGCTTTTGTAACTCCTCGAGGGCCCGCAACCCCAGGCCGAAGCCTGGTTTGGGCTAGATCCGCCTTCGCTCGCCGCTACTGACGGAGTCTCGGTTGATTTCCTTTCCTACGGGTACTGAGATGTTTCAGTTCCCCGCGTTCGCCCCACGCGGACTATGCGTTCATCCGCGGGTGATGCCATCTACTTGCGTAGTGACACCGGGTTTCCCCATTCGGAGATCTCTGGATCAACGGATGTTTGACTCCTCCCCAGAGCTTATCGCAGCCTACCACGTCCTTCATCGCCTCTCGATGCCGAGGCATCCACCATATACCCTTAGTAGCTTGATCACATTAATGAAATGCTGTCGCACTCCATCCTGCAACCAAACCGCCTCACTTGGCACTCAATTGGTTGTCATTACCACAACCCTGAACCCCACAGACACGGTGTGACGCCCGCGGGGTTCTGTTACTCCACTATTCGATTGTCAAAGAACGGCGCTGACGGTGCCAGCGCTGGGTTTCAGGCTGGACCCGCCAGCCGGAAACCGAACACTGTCATGGAGCCGAGCGGGCTCGAACCGCCGACCTCCTGGTTGCAAACCAGGCGCTCTCCCAATTGAGCTACGGCCCCTGCCGTGAACCCAGCGTCACGGGAACCGTGGCCCGCGGGATCGCACCGTTGAGCAAACTGCTCAACTGCAATTCTTAGGACCTCAACCGCCGCCGGTCTTGATTCGGACCACCAGCAGAATTCCGATGGCGGCCAGACTCACAATAATCAACCAGTTCGGCACGATCCCGATGGCGGCCAGACTCACAATGATCAACCAGTTCGGCACGGGCCACGCGTCTCCACAGCATCGCGGCGGACGATTTACTCGATGGGCCCGGCTAGATTCGAACTAGCGACCTCGTCGTTATCAGCGACGCGCTCTAACCAACTGAGCTACGAGCCCTCGCTAGAGATTTCGTACCAAGAGCGCTTCGCGGCGGTCCGCCATTTAGTCTCTGCACTCAAAATCGGCAAAAGAAAAAAGCCGCCAGTCAGTTGCCGGCGGCTTGCGACGGTGCGCTTTTAGCCACGCTTACTGACAACTGAGCCGGCATTTTCTTCTCTGTAGCCCGTTGAACAAAAGTCGTGTATCCCTCAGCGGTTGACTCAAGTTTCAGTGGCGCTCCAGCAACGTAATGTAGCACGGGGCCGGCGGCTGTCAACACCGTTTTCGGACAGAAATCCGAAAGAATTTGGTGCGCACCAGGGTGCCCGAGCGGCGGCAGCGGGGGCGATCGGGGGTCGCAGCCCTAAGAATCAGTCCCATAAAGACTTCGGCCCCTGGCGGAGTTATCAAGGGACCGCCGGCTGCGGTCGATGATCCGAGCGGAGTCCGAATCGACCGGCGTTCCGAGGGCAACTGCCGTTTTCTCGAGGTCAGTTCCATGCATCCGTTTCATCGCAAGTCCGCAACCCTGCCGGCAGGACTCACCGCCGGCGTCTGCCTGTGGGTCGGAGTGGCCGGCTGTGCAGACGTGCTGCTGTCCATCAATCCGCAGGGCGCCGAGGACGAAATCTGCGCCGGGCTGTACGTCACCGGGGAGGACTTCCTGCTCTGCCGTCGCGTCGGAGACGGGGCTCTGGGCGGGTACGACGTGTTCCTGGAGGAGTTGGCCATCGACGGTGACGGCAACATCGTGTTTGCCGGGAACCTGGTGATCGGAAAAGCCGAGATCTCGCAACAGTTCCGGCCGCTGGACGTCCTCGATGAGCAGGACCTGACCCTCCGGGGGGTCTACTGGGAACTCAAGCAGCACGACAACCGCCCACTGGTCCTGCAGAATCTGGAGCAGATCGCCGAGGTGGCCGCCGCCGTCGACCCGGACAGCACCGCCGCCAAGCAGTTCGTCCGCGAATTCATCCTGCACTATTTCCGCAATGACAACACGCTGCTGGCCGCCGAGAAGAGCGTGGTCTACGGCTTCGACCACTTCATGGAGTGCGCCGACCAGCAGGCTCCGGATCGTTCCGCGGTGTGCGCGGACCTCTACGATCTCAACGCCGACGGCACCCTCAGCGGTGTGGACTACGGGACGCTGGTGGACATCCTGCAAGGCGACGGCGCCGCGGACGGCGTTCGCCCGGTCGCCGACTTCACGCTCCACCAGTACTATTCGTGCCGCGACCAGGTCTTTGACAATGGCGGCCTGGTCATCACGCCCGAATGCCACAATCTGGACCGCACCCGCGACGACCAGGTCAGCACCGCCGACCTGCCGCTGCTGTTCGACGTCGGCCCCACGGCGCCCCTCGATCAAACCCCACCGGTGGCCAGCGCCGGCGAGGACCGGGCGCTGAGTTTCGACGCCGGTGGCGGTACGGTTTTCCTGGGCGGCTTCAAGAGCTATGACCTGGAGACCGACCGGGCCAACCTCCGGTTTCAGTGGCGCCAGGTGGACGGCATCCTGCCGGTGACCCTGCAAGAGGCGGACCGCGAGCTGGCCTTCTTCCAGGTACCTGCGGGTCTGATCACCGGCGACTTTCAATTCGAACTAACGGTCACCGATGATGATGCTCAGCATCCGCTGAGCGACTCCGACCGGGTTGCCATCAGCGTGGCCATCGCCCAGGAGGAGGAGGGCGGCACGACGCCGGACGATCCCGCCGATCCAGCCACCGATGATGCCCCGACGGACGTTGATCCGGGGTCATCGTTCAGCAGCGCCGCCAGGCTGCAATTGGGTGAGGACGGGCAAGCCAGTAGGGATCAAACCCTGGCTGAGCCCGACGGCGTGCACGTCTACGACCTGGGCCCGGTGTCGATGGGCGACCGCGTCACCGTGCACTGCAGAGCCGCGGCCGACAGTATTCTGGATCCAATGATCGCCCTGTTTGACAGCAACACGGCTCGCATCGGCTGGAATGACGACACGGCCACCTTCGATCTCAACGCGACGCTGAGCCTGTTGGTCAGCCATGACACCGACCCGTGTTACTTGGGTGTGGCCAGCAGCATGCTGAACCCGACCGCGGGCGACTACGAACTCACCGTCAACCTCGAACCGCAGGTCGGCCTGGCACCGTTGACCGGCCAGACGATCATCCTGCACTGGGATGCCGCCGGCAGCGTGACCATCGCCGGACAGAACTTCGGCGACCTGGCCGCCTTCGACGCCGCCACCGTAGCCCCCGAATTCGCCGACCGCACCGCCGAGCTCCAGAGCGGCGTCCTGGCCGCCGTGCGTGCCGACTACGCCCCCTACAATGTCAGCGTGCTGACCACCGACGACGCACCGCCAAGCAACACCACCACGGTGTTCTTCGGCGCGCAGGACGAATTCGGGATTTTCGGGCTCGCCGACGGCATCGACTTCTACAACGCCAACCGCACCGACAACGCCTTCATCGACCTGGGCGCCTTCGCCGGCCTGACCGCCGACACTGATGCCCTGGCGCTGGCTGTCGCCAACGTGGTCAGCCATGAGATCGGCCACCTGCTGGGTCTGATGCACACCCGCGACGGCACCGAGATCATGGACACCACCGGCGAAGACAGCACGCTGTTGTCCGATCAGACGTTCGGCGTGGCGGCGATCTTCGACTTCCCCATCGGCCAACAGAACGCCCCGCTGCTGTTGACCGACACGGTCGGACAGGCCGCCAAGGGCGCATTGCCGGCCCTCGCCGGCGGACCGCGGCGCTGCGGCACCTGCGGCATGGTCCTGGGCTGGGCGGCCGCCGCGGCGAAGTGATCGGCGGCCCGACGCGCCAGACCGTGGCGCCAGCCACGCGATCCCACACCGGCCTGCGCCGCTCGAAGTCAAACGCCAAAGCGCGAAATCGGCGTCCCAGCGCCCGCAACCGCTCATGTTTCATTCTTGAACCCCCCATAGCGACCCGCTAGCATGACGGGAGTGGAGACCTGTTGCCGATGTTCACAGGAATCATTGAATCTACCGGGACCGTCCGGGACGTCCGGCATTCCGCGTCCGGATTGCGCCTGGGCATCGACCTCTGCGGGCTCGAGGGGCGGGTCCGCGAAGGCGACAGCGTTGCCGTCAACGGCGTGTGCCTGACCGCCGTGGTGCCGACCGCCGACCGTTGTGAATTCGATGTCATCACGGAAACCGTGCAGCGCACGCAGTTCTCGGACTTGGCTTTGGGAGACCGCGTCAACCTGGAGCGGGCCCTGCGCGCCGACGCCCGCTTCGACGGCCACTATGTGCAGGGTCACGTCGATGCCGTGGCCCGCGTGGCCGATGTGGCATCCTCGGCCCGGGAGTGGGTTTTGTGGCTGACCCTGGATGACGCGATCCGCCCCTTTGTGGTCCCCAAGGGTGGCATCACCGTCAACGGCGTCTCGCTGACGATCGCCCGCGTTGAACGTGAGCGCTGGTCGGCGGCCTTGATCCCCACGACTCTGGACCGCACCCAGCTCAAGGACCTGCGGATTGGCCAGCGGGTCAACATCGAAACCGACATCCTGGCCCGAACCCTGTTCCATCAGTTGCACCTGTTGCTGGACGGCGCCGCGCCCGATCTGGGTGCTTCGCTGGAACGGCAGGGATTCCGATGACTGCCGCCGGCTCCAAACCGCGGATCGCCGTGACCATGGGCGATCCGTCAGGAATCGGCGCCGAGGTGATCGTCAAGGCCCTCGCCGACGACGCACTGCGCCGTACGGCGCGATTCATCATCTACGGCATGCACGAAATCATGAGCTATGCCGCCGATCAGGCCGAGGTCGCGCCGTACTGGTTTCGCGAACCGCATGAAGCGGTCCGTTCCATCGAGTCCGGCGTGGTGGTCGCCGATTACGACGAATACGCCCTGCTGTCATCGATCATCAAACGGCCCACGGCCGAAGGCGGGCATGCATCGATGCGCTTCCTGGAAGATGCCCTGACCGCGGTGTCGGCGGGGGTCTGCGATGCGCTGGTCACCGGTCCGATCAACAAAACTTCCTGGTCCATGGCCGGCTATAAGCACCCGGGCCACACTGAGAAGCTGGCCCAGACGTTCCACTGCAAGCGAGTCACCATGATGTTCGTGGGCGGCCGGCTAAGGATCGCCTTGGCCAGTGTTCACGAAGGAATCTTTGAACTGCGCAATTCCTTCACCATCGGCAAGGTGTTCCAGCCGATCGAGCTGATGGCCAAGGCCCTGCGCGACTGGTTCGGCATTTCCCAGCCCCGAATTGCCGTGGCCGCGCTGAATCCTCATGCCGGCGAGGGGGGCCTGTTTGGCGATGAGGAGGTTCGCATCATCGAGCCCGCCATCGTCATGGCCCGTGAAACCGGGATCGAGGTCGACGGGCCATTTCCTGCCGATTCCCTGTTTCACCACGCCTTACATTCCCGGCGCTTCGACGGCATCGTTGCCATGTACCACGACCAGGGTCTGATTCCAATGAAGATGCACGCCTTCAATGAGGCCGTCAACCTCACCCTGGGGATTCCGATCATCCGCACCAGCCCCAGCCACGGGACCGCGTTCGACATCGTCGGCCAGAATCGCGCCCACCCCCACAGCATGCGCGCCGCCATCCACCTGGCCATCCAATTGGCCCAACACCAGCCACTGGCCGGCGCCACTTACCGGGATCCCGCCGCCCAGGAAGGGGACGCGGCGCGCTCTTGATCGATCGCCACGAATGAATGAACCGGCATCCGCAAGGCGCGGTTCCACCGCGCCCGCAAAGGTGTGCGTCCCCTGGCTGCCGATTCAGGCCCCGTGAACGCCGTGGAGAATGGCCGGCTGGAATTCGAACTGCAGGCCCAGATCCATCAGCCCAGGAACTTGTTCCTGGGCGCGCATGACTCGAGCCGGGATGTAGATCTCTTCATTGCGGTGCGGCACGCAATCGACCACCACCGTGGTGCCGACTGCAAGACCCGGAGGGGGCCCGCAGGCGCCGATCCCGATGGCACTGACGTCGAATGACATCAGCGGGATCCAGTCATCGGTCTGGATTCCGCCGTCGACGGGAAACACACAGATGATCTGCCGCAGCGGAATGCGCCGAGCCGCCCGGCGATCGTCCCTCAGGGCCTCGCTGAGCCGCGCTTGGGCGATCTTTTCGAGCGTCGCTCCCAGGGCACGTAGCTTGGAGGGCGTGACGGTCGATTGGTCCATGGTCGTCGGTGTTTCCGTGAGGTCCGCGGCTCCCAGTGCCTGGCGGTTCGTGAGCACCGTGCCTGGCGCTGATGCAGCACCTGCCCGCACGGCCCATCTATTCATCGGCCAGCCAAATTCCCGAAGCCACAGGAAATCGGGTAGACTGCCGGGGTTCGACCGCACCTCGAACAGGACCTGGCGTTGACATGCGTTTTTCAGTCACAAGACTGCAATTGGCACTGACCCGTGGCGTCTTGCAGCAATCGGGCGCCAGCTTCGCAGCGGTGCAGCTCAACGATGGGTGGTCGGCAATCGCCTGCCTGGGCAGCCTTCCTGAAATCGAGCCCGCGCCGACTGCCCCGCTGTCGCGGACGTTCTGGACCCAGGCGCTGGAAGCCCTCAATCAGCAAATGGAACAGCCCTCGGCCGGCGCACTGCTGAAGTCCTCGCCGTCGCGTCGCGTGGTGCAATCCCACATCACCTTGCCGGATGCCCGGGTGCTGAAGGTCATCTGCAAGGACGGGCAACCGGTAACCTGGTACCAGCGGGTCTCGGGCCGGTACGCCGGACCCAAGGAATGGCGCGAGTTCTGGACCGGCCAGCGGCTATTGCAGTTGGGTTTGCCCACGCCACGGCCGCTGGCCTGCCTGTGGACCCGCGCCGGCATCGTCGGCATTCGCTGCCGGCTGGTCACCCGGTACCTCGGCGGGGCCCTGCCGATCGACCGGATGGTTCGCAAGCTGCTGGCGGCCCGACCCAGCGACCGGGACGCAAACCGTCGGGCGGTGAACGACCTGGCCGTTGCCGTCGGCAATCTGCTCAAGACCCTCTCCACGGAGGACCTGTATCACCGTGACCTCAAGGCCAGCAACCTGCTGGTCGGCGAATCCGAGGGCCGACTGCACCCCTGGCTCATCGACCTCGATGGGTTGGCCCACGAGCGCCGTGGCGGGCACGTCGGGCTCCGGCGGTCCGTCGCACGCCTGGCGATCGCCTTGCAGGATGCCACTGAATTGCCCGCCACGGTCGGCGTCCGCGTCCTGCGACAATTCGCCGGGCGGCACGGCTGGCGCCGCGAATGGCAGCTGCTGCGGGAAGAAATCGGGCGGTTGACCGCCAGCCAACGGCGACGGCGCCGAGACCGCTCCGCACTCTATGAGTAGGGGATGAGCCACCGCGATGCCCGACATTCAAATCATCACCGCGGTTGACCCGGCCGATCTGGCGGCGGTCGCCGGCTTGTTCCGCGAGTATGCCCGGTGGCTGCAGATCGACTGCTGCAGCGCCAACATCGAGGGCGAAATCGCCGCGCTGCCGGGGCCATACAGTCCGCCCGCAGGTGGCTTGTGGCTGGCCCGCTGCGGGAACCAGGACACAGCCGGTTGTGTCGCCCTGCGACCCTGCACCGACGGAATCGGCGAACTCAAGCGGCTGTACGTCCGTCCGGCCCATCGGGGCGCCGGCCTGGGTCGACAACTGGTCCATGTCGTGATCGGCTGGGCCCGAGCGCACGGATGGCGCGCGTTGCGGCTCGATACCATCATCGATCGGATGCCGGAAGCCACCCGGCTGTATCGGGCGGTTGGGTTCCGGGACATCGGGCCATACGGCCGCCACGTCAGCGAATGCACCGATTTCATGGAGCTGCGGCTGTGAGGATCCGTGAGGTGCGCCTTCCCCCGCGACCCGCTTGCGGGCGGTCAGGGGTTGTCTCGCGGCGGTCTCCGCTATAATGGGCCAGTCGGGCCCCAAGAGTCCAGCCCGTAGATTTGCTATAGGAAGTTCGCCGCTTGACTCCCGACCCCGCCCACACGTTTCGCTATGTAGATCGCCAATCGACCCTCGACGACCTGGCCGCCCGCGTCCGCCGCAGCCACCGCGTCGCGGTCGACACCGAAGCCGACAGCCTGCATCATTACTTTGAGAAGTTGTGCCTGATCCAGGTGTCCTTCGAAGGCCGTACCTACCTGGTCGATCCATTGGTGGATGTCGATCTCACCGCGCTGCTGGCGGCTCTGGCCACGCGCCCGTTGATCCTGCATTCTGCCGAAAACGATCTTCGGCTGCTCCGCCGATTCGCCGGATTCGTGCCACAGCAGGAGGTCTTCGACACGCTCATCGCGGCCCAATTGCTCGGGCGTGAACGGCTGGGAATGGCCGCCTTGGTCGAGGCCCGCTACGGCGTGCGCCTGCCCAAGGGCGGCCAGAAGTCCAACTGGTCGCGACGACCGCTGACCGCGGCCCAGTTGCGTTACGCGGCTCTGGACGTCGCCTACCTGGAAGGACTTGCCGACACGTTACGAAGGGCATTGCAAGCCAGCGGTCGTGAGTCCTGGCTGGCGCAGAGCGCGGCCCGAATGGTCGAGCGTACCGCCGCGGACCCGACACCCGCAGCACCCGAGGCGCCCTGGCAAATCAAGGGCACCAGCCGATTCGACCGTCACCAACTGGCCGTGGTCAAGCGCCTGTGGCACTGGCGCGACCAGGAAGCCCGGCAGGTGGATCTGCCGCCATTTCGAATTCTGCACAACACGGCGCTGCTCGAGCTGGCGGAGTGGGTGGTGGCCCATCCCGGCGTGCCGCCGGAACAAGGGCCGGCGCTGCCCCGCGATTGCCGGGGGCACCGCCGAGCCGCCGTGATGCGCATCCTGAGCAGTGCCCAGCGGATTCCACCTGCCGAGTGGCCGGAACCACGGAGGCGCCAGTCCACCCGGCGGCCACCGGTGGTGACCCAAGCCTTGCGACAGGCCTGTGCCCAGGTCGCAGAACAACTGGGTATCGCCCCGGCCGTGCTGGCCTCACGAGAAACTCTGCAAACCATCGCCCAGGCGGCACCCCGGAGTGCGGCGGAGATCATCGCCTGTGCCCACACTCTGCCCTGGCAGGCGGAGTTGCTGGCCCCGGTGGTTCAGGAAGTACTCCACCCGCGCAGCACACCGCAGTAGGCGGGGCGCGTCTTTCTGGAGTGGTCCGCTCAGGCGCGGTTCAGATGTGTGCCCAGGATCAGTCAGGCCACCGTGCCCAGGCGGGTCACGGCAGTGGCGTGCTGGTCACGGTTCCGTCGAACGCGATTTGAAGCCGATGGTTTGGCTGGATGCCTTGGTGTTCCGTGGCGGCGCCATTCGGCCAGGTGACTCGGACAATCAGTTGCGGCGCCGCGCGGGACCCCAGACCGAAGTAGGCCAGCGGTGCGTCAACCGACTGATAGCTGCCGCCGTCGATCCAGCGGGTCTGAGGCCGGCCTCCGCCAACAAGACTGATCCGGCTGCCCAGCGCCCGGAGGTTGCCTTGGGGCCCCACCAGGGCAACCACCAGCCGCTGGGGTCGGGGCGCCTCGTTGCGGAAGATGTGCACGGGTCCGTTCAGCGTGGTCATGACCACGTCAACGTCACCGTCACCGTCAAGATCGCCACACGCCAGTGACCGTCCCGCGTAGCGCCGCTGACAGAAGGCTCCGGCTTGGAGCGTCCGCAGAAAGCGCCCGCCACTGCGCTCGAACAGCAGCACGGGTTGCTCATAGTCGGTATCCAGCTTGTGGGTCGCCGCCTCGGGATAGACATGCCCGCTGGCAATGAACAGGTCCTCGTCGCCGTCACAGTCGAAGTCGTAGAGTCCTGCCCCCCACGACAGGTACGGGTAGCTGACCATGGCCAGACCGTACTGGCTGGTGCGGTCCTCGAACAACGCTCCTCCCAGGTTGACCTGCAGGGTGTTGCTGTCGTTGGAGAAGTTGGTGGTGAATAGATCCGCCAGACCGTTGTCGTCGACGTCACCGACGGCGATACCCATGGTCGCCTGGGCGTTGCCGTTGTAGTTGGTGGCCAGCCCCGAGATGATGCCCAGGTCACGGAACTTCCCGTCGGCCTGCCGTTGAAACAGGAAGTTGTCGGTCGAGTCATTGCCGACGAAGATCTCCGGAGTGCCATCGGCTGCGAGGTCCAGCAGCATCACGCCCAGGCCATATCCGGGGGCCACCGCCGTACAGCCGCTGGCGGCGCTGATATCGCGAAAGCGGCCGTCACCCAGGTTTTCGTAGAGCACATCAGCCTGGGCGGTCAGCCCTGCCGGCCCGGGCATCACCTCAACGCCTTTGAAGTTGCGGCGCCCCGCCGGTGGTGTGCGGGCGTCAAATTCCAGGTAGTTGGCCACGTACAAATCGAGGTCCTGATCACCGTCGAGATCGGCGAATGCGGCACTCGTTCCCCACCCCGGGTCCGCGACGCCCGCACGGGCCGACACGTCCACGAAACGCGGCGGGTGCTCATGGCAATTGTTCTGAAGCAGCACGTTGGGACCGTAACAGGTCACGTACAGGTCTTGGCAGCCGTCGCCGTTGACGTCCCCCACCGCCACCCCCATGGCCCAGCGCTTCAGTTGAATCCCCGACGCGGCGGTGACGTCTACGAAGGTTCCGTCGCCCCGATTGGCGTACAACCGCGATCCCGGACCCTCCTCGGGTGCTGCCAGCGTGGCCCCGTTGGCCAGAAACAGGTCCAGGTCGCCATCGTTGTCGTAGTCCAACAAGGCCACGCCCCCACCGTTGGCCTCCAGGATGTGCCGTGACGGCGTCGCGCCACAGGTCATCCGCAGCGTCACCCCGGACGCGTCGCCCAGGTCGCGAAATCGCAACGCGGCGCCGCCCGCTGGCGGTTCGCCGGCCCGAGCCGTCGCGAGCGCGACCGCCAGCAACCCTCCTGATAGTCCCAACATCGCCTTCATGGCTCGTGCGAAGCTCCCGCCGATGACGCGGGTCGGAGGCGCTGCCGCACCGCGCGATGCTGCTCCCGGGCCCGCTCCGCGCCTTCGATGTCGCCCAGGCGTTGCAAGACCCGTGACAGCTTGAAGTAGGCCTCGTAGTTGTCGGGGTTTAGCCGGATGGACTGCTCCAGTTGTGTTCGGGCTTCCGCCAGCCTGCCCTGGCGGACCAGGACGTCACCCAGGCGCGCCCGGCTCTTGGCCTCGGTGCGGTCATCGCGGCGGTCGGCAGCCAGTGTGATGCATCGCTCGAAACCGGATTGGGCAACTTCGATGTTGCCCTGATCAAAGGCGATCAGCGCCACGGCAAACACCGCGTCGGGGTAGTCCGGATCGACCTTCAAGTAAGCCTCGAACATCTCCCGCGCCTGCGGCATGCGACCCAGGTAATACAAGGCCCAGCCATAGAACATGCGGGTCGGATGGTAGTTCGGATCCAGGGCCAACGCTCGATCGAAGTACTCGACGGCCCGCTCGAAACGATCTTCCTTATGATAGGTCAAGCCCAGGTAGAGTTGCCCCAGATGCCAGTCGGGATGGGCGCTGACCACTGCTTCCAGCCGGCGACGAGCCTCGGCGTACTGTCCCCGGCGGATCAATTGGAGACCGGCATCCAACGCCGCGGGCTGAGTTGCCGCCGGAGGCGGGTCTGGGGGCTGTCCGCCGACCAGCCTGACCCCGGCGCACAAAACGGCCGCGACGGTCAGCACCGCCCACCGGAACCTGCCCTGCGCGTCGCATCGGATCATATCCACCTATGTTATCCGCCATGCCGCCTCCGCAAAAATGCCGGCGGTGGCTGGCTGACGGTCTGGGGAGGATCACCTGGATCCGCCGGGACGCCCCGCGATCGGGCAATTCCCGGTTGGGCACGCGCTGACCCGACCCCAGACCCCGCGACTCCGGAATGCCCGCGGCCGACGGGCCGCCCGGATCCACCAACCGGTCATCAATTTGACGATTTTAATGTCAAGAACCTTGTGGTTGTGCTGGTTGTGGATGGTCAGTACCATGACAATGCGAAGTCCGTTCTCGTTTTCACCACTCTTTGTGTGACACGACATTAAGGCTCTGGGAGGTACCGATGATGCCCCGCGCGAACCGGATGAGTGGGTGTATGGCGATGTTGTTGGGCGCGCTTGCTGCCCCCGTCACTGCTTTCGCCCAACCGGCACAACCGGCCATGGGCGCCCCGCTGTCCGATCTGACGGCTGACCAACTGGCCCGCTTCTTCATCGGCCGGGAATCGTTCACCCACGATTTCAGCGTGCCCGAGGGCCTGGGCCCGATCTTCAACCAGACCAGTTGCGGGACCTGTCATGCCAATCCCGTTGGGGGCACCGGCTCGATTTCGGTGCGCCGGGCCGGTTCGTCCGGCAAGGGCGGCTTCGACGGCCTGGACGCTTTCGGCGGCTCGCTGTTCCAGGAACAGGCCATCGATGACCTCTGCCTCGAGGTCGTGCCGCCGAGTGCTACCGTCTTCGCCCGGCGGATCACGAACGGCATGATGGGCTACGGCTTGGTCGAGGCCATTCCCGACGCCGCCATCCAGGCCAACGCCACCCACCGCTGCGGCGACGCCCAGCCCGCCGGCGACATCACCGGCTGCTGGCACGAAGTCCCGGCGGCGGAGGATGCCGACCTCCACGTCGGTCGGTTCGGCTGGAAGGCCCAGGATCCGACCATGGTGACCTTCTCGCAGGGGGCCTCCAAGGAGGAACTCGGCATCACGAACCCGCTGAACCCGACCGAGAACGACCCCAACGGCATTGATCCACCGGCGCTGGGGGAATGCGACACCGTGGCCGACCCCGAGGTCGGTATGGCATTCATTGATGAAGTGGTGGACTTCCAGCGCTTCCTGGCCGCCCCGCCGCAGACCCCCAAGGCGGGCATGACCGGCGAGGCCCTGTTCGTGTCCATTGGATGCGCCGATTGCCACACCGAATCCTTCACCACCGCCGACGACCCGGCGCTGGAAGACGCCATTCGCAACAAACAGGTCAGAATGTACTCCGACTTTCTGCTCCACGACATGGGCCAGGCCGGCGATTTCATTGAGCAGGGTGCCGCCGGCGAGCGCGAACTCAAGACCGCCCCGCTGGCCGGCATGCGGGTGCGTGATCCCATGTGGCATGACGGCCGCGTGGCCGCGGGAACGTTCGCCGAGCGTATCGAGAAGGCCATGCGCTGGCATTGTGCCTTCCTGAGCGAAGCCCAAGCGTCGGCCAAGAAATTCCTCAGCGGCATGGGCCCGGGCGATCTCGTTGAACCCTGCGAGGACCTCGGCGTTCCGGAGTTAGCCACGCCGCCGCAGCCGTGCCCGTGCTCGAACAACGCGGTAGTCGCCGGGGGTCTGGATGATGCCGGAAGAGCCGCGGTGGTCGCATTCCTGAATTCGCTCGGACGTCGCGAATTCGACACCGACGGAGATAACGATGTCGACCTCAACGACTTCTACGGTCCCGAGGGTTTCAAGGCCTGCTCTGAAATCGACGGGGTCATCGACGCGGATCACCCGTGCGCGATGCACGACATCAATCAGGACGGCGTCGTGGATGCCGCTGATGATTTTGATGCATTCTTGTCGGTTTACGCCGGAGAACTGGGTGACTGCAACAAGAACAGCACTGTCGATCTACTGGAAATCCTGGTGGGCGACGTGCCCGACGTGAATCAGGACGGCATTCCCGACGGCTGCCAGGTTGGCGGCGAGGTGCCTACCGTATCGGAATGGGGCTTGATCGTCATGGCCCTGCTGCTGCTGACCGCCGGAACGATCGTGTTCGGGCGCGAGCCGCGGGTCGTGCTGGCGGCCGCTGACGGCCGGTCGACCCACCGGGCCCCGATCACCCGCCCGTGGCTGGTGCCCTCAGCACTTCTCGGCGCCGCTGCCGTCACCTTCTGCCTGGCGCTCATCGGATTGACTCTGGCCCAGTGGTGGTTCGGCCCGCTGGCCCTTCGCGATGTCGCCGGCACGCTGCTCAGCGCCGCGATCTTCGCCTACGTTCTGCACCTGTGGGTGGTCTTCCATCGGGATGCAGACGCCTGATCGAGAGAGACCCCGGAATCGGCTTCCCGGGCGCGATCCACCCAACGGGGATCGTGCCCGACGCCGACCCCGGGCGGCCCCGCTCCGCAATCCATCGCAGCGCCTGTTGGGAGCACCCGCCGGGTTAGTCCTTCAGGACGAAGGTCACCTTCATGTTCACCCGGTAGTGGGTGATCTTGCCGTCGACCACGTCGATCTTCATTTCCTGGACCCAGGCCCCGGTGATGTTCTCCAGAGTCTTTCCGGCCCGGGCAATGCCCCCGCGGACGGCATCGTCGAAGCTCTTGTCGGAACTGGACGTTATTTCCGTTACTCTTGCAACGCTGGACATGATGCGGCTCCTTTGTGGGATGGGTAACGGCTGACCTGTTGCATGCGTCGCACGCCGCGACTGGGCAGGCCCCGGGTCACGCTTCGCAGCCACAGTCTATACGCCGTTGCGGCAACTGGGCAACCTACGAATCTCAGGCGGGCGGCCCGCCGCCAGGGCTCCTGCGGCCGCTTTGACGGTGCCCCCCCCCCGGCGATACACTGCCACCATCCTCATGGCCAACCGTCTTGTCGACAAGATTATCGATCGTTTGGCTCAGACCACGGCTGGCGCTCAGATCGAGGGTCAGTCGACGGCGTTCGGTGAACGGATTTCCGGAACGCTGTATCGCTACCTGAACCATCGACTGCGCAATGTGCCCGAAATCACATTCATGAACTACGGGTTCGCGCCATTGGACGACCAGCACATCCCCCTGCTGGAGCAGGATGAGCCCAATCGCGTGTACATTCAACTGTATCAGCGCGTGGCCGGCGCGGTGGACCTGGCGGGTCGCCGCGTGCTCGAAATGAGTTGCGGGCGCGGTGGGGGAGCCAGCTACCTCAGCCGCACCTTCAAGCCGCGGAGCTACCTGGGAATCGATCGCTCGCCCATGGCCGTGATCTTCTGCCGGCGGCGGCACGCCCGCGACGGCCTGCAGTTCGCCTGCGGGGACGCCCTGAACATCCCGGTGGCGGATGACAGCGTGGACGCCGTCGTCAACATCGAAGCATCGATCGACTATCCCGACTTCCCGCGGTTCCTGGCAGAAGTGAGTCGCATCCTGAGACCCGGCGGACACCTGCTGTACGCCGATTTTCGGCGGTCGGAGCACTGCGCTGCCTGGCGCCGCCAACTCGGATCCACCGACCTGACGATTGCCGACGAGGAAGACATCACCGCCAACGTGGTCCGCGGACTGGAGCGGAACTCGGCCTACAGCCTCAGCCTGGTTCGCCGACACATGCCCTTGCTGTTCAAACCGCTGTTTCGCGAGTTCACCGGCGCCCAGGGATCATTCATTCACCGCAGCCTGGCCTCCGGAAAACAGCGCTACCTCCGCTTTGTCCTGCGTAACACGGGATGATGGGTTGCCCGTCCGGACCTGCCCGGCTGCCCGCCGACCCATCCGACGCGACCGCCCTACTCGGCCGTGGTCAGGCAAAT
The DNA here is from genome assembly GCA_964619935.1 of uncultured Planctomycetales bacterium. Taxonomy (GTDB): domain Bacteria; phylum Planctomycetota; class Phycisphaerae; order UBA1845; family CAIVHJ01; genus CAZUGO01. Next base: position 14,177 of record CAZUGO010000016.1, on the reverse strand, counting down.
CTGCTGGACGGTGATGAACGCCGCCTGCGGCACCACGATCCGAGCCCGAGACACCGGCGCCTTGGCTCCGTCGAAGAGCAGGTCGACCGACAACAGTTCGTCCTGGCTGCCGACATTGTCGGGAACCGAACTGAACGATTGGCTGATCGCCAGCTCACCGTCCTCATCAAGGCCCTGGATCAGCAGCGGTCGGCCAGAATTGATCGACTTGCTGAACAGCGGAAACACCCGGATCCCGGTGACCTCGATGGGGTTCTGCGAGATCAGCTCCAGGCTGATCAAGTCAACGTCCACCTGGCCTTCGCCGATGCCGATGTGCACCACGGGCTGGGTCCCGCGGGAGTAATCAGCGCCGAGCACGTCGCGAAACTCGATGGCCACCGTGCCGATCTGGATGCTGCCATCCGCGGTCGTCAGCGGAGCCGTCTGCACGCCCGGAAGAATCAGGTTGTTCGGTGCACTGACGAACTCGAAGGTCAGGCAGGGATTGCTTTCGTCGCCGGTGAACCGGCAGGCCTGGTCGACGCACTGCTCGTTCTTACCGCAATCGGCGTCCGACTGGCAGCAGCCCTCAATGACGTCGTGGGCACAAGACACGGCGCCGGCCGAATCGGCAGTACAATCGTCCATGGTGCAGGCATCGCCGTCATCACAGGACATCTCCAGGCACGGATCCACGCAGGTGCCGTCCGGCTCCGCACAAAAGGTACCGTTGAGACACGCGACGGGCAGACCCGACAAGCACCCCGCTTCCGAGCCGGTGGCCGTGCAGGTCTCCTGGCCGTTGCAGGCCAACCCGTCATCGCAGGGGTTATTGACGCACGGATCACAGCCGCTGAGCAGCACGATCACCATGATCGCCGCCGCCCCGTTCTTGAAACCGCCCGCAGCACGTCCTCGCCGACCCCGGCTCACCTGAATGGATTCACCCATGACCCGACCGCTCCAACAAACGTATGTGACCAGAAGACATCGGGTCATGCTACGCCCGTGACGGCCGACGTGCAATCCGAAACTTCATTTGGGGACGGCTCCCGGGGAGCAAGCCCAGCGCTCCGCGGCCCAGGTCGCGTCGCCGAGGCGCCAAACGCCAGGCCAGACCCCAGGGCGGGCGCCTCCGCCCTGCCCCTTCCCGAGGGTGGGGCGTTCAAGCATGCTTCAGGGCCTCTTCGAGGTCGGCCACCAGGTCATGCCAATCCTCCAGCCCCACGCTCAGGCGGCATCCGCTGGGGGAAAGGTTGTGCGACTTCCGTTGCGCTTCCGGCATCATGGAGTGGGTCATCCAGTACGGGCATTCGATGAGCGTCTTGATCTGCCCGAGCGAGACCGCCAGCGTAATGCAGTAGCTGTGATCCGCGATCCAGTCGACAAAGCGTTTGGCGGATTCGCCATTGTCGTCGCTGTCGGCCAGCACGAAATAGAGCATCGACCCGGGTGCAAAGTGATTGCGGTAGTCGCGCATCTGGCGGTACGCCAGATCGTACTGCGGAAAACTCTTCAGACCCGGATAGCGAACCTCCTGCACTTTGGGGTGCTGCTCCAGGAACCTGGCGATGTAGACCGCGGACTTCTGGTAGTTGATCATGCGTGCGGCCAGAGACGGCAAGCCGTAGACCAGCGTCGTCCAAGCAGAGCGCGGAGCCAGTGATCCCCCGTAATCCTTCCGATACAGGATCAGCGAATCGTGCAACCCCTGCGGCCCGATGACGGCCCCCCCGATTTCCGTGCCGAAGCCGCCGACCCCCTTCGTCAACGACACACACACGACGTCGGCCCCGCACTCGATGGGCCGCTGGCAGTAGGAGGTGGCAAAGGTGTTGTCAACCACAACGTGAATCTTGTCGGCCTCGCTACGGCGATCGTTGTGGGTGTCGGCGATTCGCCTGACCTTCAGGATGTCGATGAGGGTCATGTCGGGATTGACCGGCGTCTCAAAATAGAGCATCCGGGTCCTGCCGGTGATGGCCGCCGCTAGTGCGGCATCGTCGTTGAAATCGACCAGCGTGACCTCGATCCCATGTCTCGGCAACCAGTGCGTCAGCAGCGAGTAGGTGCAGCCGTACAAGACATCGTGGGCCACCAAGTGATCGCCGGTGGACAGCACGACGTCGATTACCGCGCTGATGGCCGACATTCCGGATGCGAAACACAAGGCCATCTCGCCGCCTTCGGCGACGGCCAGGTTGTCCTCGAGCATGGCCCGCGTCGGATCGTCCAAGCGGTCATACAGGTAGATCGGATCGTGCTTCAATCCGCCTGCGGGCGTGTGGGCGAACTCCTCGAAGCCCTGGGCACCTCGTTCCACCGAGTCCAGCCGGAAGGTCGCGCTGGCCGAGATCGGCGGCACCACGTGATGATCGTAGTCCCATTTCGGGCTCCTTCCGGGCCCGTGAATGAGCCGGGTTCGTGTACGCGGCTGGGTGGTTGTATTCTTGACAATCATGGCTGTTCCCCCTGGCTTTGAACTCCCGCACGACGCGCTCCTTAACCGCCTGCGACCCGTGGTGTGCAGCCACCCGCATCAGCCACCGGCGTCTGCCGGAAACGCCCGCTCCATGGCGCGCAAGTAGTCCCACTGCTGGCCGATGGCGGCCGCCATGGTTTGGGCATCGACAGCGGCGGCGGCGGCGGTGTATCTCCGCTGCCGGGCAATGTACCCATCCACAGGCGTTCCGTTGGGGCACTGGTTAATCCGATAGCGCCGCCCGTCAAACACTTCATACAACGGGAACAACCCGCACTGAACCGCCGCCCGAATCAAGTCGACGCTGTCCTCCGGCTCGGATTTCCAACCGGTCGGGCAGGGTGAAAGCATCAACAGGAACCTGAACCCGCGGACCTGGCGGGCGGTCTCCAACTTTCGCATGAAGTCCTCGCGATGTGCGACCGACAGCGTGGCCGCGTACGGAATCCGATGGGCCACCATGATCGCCATGATGTCCTTCTTGTTTTCACGCTTGCCCGCCGGCGTGGTGGTCGTGGCGACGCCAGCCGGGGTCGCACTGCTCCGCTGGCCGCCGGTATTCCCATAGATTTCGTTGTCATAGCAGATGTACAGGATATCCTCGTTGCGCTCCGCCGCCGCGGACAACGTGGCCACGCCAATATCGTACGTGCCACCGTCACCGGTCCAGCAGACCACCGGTCCATCCTCGTGATTCAAACGGGCGACGGCGCTGATGCCGGTGGCGACCGCCGCCGCGCTCGCGAACGTACTGGCTGCAGTCGGCACGCCGTACGCGGAGGTTGGAAATGCGCCGGCCGTGACGATGCCGCAGCAAGCCGGCACCACCATCATCGGCTTGTCGTCCTGCAGCGCCTGACCCAACCACTGCAGGCCGATGGACATTCCGCAGCCCGCACAATTGGTGTTTCCCGGGCGCAGGACCCGCGCGCCCGGCGCCGCCTGCGATTGGACCGCTGCAACCGTCATGCTGCCACCTCTTTCCAGATCGGCTCATCGGCTTCATTCCGGCCGGCCAGGTCGGTGACGATCTCGTCGATGGTCTGCGGGGTCACATCACCCCCGCCGAGGCCGAGCACGTAGTCCTGCACAATCAGGCCGCTGCGACCCCGAAGCGTGGTCGCCACCTCCTGCCAGAAGATCCCGCCGGAGCCCGGCGAGTGGTTGCGATCGAGGACGCCGATTCTCCTGGCCGCAACGACCGCGGCGGCCAGTGGGGCCCGCGGAAACGGCCGAAAGAGCTTGGCCCGGAGCATGCCGACGGCTTCACCGGCCTGCCGTCTGCGCTCGACTACCGTTCGCACGGTTGCCGACATGGTGTTGCAGGCGATCAGAACGGTCTCGGCGTCGCTGGTGGAAACCGCCTCCAGCGCGCCGACCGGCCGGCGGCCGAACGCTCCGGCGAACGCCGCGACGGCCTCATCCAGGACCGCCGGCACCCGCTCCATGGCCTGTTGGATTTGCAGGCGGTGGTGTTGGGTTTCGCGCGGCCAGGTCAGCCCTCCGATGGTCGCGGGACGATCGTGCCGCAGGCGGTGCGGCACTTGGCACTCAGGCAAGTACGCGTCCACCTGCCGCTGCTCGGGCAGTTCCACGCCCATCTGGGTATGCGAGGTCACAAACCCATCCAGGGCCACCATGACCGGCAGCAGCACCCGCGGATCTTCAGCCACTCGAAAGGCCAGCAGGATGGTGTCCGCCAGATCCTGATGCGACGAACAGTAGAGCTGGATCCACGCTGCATCGCGCAACATCAGGCTGTCGCCCTGGTCCACCCAGATGTTCCACGGCGGGCCCAGAGTCCGGTTGACCGCGATCATCACGATCGGCAGCCGATAGTACCCGGCCGCGAACACGTTCTCGGCCATATACGCCAAGCCGTTCGAGGAACTGGCCGTGAAGGCGCGAGCGCCGGCCAGGGAGGCTCCGATACACACGCCCATGGCGCTGTGTTCCGACTCGACCGCAACCACTCTGCCCTTGGTAAACTCAAATGCCCGCAAGTACTCAATGATCTCGGTCTGCGGGGTGATCGGATAGGCCCCGCCCGCGCAGCCTCTGGCGCCGCGGTTGGCCTCACCGGCGAGCGCCAGCATGCGGCCGGCGACGTGATTTCCGGTAACCAGTTCACGGGCCACGATCGCATCCTCCTGAGTCTTGTTTCAGCCCAACTCTGCCATGTAGATCACGCCGCGCGGACATTGGGTGGCGCAGATGCCACATCCTTTGCAATAGTCATAATCAAAGCGGTAGCCCTCGGAATCGCGAACGAGGATGCCCTCCGGGCAATACGTCAGGCAACGATCACACCCGTTGCACACGCCGCAACTGAAGCACCGCCCAGCTTCCTCGGCGGCCGGATGGTGGCCGGGTTCATCGGAATAGCCCAGACGCACTTCGGTGAACCGACGCCGGCGCCACGCCGGCGGCAAGACCGCCACCGCTTCCTGCGGAGCGTGCGCGAAGACATGCATCAGGATCTGGTTCGGCGCCGCCACGGCCGGCGCTGCGGTCGGAAACAGGTCCTCGCCGGTCACGGTCTTGTGGATGTGCAGTGCCGCCTTGCGGCCGCTGGCGATGGCTCCGGTGACCGTACCGTCGCTGGTGGCAAAGTCGCCGCCCGCAAAGAGGGGCGCCGTGGTCAGACCAAGCAGGTGCCCGTCCTCAAAGACCTCGGTGCCCTCAGGCCAGATGGACAGATCCGCCGTCTGGCCCAGGGCCAAAATGATGCGGTCACAGGGAACGTCGAACTGGGCATCCTCGGCGGTGTCGGGCAGCGGTCGACGCCGCCCCGTTTCATCGGTGTCGCCGAGCATCATCCGCCGACAGGTCAGCAGCGTCCGCGAACCGTGGGTGTGTACGGCCAGCGGGGCGATCAGCTCATCCAGATCAACGCCTTCCTCGAGGGCTTGCTCCACTTCCTCCGCGATGGCCGGCATCTCATTGCGGGTACGGCGATACAGAACGCGGACCTGCCGGGCCCCGCAGCGCAGTGCCGAGCGGGCGGCATCCATCGCCGTATTGCCGCCGCCGATGACCACCACGCGCAGCCCGTCGAGGCGCTCGCGGTGCCGCCGTGCCCGGTCCAAGAAGTCGATCCCTTCGACCACGACACCCGTGGGCGCGCCGCCGAGATGGAGGCTGCGGACTTCTTGCAGACCGGTGGCCACGAACACCGCGGAATACTCGCGGGTCAGGCGGATCAGTCCCGCACGCTTGATGCGTATCCCGCAATGCCCTTCCACCCCGTGACGCATGATATACCCGATCTCGGCGTCCAGGATTCCCAGCGGCAGGCGATAGGCGGGAATGCCCGTGCGCAGGGCACCACCGAGTTCGCGGCCGGCTTCAAAAACGTGGACGGAGTAGCCCAGCCTGGCCAGCGTGTACGCTGCACTGAGCCCAGCCGGTCCCGAGCCAACGATCGCGACCCGCTCCGCGCGCCACGGCTTGGTCGGTGCCGGCCGGCGGCCGTGGTCGGCCACATAGCGCTCCAGATCCCGAATGTTGATCGAGTCGTCGTGCAACCGACGATTGCAGGCCTCCATGCACGGCGCCGGACAGACCCGCCCGCAGATCCCGGGAAACGGAGAGGTCCGCAGGATGATTCCCAACGCTTCGTCGTAGTGCTCGCGAGCCACCGCCGCCACAAACGCCTGCACGTCGTTGCCGGCAGGGCAGCCGTGATTGCAAGGAGGCTGCAGCGCCCGACGATGCGGCTGCCGGCTGGCCCAGGCGCCGGTCTTGATCGGCGGCAACGTCCCGGCGTTGTCGTCGAGCAGGCCGGCCACCGGCAGCACCTCGGTCGCCCCGCCCACCGGCGCGATCTCACCGGTCAGGTGCCGGGCCGTAACTTGCTCAAATGCCTCCTCAGCGGCGCTGACGTTGCCGTTCTTAAAATGAAGCTCAGCGAGGGCCGCGCGAACATCCTGCACGGTCAGCCCCAGCACCCGAGCGGCCGCTCCCAGCATGGTGGTGTTCACGATCGGAACGGTGCGCGTGCCGAGCCCGTGGCGCACGGCAATCGCGGTGGCGTCAACCGCAGCCACCTTTCTGCCAGCCAATGCTGCGGCGAAATGCTCCGGGCCCTCAGGACTGTTGACAATCGCCCACCCCTGCGGATTTAGACCCACCGCGACCTGGGCCCCGATCAGGGCCCGGTCGATGATAATGACGTGATCCGGCCGGACGATCTGATTGTGGTTGGTGATTGGTTGGTCATCGACGCGGACGAAGGCCTGGATGGGCGCTCCCGATCGTTCGGCAGCGTACAGCCCGAATGCCTGAACATGCTTGCCCTTCAGGAAATACGCCGTGGCAATCAGCTTGGCCAAGGTAACGCCCCCCTGGCCTCCTCGACCGTGAATGGTCAGTTCGATCATTTCGGTCCCTGCCTTGAGCCAGTGCCGGGACGACCGGGTCACCGCCGGGTCGACGGGTACACCAACGGGTACGGCTGCCCCCCCTCGCGGGAGCCTGTAGCAATGTGCATGCCGCCATCACCGGTGCCGCCCCAGTTGGGCCGGAACCGCCGGGAGCCATCATGTTCTGGGGGTTTGGCGCGTTCCTGGCAGGCGGGCTGCGGAATTTGGCGCGGCCGCCGCGCTGCCCGCCGAAGCGGACGCTGAGGCGGGGTTTGGGAGCCTCGCGGCGGACACCCGCGCTCGGCTTGGCGCCGCCGGTCATCGCGGCCCGTAAGGACTTGAAGCGCCAGCAATCACAAGATGCCTGGCACACCAACAGAGGTGGCGGGAAGCACTGGGCTCCCCGCCACACGATCCACGTTCCGTCAGTCACTCGGCGTGACCCACGGCTGTTATTCGACATCCAGCGGTCGATCCATGGACTTGATCTCGTTGGCCTCCTTGATGGTCTTGAAGTCCAGGTAGCGGATGTTGTGCTTCTCATACACGTTCCCGCTGACCTCGGTCATCTTGAATGCAAACGGGAGCAGGGCTTCGGACACGTTCCGGTTGAACGTCCCCAGCACGTAGATGCCGTCTTTGGTCTCCAGCGCTGCCGGCACGCCGGCTCGGATGCAGTCAGCGGTGCACTTGGCATGATCTGCCGACATCCAGGTGCCGGTCATCAGGCAGTGCAGATCGACCACCCTGCCGGTCACCGTGACTTCTTTCGGTTTGATGAGGTCCCGAATCTGGGCAAAAGCCGGAGCCAACACCGCGAGGCACACCACCGCCCCCATGGCGGTACACGACAGAACTATGTTCTTGCGAGTCATCGAACGATCTCCTTGGAGTTCAGGAACAATGTGACAAACTATTTCACTTGGGGACGACCTCCTTGCCTGTTACGATCCATCGGAAGTCAGCGCGCAATCATAGGGGTTGTACTCCTCGGGCGACGGACTGCGGAACGTCAGGTCCAGACGCCGCCACCTCAAACCAGTCAAAAAGAAGTATTCGGGAGGGGTGTGTTCGCAGCCGGGTTCACACGCCAACGGGCAGTCACCCACCGCTTCTTCATTCAATGTTACCGCATCAGGGCGTTGCCGGTTGCAGGAATGCATGTCCGGTCCAGCCTGCCGGTCGCGCCCCAGGAGCGAGTAGCAACTTCCGGGCCATTCGCCAGCAGATGCTCACGTGCATGGCCGCCATGCCATTTCCGAGCCACCCGCTGCAGCCCCGGCCGTGCCGGCATGCGTCTTTGGCAGATTCCTGCCACAAGCACCTGCCGCTTTGGCTCACGCGCGACCTGCGCGAATCTGCCGAACTGCCATGCCAATCACAACATTCCTGACACAAAGCAGCCCCGGCGGCTGCCGGGGCTGCTGATGATTCAGTGCGGGAACAGCGGGCTACTCCTCGTCTTGCTCCTCAACCGGTTCACGGTTCGGAACCGGGTAGCCAAGGCTTGGGCTTGGTTGGCTCAGCGTTCGGATCATGGTGCGCTGCGGCCTGACCGTGGCTCCCGCCGAGGGCGTGAAGCACGGGCAAGTACTGGTGATCAGGTCCACGATGGCGTCAGGCAGTTGGGCCACATCGCTGGTGTTGAATGACGTTCCGCCCGTCCCGTCCGCCAATTCGGCTGCAAAGTCTGCGATGCACATCGGAGCCCCCAGGGGCAGCGTTCCGATGATCGGCGAGACCACCACGCCGTTGTCATCGGCGATTGCGATGGCGTTGGTAATCGAGAGCATGTCAGTGAGGCCACAGGCAAACTGCACCTCATCACCCCCACAGCACGGCCCTTCGTCGCTGATCGGGATGATCAGGCGCACCGCGTCGGCCGGCGGCTGCCAGGGGAACTCGGCGGCAACAATCGACGTCGCCGGGCCCCAGCTCTCACGGCGGGACTCAGCGGTGGAGCAACCATCCAGACCCGGACAGGGGTCGTTACCCGGGACTTCAGGGCCGAAGACGTCCTGGACGTTGTTGGTCAGGCACTGGAAGTCCGGTGGAGCAAAATCGTCGGCATCCTCCGAGATTCCGTAAATGGTTACCGACACCGGCACGTTTTCCGGGAACATCGGGTTATCCAGTTCATTCTGAACATCGAGCAAGATGGCGTCGATGGTGTCGCAGATCGTGTTGGCTTCGTCCAGCATGGAGCCGGAGGTGTCAACGATGAACACGATGTCGATGCCCGGGCATTGCGGCACAAAGGTGCTGGTGCATTCCCCGGTCTTCGGATCGCACATCTCTTGCTGGGTACAGATGTCCTCATCACTGCAAGCGATCGGGGTTCCGAGGCAGGTGCCCATACCGTCGCAGGCGTCGTCACCCAGCGGGGTGCCGTCGAAGGACGTGCAGGGGTCCTGGTCGTCGCAGGGGGTGCCTGCGGGGTCGAGGCAGGTGTCGGTGTCCTCCTGGCAGGTATTGCACATGGTGCCGGGGCAGGGATCGCCGGAGGACTCGCATTCGCCAGTGCCGGGATTGCAGGTCTCGACGCCGTTGCAGAACTCACCGTCAGCGCACACGATCGGCGTGTTGACGCATCCACCTCCCAAAACACAGTCGTCGATGGTGCACCGGTTGCCGTCATCGCAGGCGGCATCATCGGGCATGCTCAGACATCCGGACACCGGACTGCAGAGATCGACGGTGCACTCCACGCCGTCGGTACAGGAGGCATTGTCAGGTACGTTGAAACAGACCCCGTCCACACACAAGTCCTCGGTGCAGTCGATGCTGTCGCTGCATCGCGAATTATCTGGAATGTTCAGGCATCCCTGTTTCGGATCGCAGGAGTCCAGGGTGCAATCAGCAGCGTCGTCACAGGCGCCATCATTCGGCTCATGCTGGCAAATCCCATCCACACAGCTATCGACGGTACATGCAACTTGATCGTCGCAATCCACCTGTTCGCAGGGATCGCAGTCCAACCGGAGGCAACTCCCCGAACCGCTGCAGTCCGAGAAGGCCTCGTTGAAGATCGACAGGGCGTTGTTCAAATTGGAAATCGACACCCCGGCAGGCGTGCCGCCGCCGCTGATGGCGGTGTTGGCCAGCGCCAGAACCTCGTTGACCGTCAGGCCGATCAAGTCATCATCGACCCCACAGATGTACGTCAGCGTTCCCAGCGTCCCCGGTGGATTGGCGAAGCTGCAACTGCCCGTCAGCGTGCACAGGCCCAGGCCGGCGGCGTCAAAGGCCACGTTCAGGGTGGCCGCAACCAGTTGGGCACCGAAGACGCCGGCGGATGTGTAGTTCGGATTCGTGTAGTCGGCGGACAACACCGCTGGCGTTCCCCCGCCCGGCAGGTAATCCCTGACCGCCGCGGATGAGGTCAGCACGATGGCAAACAGCCCGTCCCCGTCGGCACCGTCCGGATCACCGACGATCAGGCCGCCAGGGAACACCGCGGCGAAGTACTGGTCCCGCAGGCAGCCAGGATTGTGGCCGTGGCAATTGGTGCCCCATCCTCCTTGGCTCTGGGTGCAGAAGTCACCGCTGTCAATGCAGTCGTTGGAAGACACGCGCAAGGGACCGACGTCTCCGCCGGGTTGCGCCGCATCCCCCAATTGCGGCGCGACTTCGCTGGGAATCGCGGAAGCGGTCAAGACACCACAGATAGCCACTGCTGCCAGAAAGCGTAACATGTTCTCTCCTCCAAGTCTCAATGATGCAGCCCGCCCGCAACTCACAACACACTCAAGCGCCCAAACTCCTAGGACGTGAACGAGTTGGCGCCAATTGACTCTCGATGCCAGCAGGTCCAGCCTGCCAACATCGCACAACCAGAATACCGAGAGGGGCCTCATGGATTCAAGCGACCGCAACACCGCCCCGGCGAAACGGACATGCTGCGACCGCTTTGCGCCGACCCCACGGTTTCGGCAAGTGTGGCAGCCGGCGGTCTTTGTGTTCGGAGCGGCGCGCGCCTGACGCCTGGCCTTGCTGGTCTAACCCAATGACCACGTATCGCACCACGTATCGCCTTTTGCCGGATGGAGCCGCACGCACCCTGCTGCCGATAGCAAAGCCGGAGGGGCGATCGGCCACGGATCGCGGCCCGAAAGCGAGGCAGGAGCCGAAGCCAGGGGTAGCACCATGCAGCCACCACGCGAAGAGCTTACCGAGAGGCAGTTCGCCGAGAACTTTGAGAGGATCAACGAAGGAGATTCAAGAGAAGGTGCGCGAATACTCCGTCGAGCAGCTTCCGCCGCTTGCTGCTCCCGACGAGGAAGACTTGGTCGTTGAGCCTGTCTATGCGTATGAGGCTCAGGCGTCTAGCTGATCTGCACCTGTTTTACGCTGATGCTGATCCCGCCACTTCGACACGCAAAATGCTTCGCATGGGCGTGAAGCGCCACCACCGCAGCCCAGAGCGGCGATCCCTTCTCGATGGTCTCGACAGCTAACCCCATACTGCCGGGCCTTCTCGCTGCGGATTGCCTCTACCATTCGGCAGCACTGACGATGGAGACGAGGGGGATCGAACCCCTGACCTTCGCATTGCGAATCGCCTTCTTGGGCGACGCCGAAAGCCTACAAGCCCTTTGTTGGACAACACCTTAACATGCTTCGCAAACACTTGCAAGCATATTCAGACTATCGCGGTTTTTAGCACGATATCGCGGTATTTGCTACATTTCAAAAACAAATCCGGTATAGACTCCCAGACGACTTCAGCTAGGTGTTCGGGGTTCGTGGGGTATTTGTGATCCCAGCCGCGATGCTATCATCGGGGTTCATGGATGACACAATCAACGCGTCGGTTCAGATGCTGCCCGCTGAATGGCGGGACCGGGTCCGGGCGACGCTACAACGATTGCCGGCGGACTGGCGACCAGATGCGGTCCAGGAAGCGTGGCGCGCCCTTCTCGAAGGCAAGTCGCCGTGTGGGGCAATCACGGGGCACTATCGCCGGGAGTTCCGCACCGAGCTTGTATGGAGTGAACTTGCACCATCGTGGGGCGAAGGAATGGGGAACATGTCAGCGGCGATGTAGCGTGTGGGGTGCCAATTGGATGCCGTCGACGTCGCTTTGCTTCGGTGGATGCTGGAGTACATTCGCCAGCATGATTCGCCGCATGGCGTCGTCGTGGCGGCCGCAGAGCACTTCGGGGTCACCAGACAGACGATCTACCATCAACTGGTTGCGATTAGGCAGACGTCGGGTCCCATGGCCGTCTTGGACGCCGTCGATGATGACCAGGTGCCGTACCAGGACATCGAATCAATTCCATACTTCTAGATCCGCACGCGATATGCTCGCGATCCGCAAAAAAAAAACGGCCGGGAGCATGACGCCCCCGGCCGTGCCTGCATCGCCGTGCCGTGCCTTGCCAAGCCTGCCGTGCCGTGCCTTGCGGCACACCGCCAGGCCGCGATCAGGCAGAGATTCAGGCAGTGTCTTCTTTGATGGCCAAAATTTCTGCGTGGATCCGATTAAACTCGGACATCAACTCGGACATCAACTCGGACATCCTCTCGGACATCCGATCCCCCATGCCGGCGACCGACATGTGTCCCGCAAATCGCTGAACTTCATCATAGGTCCGTCGCCACTCTTCCAGGAGATCGTCCGCCGTATAGGTCCGTAGCCACTCTTCCAGGAGATCGTCCGCCGTACGCCGTACGCACAGGTGCTCTTTAGCGGCAACGGCGTCGTCCCACGTAAAGTATTTGTGCAAACTGCTCTTCGGATCCTTGGCCCTTCTGACGACCTCCTCAGGATCTGGCACACCATTGTTCGATCTGCACAGCTCCGCAAATTCTTGCCTAGCTTCTGCGTCCATCATCATTTCCTTGGTGTTCTCTGAATCGCCCATGTGTTTTGTCCTTTCTTCCTTTGGGTGTCATCATTGTTCCTAGGGCAGCCTCCGCCGCGGTTGGATCTAGCGTGATGTCCCCGATGCTGATCAGGTCGTTGGGTGAAGCCGTTTCTTCCCCGTAAATTTTCCACCCTGGGTCGCCCGTTCGAAATTCCACGTTCGGTGCTGCGCCACCGCCTGGAAAAGTCACCACGAAGTCGAAGCCCTCCTGGGGCGTGCCCGCGGTTCCCCACGACGCACAGACCCACGCACTGTCGTCGCCGTTGCACTTGCAGTCGTGGTTGGTGGGGGGAGTCGGACACGCCGCCATGGCCTCGTGGCCGACGGTCACCGCGAGCGCCGTAACTGCCAGAATCCCAACAACTTGTCTCACTAGGGTAGCCATTGTGTTCTCCTTTTTGGTAGAATGGTCCCGATCCTGACTTTGACCCCAAAACGAGAGGGGTAACAACCATGGTTACGCGATGCGCTGCCGGGCTCATGTTCGTTCTGGTGCAGATTGCTTCGGCCGACGTTTACACTTACGAATGCGACGCTCTTCCCGAGGAAGCGGGGTGGACACTGGACCAAATCGTGTGTGAGCCGGAGCAGAGTCTTGATGGCGTCGGCCACCTCGTTCAGGTTGTGCCCCTTTGCAAGAGTTTTCCAAATGCCGGGTCTCAGTTCGACTATTCGCAGCTCCTCGCCGGACTGTCGGCGGAAACGTCCTGGTTTGCTGAGTGGCGCGTCGTTACCGACGGCCCAAGCGAGGAACTTGGCTTTACGGCGCCTTCCGCGTTCCTCGTCTGGGACGGGGATTTTGATGGTTACCACTTCACGATCTCCGATGACCGCTTCCGGCTTATCGCAAATGAGTTTTCGAGCCTGCACGACCTTGAGCCGGGAATACCGCATACGTTTCGCGTCGAACTCTTCGGCGAAAACCTGGGCGAGGCGTACGGAATTTACGTGGACGGAGAGGTGATCTTCTCGGGGGTTCCCGTGGGTCCTTTGTGGAATCCGCCCTGGCCACCGGAGGTCAAGTTCCGAGCGAAATCCAAGCTCGAGCCCAGCACCACCACCTGGGATTACATCCGCTGGGGGCCAATCGGCAGCGAGGGTGACTTTACAGCAGACGGAGCGGTTGATTCGGCGGACCTGCCGTTCTTCGAAGAGTGCCTGACCACAGAATCGGGCAACTGGGTCGGCTGCGCCTGGGCCGACTTCACCGACGATGGTGGGGTCGATTGCAGCGATGCCGCCCAGTTCGTCGCGGCCTGGACGGGCGCCGGGGATCCGCCGGTCTTTGCGGCGTGTGCTGTTCTTTGCCAGCAGGACCTGGATGACAACGGCTCGGTCAATGCCGCGGACCTCGCCGTACTCCTCGGAGCCTGGGGGCCCAATCCAGGGCATCTGGCCGATCTGAACAGCGACGACGTCGTGAACGCGTCTGACTTGGCGATGCTGCTGGGTGCCTGGGGGCCCTGCTAACGCGTC
>CAZUGO010000015.1:0-140921 GCA_964619935.1 uncultured Planctomycetales bacterium | reverse complement strand
GCCAGGTCGACCAGGTCGTTCTGCCAAGTCGACCAGGTCGTTTTGCCAGGTCGACCAGGTCGTTCTGCCAAGTCGACCAGGTCGTTCTGCCAGGTCGACCAGGTCGTTCTGCCAGGTCGACCAGGTCGTTCTGCCAAGTCGACCAGGTCGTTTTGCCAGGTCGACCAGGTCGTTTTGCCAGGTCGACTGTGTTGGATGAACGGTTCAGTGGTGCGGGGCAGGAATCGGTTGCGACATGGTTGCGCGCTCCCCAAGCGTTTGAGCACCAACATCGTTGGATGTGTGCCGGGGAGCCGGACTCCTATTCCTTATTAATAGGGACGTCCCGAAGCGACTGCTCTTCCTTTGTGCCGGCCGGAATGGCGACCATCCGGGCCGCCAGGGAATGGACGCTCACCAGCCCGCGTGGGTGGCGTGCGGTGGCATGGGTGGGCGTGCCCGACAACCCCAATTCGCAGCGCCAGGCCCCGCTGAGCAAGACGTCAGTCCGTGGGAGGAGATGTCCCCTGGTGTGTCAACCGCAGTCGCCCCAGGCTCCCAGGAGGATTGCCAGATCTGCGGCATCCACCGCACCGCTACCGTCCAAATCTGCGGCGTGGCCGGGACCGGTACCCCAGGCGCCCAGCAGCCCGGCCAGGTCGGCGGCATCGACGGCGCCATCACCGGTCAGGTCGGGCAGACACTCACAGAAGTCGGGCACGTTGTTGCCGTTGAGATCCACGGCACCGTTGGCAATGTCACAGGTATCCGGCAGATCGTTGGCATCGCAGTCGGGGCTGGTGCCCGACGCCAAGTCCTGGTCGTCGGCGATGCAGTTGCCGTTGCAATCGTTCTCGCATTCGCCCGGCACTCCGTTGCCATTGCAGTCGGTACTGCCGCCGGTCAGAACGTCGGTGGCGTCGGCGACGCCATTGAAGTTACAGTCAGGTGTACCGACCGAGACGATCTGCTCCAGTTCGGTTTCGACCGAGCCGCGCTGGCCGACGGTGACCCCAAAGGCCTCCCGCCAGACCCCCATCTTGTGTCGCACGTTCACCAGGTCGGACGGCTGCAGCGGATTCTCCGGCCGCGTCAGCAACACGATCGCGACTCGGAAATCGCGCTGGGTCTCCGGGTACGCCGGCGCGCGGTCGCCGTTGGCATTGATGATGTCGTCGATGGTCAAATCAACCACCGTGCCCGGATAGGTGGTATCCACCGGGGGGTAGTAGGGCGCCGTCAGGTCGGCGTTGTCACCGATGTACCACCACGGCAGCACTTCGCCGGGGCCGGCCAGGCCCATCAGGTACAGCTCGATCCAGGCGTATGCATAATAGGTCCGCTCCGGCGGGCTGGTGAACGTGCCGTCGCCGTTGTCGATCCAATTGGCCCCACCCATCGGCGAACTGTCGATTGCAGTCCACCAAACAAAGGGTGCCGGCAGGTGCGAATTCTGCGCCGGGTGGGCTCCAATTCGCGAAGGACCGACGCCGTCGACAAAGTACAACCAGCGATGGCCGAACTCGTGGCTGAGCACCGACACGGCACTGCCGTCGTCGCGATGGTTCCAGCTCAGGTCCAGGTAGTTCATGTGCATCAACGAGATGTCCAGGTTGTTGGGCTTGCCGATGCCGTCGACGCCGGGGTTGCCCTGGGTGTGGTAGGCACCGGCATAGAAGGTGATATCGGTGTAGAAATTCTGATAGATGGCGACGCCATCCAGATTGTCGGCGTCAAAACCGTACACATCCCGGAGCACGTCCTCGATTTCATGCGGCAGTAAGGCCGGAAAGGTGAAGGCTTCAAACGCCCGGCGGATGGTCGTCGGCGCCGCGTTCAAGGTCGACAGGTCGGTCAGATTGGACCCGTTCGGACCCGGCGCGACCACCTGGACGAAGCCGAAGGTGTTCAGCGGCTGGGCCTGCGGATAGGCCATGTGGATGCTCCCGTCGGACTCCAAGCGCACCTGGAAATGGCGATCCGAATCGAGGTTGCTGTCCGGCCGCGTGGTTTGTTCATGCCAGGTCAAGGTCACCGCCCCGGGCTGCTCCTTGATGTACAGCCGCATGATGTCGCCCCAGATCCACGGGCCGCGGCGGAGCAGCGGCGCAATGCGCGGTGTGCCCAGATCGATGTCGTTCTGACCATATTGATCCGAACTGCCGTCAGGCTGCTGACTCTCGAAGAAGATCCCGAGGTCGGAAGTCACATAGGCCGTGGTGTAGGTCGCGGTGCCGAAGGGCAGCGGAAACGGCAATCGGTACTCCAGTTGGCCCCACTGGTTCTGCCAGTCCACCATCAGCGTGCCGAGATCCGGATCGAAGTCGGCCGCCGTGCGACTGGCGTCGAAGAACCCGTCGTCGCCGGGCACCGGCTCGAAATGCAAGGAGCTGTTCTCCAGGTCCCAGACGCTGCCGTTGTTGTCGTCTGTAAAGCTGCCGTCGTCCTCGAACACCACCAGCCCACCCAGTTCCAGCACCGGGCTCGCGCCCAGGGCCTGCCGCCGTCCACCGGGGTTGCGGCGGTATTGCACCAGTTGTTCCAAGTAGACGTCCAGGGCGCTGCTGGTGGCACAGACCTCCCCGCGAAACTGGCCCGCGGGCCCGGGAATCTGCGGGCGCTGCGGTCGGCCGGCGGCAAAACCCGGAGCCAGCAGTAGCCCGAATCCCAGGACCCAACCGAAGCAATGCGAGATGCGCGAAACCATGTTCAAACCTCCCAAGACCCCGCGGGGGTGGCCCTCATTATAGAAGGTGGCCGGCCATAATGCAGCGCCGGGCCCACGGGCCGCGGTGTGGCGTCGTACGGCCTCACGATCGCGATCCCGGACGAGCGGGTTGGCGCAGCAGGGCGTAGGCAGCCACACCGCTCACCAGAGTGGCGCCGCCGGCCGCGCACTCCCATGGATTGCGCATCGCCGCCAACGCCGCGAAGCACAGTGTCGCCAGCACGAAGATCAGCGGTGGCCACGGATACCCAGGCACCGCCACGCGGTCAGCCGTGTCCTTAAACCGCAAGATGAAAATCGTGCTGACGGTGAGTGCCGCCGTGACCGACAGCGTAAATCCCAAGTACGACAACAGCACGCGGAGATCGGCTGCCAGGGTCACCAGAACCGCTGCGGCAGCCTGCAGGGCAATGGCCGCCCTCGGGGCGTGTTGCCCGAACCGCAGCCAGCGGGGAAACAGGCCGTCCTCGGCCATCTGGGCGTAGACCCGCGGACCGGCCATGACCATCGACGACACCGAGGTCAGCAGCGCCAGGGCGATCAGCGCCCGGACCGCCAGGTCCAGCGTGGAGCCCCCCAGGTTGCGGGCGGCCACCGCGGCAACATCGGCACGACCGACGACCGCATCGTAGGGCGGGGCCCACAGAAAGACGGCGTTCAGCGCCAAGTACAGCACCGCGACCAGCAGCGTCCCGCCGCACAAGGCCCGGGGGATGGTCCGCTGCGGCTGCCGAATCTCGCCGGCGACGTAGACCGCGGCATTGAATCCAGAGTAACTCAGCGAAATCCACATCAAGGAGACGGCAAATGCCGTGGCCGAGAACCCGCGATCGCCGCGAGCGACCGAGGTCCCAGGCAGGCCTTGCCAGCCGCCGCGTGCCAATTGCACCAGGGCAAACCCGATGAAGGTCAGCAGCAGCAGCAACTTCAGGCCGACCAGCACGTTCTGAGTGCGGGCAGCCGGCGCCACGCGGTAGCCGTGCAGGGCGGCGCTGGCCAAGATGGCCAAGATCGCCACGGCGCCCGGCGGCAGCCACTCGGGCCGCTGGGCCTGCGGCAAGACGTAGTGCTCGAAGCCCACGGCGGCAAAAGCGATCGCGCCGGTAAACCCGGCCAGGAAGGACACCCAGCCGGCCACAAACCCGGCCAGTGGATGCACGCTGCGGGCAAGGTACAGGTACTCCCCTCCAGACGCGCGAAACCGGACGGCCAGCGCCGCGTAGCTGACCGCTCCGCAGCAGGCCACGACGCCCCCCACCGCCCAGGCGACGAGCACGATTGTTGAATCACCAAGGTCGGCCAGGGCAAAGCCGGAGGTGGTAAACACACCGGCACCGATCATGTTGGCCACGACCAGACACAGGGCCGAGACGATTCCCATGGATGGCAGCGAGCGCAGCGTCACCGGGGCTCATCCCGCGCGGCGATAGACCACGCAGTAGTTCTCTTCCAGACCCGGGATCTCCTCTTCTCCCACCCAGTGGAAGCCGGCCGACTCCACTTCCTGTCGCACTTGGTCCTTGCCGCAGCGCACGTGATCCATCACCCACTCGCGCGACACGCCTGGGATCCGTTCGAAGTCAATGATCACCAGCCTGCCGCGGGGCCGTAGGGCCTGGCGGATCGAGGCCAGCGTGGATTTGGGAAACTCGAAGTGATGATAGGTGTCGCACACGAATGCCACATCGACGCTGCCGGGCGCCAGGCGCACGTGATCGTCCGAGCCCAGCAGCGGCGTGATGTTGTCGAAACCCTGCTCGTCGGCCAGCCCGCCGATGCGCTGCACAAAGGCAGGCGCGATCTCCACGGCGTACACCCAGCCGGTCGGTCCCACTTCGCGGGCGAACGGAAGCGTGAACAGGCCCGTCCCGGCGCCGATGTCGGCGACGGCGTGGCCGCGTTTGAGGCCCACGGCCCGAACGATCGCCTGGCGGGCCGTGAAGATCTCCCGGCTTTCACCTTCGAAGCGCTCGACCCATTGGTCGGGATTCATGTCCGGTTGCAGAAAGCGATCGTTGATCCCCGGGCGCACGCTGGCTTCGGTCCGCGGAGCGGCGGACGCCGAACCGACGGTCGGCGGCCGGTGCGTGCAGGCCGAGAGCATGCCGGCAAAGCCGACGAGCAGACATCCGATCCACTGGCGGTTGGGGTGTGGCGTGGTCATCAGCATGGATCCTCTCACAAGGGCACTCCGTGGTCATTCTCGCGGGCAGCGCGGCCGAAGCCCGCCGCGACGGCCGGGGCGTATGATACAATAGGAAGGGCCGCGGGTGGCCATTGAATCAGCCGAATCGTCGCGGGTCCGCCCTGCCGCGGGATCGCAACCGCACCGGAGCCGTCTGTTGTCGCGTTATCGAATTCCCAGCCAGCGCTGTCGTGCCGAGATTGCCGTCTCCAACTCGCGGTTCATCACCACTCTGGACGCGGTATTCTCGGTCCAGCAGGCCCGGTCATTTGTGCGCGAGATCCGCCGCGAGATGCCCACCGCGAGTCACCACGTACACGCCTTCCGGGTGGGCTACGGCAATAGCGTCTCCGAAGGCCTAAGTGACGACGGCGAACCGTCCGGCACCGCCGGACCACCGGCCATGGCCGTGGTCCGCGGCTCCGATCTGGGCGACGTGGCCCTGGTGATCACCCGCTACTTCGGCGGCACCAAGCTGGGCACCGGCGGGCTGGTCGCCGCCTATACGCGGGCGGCACAAGCCGCCTTCGAACTCCTCCAGACCGAAGAGAAGATCCGGCGCATCGGCTGCACGGTTCGCGTGCCCTATGCCACACTGGAGCGCGTCCGACAACTGCTCGCCCGCCACGAGGCCATTGTCGACGCCGAGTCGTTCGACGCCGACGTGCTGCTGCGGTTCCGGCTGCCGGCCGAACACCTCGCGATCCTCGCGCAGATGTGCGCGGATCTGACCGGTGGCCGGGCAACGCTTATCCGCACGGACGAATGACCCTGAGACCCCACCCAACCCCGGAGGCTGGGTCATCGCGCCGGATGGTACCGTCGCACACCGCCCGTTCGGATGACTTCGAGGGGACAGCGTTGCGATGCGGCGGGCGGCGATGCCGTGGGCGGACGAATTAGTAGGAGCATACACCGTGGGGCTGCCAGGCAATTAAGGGCAGCCCCGGCCTCTGCAGACCGCCGGCTGCCTTTTCACATCCGCCGATCCAGCCGTCGATAATGGATCGCTTCGCTGACGTGCTCCGTGCGGATGTCGGCGGCGCTGGCGATGTCGGCGATGGTCCGGGCGACGCGCAGGATCTTGTCGTGAGCCCGGGCGGACAGCCCCAGTTGGTTCATGGCTTGTTGCAACAGTGCCTCGCAGTCCCCATCCAGCCGGCAGTGGCGGCGCAGCGCCCGGCCGCTCATGGCGCTGTTCAGGGTGCGGTCATCCTGGAAGCGCTCCTGCTGGATGCGGCGGGCGGCCAGCACGGTTTCGCGCATGCGGTCGCTGCCGGTGCCCTCGCGCTCGCCGCGGAGTTCGCCGTACGGCACGCCTGACACCTCCACGTGGATGTCGATGCGGTCAATCAGCGGCCCGGAGATCCGTCCCAGGTAGCGTTCGATCTGCACCGGGTTGCACTGGCAGGGCTTGCGGGCGTCGCCGAAGTAGCCGCAGGGGCAGGGATTCATGGCCGCCACCAGCATGAACCGGGCCGGAAAGCGAATGGAGCTGTGGGCGCGGGCGATGGTCACAAAGCCTTCCTCCAGCGGCTGCCGCAGGGTCTCCAGAATGCTGCGCATGAACTCCGGAAACTCGTCCAGGAACAAGATGCCGTGATGGGCCAACGACACCTCCCCGGCCTGCGGGATGCTGCCGCCCCCGACCATCGCGGCGGCGCTGGCGGTGTGGTGCGGCGCCCGCACCGGACGGCGCACCAGCAGCGGGGTATCGGCGGCGAGCTTGCCGGCCGCGGAGTAGATCCGCGTGGTCTCCAGGGACTCGGACAGCGACAATGGCGGCAGAATGGTCGGCAGCCGCCGGCTGAGCATGGTCTTGCCGGAACCGGGCGGGCCGATGAACAGGATGTTGTGGGCCCCGGCCGCGGCAACGGTCAGGGCCCGCTTGACGTGCTCCTGGCCGCGGACGTCCACGAAATCGACATCATACCGCCCCGCGCTGGCCAGCACCGATTCGATGTCCACCGTCGCCGGTTCAATGTCGAGTTTGCCTGCCAGAAAGCCGACGGCCTCTTTCAACGTTGCCACTGGGATCACCGCCAGGTCCTTGACCACCGCGGCTTCGCGGGCGTTGATCTGGGGCAGCAGCACCCCGCGCAGACCGCGCTGTTTGGTCAGCAACGCCGCCGCCAGGGCCCCTTTAATCTCGCGGACCCGGCCGTCCAATGCCAGTTCACCCATAATCACGAATTGGTCCTGCAGCGCGGTCTGCATCTCGGCGTCCGCGAAGATCAAGCCCAGGGCGATGGGCAGATCAAAAGAAGGCCCTTCCTTCTTCAAATCAGCGGGCGCCAAGCTGACCACCGAGGTCGAGCGCGGAAACGGATAGCCACAATTGTTCAGCGCCGCCCGAATGCGATGAACACTCTCCTTCACCGCGGTGTCGGGCAGACCCACGATGGTCGGGCCCTTGAAGCCCTTCTTGGTCACATGGACCTCGATCTCGCAGGGCAGCGCATCAATCCCCGCCAGAGCAATACTATGCAGACGTGCCAACATCAGGATGCCGATTCTAGCGACCACCGGGGGCGGCGCGTACCGAACACCACCCGGGCGCACCCTGAAATTCGTCACCCGGCGTTGCAGCGCGCATCGGACTTGGGACAATAGGGCTCATGAGTGCGCTGCCGTTTCTGGAACTGTCCGACGCAGAACTGCTTTGCCAGTGCGAAGTGCATACCTACCGGGCCTCCGGACCCGGCGGTCAAAAAAGAAACAAGACCAGCTCAGCAGTTCGGTTGCACCATCGCGACAGCGGCCTGATCGCCAAGGCCGAGGAGGATCGCTCGCAGCATGTCAACAAGCGGCGGGCGTTGGGCCGCCTGCGCATGGCCCTGGCAACCACGCTGCTGAGCCCGCACGATCCGCACGGCTACAGGCCCAGCCACTGCCTGGCACAATTCCTGCGCGAAGGACGGCTGGCGTTACGGCTGAAGGAGGACGGTGCCCTGGTGGTCATCAACGAAGTGCTGGGGGTGGTGCTGGGTTGCGGCGGCCGCATCCGCGATGCCGCCGCCGCCATTGGCATCAGTTCGGCAAATCTTGTAAAGTTCCTGGGCATCGCGCCGGCAGTCTGGAGAAAGGCAAACCACATCCGGACGCTGAACGACCTGCGACCCTTGAAGGGCACCAAATGACTCCGGACCATCATGCTGGCGACCTCCCGTCCCTCCCGTGCGCCGTGGTGACCATCAGCGACACTCGCTCGGAGCGCGACGACGTCAGCGGCCGCCGCATTCAGGATCTGCTGGTCGGAGCCGGCCACACGGTGGCGGCCTACACCATTATTCCTGATGACGAACACCACATCCGGCTGTACACCCAGCGCCTTGCAGAAAACGCCACCTGCCAGGTGGCCCTGTTCAGCGGCGGGACCGGCGTGGCCCCGCGGGACACCACCGTCGAGGCCCTCAGCGCCCTGATCACCAAGCAGATTCCAGGATTTGGTGAGTTGTTTCGAGCCCTCAGCTTTCAGGAAATCGGCCCCAAGGCCATGCTCACCCGGGCAATCGCCGGGACTTACAACCGCTTGTTGCTGTTCGCCATGCCGGGGTCTCCGGCAGCCGTAGAACTGGCCATGAACCGGCTGATCCTGCCGGCCATGCCGCACGCCGCAGCCGTGATCCGCGGTGCGTAGGACACCCAGGGCAGGCCATGGCTGATGCCCCGCTCCGCATCTTGTATGTCATCACCGATCTGCAGGTCGGCGGCGTCCCCCTGCATCTCCTGCGACTGGCCGGCGCCGTGCATCGCCGTGGGCATGTCGTGCAGGTCGTCTCGCTGGCCCGGCCGGGCCCGGTTGCCGACCGGCTGGTTGCCGCGGGAATCGCCGTCCGCGGCTGCCAGCCGGGCCGCCGCCACAGCCCGATGGCCTTGTGGCGCCTGCGCCAGGAAATGATCCGATTTCGCCCCGATGTGGTACACGCCCTGCTGTTTCACGCCAACCTGGCCAGCCGCCTGGTTGGACCCAGCGCCGGAATCCCACCCCGCAAGCTGATCTGTGAGATCCAGACGGTCGAGATCGAGCGCCGTTGGCATCTGCGGCTGGACCGCTGGACCCACGGGCTGTGTCGGCTGGAGATCGGCAACGCCCTTGCCGTGGTCGACCACCTGCATACCGCCGGGATCCCCCGCCGCAAGCTGGCCCTGGTCGAGACCGGCATCGACATCGCCCCGTTCGCCGCGGCCACCGCCCTGCCACCCGACCAGGTCGGCATTCCCGGGCAACGCCCCCTGGTGTTGTGGGTCGGACGACTCGATCCCGTCAAGGGACTGGATGACTTGCTGGACGCTTTCAGCATCGTCAGGCGGCACCACGACGCCCATCTGGTGTTGCTGGGGGATGGTCCCGAGGGTCCCCGGCTGGCTCGCCGCAGCGGCGAACCGGGCCTCGCGGGGTGCGTGACTTGGGCTGGAGTCCGGGCCGACGTGCCCCGCTGGCTCAAGAGTTGTGACCTATTCGTCTTTCCATCGCGCACCGAGGGCAGGCCCAATGCCCTGATCGAGGCCATGGCCGCGGGCTGTGCCATCGTGTGCACCGCGATTCCCGGCAATCTGCAACTGATCACCCACGAGCGCAACGCGCTAACCGTGCCCATGGGCGATGTTGCTGCCCTGGCCTCGGGCATCCGCACGCTGCTCGGCGATCCGCAACACCGCCGGCGGCTGGGGACCCAGGCCGCCCTCGACGCCCGGAACCTTGGTCTTGATGATTCCAAGATCCAACAGTACCTTGATTTGTATCGCGCCTGACGCCGCCGTCCCGTCCAAGTCGTTACTCCAATCTGCCAACGATTCAGCAGTTCATTCCGATTGCTGTTAACTTGGGAAGCTTGCGATGGCGATTGGCCTGTCGGAAAAGAGAATATAACGTCCCACAGCACTGTTAAGATATCTTCACATTTGCCGGAGCAAGGCCCCATAAGCTGAATCCCCAACTACATGAGGGTAGCTACATGTAGTGTGGCCAACCTGTTGATAAAACTGGATTTACTTGCCCAAATTTCCCATTTTAAAATAATCCCTACCCAGCTTGCCTGCTTTGATATCTGTGTTATATTCCCGATGACAAGAATCCACTTCTGGCAGAGCCGAGAGGCGAACGTCGAGCAAGCCAGGACGACTGGCATTACCAATCGGGGCGGGCGGTTGTCGCGGCCCCCACCGGATGTGCTGTCCCCAACGCGGGGGCGGTGCTGGTGAGCACCAGTCGGCCAAGTGATGGAAACCAAGACCCAATGTCACCCCTTTCCCCGGGAGCGCTGCGCGCCCAGGGTGAGCTGGGTACAGGAAACGCTCCGGAGGACTGCAGCAGATGATTGGAACTGCTGACGTGATGGTTGAGGCCGCACCGGGCTGCCCGGGTTCTCCCGGGATCGGATGCACGGGCTCATTGCACAGGGTTCCACCGCTGCAGCCGGAAGATCGGGAATGGCGCGGGCGAACAGACCTACCCTCAGATCGTCGACACGGATGTCGGCATCTTTTCCTCAGTGACCGCGCGAAGGCTGACCCCCCGGAACCAGAGGGGAAGGACCAGGCCTCTCTGGCGACGGATCAGCCGGCATCGATGAAGAACGGACTCTTCATCGGTGCCAATTTGTTGTGTGATCGGCGCGATTCCAGCGGGCAGCCATCGCTGCTGCATGCCCGCGGGAGCGTGCCGCGGGAATCAAGGCCTGGCGGGTGCCGACTGGAGTAAGGCGACGGCCTTACCCCATGCTTTGCCTTATTGTGGGATCCTCTTGTCATGCTTGAAGTCGATTGCGATCACCGCACCCGCCAGGTCTCATTGCCCGACTCACAAGGAACTCGGCATGGGGGTTCATGAGCAAGATCGCCCGTTCATCCAGTGGGCCGATTCCCAGGGCCTACCCTACCACTACACCGATGAACACGGCCTGCCCGGACGTTGCCTGAAGCTGTACCTGGGTGTGACGACGGCCTACATCCACCACGGCAAGCTGCACCGCCTGCTGGCGCACAGCACCGGCGACCTGTTGGACGAAATGATGTGTGAATTGTCCCAGTTGTTCGCGCTGTGCGCCACCCATCGCGCATATCTTGAACAAGCCCGCTGCCGTCTGCGTCGCTGACCTTCGCCGCCTGCACTTCAATTCATGGCGGAAGCGCTGTCCTTCAGCGTATCGCATGAGTATGATGGGTCCGATCTAAGCCCTGAGGATCATGGACCCATGCCCGGAACCGGACTGGTGTTGGACGATTGCTTTCTGCGGCACGAAACCGGCCAGGGACATCCGGAGCGCCCGGATCGGCTGCGGGCCATTCGCAGCGCCCTGCAACAGGCCGGCCTCCTGGAAGCCTGTGCCCGGGTCGAGCCCGAGGCGGTCGATCCGAATGCGATCCTGGCCAACCACACGGCGGCGTATGTCGAACGGCTCGCGGAGCACTGCCGAACCGGCAGCGCCTACATCGATTGCCTGGACAGCCGGATCTGCCCGGCATCCGATGAAGTCGCCCGCCTGGCCTGCGGTGCGGTACTGCGGGTCGTGGACCAGGTCGCCACTGGGCGCTTGCGAAACGGCTTCTGCGCCCTCCGTCCCCCGGGGCACCATGCCGAAGCCGATCGTTCCATGGGCTTCTGCCTGTACAACAATATCGCGATCGCCGCGCATCATTTGATCGACCAGCACGACGTCCAGCGCGTCCTGATCCTCGATTGGGATGTCCATCACGGCAACGGCACCCAACATTCCTTCGACAGCGACCCCCGGGTGTTTTGCTGCAGCTTTCATGGGCACCCAGCGACCTTGTACCCGGGCACTGGCTATGAGAGCGAGGTCGGCAGCGGCGCTGGACGCGGCACCACCTTGAACATCACCATGATGCCGGGGGACGGTGATGCTGCCTACCGCAAGGCCTTCTTCGGCAGGTTCCTGACAGCAGCCCGCCGGTTCAAGCCCGAGTTCATCCTGGTGGCCGCCGGATTCGATGCCCACCGCGCCGACCCGCTGGCCTTGATCGAACTGGAAACCTCCAGCTTCGCCTGGCTGACCACCGAGACCGTGGCGCTCGCCGATGAGCTCTGCGGGGGTCGCCTGGTCAGCATGCTGGAGGGTGGATACGATCTGCAGGCTCTGGGTCAGTGTGCCGTCACGCACGTCGAAGGTTTGCTGCACACCTGATTCGCAGGGCCCTTTCCACGGAGGAGACGCCATGCCCACTTCCATCCACATGGCCGCCCCGCCCGAGACCTATCGCGCCCGGCGGTCCCAGTTGGCCAGGCAACTGGAGCGCCCGGTGGTGGTCTTCGCCGGCCGGGCACCGGCCCGCAACTACCCGGCGAACACCTTTCCGTTCCGTCCGGGCAGCAGCTACAGTTACTTTGGCGGACCGCCGATCGAAGGGGCCGCCTGGGTCATCGAACCCGGCAGCGACGGCGCCGCCGGCGTGCACCTGCTGCGACCTCCTGCGGAACCGGACGATGCCTTCTGGATCGGCGAAGCCCCCGACGATGCTGCCCTGGCTGCAGCGGCCGCGGTGCCGCCCAAAGCGCTACGCAATCCGGATGCCCTTCCCGGCCTGCTGCACCATCGTCCGGCGGCATTCATCGCGCCCCCCTGCCGGGCAACCAGCCTCTGGATCGCCCAAATGGGTTTGCAACCGGCCGAGCCGTCGGAGCTGTCCGCGGTCATCGAGCTGCGGTTGATCAAGGACGACCACGAACTGACCGCCATGCGACGAGCCGCCCAGGTCACCGTCGAGGCCCATCGGGCGGCCCTGGCCGCAACCCGAGCGGCTGCCCGGGAGGCCGACGTCGCGGCGGCCTTCCACGCCGTGCTGGTCGCCCGGGAATGCCGGCCGGCGTTCAGCCCGATCATCACCGTGCGCGGTGAGGTGTTGCACGGCCACGGACACCCGCACACCCTTGAGGACGGCCAACTGCTGCTGGTCGACGGCGGGGCCGAAGAAGCCGGCGGCTATGCCTGCGATGTCACCCGAACCTGCGCCGTCAGCGGCGCGTTTTCCGACCTGCAAGGGCAACTTTACCAGACGGTTCTGCAGGCGCTGACCGACGGCATTGCCGCCTGTGTCGTTGGCGCCCGCTATCGCGACATTCACGACCTGGCGGCCACCCGCATCTGCGAAGGTCTGGGCGCCGTCGGGCTGCTCAAGGGCGACGCCGCCGATCTGGTTGCCCGCAAGGCCCACACCTTGTTCTTCCCGCACGGCGTGGGCCACCTCATCGGCCAAGAGGCCCATGAGATGGAGGACTTCGGAGACCTGGCCGGTTACGGACCCGGCTACCGCCGACGCCCCGGCTTCGGGGACAAGTACCTGCGGCTCGATCGCGACCTGCGGCCGGGCATGTGCGTCACCGTGGAACCTGGAGTCTACCTGGTGCCCGCCATCTGGCAGCGCCCGGAGTTGATCAGCCCGCTCAGCGACGTCATTGATCGGCGGGCGGTGGATGCCCTGTTGGCCCAGCGCTTCGGCGGCATCCGCATCGAGGAAACCATCCACATTCGCGAGGGTGCCCCCGAGGTGCTCAGCGCGGCGCTGCCCAGCACCGCCGCCGCGGTCAACACCGCTGTCGGGCGGCGGGCCTGACGCGCCCCGCCTGGCTGAACTCCGGTAGCCCAGGCGCCTGATCTGCCGAGGTCCGGCGGCGCTCCCAGGCGGCACCGCGGCGCCGCGCATCAACCGCGATCGGCCAACCAGTCCCGCAAATAGCCGAAGGAATCTTCGGCGGCCGCCGCTTGTGAGAAGACCTGCAACGTTCCCGGCCAGTCGCCTTCGAGGGCGTCAAACACGGCTTCAAACAGCTCCAGGTTGAACCGGTAGCGCTGCAGGCCCAGGGCAAAGGCGTTGTTGGTCGGAATGCTGCTGACCCAGTCGAACTGCCCGGGGTGGTGCAGCAGCGGTTGCAACTCCGCGGCAAAGCGATCGCGAGCCTCCTGGAACAAGACCTCCCGTTCGCGAACCTTCTCGCTGGAGGTCCGATCGGAATCATAGAACGTCTGCAGCCGATTGATGAACTCCAGCATGAACTCGGCCACGCGGTCGGCGTCCTCGAAGACCTCCAGCACGGTTGCCACGGCCTGCGGGTCACGATCGCGGTAGTATTGCACGGCGCCAGTGCGGCCCGCCCAGGTCGCCATGCTCTCGTTGAAAGTCACGCTGCCGCCCCACACGGTGTTGTGGAGCAGCTCGTGGATCACGGTGTCCACCAGGCTGATTGCGCTGCGCTTCAGCATCGGTGACAAGATCGGGTTCTCGAAGCCGGGCCCCAGGTTGTAGGCGTCGATCTCGTAGCGATAGACGTCGTAACCAAGCGCCTCCAGGCGGCGGGTTTCGGCGTCTGCGGCCGCCGGGTCGAAGTAACCGAGATACGGCAGGAAGCCAACGATGGGAAACCACCACTGATACGGCTCCAGGGCATCCTGCCGGGACGCGGACACGTTGTAGGCCACCGCCACCCCGCCGGAGTCATAGAAGCGGGTATAGGTGCCGGCGATCACCAGGGTCAGTTCGTCGCGGGCGAATTGGCGAACGTCGGCGATCAGTTCCAGCTTGCCGATTTGCTCGGCGGTGAGATCGGTGCGGCGCAAGGCCGCCGACAGGGGAACGCTGCCGGAGACCAGGTGCAACTGCCCGCCCGCCGCCGACAGGGCGTACCCGACATCGAAGCAGCCGCCGGCACCCAGCAGCAGCACGCCCGCCAACACACCCCGCATCGCCTGGTTCACGGTGGTCGCCTCCTTCCTGACCATGGATCCGGCAGTGGATCCTGATGACATTGTAGCGAGCCGAGGCCGCCCCATTGCACGGCCGGATTCCCCGGATAATCTATGTCAGACCGGGCGGACGGCAAACGCCGTGTGCCGGCATTCGTTGGAAAGCGAGGACATGCAGTGGCAGCCACACTGAACGAATTCGAACGGCGGACACTCGGGGTTCTGATGGAAAAGGAACTATCCCAGCCCGAATACTACCCCATGACCGTCAACGCCCTGGTGGCCGGCTGCAACCAGAAGCATAATCGGGATCCTGTGACCGACTACGACACTGTGGTTGTCGAAGGCGCCCTCGGCACGCTGCAGAAGCGCGGCCTGGTCACGCTGATTCTGCCGTCCCAGGGCGCTCGCTCGCGGAGATACGCCCACCGGGCAGATGACGCCTTCGGCTGGCAGAAGCCCGACCGGGCCCTGATGACTGAATTGCTCCTCCGCGGTCCGCAGACCGCCGGGGAACTCAAGACCCGCTGTGCCCGGTTCGTCCGCTTTGCCGACCTGGAGGTCGTGCAGCAGGCCCTGGACGATCTCGGTCGGCGAGACCCGCCGGTGGTCGCCGCCCTGCCGCGCGAACCCGGGCGCTCGGCAATCCGCTATACCCACCTGCTGGAACCCGCGGACGAGCAAGCGCCGACGCCTGCGGTCGCCCCGCGAGGCGAACGGCCGGCGCCGGTCACGCCCGGCAGCAAACCCGACGCCCACGATCTTGGCCGCCAACTCGCCATTCTGCGGGAGGAAGTGGACCACCTGAGCCAGCGCGTGGCTGCCCTGGAACGCCAGCAAGCCGGCAGCGAGTCGCGCCTCAAGGACGTCAGCCCATGAGCACAGGTGCACGCGCCTCGTTGTGCCGAAGGGGGCGGGCCGGACTCAAACCGAAGCCAACCGGCCGACCAAGTCGCGGGCCCGCCGTTCAACCGCCCCAAAGTTGCCGGCCTGCAATTCCTCGGGCACGAACAACGACCCGACGAAGCCCACTCCAGCGGCGCCCGCCCGCAGCACGTCCGCCATGTTGTCGGCATCGACGCCGGCGGTCGGGAAGATCCGCAATTCGGGCAGCGGGCCTAAAATCGACCGGATGTACTGGGCGACACCCGCCGGAGCCGGAAAGAGCTTGACCAGGTCGGCGCCCGCGCGGTGGGCCTGAAACATTTCGGTGGCCGTAAAAGTGCCGGGGATGCTGACCACCTGGAGCGCCCCGGCGGCCGCGATCACCGCCGGATCGCAGACCGGCGACACGATGAACCGGGCCCCGGCCTGCACTGCGGCCTGGGCCTGGGCGGCACTCAGCACCGTCCCGGCGCCCACCAGCAAGTCCGGATCCCGGGTGCTGAAGGTGCGGATCAACTGCAGGGCGCCGGGCGTGGTCAACGTGAACTCGACAATGCGAAATCCGCCGGCGACGGCAGCGCCCATGGCATCGGCCGCCAGTTGGGTGTCGGTGGTTCTGATGATCGCGCTGATCCGCCGCTGGAGGATCGCCTCGAGAATGTCCGACTTGTTCGCGAATGGCATGATCCGTTTCGCTCCGTTTGATGCGGTCAACGCCCGACGGTGGCGGTGCCACGGGTGCGCCGCCATACATATGCCATCAACACCATCCCCAGCAGGCTGAACGGTAACATGAAGTAGAACCAGGTCGTCCAGCCCAGCGTGGTATTCGCCACCGCCAGATCGATCAGGTAGCCCAACCCACCGCCGGCCAGCAGGGCCCCGAAGTACTGAAAGGAATCTATGACTCCTGAAGCAAAGCCGGCCATCTTGCGACCGCCAAGATCCATGGCGGCAGCGGTCCCCAGAATGGAGTGCGTGGAATTGCAGGTCAGTGAAATCAACACCGTGAACACCGCGGCCAAAGGCGCGCTGGCGTAGGTCGGATTGCCCAGCAGCAGGGCGGCGAGGCCAATACAGACGCTCTCCAGACCGTAGAGGCAGACCGCCACCGGGGCCCGGGCGCCTTTGAACAGCAGATCGGACACGAATCCGGCCGACATCGACCCGATGATCGCCGAAATGGGCAGCAGCGCGCCGGTAATGACCACCAGCCCGGAACTGGCGATGTCCAGGTCCCATTCGCGATCGAAGTACAGCACCCACCAGTCCAACTGGGCCGTCCGAACCACCCCGGTGCAGAAGTAGGCCGCCGCGGTGATCCACACCATTTTCTTGCGGGCGATCGTCCGGAAAATCTGCCCCAGCGGAATCCGATCGTCGTGCGAACTACCCCCGTGAGCCTCGTCGGCGGCGTGCGCCACGCGGTATCCGGCTTCCTCGGGGTTGTTTCGCACGATCGCATACATCAGAACCACCACCAGCGCCACCACACACGGCGGAATCCAGAACAACCAGCGCCAATGCAGCGGCGGGATGTGCAGGGTCAGCACCAGCAGCGGAATCGAACAGCCGGCCAGCAGCAGCGGCCCCAGCGTGAAGATGGTGATTTGCCCGATTTGGATCATGACCCCGAAGACACCGGCAAACCGCCCGCGCTCCGCTCGCGGAAACCAGGCGGTATTGACCTTGATGAATCCCGGGGCTCCGAAGGCCTGGGCATAGCCGTCCGAACCGCGAATGAGTATGAACAGAAGCAGCACGCTGCCGGTCCCGGCAAACGAGGCCAACCCGAAAGCGAGGTTCAGCACCAGGGTCAGCACCGCGCCCAGGGCCATGGCCTGCTTTCCGCCGAGGCGGTCGGTGAGCAAGCCGTTAATCACCTGCCCCACGGCATAGCAGCCGTGGCGGGCACTGTTGATTAGGCCGTACTGCGAGTTGCTGAACCCGAACTGATCCAAGATGCGCGGCGCCGCCACCGAAATGTTGTACCGGCAGGTGTAGTAGGAAGCGTACATCAGCCCCAGCATGAACCAGTTCAGACCGCGCCGAGCGCGAAAGCCGGGCGGGTGCTCCGGCGCATCAAACCGGGCATCGGACGCTCCGCCGGTCGCGTTCATGAGGGCACCCGGCCGGCGACCTGCGTGGGCTTCAGGCAGGCGAACCCGAGAAGGCAGTAGCCTGCCTGCAGCCCCAGTGCCGCGATCGAAATCGGCAGCCAGCCTACGGCACCGGCAACGATCTGCCCCACCAAGGCCGCCGTCCAGGCGACCACGGCCCAGCGCTGCATGTTCCAGTAGCCCAGCAGGCACACCCCGGCAACCGCGAACGGCACCAACCAGGGAGCGATGACACGCGAGGCCGCATAACTGGAATCGGTCAGCCGAACCGTCACCGGGTAGCGCCCTGCAGACCGCGCGGTCCCCTGCACGACGGCCGGTCCGGGATTGAAGGACAAGCCCTCAGGCAGACCTGAGACTCGCCAGTCATACGGTGGATGCCCATAGATACCGTCGAGTGCGTGACGGTAGGGCTCCCCGCGGACCGCCGGCGGGAACGGCAAACCGGCGATCTTCGGCCACCGCGAGTCGCGTGGTGCGCTCGGACCCACGCGGATGACCAGCGGCACCTGGCGTTCGGCTCCGGCTGCATCACAAAGGCGCACTTCGGCAACCCGATCCGGCGGACGCATGGGGTCCGCGCTCAGTCGTCCGGTCTGCGGATCGAGGTCCAGCCCCTTGGGCCATTGCCTGGCGACCGGTTCCCAGCGATAGGGTGCGGTGCCCCCGCCTGCCCGCAGCACCGCCGAGTAGGGCTGTCCCTGCACGGCCTCGGGCAGCACTTCCGTCAGCACGGTCAGGCCCACGTCGCCGGCCAGATCGGGAACCACCCGCAAGATCGCCTTGCGCTCGGCGAAGCGCAGGTACAGGGCATCGAGGATCGTCACAATCGACGGCATGGCCACCACGGCCATGAGCATCAGGAGATACGCCCCGCCGGTGGACACCTCGAGCACCCGAGGACGCACCGGGGTCACCGGGGACATCACCCCGGTCTCTTCGGGCAACTCCTGGTTGCAGAACTGCAACACCGGCCGCCAGCGATCGCACCCCGGATCGCGGGTCAGGCCCAAAGCCACAGCACCCCCGGCGGTTTGGAAGTCGGCAGCGATGCCCTCGAGCCGGCCACGGCGGAACACCACGGTGTCACCCGCCGTGAGCGTCTTGCAGCCGAACCAGCCTATCCGATCGTCCAGCCGCAGCACGATCGCCTGCCCTTGCGGTCCTGGAAGTGTCCATCGAAACTCGAGCATGGCAAACGCTCTCCGCGGCTGGGACGCCCAAGGCCCTGACCCAGGGCCTCGGCGACGCACGATGACGGCAGAGAATAGCGCCACAGGCACCACTTGTAAAGCAAGCTCCTTGGCCCACGCTGCTTACGGATGCTCGGAAGGCATCGTACAAGCTTCGTGACAACGGGTCGGCTGGCGGCAAAGCGACAGAGGGTCAGAACAGTTTTTCGACATGAACTTCGCGGCCGGAGACGAAGCTGCCGTGCCCGAACGCCTCGTTCGACACCATCACCGTGCCGTGATAGTCGTGGGGCTGGCCAACTCGGGCGTGCAGCGAGCGCAGGCCGCCGAGCCACCAGCGGGCATCGCCAATGTATATCAGGTCGCCCTGAGCGGCACGCAGCCGTCTCATGTCGGCCCGGCTGAGGCGGACACTCGGATAGCAGGCATCGGGCATGTTCTGCGGAGCCCCCGGATAGGCAGTGGCGTCCTCCATTCCGGTCGTCCCCTCCGCCGTGATCAGCAGGCCGGCGCGCACCTTCTTGCCGACCGCGAAGTTGGGTTCTCCGCCCTTGAAGAACTTCCTGGCCAGCTCGATGGAACTACAGTACAAGCCGGTGATTTCCGACTCCGGCTTCGGCCGGGTGACCAGGGTCACCGCGATGCCGATTCCGGATGACACCACCAGGCCGTACAGGGCGGTCATGTAGTTGTACTGACCGCTGGCGTCCGGTTGCACGCCATGGATCCAGGTGGCAAACGGTGCCACCAGAAACGGGTAGATCTTCGAGGCCCAGACGGCCAGCATGCCGCCGCCGAGGGTGCAGAACGCCGCGACCGGCGTGTACCGCTTCCAGAAGGCGCCCAGAAACACAGCCACCACGATCGGCGGGGTAACCATCGACTGAAAGGCCGCGTGCAGCTTGTACATGTCGGTGCCGAGCTTGGCGAAGAATAGTCCCAGCCCCAGCCCCACGGCAGATGCCCCCACCGTGATGAACCGCGCGGCCCGCAAGTAATGGCGGTCCGGCTGGTTGCGAACCAGGTAGGGTTGGTAGATGTCGTACACCACCAGGGCCGCCGTGGCATTGGTAAAGGTGTCGATGGTCGACATCAGCGCTGCCGACAACGCCGCCAGCACAAAGCCGAAGACCCCCGGCCGGCACACCACGCTGGCGAGATTGACGAAGGCGTCCCGGGCTTCGGAGGGGGGATCGAGCAGACCCATCTTCACCGCAGCGTTGCAGATCCAGCCGGCATTGCCGACCACGATCATCGAAACTGGCAGCATGAACAGCACATTAAAGGAAATGCACTTTCTTCCTTCGTTCATGCTCTTGGCTGCCAGAAAACGCATGATCAAGCCCTGGCTGACGAACAAGAAGGCGATGCTGCCGGCCACGCCGTCCTGCCAGAAGACGCTGACATGATTGAATTTGGGAGGCGCGTTAAAGCTCGCGAACGGCAGCCGCTCCTGGAGGTCGAAATGCACCCACAAGTTCCGCAGCCCGTCGAGCAGCACGCCGTCCAAGGCGATGTAGTCCAGCCCCAAGAGCAGCAGCGCGAAGCCGGCGATCAGCAACATGAGACCTTGCATCAGGTCGGTGAAGATGACCGCGGTCTGCCCGCCGGCGGTGATGTAGATACACGAGACCACCGCGATGGCCACGATGGCCGTCTCGATGCGGACCCCCAGCACCTGGTGCGCCGCGGTGCCCAGCGTATAGAGGTTGTATCCGATGTAGCCGATCATGTACTCCAGAATGATCAGCACCGCCAGAATGCGGCACGGCGTGTTGAAACGGCGTTCGAAGTACTCCGGCACCGACTTGACCCGGGCAAAGTAAATGATCGGCAGCCAGCCGAACATGAAGAACGGAATGAAGAACCAGTCGTTGGTATAGCTCATCCCGCTGGACAGGCCGTTCTGGTAGCCCGCCTGGGCATACTTCATGAAGCTATGGGCGCCGATTCCGGTCGCGGCCATGCTCATGGCGATTAACCACCAACTGAAGCGCTGGCCCGAAAAGAAGAAGTCTTTGGTGTTCTTCCCAAAACGCCCGAAGTAGCTGCCGAACCCGAGGATCAGCAGCAGATACGCCCCGATGACCACCATATCCAGGGTGGTGGCGACCCGCAGCGGAGCAGCGCTGGCTTGAGCGAACCCATTCACTCGATGATCTCCTCGAAATCATCGTCCGGCGCCGCTGGCGAACCGGCCGCAGGCCCTTCGGCGTGGGGGGCGAGTGAGGGATGCTGCTTGAGGTACGCGGAGATGCTGGGCGCATCCGACGGCAGCAGGTGCTCCGCGGCCCGATACCACAGGTAGTGACCGCCGGCGTACCAGGCATACCCCAGGAGCAGCACCGCGAACCAGAAGCGATCTTGTCGGCGGGACAGCACACAGCTGCGTGCTCGAAGGATGACCACCAGCCCGATCACGAAGATGACTGTGCCGACACTGTATTGATAGAGATAAGGCCACCAGTATTCCGGAACCACGGGTAGCGGCACCTCACTGGATGCGTTTGAGACCGACACCGATCAGGGAACCACGCTGAGTTCGCAATCGTAGTGCCCTTGCCCAGCGATGTAAACCGCAGGGGCGTACCCGCGTACCCGCGGATCAAACCGCGACCGGTGTGACCGGGGGGGCCCGCCGGAGGTGTGGCGCGAAGCGTCTCAACCCTACGGCGCCCGACCGCGAAATGGTTAGGGTCGTGTCAAGACTCAGGCGTCCAGATCCACCCAGCGGCGGGCGGCGCGGCCGTAGCACGCCAAGGCCACGCCGGAAATGACGCCGATGATTGCGAACGGGATCCAGATCCACAATTGTGGGTGGTAGGTTTCCCACAGCAGGCGTGTGGCCTGAGCCGCGTCCAGCCCCAGGGCCTCCTGGAGGCGGCCCAGCGCGGCGTTGCGTGGCACTCCGGCCGCGGCTTCCAGCCCGCTGATGCGCCCGTCCCACGGCCTGCCGCTGTGCTCCACCAAGTAGCGCAATGCCAGGGTGGCCTTCTCGCCGAAGCGGCCGTACAACCGCCCGGCCATCTCCGAACCCAGAAACCCGCCAACGCCGAACGGGATGTTGGTGTAGCCCATGTACAGTGCCTTGCGATCGGGCGGCGCGATCAGTCCCAGATAATGCTGCATCTTGGGACCGATGAGCATCTCACCCATCGAGAAGCAGGCAATCCCCAGCAGCAGAATCCAACCGCTGGACGTCAGCCCGGAGACCAGAATCCCGGTGACCGCGCCGATCATCCCGATGACCATGGCGCTGAGCGCCCGCATCCGCCGCACCAGCCAGCTCATGGGCACCACGCACAACAGGATCAGGGCCGCGTTGGCATTCAGCAGCATTTGTTGCGGCACCTGCAATCCCCGGGCGGTGGGCACCGCGAAAAACCGCCGGTGAATCGACTCCGGCAGGAACGACAGCCGCTCGGCGATCATGGAACTGTCCACCCAATCCACGATGAAGTTGGGGTGCAGGTCCCACAACTGGAACATCATCAGCCAGAAGCCCGACATGATCACCAGCCAGGTCAGCAGCCGGGGCTCCAGAACATGGCCGATGGTGGCCCGCAAGACCGCCCAGAGCCCGTGGGTTCGCTCGGCGCCGCTGGGCACGTCGCGGAAGGTGAAGAGCATGCCCAGATTGAGCAAGGTGACCCCCGCCGAAGCCAGGAACAAGTGCTGCCATTCGACGGCGCTGTGCCCGCCGAGCACCCAGGTGGCCAGGACCGGACCGACGGCCGCCCCGATGTTGACCACCCAGTAGAAGATGCCCCAACCGACCGAGGCGTTGGCCTTCCCCAGGTTGTGCGCGATCGACCCCTGCAGCGCCGGCTTGAAGAAAGCCGTCCCGGTGGCCAGCACCATGACCGCCGCGAAGAACGACCAGGGCCCACGGGCGAAAGCCATCAGGGTGTAGCCCAGCGCGTTGGTCAACACCGACCCGCCGAGCACGCGCTTGTAGCCGTAACGATCGGCAAACCCGCCCGTGACGGTCGGCAGCACCGACTGCACCAGGAACCACCAGGCAAAAATCGTCCCCTTGATCTGGGCGGTCAATTGCAGCCCGCCGGGGTCATCCGCCTGCATGATGTAGATGCCGATCACCCCGCGGACGCTGAAGTACGCCAGCCGCTCCCACATCTCGACGAGATTCAACATCCAGAAACCGCGGCCGAACTGGCCGAGTCGGCCGGCGGAGGCCCGCCGGGGGTCGGGCGAAGATGATGCGGCACGATGCAACGGCGGGTTCCTGCGGGCAGCACCGGGAGGACGCCCGGCGACCAGCGGCCGCCCGCCGAGCGCCGGTGCCAGGATGGCGGCCAGTGTCCCAGCAAGCTCCCATGGGGTCAACCGCACCGTCCGCTGGCTTGCCTCGGCCCGGTCCCCGACGCATAATGCACGATTCGTGAGTCCTTGATGCTCTTGCCCACCGTGGGCCTGCGGGTCCGCCTGAGGAGGTTCACCATGAACCCTGCACTGTGGCTGCCGGCGCTGCTGGTCCTGGCGGGCGCGGCGGCCGATCCGGCGCCGCCCGCGACCCCGGCCTACATCAAGCCGGGTGAAGGTCACCTGCTGATCCCCTGGAATCTCGCCGAGCAGTATCTGGATCGTCCGGTGGTGGTCTACGGCAAGATCGTCAAGGCCAATCGGTCGCGGTCGCAACCGCCGCGCTGCTACCTGAACTTCCATGAAGATTATCGCAGCACCCTGACCGTGACGCTCTCGGGAGCCGTGGTCAACGCCTTCGGCGAAGCGCCCGAAACGCACTTTCGCGACCACGTGATCGCTGTCCGCGGCCTCATCAACGCCGAGGGCGGCAAGCCGGAACTCCTGGTGACTGCGCCCGACCAGATCATGATCCTGCCGGACAATCCGGACGTGCTCGACGCCGTCCGAGCCCGCTTTCCCGGGGTGCTGACCCCCGATGACGTCAAGCACATGGGCCCGCCGCGGGTGATCACCGACACCCTCCGGATCGGCACCTACAACGTCCTGAATCTGTTCGACGAGCTCGATGATCCCTATCGCAACGACGACATCATGAGTCCCAAGCCGCGCGCCGAAATGGAGCGCGCCGCCCAACGCATCCGCCAGTTGGATGCCGACGTCCTGGCGTTGCAGGAGGTCGAGAACCGGCCGTACCTGGAGACATTCGTGCGCTGCTTTCTGCCGGACATGG
This sequence comes from uncultured Planctomycetales bacterium, assembly GCA_964619935.1. Taxonomy (GTDB): domain Bacteria; phylum Planctomycetota; class Phycisphaerae; order UBA1845; family CAIVHJ01; genus CAZUGO01. Next base: position 116,954 of record CAZUGO010000015.1, on the reverse strand, counting down.
GTTATGAACACATCGTGCTGATGGAAGGCAACAACCAGCGCGGAATCGACTGCGCCCTGCTGTCGCGGCTGCCGGTGGGCCCGGTGACTTCTTATCGTCACCTGCAGTTCCCCGGCCCGGACGGCAAGACCTACCGCTTCCAGCGCGATCTGCTGCGGGTGCGGATTGAAGGCCCGGAGCAGTTCACCTTCGACGTCTTCGTCGTGCACCTGAAGTCCAAGTACGGCGGCGCCGAAGAAAGCGAGCCCGTCCGCCAGGCCGAAGCCGCCTGCATCCGCCGCATCGTGGACCCGTTGCTCCACCAGGAGCCGGCCGCCCGCTTCGTGATCTGCGGCGACTACAACGATACCTGGGAGAGCGCCTCGCTGAAGATCATTCGCGGCTCCGGACCGACCGAGTTGACCTGCCCGGGGACAGCCCTGGACCCGGCAGCGCAGGTCACGTACAATCGCGATCCATACCGCAGCATGATCGACTTCATACTGGCATCCCCAGGAATGTCGTCGCGCTACGTGCCGGGTTCCTACCGCATCATCCCCGGAACCGTCGACGACTCGGGATCTGATCACAACCCCTCGGTGGCTTCCTTCAAGATCCGCTGAATCAACCGAACCCCTGAAAGCAGGGTCACATGCGTGCCCGGCGCTGATTGTTGGCAAAGCGCGCTTCAGGGCTTCCCGAAGGCGGGCCCGGGGGTCGCCCGCCGGCCCGCGATCCCGGGCCGGGGAGTTCTAATTTTTGTGCAGGTCGGGCCCTCGAAGGCCTTAACTCTTGCTCGCTCATGAACTAAAATACGATGGCGCGCGGGGAGGATCGGTATCGGACCAACCCATCAGTGATGAGCGGGTTCCAGAATCTTGGTGCCAGGTTGAGTTGCTCAAGCACACCACGTCCCAATCACGGAAGGCCCCGATCATGATGACCAAGTCAACGCGAACCGGATTCACGCTGGTCGAATTGCTGGTGGTGGTGGCGATCATCGCCCTGCTGATCTCCATTCTGCTGCCCTCCATCGAAAGCGCCCGCGAACAGGCCCGCACCGTGGTCTGCAGCACGCGCCTGAAGGACATCAACAACGCCCTGCAGATTTACGCCAATCTCTACGAGGATTGGCTGCCGGGATCACCGGGGACGTCAGGCGTGCCTCTTCAACTGCTCTCCGGGTTCGCCGACGCGGCCACCGACACCCCCGGGCCGCTACTCCAGAACTGGGACTGGCAGACGCCGTTGGCGGTCTACGCCCTGGGCTATTCACTGCCGGAAGACCGCATCGAGCGCTGGCTGCGCATCCGCGACATTGAGTTGTTCAAGTGCCCCAGCAACAACTTCCTCGTAACCGCCTACCCGACCAGCGCCGTGAACTGGCCGGTGATGCCGATGAACAGCTACTCCACGTTGCGCGAGTTCATGTATTTCGGCTCGCTGCTGCCGGGCCAATCGGACCCCGATGGCGTGCACCTGCCGTCCAGTTGGGATGTCAAGACGCCCAACGGTTACGCTCCGCGGCTGACCCGCATCGAAAAGGGCGGCCAGAAGGTGTTCGTCGTCGAAGGCACCCGCTACTGCCAGGACAGCCTGTTGGCCCCCGATTACGAAGTCGGTTGGAACGCCGGCTTCGGCGGCAGCTTCTCGACCGCCGGACCGTCCAGCTCTTGGACGCGCTCCTTTCTCAACCCGGTGGAGAGCGATCCCACCGAGCACGACCGCCAGTGGGATGTACGCGCCTATCGCCATCGCAGCGGCGGAGCGTTCGGCCTCAACGTCCTGTATTATGACGGCCACGCCGAACGGATCACCAAGGCGGACGCCATCGAGGACGTCGACCTCTGGCTGCCGTCAGGCACCCGCGTCGGTCTGGGTGAATACACCGAAGGCCCCAATCCCAAACCACGGGCCGCCCTGTCCCTCCAGGACCGCGAGGTCGACACCATCGGTCCCTACAAGGGGATGTATCCCATTTATTGAATCCTACCGGCGGCGCGGATCTTCGGCGGGGGAGCGCGTGGGATCGCCGCAGCGGGTTGCATCGAACGAGATCGTGTAAAGCTGCGACCATGAAAGAACGAATCCTGATCGTCGTCTGTGTGCTGCTGGTGTTGTACGCAGGCTACCGCATGTTTACCTCCAGCCTGATCGCCGGCGGCGAACAGCGCGCCGGGGTCCGGGTCGTGGATGTTGAGACTGGCGAGCGCTTCACCATCCAGTTGGGCCTCGATCACAAGGGCTGGCCGGTGCGGGCCCCCAGTGGAAAAACGGCCGGCTACCCCGCCGAAGTCTGCTACCAGGGCAAGTGCGGCCAGATTAAGGGCGGCACCTGGGTGATCCTGAACGAGATGCTCGGCAAGCCGAGCCCGACGCTCTGCCCGGTGTGCGGCAACGAGGTGATCGCCCACAACCCTCTGCCGCCGGGTCATTACATCGACCCCGACGGCCTGCTCCGGCAGCGCACCAAGTGACGTCGCCGCCGCCCGAGCGGCAGCCGCCACCGGCGTTCGCCACCGTCCGTTTGAAGGGGCCGCCGGCTTTCGGTATCTTGAAGGGGACGCCTCACCTTGCGGGGATGATCGCCAGAACTTGAAGCGGAGAACCGAGCATGAACACCCGGAGACAAGCATTTACGCTGATTGAACTGCTGGTGGTGGTGGCCATCATCGCCCTGCTGATCGCGATTCTGTTGCCGAGCCTGGCCAAGGCCCGCGAGGCCAGCAAACGCGTCGTCTGCGGGCAAAACCTCAAGGGCACCATCAATTCCTGCAAGCTGTACGCCGGCGACAACAACGATTTCTGGCCCACCGTGGGCTCGTGGCATGACACCAAGGTGGAAGGTCCGACCCCCCCGGGCAACGCGGTGTACACCAACTTCTTCACCTCGATGGGCGGGACCAGCGTGCTGCCGCGCGACGAGGAAAGCCTCGAAATCCGCTCGGCGTCGCCCGCCGCCGGCACGCCGGGTACCCATGTCTCGCCTTCTCGGGCCTTGTGGACGCTGGTCCGGCGCGGCGACGTGGAGCCCAAGGGCTTCATCTGTCCGAGCAGCGATGATCTGCCCGACCCGGCTGTTGATGTTCTGCGGTTCTACGATTTCAAAGGCTACGGCTACCTCAGCTACGGCTACCAGATGCCGTATTATGTGGGCATGAACCGGGCCCGGCCGACCCAGGGACCGGACTCCGACCCCCGGCGGGTGTACATCGGGGACAAGAACCCCGGCATGACCATGAGCGAAGTCGAGGCCGTGGAGTCTACCGACGGCACCCCGCCTGAATTGATCGCCTTCAACTCGACCTTCGTCGGTCCGGGCGGTGGCGGTGGGACGGCCCTGCAGAACACGCCGCCGGCCAACGACTTCGCCAACCGCGGCCTGACCAACGAAGCACTCAGCCCCGATGACTTTAAGCCCTATAACTCGCCCAACCACGGGGGCCGCGGCCAGGGCCAGGGTCAGAACGTCGGCCGGCTAAGCGGCGATGTATCGTTTGCCAGAACCCCCATGACCGGGGTGGACGATGAGAACATCTACTCGGCGGCTTTCTTCCAAACGCAGTCCGCACCGTGGTTCATCAAGTTCGGAACCGGTGTGTACCCGGGCACCAGCGGCGGCAATCGCGGCTGCCCGGGCTACCAGAGCATTTTTGACCGAAGTTCGAGCACAGACACCATGCTGGTGCCCTGACCGGTCGCAGGTCGGTCTCGCCTGGAGCGTTGCAGATGGACTCCAACCAGCCCCCGCTGCTGGTCGCCTCGGTCTTCATGAAGACCTTGGCAGTGGTCTTGCTGGTGGCCGGCGGCGGCCTGATCGTCGCCAACTGGCTGTTCGGCCCGTTGCCGGTGCGCGACATCGTCGGCACGGCCATCAGTGCCCCGATATTCGCCTACATGGTTCATCTGTGGATCGTTTACAGCAAAGAGAACTGAGCCCCTCGGTCCGCCAATCGCACTTCGGGGGCCGCACGACAGGCGTCCGGTTGAATGCGTTACGGTTGCCCTTGCGACGGGTGACTTGGGTTGGTTTTAGACTGCACCCGCTGGAAGGTGCTGACCCTGCACCACCCGCCGTTCTCGTGGTCTACCGGCCACGGTTCCGAGCCGGCCAGGCAGGGGCCGTTCGAAGCTTGGGGAGCTACGGGGGCCTTCGGCGGTCACGATCACACATACGAGCGCATTCTGTGCGACGACAACCCTGACGGCCTGCCCTGCCCGGACTTTGTCACCGGACTGGGTGGCAAGAGTCCCGCCGGATGATCAGGCGGTTGCGGGCAGCGCCGCCCGCTTACGCCGGCGAACCGCGGCAACCGAAGCTCGGTCACCGCTCCCCCCGCCCAATTGGCCCAGTTGCCCAGTTGCCCAGTTGGGGTCACGGTTGATAATCGGCCCATGCCGCCGTACAATCCGGGCGATTGCCGCAGCCGGCCCTGCGGGCGATTAGCTCAGTTGGCTAGAGCGCCTGCTCGACACGCAGGAGGTCACAGGTTCAAGTCCTGTATCGCCCAGTTGACGCAACGTGTTTCTGAATCGCTAGTTGCGATACCCACCTTGGTGGTGCGGCCCTTAAACTCACAGCCCGGAAACGTGTCCATCGGACCCGAAGAGCAACCGAAGTGCGGGTGCGTCCGCGCAGAGAATGGCTCGCTGCAGGTTGCAGTGCAGACCTACCCCGTTGCACCACGAGGATCCCCGGTCCCCCGCCCGAGCTTTCGCACACGAATTGGTCGAAATCACCCCTCCTGGGTGTGCAATGCAGACTTCTGGTCAAAGGAAGATATGGACGGTTCGGGGCAGGAAGCCGCGCCCGAATGATCGCCGTGGAACTGTCCAGGTAACATGGCCGGCCGGGTGGCGATTTCGGCGAACAGCGTCAACGCACATGCCCTTTTCTGGGAGGGGCGCGTTCCGACATCAAACGCATGCCCGGCGTGTTCTGGGCAGCGCTTGAACACCATCGCCAGGCAAGCGGCCCGTGAGCCGCGGCCCTTCGTCCGCTTCCAAATCTCAAGGGGTTCCGGCGTGCAGCACAACCCTGAACGACTCGCCTTCTTCGATCAGGTCCGGCTCTGTGCCGTTGTGCTCCCGCATCCCCTTCACGATCTTCCGAGGTACACCCATCCCCAGGTGTTCCAGATACCCATAGTCCCTCATCACGTCCTTGAGCAACTGGTTGCGCGCGGCGCGGCAGCCGGTCAGCATCCGGGCCGGCGTGATGCCGTTGGGGAGCCGTCCAGGTGAGGTGATTTCCAACCGGTCGCTGTAGATGACTAGTTCCACATCCGTGGCCGAGAGAAGATAATCGCGATGCACAAGTGCATTCACGATTGCCTCTCGAATCACGTCGTCAGGATAGGTTCGCTCTTCAACACGGCGTGCGCCCCCTTCAAGTGTCGCGGTTACCGGCGTGTTCCTGCGCACGAATTCGACGACTTGCTCGACAAGCCCGTTCTCGACGAGGCGAGCCTTTCCACCTGCGACGGACATCAGGGGCGTCAGTGGGCCCCTGCTCTTTGTGCGCTCCTTCGCTGCGTAGTCTTTCTGTGTGCCCGCAAACGCCGCGGCGTCAACACCGGCATGGGGAAGGAAGCGATTCGGGCTCGTCCCGAACAGCAGCAGCCCGGCCATCGTCGGTGAGCTTCTTCCGCTGTCGGTTTCAGTCATGAACTCTGTATTCACGAGGAGCGTAATCCAGCCCGCTTCGTCCTCGGAGTCCGGCACATCTTGCGACCGGACGCGGCTGAAGTAGTCCACGAGACGCCGCTGGTCGAGGTCCGCCAGCGTCGCCCCGGAAACGGCGCGCAGCTCCCCACGAACAGCGCCACGCTGTTGAAACAGGCGCTCCAACTCCTCCTGGCTCGCCTCGCGGCAGATTGTTCCGACACGGATGTAGTACGTGCGGTGATTGTCATGCCAGACGTGATGCACGCTCCAGCCCCGCTCGACCTGGACGATTGCCACATCCTTGCCCGGTTCGACTCCCTTGATGACCTCGAAGAACGGAATCAGTTCCGGCCGGATCTTGTCCCGACACGCTTGCATCACCCATTCTTCAAGATTCGGCCGCGTTAATCCAACGACGGTTCCGTCGTCTTCCACACCCAGTAGAACTCGCCCTCCTGCAAAATTCGCAAACGCGACCAGTTCCTTGGCGAGCGCTCGCGGCTCGATGGCGTCGCGCTTGAACTCCACACCGGAGTTCTCGCCGTTTCGGATCAGTTCCAGCAGTTCCGTCCGTGTCATGCCGTTTCCTAAAAGCCGTACTTGAGCCGGCGCATCTCGAAGGCGACCTTTCCACCCTCCAGGATTTCTTCTACCAGTGCCCGGACAGGTTGGGAATCAATCGACCCCAGAACCTCGTTCGTCCGTTTCATGCCCACAAGGATATCCCCTCTGGGAGCGCAGGGCGAGTCCTTCCCGGTTGTTGGGGATTGCTGAGCAACTGGCAGCGCCGTGGTCCAGGAGCCTACTCGCACAATGGGGCTATTCCTGGGCGGTGGAACCCCCAGGCAAGCCGGGATGAACCGAAATGGTACCACCATTTTGTTCAAACGGTATCTTCATTTAGTGCAAACGGTATCTTCATTTGGTCAAAATGGTGGTACCATTTGTAGTAAATGGTATCTTGATTTGGATTAATTGATGGTACCGTTTGAACTGAAAACCTGCCGGCTGGCCCGTCCCGATCCCGCTGGTGGGCCGCGCGGCTCCGGTATTCGGCTGACCCGAATTCCCCAGGCCTACTCAGCGCTGCCGGTCATGGGCCCGTCCGGCCGGTTTCAGATCTTCAACGCACCTCCGCAAGTGCCGATAGTAATAGAAGGAAGGTGGTGACGGAATCTGATGGTGGCACCCAGGCGTTCGCGTCGGGGACCGCGGCAATCGCCGGCGATCAGGTCCGGCGGGCGGGCTCCGTTGATCTCGGTGATTATCCCGTCCTTCAACAGCGCCGGCACCCTGCCCGCAACGCTGGACAGTGTCCTGCGGCAGACCTTCTGTGATTTCGAAGTCATTGTCGTCGACGACGGGTCCACCGACGATACCGCCGATCGGGTGGCCGGCTATGACGACCCGCGGATCTGCTATCACCATCAGGCGCACGCCGGCAATGCCGCGGCCCGCAATACCGGCATCGCCCGGGCCAGGGGCGTGTGGTTGTGCTTCCTGGACGCAGATGACTATTGGGGCGATCGCAAGCTGGAGCTGCAGTTGGTGGATCTGCTCAACGCCTCGGGCAGCCGGGTCAGTTTCACCGGCGGACAGCGCTTCTACCAGGATGGCCACATCGAGCCCCTGCCGCTCGGGCCGCAAGACCCGCAGGCCCTGTGGCCGGCCCTGGTCTACGGACAGCCTTACAGCTCCAGCCTGTCGGGCGTGATGGCCCATCACGGTTGCTTCGAGCAGGTCGGCGGGTTCGACGAGCAATTGGCGCTGTCGGTGGACTGGGACATGTGGATCCGGCTGGGCCTGTGTTATCGCCTGCGGCTCTTCCCGGAAGTCCTGGTCCATGTTCGGGTCCATCCGGGTGGCGCCAATCGCAACGCAGAGCTACGGCTCCGGATGTACCTGAAGTGCCTGCTCAAACACCGCCGGCTGTTCTGCTCGGTGTTGGGCATGCGCCCGGATTGGGAACGATCATTCGGTTTGCGCCTGCTGAAGTACGGCCGCTACCTGCTGCGGAGCGGTGATTACGGACGGTCGGCCGCCATGATCGGCAGCGCCCTGAGACACGGCGGACGGGATCATCTGGGCGACAAGCTCAAAGTGCTGGTCGAAAGCCAGATTCGCGGTTGGGCCTTGTTGTGATTGCACGGCAAACGCCAGCGATGCGCGGCCGGCCGGCGGCGGCGTCAGAACAGCGACGGTTGGCCTTCTTCCGGCAGCGGAAAGCCGCGGCCGACGTGCGCGCAGGCCTGGCGGGTGACCTGGCGGCCCTGGCGCGTGCGGATGACAAACCCCAACTGCAATAGATAGGGCTCGACCACATCTTCGAGGGTGTCGCGCTCCTGGCCGGTGGTGGCCGCCAGGGCTTCGATGCCGGCCGGCCCGCCACGATAGACGTCAATGAGCGTCAGCAGGTAGTTGCGATCCAATTCATCCAGCCCCAGGTGATCGATCCGCTGGATCTCGAGGGCGTCGTGGACGGTGCGCTCATCGAGACGGCCGTCGCCTTTGACGTCGGCGAAATCGCGGGCCCGGCGCAGCAGGCGATTGGCCACCCGCGGCGTGCCGCGGCTGCGGCGGGCGATGGCCGACAAGCCATCGTCGCTGACCGGGACGCCCAACTTGCCGGCGGAGCGCTGCAGAATGGTGATCAATTCCGGGGTGGCGTAGAACTCAAAATGGTAGCGGATGCCGAAGCGATCGCGCATGGCCGGCGACAACATCCCCGCCCGGGTGGTAGCCCCGATCAGGGTGAAGCGCTTCAGGGCGAATCGGATGGTCCGCCCCCCCATGCCGCCCTCGATGGTGTAATCGACCCGGAAATCCTCCATCGCCGGATAGAGAAACTCTTCGACGATCCGCGGCAGGCGGTGAATCTCATCGATGAACAGGACCTCCCCTTCTTCCAGGTTGGTCAGCACACTCATCAGGTCGGCGGTCTTGTTCAACACCGGTCCGGAGGTGATCCGCGGCAGCCGGCCGTTCATTTCCTGGGCGATCACGAACGCCAGAGTGGTCTTGCCCAGTCCCGGCGGGCCGTCGAGCAGGATGTGTTCGAGCGGCTCGCGGCGCTTCTGGGCGGCCTGCAGGGCGATCTGCAACTGCTCGATCACCTGCCGCTGGCCGATGACCTCGGCCAGGGAAGCCGGGCGCAGCGATAGTGCCGCGGGGTCCACGTCCCGCGGTTGGGCGTCGAGGCCGATGATGCGCTCGCGTGCCATGCGGTCATCCTATCCCGCGCCGCCGGCCTTGATGCGGTAGCAGGCGCGAATCCAATCCTCGGCACGATTGAGATCGGGTTGCACCTGGGCAGCCCGCTCCAGCCAGCGGAGGGCGTCCGCCCGGGAATCACCCCAGGCCAACATGACCTCCAGGGCGTCCCGTTGCGACTGTTTGAGATCGCCGGCGCTGGACGCCGGGGCGGCGGCCATGGCAAACTGATCGACCTTGCCGCGGAGTTCGGCGACGATCATCTCGGCCCCGCGTTTGCCGATGCCCGGCAGCTTCGCCAGCAGCGGGGCCTCCCCATGCTGGATCCAGGCGGCGATCCGGGCCACCGGTTCGGACAGCGCCTTGAGGGCCTTGCGGGCCCCGATGCCCTTGACCGCGATGAACCGCAGGAAGAACGCCCGATCCTCGGTGTGCAGGAAGCCGATCATCCGGGGCACCAGGTTGCCGTTGGCGGAACTGGCCTCCATGAACTCCAGGGTGTGCAACACGATTTCGCTGCCGCGGTGGGCGGCCAATTCGGCCAGGGCATAACCCGGAACCAGCACCTCGTGGCACAGGCCGTCGCGCTCCAGCGTAATCCACTGGTCGCCCACTTCTCCCAGAATGCCGGTCATCTTGACGATCATAGGTATTTCGATCGGGCGGCCGGGTTGGCGGCCGCTACGGGGTCGGCTGCCCCGGGTAGCACCGCAGCACACAAGGCGATGGCCAAGGCATCCGCCACATCGTTGGGTTGCGGGCAGTCGACCAGCCCAAAGTGGATGGCGATGGCCTGCTGGACCTGGGCCTTGCTGGCCCGACCATTGCCGGTCAGGCTGCGCTTGATGTGCGTGGCGGAGTACTGGGCCACCCGAATATGGTGCCGGGCGGCAGCCAGCAGCACCACGCCGCGGGCGTGCCCCATCAGCACGGCGGTCTGCGGATGGTTGTAATGCGAGTAGACGTTTTCGACGGCCACCGCCTCGGGCCGGGTTTCGGCCAGCACCTCATCCAGCCCTTGAAAGATCTCCGACAGCCGACCGGCCAGGTCGCCCGCCGCGGTCGAGCGGATGACGCCGGCGTCGATGATCGACGGACTGCCGGCGGGTCCGCTGATGACGCCGTAGCCGGTGGTTCGCAAGCCGGGGTCGACCCCGCAAATCCGCATGGGTGGCTCCTGATTCAATCCAGCCGCCAGTGGGTTCCGTCCGGCCGATCCTCCAGGGTCACGCCGAGTTCGGCCAGTTGGTCGCGGATCTGATCGGCGATGGTGAAGTTCTTATCCTGCTTGGCCTGTTGGCGCAGGCGGATCAGCAGGTCGAGCAGTTGCCCGCTCAGGTGATCCGATCCGCCGGCGGCCCGTTTGACCGGTTGCTCGAAGAGCCCCAGGATGCGGGCGTCTTCCACCAGGGTGCGGCAGGCCAGCAAGGCCAACTCGCGGACTTCACCGTCGGTGGAGGTCTCGGCTTGGTGTTCATCCATGAACCGGTTGATGTGGTTGGCGCCTTGGAACAGCACGCCGATCGCCGCTGCGGTGTTGAAGTCGTCGTCCATGGCTTCCAGGAACTCGGTGCGCTGGTCGAGCACGATTCGAATGAAGTCGTGGTATTCCTCGGCGTACTTCTCGAAGCGCGGCTTGTGCAGGGTCGGCAGGTCGGCGTAGACCGAGCCGCGGGCGGCCCGCTCGATGCGTTCAAAAAGGCGATAGAAGGTTTCGAGCCCCTTTTTCTTGCTGAGGATTTCGGGGTCGGAGAACTCGATCGGCCGGCGATAGTGGGTGCTGAGCAGGAAAAAGCGCAGCAATTCACCGCCGTGCTGGTCGAGCAGGTGGCTCAAGGTCATCTTGGCCAGGGCCTCCTGCATCTGCGGATCCGACTTGCTGACCTTCTTGGTATTCAGCCGGGTCAGCCCGTTGTGCAGCCAGTACTTGGCAAACGGCACCCCACTGCAGGATTCGGACTGGGCGATCTCATTCTCATGGTGCGGGAAGATCAGATCCATGCCCCCGCCGTGAAAGTCGAAGGTTTCGCCCAGGTAGCGCATGCTCATGGCCGAGCACTCGATGTGCCAGCCGGGCCGGCCCAGGCCCCAGGGCGACTCGAAGGCCACCTCGGCGGGTTCATCCGACTTGACCGCCTTCCACAGAGCGAAATCACCAGGGTTGCGCTTGGATTCCCCCACCGTTTCGCGGACGGCGGTTTGATCCTCCAGGCGGCGGTTGGACAGCTTGCCGTAATCGTCATCCTGGGCGACGTCGAAGTAGACGTCGCCGCCCGAGGCGTAGGCATAGCCGCGCCCGATCAACCGTTCGATCATCGAGATGATGTCCGCGATGTGCTCGCTGGCCTTGGGCATGTGGTCGATCCGCCGCACACCGAGTTGGGCCAGGCCGTCGCGATAACTGCGGGCCACGCGCTCGGCCAGTTCGTATACGCCGCACTCCTCGAGCCGGGCCTGCTGGATCAACTTGTCCTCCACGTCGGTGATGTTGACCACCCAGGTGACCTCGAAGCCCTTGTAGCGCAAATAACGGGCGATGGCATCAAAGATCACCGGTCCCACGGCATGTCCGATGTGGCTTTCCTTGTAGACCGTCGGGCCGCAAAGATAGATGCCCACCTTGCCGGGCCGCACCGGTTCGAACAGCTCCTTGGTATGCGTCAGGGTGTTGTACACGCGCAGTGCCATGAGATTGGTCAACTCCTTCGCTGGGGTCGGCTGAGCATCAGGACCGCCTGGCAGGCGATGGCCCGCCCCTGGCCGACGGCATCGTGACCTTCGTGGGTCTTGGCCTTGACGCTGACCTGCTGCTCCTCCACGGCCAGCGCGCCGGCCAATGCCGACCGGATCGCGGCCTTGTGGGCGCTCAGCCGGGGACGCTCGGCCAGGATGGTGACGTCGATGTTCAGGACCGTCCAGCCGTCGCCGCGCACTTCCGCCAGCGCCCGAGCGATGAGTTCGGCGCTGCCCAAGGCCCCGATGGCCGGGTCGGTGTCGGGAAAGTGCTCGCCGATGTCGCCGAGCCCCGCGGCCCCAAAAGCGGCGTCGATGGCGGCGTGAAAAACCACGTCGCCATCTGTATGCCCACCAAGCCCGAACCCGCAGTCGACGGTCACACCGGCCAGCTTCAGCGGTCGATCGGAGACCACCGTGTGGATGTCGTAGCCCGAGCCGATCCTGTATTCTTGGGACACGGTGTTTATCCCTCGGCAGCCGATCTTCCGATGATTAATAAGCACGTACACTAGAATGAGACGGGTCCCAAATCAAGGACGATAAGGAGCGCACCAATGGCCCCGCGCAAGACCGTTGCTTTCATCTGCACGGGCAACGCCTGCCGGTCCCAGATGGCCGAGGCCCTGTTGCGTCAGCACGCCGGTGAGCGGCTGCGGGTGTGCAGTGCCGGAACCCGGCCGGCCGGCTTTGTCCACCCGCTGGCCTTGCAGACGCTGGAGCGCATGGGCGTCTCGACCGCGGGGCTGTACTCCAAGCACATCGAGGAGATTCTGGAGGCGGACCCCGACGTCGTGATCACGGTCTGCGACAACGCCTCGGCAGAGTGTCCGGTCTGGCCGGGCAAGGTGGTTCAGGCGCATTGGCCGATGCCCGATCCGACGTTCCATCCGGGGACCGACGAGGAGCGCCAGGAATTCTGCCGGCAGGTCGCCCAGCGGCTGCTCAAGATGGTGGCCCACTTGAACCGGCTGCCGCTGGAGCAGCTCGACGATGAAGCCCTCGCTGACAGGCTGTCGATTCTCGCGGAACTCAAGGCCTGAATCATCGCCCCGGATGCACCGCTGCGGTCTGATGTGGTTGCCGTCCAGTGCATTAGACCCGACAGGCGGCCCGCCCTGTGAAATTGTCCTGCTGAGCGTTCACCTGCGCCGTGTGGGTATCCGATAACGCATGTGGGATGATCCTGTTGCATTTCGGCATCGCGATCGGCGGCGTGGTGTGGGCCGGCGGCAGCGCTCCGCGAGTCGCTGGGCCGCCGGTGGAGTCTGCGCCGCTGCCGACCGCCGGCGGCAGCCGGGTCGTCAAGCACTTCGATTTCGACGAGCGCCCACTTGGCAATCTTGATTCCGTACCCATGCTCTGGATCCGGCGGGACGCCGCCGGGTTTCCGCCGTTTGCCCTCGGCGGCTTCGATTCCCAGATCGGCTGCCAGGCTGCCCCCTCCTTCTACCTGGGATTGAACGGTCGCAGTTGTGCGTACGACTACTCCGGGCTCGACATCGTCATCGAGCCGGACAGCCACTACCGGGTTGCGGCCCGCATTCGGCCCGACCGCTTGCGCTCCGCCCGGGCGTACCTCAGCGCCTTCCTGTTGGATGCCAATGGGCAGCGCATCGAGGGTTCGGAGATCAAGAGCCCCCTGATCGGCGGGGAGGCCGACTCCGAATGGCAGCCGGTGACCCTGGACATCCCGGGCGATCTCGACGGGGCCTATGCGATCGGCCTGACGGCCTGGGCCGTGCAACGTGAGGTCTGGTGGGACGGGCCGGAAAAACCCCGCCACATCGATCATAAGGATGTCACCGGCGGGGCCTGGTTCGACGACGTGCTGGTCTATCGCCTGCCGAACGTGGTCTTGACCACCAGCGCCGCCGAGCGCGGCAACCTGTTCAGCGCCTCGGAGACGCCCGTCCTGCTGGTCAAAGTCGGTGATGCCAATCGTCATGAACTGGTCGCCCGCCTGACGGTTCACGATGCCGCAGGCGGCGAGATTTACAGCGAGCCGATCGAGGTCACCCGCGACGCCGGCCCGCCGCTGCACCGCCGAGCCGTCCCGAACCTGCCCCCGGGGGTGTACACCGCCCAACTGGAGGTTCAGATGAGCCCGGGGACCCTGGTGCACCGGCAGGTGGTGTTCGCCAAGTCGACCGCTGCGCCCGGGCCGCGGGAGCGGCAGCAAAACCGCTACGGGGTCATCCTGGAGCCCGATTCTGCAATGGGCTGGAAGGCGGCCAGCGCCTTGGTCAGTGCGCTGGGTATCCGCTACGTGAAGATCGAACTGGAGCGCGGTCACTTCGACGCCCCGGCGCAGCGCCAGGAGCGTCATCAGAACCTGCTGAGCGAGCTGCGCGCTGCAAACGTGTCGGTCACCGGGACGCTGGTCAACAGCGGCCCCCCGCCGCCGGGGACCGCTCCGGCAGCTGGCAAGTCGTCCGTGGTCGATCTGCTGAGCACCTCGGCGGAGACCTGGCGGCCGTTTCTGGCACAGACGGTCACCCGATATGAGAGCCTGCTGGACTACTGGCAGATCGGGCGTGATGGAGACACCGCCGTTGCGGGCGATCCGCGGCTGGACACCGTGCTGGCGGCATTGCGCGGCGAGATGGCCAAGCTGACGCTCCGTCCGGTCATGGTGGCTCCGGCCTCGGCCCACCATGAACCGCAAAACGGCACCGCTGACATTCTTTCGGTGTCGCTGCCGGTGGACATCCAGCCCGGCGACTTGCCGCACTACCTGGACACCTCTTTCGGCGGGCTGGGGTATCGCGAGGTCTGGGCCGTCATCGAAACGGCGCCCGCGGAGCGCTACCGTCGATTACCCTACCTGGCCGACGCCGCCAAGCGGCTGATCTACGCCCATCACAGCAGTGCCACCCGCTTGTTCGTCCGGCAGCCGTGGCGGGTGCGGTCCACCGAGGGACCCGGTGGGGTCGAACCCGCCGAGTTGTACCTGGTATACCGCACGGTGATCGACATGTTGGATGATGCCGACTTCGCCGGTCCGGTCGACTTGGGCGAAGGGGTCACCGCCTTCCTGTTTGACCGCCACGAGCAGGCCACCCTGGTGGTCTGGGATGACAGCGCCCCGTTGCAAGGCACCGAACACGAACTGTATGCGTACGGGGCCCGGCAGTCCACCGATTTGTGGGGCAACCGCACCACCGTGGAGGCAACCGACGGCAGCCAGCGGGTGACGCTGTCGCCACTGCCGGTGTTCCTGGAAGGAGGCCAGTCCTGGCTGGTGGCTTTTCGTCAGGGCATGCGCTTCGACCCCGAATTGCTGCCATCCGAATCGAGCTTCCACGAGCAGGCCCTGGTGCTGACCAACCCCCGCAACGATCCCATGTCCGGCTCGATCCGGTTGCAGGCCCCTGACGGCTGGCAGATTCGCCCGGCGCGGTTCAACTTTGCGGTTCAGCCGGGCGCGACCGTGAGCCGGCCGATTCGCATTCAGCCGGCGCCCCGCGAGCCCGCGGGCCGCAAGACCGTATCCGCAGAAGTGACCCTCGATGCCGAGCAGATGTATCGCTTCGAGGTCCAGTTGCCGCTGAAGCTGGACCTGGTGGACATGGAGGTGTGGGTCGATGTGGCCCTGGACGCGTCCACGTTGATCATCCGCCACGGGGTGACCAACCGGTCGAAGGACGTCGTCACCTTGGAGAGTTTCGCCGACGCCCCCGGTCGCAAGCGGCAGAATCTGCACATCATCGGCTTGCAGCCGCGGCAAACCGTCATCAAGTCGCACTATTTTCGGGACGCCCAGAGTTTATCCGGGAAGCAGGTTCGTGTGGGCCTGAAGCAGGTCAAGGGTCCGCGAGCCCACAATCTGTCGGTCAGCGTGCCATGAACGAACCCACCGGACCGATCCAGGCCCCACCGATCTACCAGGCCTTGGCGGCCAGCAAGAACCTCTCGGCTGACGCCGTCCTGCTGGAGGCCCTCGGCGACCTCGATGAGGACTTCAAGGTGCACGCCATCAACGTCCTGCTGGCCCGCCAGCGGGAACCGGTCATGCGGCGGCTGTTGGATCGCTACCACGAACTGACAGAACCATGCAAGGCCTACCTGGCCCGGAGCATCGGGCGGCTGGAGGGCACCCTGCGCGAGACGATTCGCTCGCCGGAGGAACACGATCGCTTCAGCACCATTGACCTGGTGTCGCGCAGCGGTTCCCCGGCGATGTCCTATCTCCTGGGCATGGCCTTGCACAATCCCATGACCAGCACGCGGGGTCGGGCCGCCCTGGCCTTGCGGCGGATGGTCCATGGGTTCGTGTCCCAGACCCGACCGCCGGCGGTGGCAGCGATTCAGTCCCTTCGAGCCGAAGACCACTACCGCCGCTTCCGCGCGGAGGCCGACCGCCGCCGACTGCTGGTGGCCACCTTGCGCGAAGCACTGGTGGCCTACGACGTGCACATGCGAACCTCGGTCGTCGAAGCCGCCCTGCTGCTGTGCTTGGATCTGGAAGCGGAATTGCTGGCCGAAGCGGACCGCCCGCAAAGCAAGTGCTGGCGGGCGATCCTGGACATGATCCGCGACGCGCCCGGCCCGACCCTGGCCCCGCTGGTGCTGCTGGCCCTGGGGCATGAGGCTTCGGGGCCGGATGTCGCCGGTGCCGTGTCCGCCTGCCGCGATGGGTCCTTGATGCTGGCGCTGGTGGATCATGCCTGGCTGCTGGGTGATCCGGCCATCCACCGGGGCTGCGCCCGGATCCGCAAGCTGAGTTGGCTGGAGGGGACGCCGGCGGTGTTGTTCGAGATTGACGAACAGCGCCTGGGACGGCTCATCCGCTTGGTGCAGGCCACGTCGGTACCGGAGGCCCAGCGGGTGCAGTGGTACCGCTCCATCCTGCTGTCAGACCACCGCGACAAACAGCGCCTGGCGTTGCATGCCATCGTGGCGATCAAGAGCGAGTTGGCCACGGATGTGTTGCGGGTGGTCGTCGACTGGGCCGATCCTGACCTGGCCCGCATCGCCCTCCGCGAGCTGCTCCGCCGCCGTCCAGCGGACGCCGGGGCCCTGCTGGAGCGGTACGACCAGCCCCCCAGGCGCACCGCGGAATCGGAGTTGGTGGCCATCGCTTGCGCCAGTTTTGAGGAGTATTGGGACGAGTTTCCGCACATGAGCGGACCGCTGCGCAAAGTGGTGGGCCGGCGGGTCATGGGCCGCGACCCGGCTGCGTACGACCAGTTGCAGTCCCGCCTGGGAAGCAAGGACGCCGCCGACCGGGTCCGGGCCATCCAGATCGTCAAGGTTCTGGGACTGATCACCCGGTACAAGGCCGCGGTGTTCGGGTGTGCCCGGGATGCCGACCGCGTGGTTCGCAGCGCCGCGGTCCGGGCCTTGGCTCAATTGCAGGACGGCACCTCAGAAATGATCTTGAGCAGAGCCCTGGAGGACGACGACTCGCGGGTGCGTGCCAATGCCATTGATGCCATGGATGACCTCGGGGTGACCCGCCAGGTCGATCGCATCCAGGCGCGGTTGCGGGATCCGGACCATCGGGTTCGGGCTGCGGCCATCAATGCGCTGCTCAAGTTGCAGATCCGAGAGGCCGCCGAAGCCTTGATCCTGCTGTTGCGTGATCCGTCACGGGCCCATCGGGTCAGCGCCCTGTGGGTGGTCGAGAAGTACGGCCTGGCCGGACTGCTCAATCAAATCAGCGACATTGCCGAGAACGATCCCGATGAAGGGGTCCGGCAGCGGGCCCGGCAGCTGGTGCAGGCAGAGCGCCGCCGTCGTCGCCAGCGCAGCCGCGGTCCGACCCCTGCGGAGACCGAACCATGACCGCACGGCTGCTGCTGGCGTTCCAACGGGTGGATCCGCGGGTGCTGCTGCACGAGCAATTCGACAAGGACGCCTGGGATCCGGCCACTTGGAAAGGCATGATCATCGCAGTGTCCGCGATTCTGGGCCTGCTGGTCATCCTGCACTTTGTCTTCTATTACGAGAAGCGCGCCAAGCAACCGCACTTGCCGAATTGCCCGCACAAGCTGTTTGCCGAAGTGCTGCATCACGTGGGTCTGACCACGGCCCAGCGGGAACTGCTCCTCAAGATGGCCCGCGACCTGAAACTCCCGGCGCCCACCACGATGCTGCTCACCCCGGGGGCCTTGGCCCAGGCATCCGACTGCTGGTTGAAGAACCGCCCTCGGACGGCCCCCCAGGAACTCCAGCATTTGCGGACGATCGCGGTGGTGCTGTTTGGTGCGATGCTGCCGGCCGGCGACTCCGGCGACGGCTGACTCTGGCCGGGCCCCAGCGGACTTGCTATCATCCCGGCCGTGTTTTCCTTCGAACTTCTGCATACCGATACGGCGACCCGGGCGCGGCGTGGCCGGCTGTCTACGGCACATGGCGCGGTGCACACCCCGGTGTTCATGCCGGTCGGAACCCAGGCGACCGTCAAAGGGGTCAGCCCGGACCATTTGCGCGACACCGACTCGCGGCTGATCCTGGCGAACACCTACCATCTACTGCTGCGTCCCGGGCCCGAACTGATCGCGGAGTTCGGCGGCCTTCATGAGTTCATGGGCTGGGACGGCCCGATCCTGACCGACAGCGGCGGCTTCCAGATCTTTTCGCTGGCCACCCTGGCCCGCATCGATGACCACGGGGTGACCTTCCGGTCGCACATCGACGGCGCCGCCCTGCAGCTCGACCCGCGCAGTGCCATCGAAGCGCAGAACCGCCTGGGCGCCGACATCATCATGGCGTTGGACCAGTGCCCGCCCTATCCCTGTCACGCGGAAGTGCTGAGCACCGCCATTCGCCGGACCCTCAGTTGGGCGGAGCAGTGTCTGGATTGCCACCGGCGAACCGACCAGGCGTTGTTCGGAATCGTGCAGGGCGGCCTCGATCGAACGCTACGCTGCCGCTGCGCCGCCGCGCTCCGCGATCTGAATTTCGCCGGCTATGCCATCGGCGGGCTGTCGGTCGGCGAAACGCCGGAGCAGATGATCGAAGTGCTCGACTATCTGCCCGCGGAGCTGCCCGCCGATGCCCCCCGCTATCTGATGGGCGTCGGAATGCCGCGAGACATCGTCGCGGCCGTTCGCCGGGGCGTGGACATGTTCGATTGCGTCCTGCCCACCCGTAACGGACGCAATGCCTACGCTTTTACCGCCGGCGGGCCGCTCAAGCTGCGAAATGCACGCCACCGGCGGTCCGCAGAGCCGCTGGAAGTTGGATGCGACTGCTACACTTGCACCCACTTCAGCAGAGGCTATATTAGACACCTGTTTGGCGTGGACGAGATGCTCGGACCGATCCTGGCATCGATTCACAATATTCGGTTCTACCAGCGACTGATGACCCGGCTGCGGGCCCTGATCGACGCCGGTGAATTCGAGCGCATCTACGACGAATTTCCGGTGGTGGGCGACCGACCCCTGTAGAGGCGATTCCAGGTTCCAAACCGGTCGGCGGCGCGGATCACCGGGATGCCGGTCACCGACTCGGCTCATTCAATAAGAAGCAACGCATATGATCTCATGGATTTCAGGTTGGCTGGCCCAGGCCACGACCCAGCCCTCCGGGCCGGCGCCGCCGCAAGCCCCGATGTTCAACAACCTGTTCTTCGGGCTGATGCTGGCGTTTGTGGTGTTCTGGATCTTTCTGCAGCGTGGACAGAGCAAGCGCCAAAAAGACGCCGACAAGATGATTCAAGCGCTCAAGAAGAACGACCGGGTGGTGACCATCGGGGGGATCGTCGGCACGGTGGTGTCGACCCGCGATGACGAGGTGGTGCTCCGGGTCGACGAGAGCAGCAACACCAAGATGACCTTCGTCCGAAAGGGCATCCAGCGCGTCCTGACCCAAGAGGACAAGAGCTGATCGGCTCCTGGCCCCGCCGCTGCCCACCCAGGGGTGCTCACGGCCGCTTCGGATCCAGGCGCAGGGTCTCCAGCACGTGGCCGTGGAGTGCCGGGTTGCCGGCTAGGAAGTCCAGACTCTCGCCGCCGTAACGGGTGCTCTCGATCGGGAAGACCGCCGCCCCGCTTGCCGAGGTGAACGTGCCGCCGGCTTCGCAGATCAGCACGCTACCGGCAGCCAGATCCCACAGCTTGGCATGCTGCCCGAAGCAGACGTCCACGCTGCCCGCCGCGGTCAGGGCCAACAACAGGCAACACGATCCCAGGTTGCGATGGACGATGCGGCTGAGCTGCCGACCGTACAGAACGGCTGGCAACCCGGACGCGCGCCGCGCCGAAATGCCGAGAATGGCCGAATCGTCGGGGCCGCGCCGCGAAACCTGCAGCGGCCGGTCGTTGGCCCAGGCACCCAAACCACTGCCCGCCGCATAGCAGCTTTCGGCGATCGGGTCGAACACCACTCCCAGCCGGGGCTGGCCCGCGTCCATCACGGCAATCGCCACCGAAAACATCGGTACGCCCCGCGCGAAATTGCGGGTGCCGTCCAGCGGGTCGATCACCCAGCAGAACCGCCGGCCCCGCGGGGGCTCCACACCGGCCTCTTCGGCGATGATGTCGTGGTCCGGATAGTCGGCCTGCAGCCGGCGGATGATCAACTCCTGGCAGGCCAGATCGACCTCGGTCACCAGGGAATCGTCGTGTTTGGGTTGGGCATCGCAGTCGGTGCGAAACCGGCTGCGGGCCAAGGCACCGGCCTCCCGTGCCCAGGACTGGGCGCGGGCTAGCGCTCGCTGGAGATCCAGTTCGGTTTCCATGGGCCGGTTCGGACGGTTAATGCTGGCGACCCAGGAAGTTCAGGAAGGTCTCCTGGGTGAAGATCGGGATCGACAACTGCAAGGCCTGGGTCAGAACGGCGTCGAACGCTTCGGCGTTCCGCTGCTGCTCATCGTGCAGCTCGACCGCTTCTTTGCTGGGATTGCTGCTCAGCCGCCGGACGTACGGCCGGGCACCGACCACCACGAAGTCCACCCGAGGATTGACGCCGTCGGCGATCTGTCCGCCGAAGTCGGTGATCAGGGCCTGGACCTGGCCCCTGCCTTCGGGGTCGTCCTGGTTATCGTGGTTCAGGTCGAATCCACCGGCAACATAGAACACCTGGCTGCGCTGGCGGTCGTATATCGGATTGGCAATGAGATCGCCGTCGATGATCGGAAACAGGGGATTGTCCCAGACCACCCGACATTCGGTGACCTCCGGTCCGATGCGGGCAACCTCGATCTGGGCCTTGGCGACGCCGGTGCTGGGGATGCCGGTCTCCGGCGGGTACACCGCAAAGCGCAAGCCCAGGACCAAGTGATCGCTCTTGCCCCGGTCGACAAAGACGGTGCCTTCGCCGGCACGGGCCAGCACCACCTTGCCGTCGGCCCGGCGGGCGGCCATCCGCGCCTGCGGCAGAATCTGGAACTCCTTGACCTTGCCCTGCAGGTCGCGGGTCCGCGCTTCGGTCTTTTCCAACTCGGTGCTCAGGCTGGAGATCCGCTGGCGGAGATCTTCTTTTTCGGCCGCCAGGGCATCCTCGCGGGCCTGCAGCCGGCCTTCGATCTCCTGGAATTCATCGACCTTGGTGGCCCGAAACTCCGATCGTTCGTCTTCCACCGTGGCCAACTGGCTGCGCAGTTCATCCGCGGTCTTGTTGAATTGCTCCTGGAGGTCGGTTTGGGCCTGGGTCAGCGCCTTGATCTCGGCGTTGAGCTGGTCCATGTTCGTCCGGGCCTGGGCCAGGCTCTCGCAATGCTGCGTGTACATGCCGTACATAGTTGTGACGGCATCGAGTAGCGGACTGCCGATGAGGCTGCCGGGGTCTTCGATCCGACCGGCCTGGCGGTCGGCGCGGACCTGGTCCCAGAAGGCCGCAACCCGGGTGGTGATCTTCTCCGCAAGACCCGGTTCGGCGGTGGCACCGTCGGCCGAGATGATCTCGCCCAGCCGCGTCAATTCATCGGTCATCAGCCGTGACACACTGGGGTCGCGGCCGCCGTCGCCGGCCTGGTCCAACCAGGCCTTCATGCCGCTTTGCATCTCATTGCTGCGCATCAGCCGATTGGCGATGCGGTTGGCATCGTCGCGCGCTGACTTCAATTCTTCGTGGTTGTTCCACAACACCACCAGCAGGACCAGCGAAATCAAGGCCACCGCAACGGCAATGATCATGCCCACCAGGATCCCGGTGCCACTTCCTCCTGCGGGTCTGCCGGCCATCAGAGCGCTCCTTTGCGGTGCATTGATAAACGGGGGATTAAACTTCCGTATTCAGGTCTTCGCGGCAGGGTTGGTGCAACTTCACCGCTTGATTCTGCCCCATGGCGCGGCGTTTGTCAAGTGCCCGCCTGGCCATAGCTCAAGGGTGCCCATCAGGTTACGGAATCCGGAGTTGGGGTGAGACCGCTAGCGGTCCTACAATTATGATGAGAGGAGGGAACCCTGAATGGACGCACGCCCCACTGCCGCAGTGGTCGACTTGTGGCTGGCGCGCGCAGAACCGCTGCGGACGGACCACGACCCGCCGCGCAGGAGACACCAGCCCCGCGCACTGACCGATGATCATTTCCTCATCCGACCGCTCCAGGAGGATTTCCCGGAGACCTCCGCCAAGGGTCTGAACATCTCGGCCGGCGGATTGGGCCTTTTTTGCCGGCGAGCCATCCCCTGCGACTACTTCGTCGCCGTGCGGCTGGATGAAGACGAGGTCGACCCGACCTGGGTGCCGGCCAGCGTGATTCATTGCACCCAGACGCTCGGCGGGTACAAGGTCGGCCTGCGGTTGCGGTCGCAGTGAGTGCGTGGCAGGTCAGCCCCAGTTGCGGGGGCTGACTGCCTGCAGCGCCTCGTCCAGCGACGCTCGGATCGAGAACAGTTGGTCGATGCGCATCAGGCGGAAGGACGCCCGGATGTGACGGTTCATGCCCACCAGCACAAACTGGCGCCCGTCGCGCTGCAGGTCCTTGAGCATGCGGATCATCTCACCCATGATCATGCTCGGAATCATCCCCACGTGCGACAGATCCAGGATGATGTTGAACTTGGCGGACATGGTGGCCTGGGCGGTGATCCGCCGCTTGAGCGTATCGATGATCATGTAGTCCATGCGCTCACAGCACACCGTGGCGACCAAGGCATGCCGGTGATCTTCGAACACCAGATCCTGCGTGGTACTCATTCAAGCCTCAGTCCGCTGAGTCGTCCTGGACCCGCCATACTCGCCGCAACGATTCCAGGCGTACCGGGAGCGGCGCGGACCACACCTGGAAGAACGCCGCTTCGCGCAGCAGTCGCTGGGCCCGGTGTCCGCCGACGTAGCCGCTGCCTTTGGCCACAATCATCAGGCTTGGGGCCAGCCGGGCGAGCAGATCGTTGACCGCGGCGCGGATGTCGCTGCCGGGGATGTCCGCGTCGGGATCGCCCAGCGTCCGGGCGGCCGCCCAAACCCGGGCCCGCACCGCCTGATATCGCGGTTCGATGGTCCTGCAGTAGAGATCGGCAAACTCCGGCTGGTCCTGCACCCCGCCGTGCAGGTCGTGCAGGATGGCGGCGGCGACCCCCAGTCCGACCACCGAGACGGTCAGTGATTTCACCGGCGAGCGCCGTCGCAGCACGTCCGGGGCGGGCCCGCGCAGCAGGCAGTCGGGCGTGATCCGCACATCGTCGCAGCGGACCTGCGCGGTCCAACTGGCCTGCAGCGCCAACAGCGGCAGCGGCGGATCGATGTGCAGGCCGCGCGCCGTGCTGCCGACGACCGCCAGCAACTGGGTGCCGTCGTCCAACTCGCCGCCGGCCACGATGATGGCGGCCCGGGCGGCGCTGGTGACCCAGGGCATGATCCCATTCAGTCGAAAGCCGTCGGGCCGTCGCTCCGCCCGCAGCGCGCACCGGCCGAAGCGCCGCGACGTGGTCAACTGACTGATGCCGACGCTTGCCAGACAGCTGCCGCCGGCACAGGGCGGCAGCAGGCGCTGGGCCAAGGCGGCGTTGTCGCCGTCGGCCAGCAACTCAGCCGCGGCGACATGCTGCGTGAGGATCAGGGCGCTGGTCAGGCTGCCCCAGGCCACCGCCTCATAGGTCTCCAGGAGGGTTCGCGGATCCGGCGCGGCGCCGCCGGGAAGCGGCACCGTGCGCCGCCAGCAATCGGCGGCGCCCAGCAGTCCGAGCGCTGCCGCCGGCCAGGCACCGGGCTCGCTGGAATCGTCGCACTGCCGCAGTCGGCCCCTGAGCACGTCCAACGTCATCATCGAGAATGGTCCCTCCTGCCGTCTCGCCACGGTAACCCGCCGCCCGGTTCGTTGCAACCGCCGAAAGTTGACGAGCCTTCGATCGCCAGTAACATGCGCTCATGGCGCAAACGATGTATGTGATCGACGGTCACGCCCAAATCTATCGCGCCTATTACGCTCCATTCCGCGATCTGACCAGCGCCGGCGGCGAACCGACGCGGGCCACCTATGTCTTTTTCTCGATGCTGTTCAACCTGATTCGCGAACGGCACCCGGACTACCTGGTGGTGGCCATCGACTCGGCCGATTCGGCCGACGGTCGGCGAAAGGTCTCCCCGGAATACAAGGCCAACCGTGAACCCACACCGGACGACCTCCTGCCGCAGATCGATCGGATTGTGTCCACCCTCCAGGCGTTGAGCATCCCGACGCTTAGCGTTCCCGGCTTCGAGGCCGACGATGTCATGGCCACGCTCAGCGCCCGGTGGGCCGATCACGATTTGGATGTCTACCTCGTCAGCAGGGATAAGGACCTCGAGCAACTGATTACCGGTCGCGTGCGGTTGTATGATCCGCTCAAGAACGAGGTCATCGACGCCGCGGCCCTGGAAGCCGCCAAAGGGTACCGCCCGGAACAGGCGATCGAGGTCCAGACCTTGACGGGCGACCCGGTCGATAACATCCCGGGGATCGCAGGCGTCGGACTGAAAACCGCTGCCCGGCTGGTGCAGCAGTACGGCACCGCCGAAGCCGTGCTGGCCCATGCCGGCGAGTTGACCCCCAAGCTGCAGGCCCGGGTCCGAGCATTCGCGGAGCAGTTGCCAACGACCCGCACCCTGGTCACCTTGCGCCGCGACCTGGATTGTCCGCTGGATCTGCGAGCCGCTCGATTCGCCGGATTGCCGCTAGCGACCCTGCGACCGATTTTTGAGCACCTTGGTTTCACGCGGCTGTTGCAGCAGCTCGAAGGGCGCGACGCCGCAATTCCGGCGGCGGTGGCCGACGGCGGCGCTGTGCCCGCCGTGCCGCGCGTGCCCCGTGCCTACCAGTTAGTCAACACGCCCGCGGCGCTCGACGAACTCGCCGCCCGGTTGCGCGGCTTGGAGCGCTTCGCATTTGACACCGAGACCACTGGGCTCAACCCGGTGGATGCCCGGCTGGTCGGCATTGCCGTGGCCTGGGCCGCCGGCCAGGCCGCCTACATCCCGGTGCGCGGCGTCGGTGACGACACCCTGGACCCGGAGCAGGTGGTCCAGGCCTTGCGGCCGGCGTTCGAAGACCCCCGCATCAGCAAGTGCGGCCACAACATCAAGTTCGACCTGATCGTCCTGGAGCAGGCCGGGTTGGTGACCCACGGGCCGCTGTTCGATTCGATGATCGCCAGCTTCCTGATCGACCCGCTGCGCCGCTCGCATGGCTTGGACTGGCTGGTGCGCGAACTCTATGACGAGCCCACCATCCCGATCGTCGACCTGATCGGTAAGGGCCGGACTCAGGTCACCATCGATGAAGTCGACATTCGGCGCGTCTGCGAGTATGCCGCGGAGGACGCCGATTACACCCTGCGGCTGTATCACACCCTGTTGTCGCAACTGCAACCCGCCGGCCTGGCGGCGCTGTTCCATGAGACCGAGATGCCGCTGGTCGAGGTTCTGGCCCGCATGGAACAAAACGGAGTGGCGCTTGACGTGGCCTTCCTGGAGCGCATGGGCGTGACGCTCACCCGGCGTTGTCGGGACCTGACCGAGCAGATCTACGCCTCGGCCGGCCGCCGCTTCAACATCGACTCCACCCGCCAACTGGCTGAAGTGTTGTTTGATGACCTCCAACTGCCGGTGGTTCGCAAGACCAAGACCGGGCGCAGCACCGATGCCGAATCGCTGGCTGCACTGTGCGCGCTCACCAACAATCCCTTGCCGCGGCAGCTATTGGAATATCGCGAATTGACCAAACTGCAGAGCACCTACGTCGACAGCCTGCCCCGAATGGTCAGCCGCAAATCCGGTCGGATTCACGCCAGTTTCAACATGACCGGGGCGGTGACCGGACGGCTGTCCAGCAATGACCCCAACTTGCAGAACATCCCCATCCGCACCGACGTGGGCCGCGAAATCCGGAAAGCCTTTGTCGCCGCAGGCGCCGGCCAGGTGCTGCTCACTGCCGATTACTCCCAGATCGAGTTGCGCTTGCTGGCCCACTTTGCCCGCGACCGGGTCTTGATCCGGGCATTCGAGCAAGATCAGGACATCCACTGCCTGGTTGCTTCGCAGGTCTTCGACGTGTCCCTGGACCAAGTCACGGCCGCCCAGCGCAGCCAGGCCAAGGCGGTAAACTTCGGGATCATTTACGGTCAGTCGGCTTTCGGGTTGTCGCGCGGCACCGGGATGACCGTGGCCGATGCCAAGCAGTTCATCGACCGCTACTTTGAACGTTATCCCGAAGTCCGCCAATTCATCGATCGCTGCATTGCCCAGGCGGAGCGCGACGGGTACGCCACGACGGTGCTGGGCCGCCGCCGCCCGATTCCTGAGCTGCGTTCTCGGAACCGGCCGCGGCGAATGCTGGGAGCGCGGTTGGCGGTTAACACCGTCCTGCAGGGTTCGGCCGCCGACTTGATCAAGCGGGCCATGGTCAGCATCCACGCCCATCTAGGGGCTTGTGACCCAGCGCCCCGAATGCTCATCCAGGTTCACGACGAGTTGGTCTTCGAGCTGCCCGAAGCAGAAGCCGAGTCGTTTGCCGAGGTGGTTCGGCACCTGATGTGCACCGCGATTCCACTCGACGTTCCGCTGAAGGTTGACATCCGCTGGGGTCGCAGCTGGTACGAAGGCAAGTAGCCTCGAGGACCCGCCGATGGACGAAGCCACGCCCAACCCGCTCGACGTCGCTCTGGTCATCGATCATCTGACCTTCGATCGCATGGGCCCGGTGATCGGGCATCTGTCGATCGGCCTGCTCGACTTCGTCAACCAGATCACCTTGGTTACGCCGGCCAGCGCTGCCCAGCAGTTGTCGCTCGGACCGGTGCGGGTGATCCACTACGCCCCCCCGAGTTGGGCGGTCTGGGACCGGGGAGCCCGACCCGTCCTCGAGGGACTGGGCGCCCAGGTGCCGTCGTTGATTCACGCCATCTCCAGCCGGTCGTTTCACCTGGCTCAAGGGATCGCCGGGCAGACCGGTCGACCGCTGATCGGGCACCTGCTCGGCAGCGAGGACCTCCACCCGCGCTGGCAGCCGGTGTTCGACCGCATGACGCAGATCATTGCCGCCAGCAAGCCGCTGCTCGACCTGGCGACGGAGCGGCAGCTGACCGTACCCGATCGGCTGAACCTGGTGCGGCCGGGATTGCTGACCGAGCCCGCGCCTTCCTGTTTCATGCAGCCGAATCTGATGCCTACGGTGCTGTGCATGTCGGCCTTCGAGCGCGGCACCGGGGTCGATCGGCTGATCGAGGCCATGGGCATCCTGGCGAAAGAACACCAGGAGCTAATGCTGTTCCTGGTGGCCACCGGACCCGAGGAGCGCCGCTTGCGTCGGCTGGTGGAGCAACATCAACTCATCAAGTCCGTGACCTTTTCGCAGCCGCTCACTGATTGGGCGCGCGCCATGCGGGCCGCCGACATTTTTGTGGTCCCGAGCGACGTGGATCGCGTTGACCTGCGCTTGCTGCACGCCCAGGCCGCCGGCATGGCAGCGGTCACCGGGCGCATGTCCAATTCGGACTTCGTGATTCACGGCCGTACGGCGCTGGTCTGCCCTCAGCCGACCCCGGAGGCCCTGGCCGGGGCCATCCGTACCCTGGTGGATGACCGGCCGACCGCCATCAACCTGGCGACCGAGGCCCTGGAACATTGCAAGTCGTTCCACTCCCTCAGCCGCATGGCTGAACTCACCGCCGAAGTCTATCGCAAGGTGGTCGCGTCCACGGCGACTTGATGCACGACCGCTGCCTGTGCCCCCCGATCCATCAATCCGGTCGTACCCTGCCTTCAAGGTGGCCTTTAGGGAAGGGCTCATGGCGCAGGGGCCTCCGGCGGGCCGCAGCGCATCGCTTCCAGGCGCATGATCAGCGCTTGAACCGGGCCTTTGGCCTGCGGGGGTGGCGTGCTTTGTCTCAGGCGATCCAACACCTGCTGCGGATCGCCGCCGTGCTCAACAGCCCGCGTCCAGTGGCGAACCGCTTGAGCCCAGTCAGCCCTGCGCTGGGCCTGCACGGCCTGCAGGGAATCCACCGTCGGCCGCACCTGTGGTGGAACGAAGCCCTCGTCGGCCAACGCGTCGAGCCGGTCGAGCGCCCGGCCATAGTAGGACGGCAGCCGCTCTTGTGGCAGCGTGGAGAGCAGCTGGCACAGACCATAGTACCTGCTGGCAATCTGGGCGCTTAGGGCAGCGGGCTTGAGTTCGGCATGATTGGGAATGAAAGCGGTCGCTGCAACCTCGTCACCGAGCGCCACATACAGCAGAGCCAGACGATCGTCGAATCGAGCGCGTGACGGGGCGGCCTCGTGCGAGTTGGGCAGCACGTCGCGTCCGCGACGGGTCAGGTCAATGGCGGCCTGGACATCCTCCGGATCGACCAGGAAGCCATAGTGGGCCAGTTCGCGGTGGGCAATCGCAAAGGCAATCGGAAAGCGCTCGCGGAATGGCTCGGCCCGCTGCCGCGCCAACTCGGCGTATGCCCGGGCCTGGTCAAAGCGGCCTCGACCGGCCTCCAACCAGGCGGCCATTCGCAGGATCTGGGCGGCGTACGGCGGGTTCGCGGACACCGGCGCCTCCATGGCTCCGCGCAGGGCTTCGGCGAACACGTCGGCGAACTCCGGCAACTGGGCCAGGTTCTGGACGTAATCGATGAGGCGCTGGTCGACCTCGTGAAACCGCATCGGCGCCAGGATCCGGCTCAGTTGTTCTGCGATCGGGACTTGCGGGTTGACCTCCAGATACTTCCAAACCAGGTCGGCGTTGTATGGTTGGCGGAGCAGTTCACGACTCAAAGCCTGGGCGGCGGCGCCTCGGTATGAGTCCGCCAGGTCAGGCCGGCCGGCCTCCAGGGCCAGGTTGTGGTAAATCAAGTAGCACGCCGCGACCAGGTGGTGCAGTCCAAAGTAGCCGGCAGTGTGACTGAGGATCTCATCCGCGGTGGTGATGCTGGAGGCCGCCATCTCTAGGATCCGCTGCTGCCGGCGGGCCAGATCGGCGGGATCCAGGACACGGCCCTCGCGCTGCGCTCCGTCTTTAACCTGGAGGTACTCCTCAAGCATGCCTTGGGCGATGTGGGCCCGACAGCGGGTGTCCTCATAGATCGCGGCCAGGCGCCGCGATGGATTCAGCCGAAATCGCCGGGCCAGCCCGATGTCGTCGATTGCCTCTTCCCACAGACCTTGCTGCAGCTTGCCACGGAACTCGTATTGAGCTCTGGCCCCCTGAAAGTCCCACAGCGCCGCGGCGCTCCCGGTGATCCCGATTCCCACGGCGGCCACCACGGCCGCCCAGCGCCATGCCCGATGGCTCGGTTGAATGGCCGGCTGTTGCGGGCCGGCCGAATCGATCAGCACCCAGCACAATCCCAGGGTGGCGAAGAAAAAGGTGGGTAGCCCGGCGACACGCAGCGCCACGTCCATGCTCTCTTCGACCAAGAGGCCAAATAATGCCCCCAGGAGTCCGATCAACAGCCAGCGGTGTCCCACATGCCCGATGGCGCGGAGGGCCCGCACTCCGGCGAGCAGCGTCAGGGCGTAGCAGCTGAACAGCAGCACCACACCCAGGCTGCCCAGATCGGCCGCCGTTTCCAGCCACTCATTGTGGGCATGGAGCAACAGGGCATCGAGGGCCCGGGGATCGTCGAGGACATCCCTTTGGGTCAGGGCGTCGCCCAACAGTGCGAACGCGCCTTGCCCATGTCCGACGACCGGCGCCTGGACGACGAGATCCTGGGCGTAGCTCCAGGCGTACAGTCGGGTCCGGATGGTCTGCGGTCGACCGGCGATCGCAGGACCCAAGAGCGTGAGATAACCGACCAACCCGGCAACCGTGCAGACGAGCCCGACCATGACCTTCCCGCGGTAACCCCGAACGGCCAGGAACCCCATCGCTGCCGCGCCGGCGGCCAGCCCAACATACGTGCTTCGTGGGTCGGCCAGTCGAACTGCCCAGCAGATCGGCACCAGGGCCACCCCGGCGGCGGCCATCCGAGCCCACCCGCGGCCGCGGCCACGCCGGCCGTCGATCCAGCCGGATATCACCCATCCCGCGCACACGCCGATGGCCGGAATCATGCTGGCACCGAGAAACAATGGGTTTCCGATGGGGTAGCCCACGCGCATGGTGCGGTTTCGCTCGTAGTGGTACCACACCGCCACCAGGGCCGCGGCGGCCAGCGCCGCCACCATGCCGGCACCGACGATTGCGGCGGCGGCGGCGTTGAGACCCAGGCGAATGCCAAGGGCCCACGCCACATAGGCCGAGAGCAGGATGGATCCGCAAACGGCCAACTCGGGCATCGCGGCCCACAGCGTGCTCAAGAATGAGAGCAGCACGAAGCCCACCAGCATCCACTGGGCGGCGAGCGCCGGATCGATCTGACGACGCCAGACTCGGACTTGCGAACGCGGCACGCGGTCTTCGAGATCCAGATCGGACGCTGCGGAATCGGCGGCGCGCCCGATGACGGCAATCATCAGCGCTACCACGCCGGCGATGATGGCGACCAGCGCCTTGATCTCGTAGCCCTGGGGCGTTGGGATGGTGAAGTTGAACGCCAACGCGTCGCACAGGGACTTGAGCACCGAATCTTCCGACCACCGGGCGGCGCCGTCGGGGGTGACATCGCTGGCCGGGCTGGTGAAGAAGCACACCGCGAAGCACGTCGCGACGATCAGAAAGACCATCACCACGTGGACCGGCTTGAGTGCGAGCGACTCGCTGCCGCGATCAGGCATCATCGGGCGTGCGGGCCCTCCAGGGGGTTTCCGGCCGACCGCTGTCGGCATTGAACTGCCGGGCCCAGGCAAACAACAGATCGCTGAGGCGGTTGAGGTACTGGATGACCACCGGGCGCAGCGGTTCACTCTGAGCCAGGTGGATCACGGCCCGTTCCGCCCGCCGGCAGACCACCCGGGCCAGGTGCAGCCGGGCACCCCCTTCAGAGCCACCGGGCAGAATGAAGGTCCGCAGCGGCTGGACCACCGCGCAAGACTCGTCGATCCAGTGTTCCAGCGTCGCCACCTGGTCGGCCTCAATCGGGACGAAGGTGCCGCCGACCGGGTTCGCCGGGGCGCTGGCCAATTCCGCGCCCACCCCAAACAAAGCGTGCTGGATGGCGATCCCCCGCTCGATCAACGGCGCCCCCAGGCTCAGCAGGCACCAGCCCAACACGGCATTCAGTTCGTCGACCTCTCCGTAGGCGGCGACCCGCAGCGCGCACTTGGGAACCCGCCCACCGCCGTACAGGCCGGTGTTGCCGTCGTCGCCCGTTCGTGTGTACAGCTTCATGGATTGCCTCGTGTTGCTGCCGGCCCGCCGTGGGTTACGGGCCGCTCTAGTGTTTGAAATGTCGCGTGCCGGTCATGATCATGGTCACGTCGTGGTCATCGCAGGCGGCGATGGTCTCGGCGTCTCGCTTGGATCCCCCCGGCTGGATCAGGGCTCGAACGCCCGACGCGATCAGCAGATCAGGGCCGTCGCGGAAAGGGAAGAAGGCGTCTGAAGCTGCGGTGCAACCGGCCAGTTGGTCGGCGTGACCGCTGTCGCGGGCCAGCCAGCAGGCCACCCGGCAACTCATGATTCGTGACATCTGACCGGCGCCGTTGCCCAGCAGCATGCCGTCTTTGCACAGGGTCACGGCATTACTGCGGGTGTGCTTGCAGATCAGCCAGGCCAGTCGCAGGTCGGCGTATTCGGCTGGTTGCGGTGGGCGGCGACTGACCACTCGCCAGCCGCGTTCATCCAGGCCGACGCCGTCGGGGGTCTGAACCAGGGCCCCGCCGCTGACGGAGCGCAACTCGAGCGTATCAGGCAGCGGTTCCTGCAGGGGGCCGGTGCTCAAGCACCGCACCCGCGCTCCCCAGGACCCGTGCCGCTGAAGCACCTCGAGGGCCGACGGATCAAACCCCGGGGCCAGCCAGACCTCCAGAAAAAAAGCGGCGGCGCCAGCGGCCGTGCCCCATTGGCGCAGGGATTCCGCGACCGCGCGGGCAAACTCGGCGGTCACCGCAACGTTGGTTGCCAGGATTCCGCCCATGGCCGCCGCCGGGTCACCCAGGTAGGCCTTCCGGTAAGCCTCCAGGGGATCGGCGTCCACGGCGCACCCGCAGGGATTGCCATGCTTGATGAAGCAGCACGCGGCCTGATCCACCGGCATCTCGCGCGATAGTTCGCAACACAGCCCGAGGGCCGCGTGGGCGTCGGCGTAGTTGTTGTACGACATGGTCACGCCAGCGCCGGCCGCCGCCGATCGCGTCAGGTCCGGACCGCAGGCGGGTCCGATCGTAGACCACAGCTCGGCCGTCTGGTGCGGGTTCTCGCCGTAGCGCAACTGGGCCCGGCGACGAAATCGCATGACCCGAAGGTCGTCGCGGTCAGCCAGCCAACTGGCGACGGCGGCGTCATAAGCCGCGGTCAGCTCAAACGCCCGGGCCGCCCCGTCCCGGCAAAGTTCGGCCCATGCCGAGCCGGTCTCCGGGTGCTCCAGGAAGTCGGCCACGCAGCCGTAATCGGCTGGATCACTGACCGCCAGCACGTGGGCGTGATTCTTGGCGGCCGCCCGCAGCAGGCACGGCCCGCCAATGTCGATCATCTCGATTGCATGCGCCGCGGTACAGCCTTCGCGGGCGATGGTTTGGGAGAAGGGGTACAGGTTGACCACCACCAGGTCAATGGGGGCCATACCCTGGTCGCGGAGTTGGCCGCGGTGTCGGGGGTTGCCACGGTCCGCCAGAATCGCCCCATGGATGGCGGGATGCAGCGTCTTGACCCGGCCGTCAAACAGCTCCGGGCTGCCGGTGATGTCTTCCACAAGGCGAACCGCAATGCCGGCATTGGTCAGCACCTCGGCGGTACCGCCCGTAGAAATGATGTCGACGCCTCGGGCGGCGAGACGCCGGGCGAAATCGACGATCCCGGTCTTGTCGTATACGCTGATCAGCGCTCGCTGAATCCTGGGATCGGTCATGAGGGTCTGCTTCTAGTCACCCAGCAGAGGCTTGGTGTCCGAACCGCTGAGCAGGTCGCGCAATGTCGGGCTGTCGGTCGGTGGCGTGCCGGGCTCCTCCGACGTCGCCTCGGGAACCTCGGTTCGCCGCCGCCCAGCTTCGATTTCGCCGAACCGCAGATACGGAATCCGCTGGTCCTGCGCACACATCACCAGACCGCGGCGCCCGGCCAGAAACATGGCTTGCCCGGTCGGATTGCGGGCGACCAATCGGGCATCACCGCCGTAGATCCGTTCCTGGATGGCACCGTCGGCGGCCCCCACCGCCAGCAGGTCACCGTCCGCAGCCATGAAGTGCAGTGTGTCCAGTGTGGCGCTGATGTACTCGACCGCATCGGGCACGTGCCACAGCTCCACGCCCGCGTCGCTGTCAATCGCATAGACCCCATGCCCTACGACGATCTGATAGACGCGGTCGCCCTGGATGATCGGTGGGCCCTGGGCTATCGCCGGGGTGCGGAAGCGCCACGAGGCCGCTCCGGTCTGGGTGTTGACCTTGTACACGCAGTGGTCATCACAAGCGAAATAGACGCCGGTGCCGTCCACAAAAATGTCTTGACTCAGGGCGCCACCGCTGCGAAACACCCAGCGGAAAGATCGGTCCACGGCGTCACCGACCCGAATGCGCCCGTCGCGCGAGGCCACGAACAGGTCCTGACCCCACAACACCGGCGTCGCCGAAATGGCACCCCCGGTCTTGACCCGCCACATCACGCGAATGTCCGCCGAGCCGTTGAACGGAAAAAACTCATAGGCATAGAGCAACCCGTCCAGGGCCCCCACGTAGACCCGCACGCCGTCGCTGGCCGCCGATGAAGTCGGAATGTAAGGAACATCCAGCTTGGCGACCGATTGGCCGGTGTCGTGATCCAGCCATTCCAGGTGATCCGAAGTCGAGACCAGCGCCAGATCGCGGCCCCAGAAGCTGCGGACATGGGTCGGGGCGAACACCCGCGTGCCCACGGCGCCGAGGCGAGCAGCCCAGCGCAGGGTGCCCAGGTCGGCGCGCACCGCATACAGAGTCGATCGGTCGCTGATCGCGTACACGGTGTCGTCCAGAAAACGGACCTCGCGCAGCGTTTCGCTCGCCTGAAGCGGTAGATTGACTTCCCAGAACTCGTAGTAATTCAGCAACGCCAACTCGGCGTGCGGCACCAGCCCCTGACCGAATACATTGGGGCACAAGATGGTTCCGATGACAATGATCCACCGATTGAGTGCGCTTGCGGGCATGGTGTCTCCAGCAGCTCATTGGGCCCGGGCCGAGTCGGCCAAGGCTTTGGGCGAATTGTAACCCGGCAGCACCACCCAAGTCCATGCCGCCGAACTGTGGATCCGCCGAAACGCACCCCAAAACCGAGGGCCATGATTTGACACCCTCGCCACCGTGGGGTATCCTTTGATGGATTAGGAGAAATGTGCATACGGACGCCAGCAATCATTCATTTACTTAATACCATCCGATGCTCATCATCCCTGCATAGCTCTCCTACCGCGGTATCGTGCGATCGTCTACATGCCCAGGCGAGCCCGGCTCGCTAGGGTGTCCATTGCTCGGGTGGCGCTGTTGCCATCCGAACGTCTTGGGGCGCTTGTGTGTCTAACCAGCCGCACAAGCCTGGTGGAGTTCGGAGACCGCCTTTGGGAATGGTCCTGAGGACTTATTCATTCATCCCGCAAGTTCCCAGACCCGATCGGACCGGGGTTCACCGCAGTGGTGCGCATGCGCACAGGAGGTCAGTCATGAGGCGAAACCGAGGATTCACACTGATCGAGTTGTTGGTGGTGATCGCGATCATCGCCCTGCTGATCGCCATCCTACTGCCAAGTTTGGCACGCGCCAGGGAGCTGAGCAAGCGGACTGCGTGTGCGACGCAGTTGAAGTCGATTGGCACCGGGAGCGAGATCTATAGCAACGACCACAGTGGCTCCTGGATGGTACCGCCGCATAAGACCGTGAGCTGGCTTGGCGGCGAGGGCGACTTCATCGATTGGCCTGGCAAGGTGGGTGGGCATTCAGTAATTGCTGCGGTTGACCAGGTCTATCGCCGGACCCTGTGGGCCGATTGCGAATCCACCGACGGCGAAATCGGCAATCCGCAGGACGCCACCTGCCCCAGTGTCACCCGGGCTCTGTGGCAGCTCATTCGGGACACCCGGGTGGAGCCGAAAATCATGGCGTGCCCCAGTTCCGACAGCGACATCGTCGACCCGCTGCGCGACAATCCCGACGGCAGCACCTTGGTTCAAAACCGCAACATCCGCTCCCCGGAGGTCTTCTACGATTTTGAAGGCTACCGGACCATCAGCTACGCCTACCAGGTGCCCTTCGGCCGTGGTGACCAGAATCGCTGCAAGGCCAGCAGCAACACCGATTCGCGGATGGCCGTAATCGCCGACAAGGGCCCGTTTAGCGTTCGCGGCAACCAGGCGGCGTCGGAATCCGGCGGCGGCGATGGTGTGCTACCGCTGGCGAGCGTCTTCACCGGAAACAGCGGCTACCGGGACTCTGGGGGGACGGCCCACGACGATCGGCTGTCCAACCTGTTGCCGGAGAGCAACCCCCTCCGCTGGCGGCGCGGTAACTCGCCGAACCACGGCGGTCGTGGCAACGGCGAAGGCCAGAACGTCTACCGCATCGATGGCAGCACTCGGTTCGAGATGAAACCCTGCGCGGGCATCGACAACGACAACATCTACCTGCGCCAAGGGGCCGACACCGCTGGAGCCGGGGAAGACGATGCCGCGGCCGCACCGCCGGAAAACACCGACGGCTGGGCCGCCACGCCGTGGCGCGGAAACCAGCAGATTCTGCCGCCGGGGTGGAAGGCCATCAACCTCGATTCCAGCCAGAACGCCAGCGACGAGACGGCGATCAACGGCACCACGGACTCCTACCTGTCCCCGTAGGTCTGCGGCTGCGGGCTCAAAGACCGTCTGCGTTTGCGGCGCCGGTAGTCCCGGTGTCGCAAACGCTTTCTTTTGTGGGCAGCCCGGCCGGCCCCGATTGTCTTGCCTGCGCGCCAGGCCATCGGTACACTTCTACGGCGCGTTGGAACTCTTCTCGGAGGTCTCAAATGCCCGT
Organism: uncultured Planctomycetales bacterium; assembly: GCA_964619935.1. Lineage (GTDB taxonomy): Bacteria > Planctomycetota > Phycisphaerae > UBA1845 > CAIVHJ01 > CAZUGO01. Next base: position 80,930 of record CAZUGO010000015.1, on the reverse strand, counting down.
CGCTGGAATCCTCAAGGACTGCCGCCAGCAGATGAACAAAGCCATCGAGTATTTGGAGGATGAGCTCAAGGGCGTCCGCACCGGACGGGCCTCCCCCGGCTTGGTGGAGCACCTCAAAGTCAACGTGCCCAGCTACGGCTCGTCGATGGACTTGCGCGAGCTGGCAGCCATTACCGCCCCGGAGCCGGCCCTGTTGCTGGTCAAGCCGTACGATCCCAACACGCTCAAGGACATCGAGAAGGCCATCCAGGCTTCCAACCTGGGCCTTACGCCGATGGCAGACGGCTCGTCCATTCGACTGCCGGTGCCGCCGCTGTCGGGTGAGCGGCGGCAGCACCTGGTCCAGGAAGTTAAGAAGATGGCCGAGGCGCAGAAGATCGCGGTCCGCAACGCCCGCCGCGATGCCAACAAGCATATTGATGCGGAAGAAAAAGAGCATCGCATCAGCGAGGATCAGGCCGCGGACGCCAAAGACGATGTGCAGAACATGACGCGCGACTTTGAGAAGAAGGTCGAGGAATTGCTCAAGCACAAGCAGAAGGAGATCGAGACCATCTGAGCATCCTGATCGGCACCCGGGCGACCCGCGGCAGCGCTCGCCCTCAGTTGTGAGTTGGCCGAAAATCGCCCGCCTAGGTTCTCATTCCGTCCAGCACCACGACCATCACCGGAACCAACACCAGCAACGGCAGCCAGGCGGTCAGCACCGGGTACTGGTCGAAGCTGACCGTTTGAGCAAAGAAGGCAAACAGAAAGCACCCGCCGCAGACCAGCAGGCAGCGGCCGCCGCTGTGCACGACGCTGCCGGGTTGGCGATCGACGAAAAAGGGGATCCCGACCACCAGAATCAGCATGTTGATGACCGGCGTGGTGAAGCGGCCGTGGATCGCCCTGGCAATCCGAGGTCCACTGACGATCCCCTGCCGGCTGATGGTGGTCAACTGGCGCCGGCTCAGGAATTGGATCCACTTGGTCGATTGCCGCATCGCGATCTCGTCGGGACCCAGATCACTCGGGAAACCGCTGATCGCCTCCGGACGAATCTCGGTGGCGGCCCGATCGTCCACCGAGCGGCGATAAACCGCTCCGCGCTGAAGCTGCCAGATCCCGCCGTCGTCGACGGCGCTGGGCGTCCAGGTGGCCCGATCGGCGGTGATGAACAGCGGATCGCCGCCCGGGGAGGACGGCCGGATGGCCACCAGGCGATACAGCTCACCGCCATCATGGTCGAAGCGCGAAGCCGACAGCAGGGTCCCGTTACGGTCGCGCACAAACCACACCCCGTACGGGTGATCCAGGGCAGCGGCCCGGTGCGACTGGGCCAGCCGCGGCCCCAGCGCCGGGATCGCCAGCTCCTGGTTCAACAGCCACAAGGCGTTCAAGGCCAATCCGGCCACAATGACCGTCAAGGCGACCCGGTACAAGCTGACACCAGACGAAACGATGGCCACAAATTCGTTGTTCCGCTGCAGCCGCAACAAGGTAAAGGCCATGGCAAACAGTGTGATGACGCCGGAGATCTGAGTGAAATACAAGAACAGGTGCGCGCCGTAGTACTGCCCCAGAACGCGCACCAGGGCCCAAAAGCCCAGTCCAGTGTCCTCCGTGAACTCGTCAAAATTGAAGAACATGTCCAGGAAGACGTAGGTGCTCAGCAGCACGGTCAGCGAGATCACGTAGTTGACCGCAAACGCCTTGATAATGTACTTGTCCAGTGTCTTCATGCTTTGGACCCGGCGCCGCCGGCGGCAGCCGCTTTTGGGGTGCGACCGCCTACCTGGGCAAGACCTTCCGGAACATTACGAGGTCCACCACGGCGGTGCCCAGCAAGCCCGACCACATCACCGCCAGACCGACGGGCAACAGGCCGCTGGAGGTGGCAAGGTTCTTGCCCAGAATCACCAGACCGATGACCCCCAGTGCCGGGACAAAGCTCATGCCGAACGCCACCAGGGCCTGCCCGCCGCGATAGATGATGCCCAAGGCGGCCCCCAGCACGCCAAGGACGATCACACTCAGGCTGAACACGCCACGCATGTGGATTTCGGCGTACATCCGCTGAACGTACTTGTCGCGGGTCTTGCGCAGGTCCTTGCGAAGGGCTTGCACTTCGGGGCCCAGGGCGTAGTCCACGTCACCATCCCAGAGCCGCTGGGGAGCAAACTCGCTGCTGGCGAAGCGCTCGGCGACCGCTGCGGGAATCTCCAGCCCGACCTGCCGGGCGCTCAGGGTGACGCGATCCTCCGGATCCCCGGACCGGGCCCTGTAGACCGGGGCGCTGAGGCTCAGGATCAGGGCCAGGGTATCAACGGTGGGCCCCTCCAGATCCAGTCGGGCCTGGTCGGCGCGATAGACCTCGTCGGACGGCCGTTCCAGGCGCACGTCGCTTAGTTCCAGCCAGAACTTCTGCCCGCCGCGCTGCCCGATCTCGAGCTTCTCGGCGTACAGCCGGGCGCTGCCTTCGGGCACACCGAAGGTGCAGTAGCCCTTGGAATCCATCGATTGCTGAACTTCATCAAACAGCAGTCGGGCCAGGATCACCCGGCGGGTGAGTTCCAGTTTCTCGGTAATGTTGTCGAACACCAGCTCCGGCGCACGGCGATACTGCAGCAGTTGGGGGAGTGACATGCGCTTGGGCTTCAAGCTCATGGTCGGCAACGGAAAGGGACCGAGGCGCAACCGGTCAGAATCGGGAAGGGCCTGCGGCAGCTCGATGGACAGGATCCCGCTGAGATCGACCTCCACTTGTGGGTTGTCGCCAAGCGTGAACTTGACCATCGCCGAATCACCCGAACCGAAGCGGACGATGTCGTCATACCCTTCGACGCCGCGGTCCTCAACCAAGCCGGACCCGGCGCCGCCTTGCTTCTCGAACTCGATGAACACGAAGTTGCGAATCCACAAGGCCTCGACGTTCGGATCCAGACCGTCGCCCGGGCGGCGGGTCAGCGACCCGAACTCGTCCGCGTGGATGCGGATGTTCTCGAAGGCGATGCCCCCGCTGCTGGTCAGGGCCTGGGCCATCAGGGTGCGGATGCCCACCCGGGTCAGGTCGCGAATCTGAGTGGTCAATCCGGGAATCAGGAAATTGAAGAAGACAAAGGTAGTCGCCGCCGAGAGCACGCACAACGCCAAGCAGGGCAGGAACAGCACCACGGTGTTGATGCCGCTGCTGCGGATCGCGGTGAACTCGTTGTCGGCCGCCATCCGACCATAGGTGATGGTGGCGCTGAACAAGGCCGCGATCGGCAGGGTAAAGGCCGCGCAGGTCGGGACGACCAACGCCAGCAGCAAGACGGTCTGCTCGGCGGTGATGTCCTCCAGGGGGATGATGGCAAAGACCCCGCCGCAGGTGCTCAGAACGCCGGTTAGACCGGCTGCGCTCAGGAGCAGGGTCTTGCCCATCTCCCGAAATACATATTTCTGGAGAGTGGCTAACATTTCGATCTTGGCCCACTTACTTGACCGACGCCAGTTCGTGGGGCATCTTAGCAGGACCATGAATGTATTGATAGTCGGTGGCGGCGGGCGGGAACACGCCCTGGTGTGGAAGACGGCCCAATCGGATCGCGTGACCAAGGTATTTTGCGCGCCCGGAAACGCCGGTACCGCGGCGCTCGCCGAGAACGTGGCACTGTCTGCAGAAGACAGCGCCGGCCTGTTGCGGTTCGCCCGTGAGGCGGGCGTCCAGCTGACTGTGGTCGGTCCGGAGGCACCCTTGTGCGCGGGCTTGGTGGACGTCTTCACGAATGCCGGACTGCGCATCTTTGGGCCGACGGCCGCAGCAGCTCGGCTCGAGGGTGACAAGGCCTACGCCAAACAATTGATGAAGAGCGCCGCGATCCCGACGGCGGAGGGTCGGGTCTTCGATCATTACGATCGAGCCCGCGAATACGTGGCCACCCGCGAAAGCGCCCTGGTGGTTAAGGCCGCAGGACTGGCCGCGGGCAAGGGCGTGCTGATCTGTCCGGAGCCATCAGACGCACTTCTGGCGCTGGAGAAGATCATGGTCGATGACCACTTCGGTGCGGCCGGTGATCGCGTGGTGGTCGAAGAGTATCTCCAGGGCACCGAGGTGTCGGTGCAAGCGCTGGTCGACGGCCACGCCATCTACGTGCTGGAGCCCGTCCGGGATCACAAGCGGCTGGGTGTCGGCGACACCGGACCCAACACCGGCGGCATGGGTGCGGTCTGTCCGGTGGCCACCCTGCGCGATTCCGATTTGCACGTGGTCTATTCCGAGATCCTGGTGCCGGTGATCGATGCCCTCAATCGCCAGGGCACGCCCTATCGAGGGCTGTTGTACGTCGGGCTGATGCTCACCGCCGGCGGTCCCAAGGTGCTGGAGTTCAATTGCCGGTTTGGCGATCCGGAAGCCCAGGTGCTGCTGCCGCGCATGCAGACCGACATCGTGGACCTGTTTGAAGCGGTGATCGACGGCAACCTCGAGGCCATGACCATCGACTGGGATCCACGAACGGCCGTGTGTGTGGTCCTTGCCGCGGGTGGCTACCCCCAAAGGTACCCGACCGGTGCGACCATCGCCGGCATCGAGGCCGCCGAGCGCGACCCGGCGGTGACCGTCTTCCATGCCGGCACCACCGCCCAGGACGACACGATCACCACCAACGGCGGCCGCGTCCTTGGCGTCACCGCGCTCGACGTCAATGTCCGGGCCGCCCGTGAGCGGGCCTATCGGGCCGTCGAACACATCTCCTTTGAGGGTGCTTATTATCGAGCAGACATCGCCGACGCTGCCACAATCAAGGGCGTACGCTAGAACCGCCTTGCCCTGTGACTAGAGACCACCCCTTGGCAGATCCGGGCAATCCGCATCCGCGATGGTCAGGTGTTCGCTGCCCAGTTTGTATCACGTCTGCGGACCGTTCGTCCGGCCTCGCACTCGGGAACACACCACCGTCCGCCCGGCGCTTCCCAGCATATGGCCGGCCAAGAAATCATGTGTGATTGAAACTGCTGGCCTGGGAGCAGCTCGCCCAACCGCAATAACACAACCTCCTACTGAAAGGCCGGCTTCAGGATTGTACAATGCAGTGGTGAGCCAACGCCCCGGGGGGGGCCGCAGCTCAAACCTGGATGCCATTCCAGCGTGTTGCGGGCCCGGCGGCCAGTGTACGAGAGGAAGCCAGTTCCCAAGAGAGGCAATGGTATGACCCTTCGATTGTGCAGTGTGTGTTGGTTGCTGGCCGGGTCTTGGGGCACCCCGCCGCGGGGCGCCGCCTCCCAAGACGCCGTAGCGGCGGTTCCGGCGGTCAAGGCGGGCACCGCCTATCAGCGATTCATGGTCATTGGCGATATGGGCACCGGCGGGAAAGGGCAAGCCCAGGTTGCCGCCTCCATGGCCCGGCGAGCGAGCCGCACGCCCATCGACTTTGTTCTGACCGTGGGCGACAACTTCTATCCCGAGGGGGTCAGTTCGGTGGATGATCCCCAGTGGCAGGAGAAGTTCGAGCGAATGTATCGCGATCCCAGCTTGCAGGTGCCCTTCTATGCCACACTGGGAAACCACGACCGTCTCGGCAATGTGCAGGCCCAGGTCGCCTACACCGAGCGCAGCGTCCGGTGGCGAATGCCGGACCGCCACTACCGTTTCCGCCAGCGACTGGATGACGGCACGATCGTGGAGTTCTGGGCACTCGACAGCCAGTCCATCGCCCGCGGGCGGCACGACCTCGCCGAGCAGACTGGCTGGCTCGACCGCACCATGGCGCGCTCCGATGCCCGCTGGAGAATTGTATTTGGCCACCACCCGCTGTACGGTCACACCGAGGACCGCGGCCGCAATGAGCTGATGATCGAGCATGTCGGACCGATTCTGGAGCGCCATGGCGCCGATCTCTATCTGTCGGGTCACGAGCACGCCATGGAGATGATCAAGCCGGTCCGTGGCGTGTACCACGCCATTTCCGGCGGTGGCAGCGGACCAGAGAACGCCTACTCAGTCAAATGGACCGATGAATCCGAATTCGTGGCCACCGGGGGCGGCTTCCTGATCTGCCGCATCAGCCGAGATCAACTGGTCATCGAGTTTGTGGACATCGATGGCGACACCGATTACGTGCAGGTCATCGACAAAGCGCCTGCCGAGAATCGCCCTGCGGTCCCCGCGCCGGCCGCGGCCGAGATACACGGCAATTGAACGTAACCGGGCGCAAACCTGCAAGTACCGTCCAATTGGCCTGGCGGTTTACGCCGGGCCGAACGAACCGACCGACCCATCCCCCGATCGCTGCCTACCGAGCGCGAGCCCAGGAGCCTGTAGTGACGACGCCGCCAAGGGTTTCGGGGGATGACACTTGGATCAAGAGGATCACCCCCTGTGACCGCAGAATGACGACGTGCCCGGTACGGCCGCGGAGCCGGCGCAGCACGCCCTGGCTCCCGGCGCGGTACGGGTGGCGCGCCGGCGCGGTACGGAATCGACGCCGGCGCAGCAGGCCCTGGACGCCTACACCCTGCTTGTGCGACCCGCAATCCCGGCGGTCGCGCCCCCACGGCCTACCTGCGGGCGGTCGCAGGCCCGGCCCAGAGGAAACCGGCGGGTCGGTCGACTCGGGAGGGAGCGCCCTCTCCAGCATGCCGGACCGCGAGTTGATTCCCAGCCCGGCGCAGTCCTCCCGCCGCCTCGGCTGAACCAGGATGTTGTCGCGTGTTGTTTCTTCAGCGGACCCAGATCAAGCGGGGTCATTGAGGGCGCCCAGGACTCGAATCTGGGGCCAGCGGCACAGCAGGCCGATGCGCTGCTACAGCTTGTAGCCTAAATGGCCTTTGATCAGCCCTGGGGGCACGGTCCCCAGCTTCCGATGACCCTCGCGAGGTCGGCAGCATCGATGGTGCCATCGTAGGCCAGTTAGGCACCCCCATGGCACCTGTAGGCACCGGCAGACATGCATTGAGGGCGCCAGGACTCGAACCTGGGACCAGCGGCTTAAAAGGCCGATGCTCTACCGACTGAGCTACGCCCCCTCTGCGACGGACACCCACACAGCGCAATCTATCGGTTGCCCGCGGGCTTGACAAGGGCGTTTGCCGGCTGGGCGGCGGTCGGGCGCTTGTCGTTCAGCTTGGCAAAGACCGTGTCGACCAGCCGGCCGTGGTCGCATATCGCCTGGTAGATCAGGGTGAAGGCGGCGCCGTTGACCATCACGGCCAGCATCGCGGCGACCAGGTGCCAGGTGTGGCGATCGGGAACCGCTTCAGCAACGTTGGCCCAGGCTCCCAGCAGCGCGGTGCACAGCGCTGCGGCGACCCCCAGGGCGGTGAGCCGGACGACACGGCCTTTGGGTTGTTGGGCGCTGTTGATCAGCTCGGGATCCAGGCCGCTGGTCAGGACCGCCTGTTTGACCATCTTGCCGGTAATTACGAAATAAGTCAGCACGATGCAGTACACGCCGCAGGTGTACAGGGTGGTGAACAGCCCCAGGGCGAAGTGTACGGCAAACCAGCGGTTGCCGTCGGCGAGAAACCCGGCGCTGGCAGCGGCACTCACCAGCAGCAGGTAGCTGACCAGGAGTGCCGCGAAGATCCGTGTCATGGTCAGTTGATCTCGGGCGCGGCGCTGGGCGGTTTGGGTGGCTGCTCCTGGCCCACGGCGGCATCCGGCTGTGCCCGCGGCGGCATGAGCGGCACGGTCCGGGTGCTCTCCACCGGGCCGCGTTCGGTCAGCTGCTGGATGCGCTCCAGCGACCAGCGGCGGTTGGACCGATGCTGTGGTTCGGCGGCAACCGCAGCGCGATACAACTCCAGGGCCCGCCGGCGGTCGTGCAGGCGATAGTCATACAGCGCCGCCGCCTGGAACCGTGGGTCAAAGGGAGTCGCCGGGTCCCAGGTCCAGGCCCGCTCGAACCAGCGCACGGCAATGGCGTCCTGGTTCCTGAAGTATTCCTTGTACAACGTGCCGCAGTAATAGGCGGCTTCGTCGATCTTGTCGCTCGTGGGGTATTCCCTGATCAGTTGCTTGAACAGCGCCAGGGCCGCGGCCATCTTGTCCTGGTTGTAGAGCGCCGGGGTGCCGTGACCGGCCTCGCGGGCGGCTTCGACGGCCCGCTCGTACAAGGCGTCGGCCTCGGGAATGGACTCGCTGGGATCCAGGTCCAGGCGCGGCAGGTCGCTGTCGTAGAGGTAGTGATACGGCCGGATGCGGGCGATGTCCTCCAACTCGCTCTGGGCCCAGGTGTACTTCTCGGCGTGGCCGTGGTCCTGGTAGTAGTCGCGCAGTTGCTTGAGGACCACGGAGTACTGCGTGCGATGCTCAATGACCTGTTCCACCAGATCGACCTCGCCCTGCTCGGCGAGGGCCATCGGCGAGTTGCGGGCCAGTTCGACGGATTCAAAAGCGGTCAGCGGTGCTCCGCCCACCGGGCGGCGGCGAACATGGGCATCGGTGCGGCAACCCGCGAGCAGCCCCACTCCCAGTACAGTCCCGATCATGGCGCAACGCAGAATCATCCGGAATTCTCCTTTGGGTTCAAAGGGCATCACCACTGGGCTTCTTCAAACGGTCCGCGCGGCCCGGACGGTTTGGGGGTCGGCCGCCCCTTGTGAATGGCGGCGGCCAGGATCAGGTCGCCCCGGTACGTGATCTTCAGATTGCTCAGGTCAGACGCCACCACCGTCACCGGGTGGCCGGCGGCAGCCACCACCTCGGCGTCATCGGTCGCGGGGCAGTCGTCGGTCAGGGCGGCGTAGGCGCCGATCAGCAGGTCGCGCCGAAAGACCTGCGGCGTTTGGGCCTCATAGAGCCCGTCGCGCGACACGGTGCGATCCACCACACCGGCGGCCGAAACCTGCTTGATGGTTCCGGTGAGCGGCGCCGCCAGGATGGCCGACCCGCTCTTGGTGGCCTCGTCAAAAACCCGATCGATCATCTCACGGGTGGTGCACACCCGGGCGGCATCGTGGACCGCGACGTAGTCGGCATCTTCACGGATGGCGCCGAGGGCGGCTCGGACCGTCTGGCAGCGACGGTCGGCGCCGCCGACCACTTGCACCCCCATGAACGCCAGGTTGGGCCCGTACTCCTTCTTGACTTTCGGCAAGTCCGCCGGCGATACCGCGACCACCGTCTGGCAGACGTCCTCGCGGTTGACGAACAACTCGACGGCACGCAGCAGCAGCGGCCGCTCGCCCATCTTGGCCAACACCTTGCTGGCACCGAATCGCCGGCCGGCGCCGGCCGCCGCAATGATTACGGCATAACGGGGCACGGGATGCTCCTATCGTCCACGGCCGGACGCTCTGGCGACGTCATCGGTCTTGCCGAAGATCATGCGCCCGGCACTGGTCTGTAACACGCTGGTCACGGTGATTTCGAGGTCCTCACCGATGTGACCGAGCCCGCCGCCGGCCACCACCATGGTGCCGTCCTCCAGGTAGCCGACCCCCTGGCCGGGCTCTTCGCCCGGCTTGACGATCTTGACCGCCATCCGTTCGCCCGGTAGGAAAATCGGCTTGAGGGCATTGGCCAGGTCGTTGATGTTGATGACGTCGACCCCGCGGAGCTGGGCCACCTTGTTCAGATTGAAGTCGTTGGTCATGACCCTGGCATCGATCTGCTGGGCAAAGGACACCAGCTTTTGATCGACGTCCTCCAACTGGGCATCCGGCGAGAACTCGACGTCGACGATCTTGACATCGACCTTCTTGTTGGATTGCAGGCGGTTGAGCATGTCCAACCCGCGGCGGCCGCGGTTGCGCTTCAGACGGTCGGAGCTGTCGGCCACGGCTTGCAGTTCATTGAGCACGAACCGCGGCAGAACCAGCTCACTCTCGATGATCCGGGTCTCCACGATGTCGGCAATCCGCCCGTCGATGATCACCGACGTGTCCACCACCACCGGCCGCCCGCCCTTCTTTTGCTTGGTGAACTCGACGTACGGGATAATGAAGCGGATGTCATCCTTGGTTTGGATGATAAAGCTGATCGCGAAATAGCAGCAGATGATCCCGACCATCAGCTTGATGATGTTCACCAGAATCTCATTGCGCAGGGTGTCGACGATCACCAGGTCGACGATCAGGGCGAAGCCGTAGGCGGCCAACATGCCGGTGACCAGCCCGAAGAACACCCCCGACAAGGCCTTCAGCGATTTCCGCGGAATCAGGATGTCGATCAGCAGGATGCCCAGCCCGATGGCCAGAAACAGCGGGATCACCCAATTCTCGGGCAGCCAGTCGGGTTTGACGTCTGACTCCATGAAGCGCCGGGCCACGCCGGCCAGCAGCAGCAGGAAGACAACCCGCAGGAAATTAAAGACGTTCAGGATCATGGATTGCGACACCTGGGTGCGGATACAAAATGTAGGCTAGAGTATACCAGCGCCTCACGCGGGAGCAACGTCGCCGCGGTCGTGATGGTCGTGATGGTCGTGATGGCCCAGCGGTGACGGAACCCCGCGCCACGGGTACAATCCGGGCACCGGCGGTACGCTTTCCATGAAACAGGCCGATGGCACGTGCACCCTCCACTTCAATGCCCGACCCGGCGGATACGCCGCGCCCGCCGGCTGATTCGTATCCGCTGAACAACCGAGCCATCTCCAAGGCGCTGTGCCTGCTGGCCCTGCCCGTGCTTGGCGAGCAGTTCTGCAACATTGCCGTTGGCCTGGTGGACACCTTTCTGGCCGGCCAGATCAGCAAGGATGCCACCGCGGCGGTGGGTCTGGCCTCCTATGTCGGCTGGCTGGCGACCATGCTCACCGGGTTTGTCGGCGTCGGTTCGACCGCCGTGGTGGCCCGGGCCAGCGGTCGCCGAGATCGAGCGGAAGCCGATCATATCACCAACCAGTCGCTGGCCTTGGCCGCCATCGTGGGCGCGGCATTGATGATCGGTTTGCTGGCCGCCGCGGGCAGCCTGCCCCGCATGATGGGTCTGGCCGATGACGCCGCCGCCGTGGCCACCCGCTACTTGCGGATCGATGCGTTCGGCCAGTTCATGTTCGCCTATCTGCTGATCGGGGCGGCGTGCTTGCGCGGTGCCGGCAATACCTTGACCCCGATGTTGATCATGATTGGGGTCAATGTCGTCAATATCATCGTGTCAGCGGGGTTGTCACTGGGCGTGGGTCCCCTGCCGGCGTGGGGCGTCACCGGCATCGCCGTCGGCACGGTCACCGCCCGGTCGGTGGGCGGTGTGGCGATGGTCTGGACCCTGTTTCGGGGCCGCAGCGGCTTGCAGGTCCGCTGGGCCGACATGGGCATTCGGTTGCCCTCGGCCCGCCGGCTGCTGTCCATCGGCGGTCCGGCCGGCCTCGATTCGGCGCTGATGTGGAGCGGCCACTTCATTTTTCTGACCTTCATCACCCGGGTGACACCCGACACCCAAACCGGGATCGCTGCCTACGCCGCCCACATGATCGGGGTGCGCATCGAGTCCTTCTCGTATCTCCCCGCCATGGCCTGGGGCATCGCGGCCGCCACCCTGGTCGGCCAGGCGCTGGGCTCCGGGGCGCCGCGGCAGGCGGTTCGCACCGGGCATCTGGCCGTGCTGCAACTGGTGCCCTTCAGCCTGCTGATCACCGCGGTCTACTACCTGTCCGCGGAAACCATTTATGACCTCTGGAGTAACGATCCGGCGGTACAGGCCCAGGGGGTGCCGGCATTACGCCTGGGGGCCTTCGCTCAGCCTGCGCTCATCCCCATGATCATCTACATCAGCGCCTTGCGCGGCGCCGGCGACACCCGCTTCCCACTGGTGTTCACGGTGGTCGGTGTGTTCGGGGTGCGCATCCCGGTGGCGTATTATTGTGGCGTAGTGCTCAAGGGCGGTCTGTTCGGCGCCTGGATCGGAATGTGTTCCGATCTGGTCCTGCGCGCCCTGCTGGCGGCCAGTCGCTTCAGCAGGGCCCGCTGGACTGCCAAGTCGGTCTAGCGCAGCTGGCCCACCGGTCTTGCGACCCCTGGGCTCCGGTTTCGCGACGCGGCTCCCCGGAAAGCGGTGGACTCACCACCTGATCCGCGGCGGTCCGCCGGTAGTCAGACGTGGCCACCGGCGGCACCAGCCACTCAATAGCAGGTGCGCCATCCGTGGTCGACGTAGCTGACGAACCCGGTCGACGCATACGGCGTGCTCCAATAGCTCAACGGCCAATCGTAGCCGCAACTGTAGGACAGGGTCGCGCAGTACGGAGCCGTATCATAACAGGGCGGCGGCGCTTCGTAGATGGTGTATCCGGGCAAGGTCCAGCCGTCGTTCGGATAAAACAGCGGCACGTAGTGGGTCGCGTACGACGGGCTCAGGCAGCGCCCATAGGACTGCGTCTGCCAGAATCCCAGACGGCCGGCGCCGGGATACCACCCGTAGCCATAGCCGTAGTTGTAACCGTAATTCCGGCAGCCGACCGACCAACTCGGGCCGTAACCATAGCCCGCCCAGCCGTAGCCGCCGCCGCGATAGCCGTAATAATCACAGCCGTAGTCGTTCTGGCGATAGCCGAAGCCCAGGCCACCCACGTGCACGCCGAATCCCCAGCTATCGTTGTCGTAACCATGATGGCGACCATGCTTGCGGTGTGGATCCCTCGAGAAGCGCCCCGCTTCCTGCACGTAATACCCGGAGTGACGACCGCGATTGATGTCGACATCCACGCCGCTGAAACCGTGCGGACGATCGTGGCCGCGCCGACCACTGTTGCCGTACAGCGTGCCGGTCGCGGGTCGACCCGAGCGAGTTCCGCTCAGCCGGCCGAAGGGTCGGATCTCGGCGGTGCCGGAGCCGCGGCCAGCGCCGACCGCGGGCCGCGCAGACCTATTGGCCGTTCCCAGGCTCCGCACGTTGGGCGTACCCGTCGACCGGTTGCGCGGATTCGACATGATCGGAAAGGATCTGACCTCGCCGGACGGCTCAATCGACCGACGAGTCAGCGGTGGAGTCTGCCGCCGAACTTCGATCGGTGCGCCAGCGCCCGGACTGCGTCTCACCAGACCCTGTGGCGTAGTCCGGACTTCGGGTCGGCGAACGGTGATCGGCGCCGAACGCCGCTGCGGCTGGGCCTCCCGCCGGGGGCGAACGGCCGAGGGGGTTGCCAACTGTGGGGCCACCCGCCGGGACGGTCCCGATCGCAGGTCGCCGAAGGCACCCGGACGGCGCACGCTGATGCCGGAGCGTTGAGCACCGCGGTCCACCCGCCGCACACCGATTGAGCCGCTGCGGCCCGCCGATTGAAAGCTACCCCGGGGCCGCACTGCGATTCCCGAGTTGCGTGATCCCCGCGAGGGACGACTGACGCCCACCGAACGGCTCCCTCCGCGCGACCGTGGGCCGCTCATCCCCCTCCAGGTGGATCCGCCGCCGCTGCGCACCGCAGGTCCACGCGAGGCGCGCCGCGGACCCTCCGCAAACCCGGGGACGTCCATGCAAAGTCCGGTAACCAATGTCATCACGATGATCTTTGCGTTGCGATGCATCGGAAGCTCCTCCCCAGCCACAAGGGGCGCCTACGCTCGGCCCCAACCCAGAAACCATATACTTCTACTATGTTAAATATACACATGGGCCATACAAGATCCAAGGAGCTACGTCAGAATGTTCCGCAACTCCAACAAGGACTTGATCTTAAAATCTGGGCGGGCGTTGCCGATGTCGCTGATCCGTCCGTCGCGCTCGATCCACACGGTGCGGATTCCCAACCGCTGGGCACCGCCGACGTCGCTGTGCAGGGAGTCGCCGACGTGCATGCAGTGCTTCGGGTCCACGCCCAGCAGATCCAGGGCCCGCTCGAAGATCGCCGAATCGGGTTTGTAGCTGCGCGCCCACTCCGAGCTGACCACGGCATCGAAGTGCAGCCCATGGGCGACGATGGCGGCCTTCACGTCGGCGTCGTCGGCATTCGAGACACAGCACACCGGCACGGTGAGGTCGCTCAGCGCGGTCTTGGCTTCGGCGTGCAGCGGCGGAGACTGCCAGTAGCGCACCAGCTCTTCGACGTAGGGCTCAACGTCGCACGAGGCCTCGAACTCCGCGAGGGTTGCCCGCAGGCTGATGTATTCGCACTCGCGCAGCGTGCGGAACTGGTCATGGTTGCTGCCATCGACGGTGGCGAAGAAGCGGCGGCCCCAGCGCAGGGCGAAGTCCGCGGCGGAGATCGGCAGGCCCAAGTCGCGGACCAGGTGGCCGCAGGTACGTTCCACCTGGTGGCGGTCGCCGTCGGCCACGGTGCCGTAAAAGTCCATCAGGATGGCCTGGACCTGTGCTGTCATGGTCTCGGTTTAGCGCCGGTTATCGACCGCGGCGAGGACCGGGCCGCACCCACCGCAAATGCTGACGGGCACCAGGCCGAAAGCTGGCAGGAGGCGCAGTCCGGCTTGCGCGCCGAACAGACCTCGCGGCCGTGCCGGATTAGGGCGTGACTGAGGAAGGTCCAGTCCTTGCGCGGCACCAACTCGATCAGGTCCTGCTCGATGCGCACGGCGTCCTTGCTGTTGCGACCGTTCCAGGTCAGCCCCAGGCGCTCGGCCAGGCGGCCGACGTGGGTATCCACCACCACGCCGACGTTCTGATGGAACCAGGTGCCCAGCACCACATTGGCGGTCTTGCGGGCCACGCCAGGCAGCCGCAGCAGGTGCTCCATGGTGTCAGGCACTTCCCCGCCGAAGTCGTCGAGCAGCAGCCGGCAGGTACCGCGGATGCTCTTGGTCTTCTGGCGATAGAACCCGCTGGAGCGAATGTCGTCTTCCAGTTCCTCGGGCGGGACGGCCAGGAAATCGGCGGGCTTGCGGTACTTGCGATACAGCGTGCGGGTCACGCGATTGACGTTCTCATCGGTGGATTGAGCGGAGAGGATGGTGGAGATCAGCAGTTGCCAGGCATTGCGGTGGACCAGGGCGCAATCGGCGTCGCCATACAGGCGGCGCAGCCGGCGGATTACTTTGGCGGCCCGGTGTTTCTTGTCGGCAATGGTTTCGCAGACCCCACTCATCGTTCTATGGTCAATGTGGGTTGGGCGACCTGCAACATGTTCTTGACGCTGATGCGGCCGGCCATCGCACGGACCACCGACTGGATGGCCGCGGCGACCTCGGGGTCGCCGCCGCTGAAGTGGGCTTCGGGCGTGCCGGCATCGCAGTGAATCCGAATCTGCACGTTCAGCGGAATGCCGCCCAGGAACGGTACATTCAGGTCCGCGGCGGCCTTCTCGGCGCCGCCGTGGGAGAAGATCTCGTCGCGGTGGCCGCAGTGCGGGCACAGGTAGTAGCTCATGTTCTCAATGATGCCGATGCACGGAACCTGTAGCTTCTGGTACATCCGCACCGCCCGAACCGCATCCAGCAGGGCGACATCCTGCGGCGTGCAGACCACCACGGCGCCGGTCATGGGAATCGACTGGGCCAGGGTCAGCGGCACATCGCCGGTCCCCGGCGGCAAGTCGACGATCAGGTAGTCGATCTCGCCCCAGGAGACTTGCTCCAAGAACTGCTTGACCACCCCGTGGACCATCGGCCCGCGCCAGATGATGGGGTTGTCCTTCTCGACCATGAAGCCGATGCTCATGATCTTGAGGCCGTCCAGGTCGATGGGCTGAATCTTGTCGTCCTGGACCACCGGCTTGCGCCCGGCGACCCCGGTCATGGTCGGAATGGATGGGCCGTAGACATCGGCATCCATCAGGCCGACTCTGGCCCCGTCGCGCTTGAGCCCCACGGCCAACAACACCGCCGCGGTGCTCTTGCCCACGCCGCCCTTGCCGGCTCCGACGGCGATGATGTTCTTGACGCCCGGCAGCTTGACTTGGGTCTGGCGGTGCTCGCGAACCTGGGCGCTCCACTCCAACTCGACCTGCCGCACGCCTTCGATGCGGGTGACGGCAGCGGTGACGTCCTTTTGAATGGTGTCCTTCAGCGGGCACGCGGGCGTGGTCAATTCGACGTGCACCTTGACCAGCCCTTCGCAGATGGCCACGTTCTTGATCATGTTTAACGTGACCAGGTCTTTGTGCAGCTCCGGATCGTGAACGGTCCGCAACTGCTCCATGACCTGCGCTTTGGTAACGGCGGGCATTCGGCCGGCTCCCTATGTGTGCACGGGATGTCGTGCGGCGGTGGCGGTTCCCGGTTCGTGGTACTATAGCGCATTTCAGACGGCAGGACCACCGTTCCCGCGGACCGCACCCCGGTCAGGGATCGCAGGAGATGTGGTTCTCGGCGGCGATCTGTCGCAGGCGCTGGTGGTGTTTGACGCCCTCGTCGGCCAAGTCCCGGAACATCGCCCGGATTTCGGGGACGTCCACGAATGAGGCCATCTGGGCGTAGAACTGGGCCGTGAGTCGCTCCGACTCGATCACCAGCCGCACGGCCTCCTCGAAGCTGTTGCGATCGGTGATCTTCAGGGAACGCGAACCGCTCTCGACCATCTGTTTCTCGTCGGGCGTCAGCACGAATTCCGATCCCGGGTAGTGGGCGTCCAGCAACTGCTGCAGGCCGTCACGGTGGTCCTGCTCTTCGGCGACCATGTCGCGAAATTCGGCGCGGTCCTGCGATCGTTCCGCCTTCTCGGACAGTTGCAGATATCGGTAGGCAGCCATGTCCTCGCCATAACAGGCCAGCGCCAGGGCCTTGGCCGGTCCGAGGGCCGCGAGTTGTTCGGGAGACAATTTCACGATGGATCTGGTGTACCACAACCCCTAGGGGACAGCAAGCGAGGCCTCAGCGGCGGGCCAGCGAATCGGGGGCCGACGGGCCGGCCCGGCGGAGGGCGTCCAGCACGATATCGGTGGTCAGGATTTCCGGCAGCACGATCACCTCCGCGGGGCGGTTCGCCGGAAACACCAGATTCAGCGGGACCCCCTTGCGGTCAAAACGCAGCAACTCGTCGGTCATGTCCTGTGGCTGTCGGGTCCAATCCGCCTTGATCGGTCGCACGCCCAGCTCACGGAACTGCTTCTGGACCGCGCCGCGCTCCAGCACGAATTTCTTGTTGGTCTGACAGGTGGCGCACCAGGTGGCCGTGTAATCCAGGTACACGGTGTAGCCCTCGCTCGCCAATTGCGGCCCGATGTTCCGCTGCCAGGGCTCCCAGGGCACGACGCCGGCGGCGCTCGGGGCGCTGAACGACAGCACCGCGCCGGCGGCGATCACCGCCATGGCTCCGCCCCACTGCAATACCTGTCGCGACGGCGACATCGTCGGACCGACCATGCCGATCAGCCAGCAGGCCAGCGCCAGGAAACACAGAAACGCGAGGGTCCAAACCAGACCGGAGGCATCCATCAGGTCCGCGAGGATTCGCAGCAGCCAGACCACGGTGCCCATCAGGACGAACCCCATGAACTGCTTGAAGTGCTCCATCCACGGTCCCGGGCGCGGCAGAAAACGCATCCACGCCGGTTGAGCGGTGAGCAGCAGATACGGCAGGGCCATCCCCGCGCCGACGGCCAGCATCATCAGCATAATGATGTGCGGGGGCTGTTGCAGGGCGTACCCGACCGCCGAACCCAGGAACGGGGCGGTGCACGGCGTGGCCAGCACCGTGGCCAGCACACCCTTCATGAAGGAACCTTCCAGCCCTTCGCGGGCTTCCTGGGCGCCCAGCCGGGCGCTGGCCCGACCGGGCAGGTTAAACTCAAAGACCCCGAACAAACTCAACCCGAAGACGAAGATGATGCTGGTCATGACCACGACCACCACCGGGTTGCTGAGTTGGAAGCCCCACCCCACCGATTGGCCCGCCTGCTGCAACACGATGACCACGCCGGCCAGCACGCCGAAGGACACCATGATCCCGCCACAGAAAGCCAAACCGAGGTGCAACACCCGGCGGCGCTCCTCGCCAGCCTGCTGCACGAAGCTCAGGACCTTGATCGAGACCACCGGCAGCACGCAGGGCATGACATTCAGGATCAACCCACCGACCACCGCCGCGAAGAGATACCACAGCAGCGAGCCCTGCGGACCGACAGCCGGAGCTGGAGCCGCCGGCACTGCCGGGGCATTCGGCGGCGCCGCGCCGGCGGGCGGCGGCCCTGGCGACGCGGTGGTAGGCACGTCCATGGACCAGGTGACATGCTGCGGTGCAAAACAGCGCCCCAGTGCATCGCAGGCCTGATAGGTGACCACGCCGCCGAACGTCAACGGACCCGGCGGCAAGGTGTTGTCGGCCTCGCCCTCGAATGTGACCTCGACCGTCCCGGCGTACTCCGCCACCTTCATCTTGCGAACGGTGCGGACGGTGTGCGCCGGAAAGCGACCGCGCTCAAAGAAGATCCCCTCGGTGGCCTCCAGGAACACGTCGGTGGCAATCAAGTCCGGACTCAGCGGCGTGTGGGACTGAATGTGGTACCCGGGCTGCACCTCCAGGGCGACGGTCAAGGTGAACTTCGACTTGGGACCGATCGGCCGGCTGCTGACCGAGGGCGTGATCCTGAGATACTCCGCTTGCTCCGCCGGCTTCGGCAAGGCGGCATGGGCCGAGGCAAACAGCTCGGCCTGTTTGCCGGGACCAAGGTCGGCGGCAGCCACCGGCAGCGTCAGGCTGAAGGGCCGGCTCAACGGGATGCAGCGTTCGCGACACACCAGTCCGCGCAGCTCCCCGTGGAGATCCACCGAGGTCCCGGGTTGCAGGTCGCCCGGCGCGGTCACCGTCGCGATCAGCACCGGAGTGCCCTCGTGGATGAAGGTCACCAGGTCACCCCGGGGGTCGACGTGTCGCTGCGGCGGCGGGTGGCGCAGCGGGCCGGTGCTGAACCCCGGGGGCAGCTTCCAGACCACCTTGGGCGGCATGCCGCTGTCACCGCTGTTCTGCCAATAGATGTGCCAGTGGTCCGGGATGTGGAATTGAAAGGCGACCTCAAGGGTTCCCCCCGGCACCACCGCCGAGCGGTCCGCAACGACCTCGATCCGCGTGGCCGGCGGATCAGCCCACGCCGAGGCGGTCGCCAGCAGGCATACCGCCACCAGCCGAGCGAACCCGACCCCCTGCAGAGTCGTCTCACCGGCAGATGACATACCAGACATCGGCGCGCCTACCGTGGGTTCAGTTGGCATACAATCCCCTGATTCGTAAAGAGTTAGGTGCCAGAACGCGCTGGCCCGGATAGCTTAATTGCAACCGCTAACCCCTTGTCATAAAGCGAGTTTCGTGAAAACCGCACCAACTATTTGGGCTTGACAGCAAAAACCACAATTCTATACTATAAGTCATTGCCGCGTCCGCAAGGCGCGATTTACATAAATGCCTGGTGATCAGGGCGCTCATTTTCAGCAGCTCCTCGCCGCGGCGGGCACCAGGGTCCGATGAAAAGGAGAAATCGGTTAGCGAGGCCGTCGATCCTGGGGTCGGGCCGACTGGTATAATCCACTGAACCGTAAGCCACACGGTTTGGAGTTTTCTAAGCGAGACGCTTGACAAATGGCTGGGTTCCCCACTGTTGCGAGATCTGTTCACGGGAGAGGCGACGTTTTCTGCGCGGGCCGGCATTTCAGACCGGCTCGCTCAAACAGCTTGGCCCCCAGGCATCAGCACGCTTAGCGCTTCCTAAATACCAGCCTTTCGGCCTTTCCCAGTCCGAAGACGAATCCCCGCTCGGCGTTCTTTCAATCAATCCCAACGTTTTGCGGCGCCGACCGCGCCCCGGTTGTACGGCGGTGCCCGATGAAGTCACCGCCATGATTATGTACATCCTCTCCCAATCGAGTGTTGTGCCCCTGCTCTACGGCGCCGGTGGCCTGGCTGTCGGCGCCGTGGCCGTCCTGCTGTGGCATCGCCACACCGCGGCAGTCCGCCGGCGCGAAGCCGAAGATGTCGTGGAACAAGCCCGGCAACAGGCCAAGCAGATTGTCCATGACGGCCAGGTCGAAGCCAAAGAAGAGCTGATCAAGGTGCAGGAGCAGTTCAAGGTCGAGACCGCCGAGACCCGTGCGGAACTCCGTGAAAACGAAAAGCGGTTGGCCAAGCGCGAGGACAACCTTGAAGCGAAGCTGGATACTTTGCATTCCAAGGAAAAGAAGATCGACGTGGACGAGCGCCGCTTGGATGAGCGTGACGTGGCGCTGAAAGCCAAGGAACAGGACGTCAACCAACTGCACGACCAGCAGCGCCTGGAGTTGCTGCGCATCTCCGGCTTGGATCTGGAATCGGCCAAGAGCACGCTCCTGGGCCGGCTCGAGGATGAGATGCAGCAAGAGTGCGGCCAGCTCATCGAGAAGATGGTCAACGAGGCCCGCGAGAACGCCGAGGACAAGGCCCGGGAGATTATCATCACCGCGATCCAGCGCTATGCGGCCCCGCATACTTCCAGCAGCACGGTGCGGACGGTGGCCATTCCATCGGATGAGATGAAGGGCCGGGTCATCGGCCGCGAAGGCCGTAACATCCGGGCCTTCGAGAAGGCCACCGGGGTCGACGTCATTGTGGATGACACCCCCGGCGTGGTGGTGGTGTCCTGTTTCGATCCGGTGCGCAACGAAATCGCCCGGCTGGCCTTGGAAAACCTGATCCAGGACGGCCGAATCCATCCCACGCGCATCGAAGAGGTGGTCGAAGACATCCGCAAGCAGGTCGAGAAGCAGATTCTGGAATACGGCAACAAGGCGGGCATGGAGGCCAACGTCGGCAAGCTGCATCGCAAGCAGACCGATCTGCTGGGCCGGCTGCACTACCGCACCAGTTACGGGCAGAACGTCCTGGATCACAGCATCGAGGTCGCCTACCTCTGCCAGATCATGGCCGACGAGTTGGGTCTCGACGGAGCGCTGGCCCGCCGCTGCGGCTTGCTCCATGACATCGGCAAGGCCGTCGACCACGAGGTCGAGGGCGGCCACCCGCAAATCGGTGCCGACATCTGCAAGCGGTTCAACGAGCGCAGCGAGGTGCTCAACGCCATCGCCGGCCACCACGGTGACATTCCGGCGACCAGCCCGTACACCCCGCTGGTGACCGCCGCCGACGCCATCAGTGCCTCACGGCCCGGTGGGCGGCGTGAATCCCTGGAACACTACATCAAGCGGCTCGAGCAACTCGAAGGGCTGGCCGCCGCGTTTCCGGGGGTCAAGCAGGCGTACGCCATCCAGGCCGGCCGCGAAGTCCGGGTCATCGTCGATGCCAACCGAATCAACGACGGAGCGGCGGTCAAGGTGGCCCGGGATATCGCCCGCGAAATCGAGCAGAATATGACCTATCCCGGTGAAATCAAAGTCACCTTACTCCGCGAAGTGCGGGCCGTGGAGTATGCCCGCTAGAAAGTAAGTGCCTTGTGTCCGTCACCCTGTTATGTCTCGGCGACGTGGTCGGGCGTCCCGGCCGCTACGCGGTGTCGCAGTGCCTCGCCGGACTGGTTGCCGAACATCACATCGATTGCGTGATCGCCAACGTCGAGAATGCCGCCGGCGGGTCGGGACTGACCGCCATGCTCTACCAGAAGTTCGTCAACTACGGGGTCCACCTGATGACCCTGGGTGACCACATTTACAAGCGGCGCGACCTCTTCACCACCCTCGAACGAGCCGGCAACATCGTCAAACCCATCAACCTGCCGGAGGCCGCCCCGGGAAAATACTTCGCCGTGTGCGAGACACGGTCGGGGCACAAGGTGGCGGTGCTGTCGGTCCTGGGCCAGAAGTTCATCAACCTGAGTTGTGACTCGCCCTTCACCGCCCTGGACGGCGTGCTGCGGGTGGTGCCGTCGGATGTCAAGATCATTGTGGTCGATGTCCACGCCGAGGCCACCAGCGAGAAAGTGGCCCTGGGCTGGTTTCTGGACGGGCGGGTCAGTTGCGTGTTCGGCACCCACACGCATATTCCCACCGCTGACGAGCGGATCCTGCCCCAAGGCACCGCCTACATCACGGACCTGGGCATGACCGGGCCGTACGACTCGGTGCTCGGCCGCCGCCGCGATCGCGTGGTCGAGACCATGCGCACCGGGATTCCCAGCCCGTTCGACGTCGCGGACACGGATCCCTCGTTGTGCGGGATCCTGGTGCACGTCGACCCGGCCACCGGCCGGGCCGAGGACATCAAGCGGATTCGCGTGGAATGTGCGCTGCGTCCCGAATCGCCCGACTGAGCCGCACCCCCCAAAGACACCTGATGGCCGAACCCGAGAACATCCCGCTGTTTCCACCCGGCGATGCGCCTGCGGCGGCACCGGCGTACGTCACCGTGTCCCAGGTGACTGCCGGAGTGCGGGCCGCCCTCCAATCCGCATTTCGCGGCCGGGTGCGGGTGCTCGGCGAAATCAGCAACTTCAAGGCCCACAGCAGCGGTCATCTGTACTTCACGCTCAAGGACGCCGCCAGCGAACTGAGCTGCGTCATGTGGCGCAGCGATGCCGCCCGGCTGGCGTTGCACCCGACCGACGGCCAGGAGGTGCTGGCCGGCGGCGAGATCGACGTCTTCGAGCGCACCGGCCGCTACCAACTGTACGTCCGCCAGTTGGAACCGCGCGGCACCGGGATCCTGGAAGGCGAGTTCCGGCGGCTGTTCGAACGGCTCCAGCAGGAAGGATTGTTCGACGACGCCCGTAAGAAGCCGCTGCCGCCGCACCCCGGGCACCTGGCGCTGCTGACCAGCCCCACCGGCGCCGCGGTACGCGACATGCTCCAGACCCTCAGGCGCCGCTATCCCTGCACCACGGTGAGTGTGGTCCCGGTTCCGGTTCAAGGGCCGGACGCCGCCAGGAGCATCGCGGCAATGCTCGATCGGCTCAACCAGCAGCGCGCCGCACTCAGGATCGATGTCATCATCGTCGGCCGCGGCGGCGGCTCGCTGGAGGACCTCTGGGCCTTTAACGAGGAGGTGCTGGCCAGGGC
Organism: uncultured Planctomycetales bacterium; assembly: GCA_964619935.1. GTDB lineage: Bacteria > Planctomycetota > Phycisphaerae > UBA1845 > CAIVHJ01 > CAZUGO01. The sequence continues at coordinate 58,169 of CAZUGO010000015.1, read as the reverse complement.
CATCAGCCGCAGTGTTATTCCGGTGGTCAGCGCCGTCGGACACGAGATCGACATCACCATCAGCGACCTGGTGGCGGACTTGCGGGCCCCGACCCCCACGGCGGCCGTCGAACTGACCGTCCCACTGCGAAGTGCCGTGCTGTCGGAACTCGATGATCTGCGGCTCCGCCTGCGCGGCGGCATGCGGCGGTCGCTCGAGCGCCTGGCGGGTCGCCTCGATGACCTGGCCCGGCGCGAGTCTTTGCGGCAGCCGGCCCGCCTGGTCAACCAGCGGGCCCAACTGCTCGATCATCTTCAGGCCCGGCTGGACCATGGGCTGGGCCGACGGCTGGTGGCAACCCGCCAGCGGTTGAGTGAGGCCTGGATCACGCTGGCTACCGTCGAGCCGCGGGTTCTGTTTGCCCGCGCGGGCGGCCGGCTGGCGCTGCTCCGGCTGAGCGCCGAAAAGGCGATCGGCGGCCGCAGCCGGGTGCTGGAGCGCTCGTTGGATCGCCTGCAGGAACGGCTGGCTGCGGCTCGGCCGCGGCCGGCCATCGAGGTCCACCGTCACGCCCTGGAGACCCTGGCCGGCCGGATGGCTTTTCAGATGACCGCGACCCTGCACCGCCACCAGGCACTGCTCGAGGGTGTGGCGGGCCGCCTGCGGGCCGTGGATCACGGTCGGACGCTGGCCCGCGGCTATTGTGTGACGAGGCTGTCCAAAAACGGTAAAATGGTCACGCGGGCTGCTGACGTCCAACCGGGTGATCGGTTGACCACCCAGACCGCGGATGGCTCCTTCGGCAGCACCGCCGACGCCCGCCAGAATTTGTTGGAGTACATCGATCGATGAGCGGCAGTGAACAGACCTTTGAACAAGCCCTGGAACAGCTCGAGGCCATCGTCCGCGAGATCGAGGAAGGCAAGGTCGGTCTGGAGCAATCCATCCAGCGGTACGAGCAGGGCATGAAGCTGCTGGCCGGTTGCCGCGAGCGACTGGCGCAAGCGGAGTTGAAGGTCCAGCAACTGCAGGAGGGCCTGGACGGTCAGTTGCAGGTCCGCCCGCAGCACACCTCCACGGAGAACGGCGCTTGACCCAGGACCCCGCCTCATGACCCCAGCCGGAACCGCCAACCTGACGCCAGCCCGGGCCATGCAGGACTGGGCCACGGGTTTCGATTCGTGCATCGAGCGCTACCTCAACACCCGGCGCGATGTGCCGCCTCAATTGATGGAATCGGTGGCCCATTCGCTGCGCGCCCCCGGCAAGCGCTTGCGACCGTACCTGGTGGACTGCTGCTACCGGCTGGCCGGCGGCGGCCCTGCCGGGCAGGTCACCGACCTCTGCTTGGCGGCCGAGTGCCTCCATGTGTTCACCTTGATCCACGATGATCTGCCGGCCATGGATGATGCCGACACCCGTCGCGGGCGGCCGAGCAATCACACCGTCTTCGGCGAGGCGTTGGCGATTCTGGCCGGTGATGCGTTGCTGGCCGCCGGGTTGGAACTGGCGGCCGGCGCTGGCGGCGAGCCGCCAACCGCCCTCAAGATTGTGCGCGAATTCGTCGATGCGATTGGTTGGAGCGGGGTTATTGGCGGGCAGGTCCGGGACATCCTCAGCGAACAGCAGCCGGCCGATGAATCCTTGACCCGGGTCATCCACCGCCAGAAAACCGCCCGCCTGATCGAAGCCTGTTGTCGCGTCGGGGCCCTGGCCGCCGAGGCCGACCCCGCGGTGCTCGAGGATCTCGGCAACTACGGACTGCACCTGGGTCTGGCCTTTCAAATCGCCGATGACCTCCTGGATGCCACCGCCGGCAGCGCCGCCGTGGGCAAACACACCGGTCGCGACCAGGCCGCCGGAAAACAGTCGTATCCCGCCGCGATCGGCGTGACGGAAAGTCGGCGGCGGGGCGAACACGAGATGACCCTTGCCGTACAGTCACTAGCGGCCTACGGTTCAAAGGCGGACGTGCTGCGGCAGGTGGCACGGTTCGTCATCGAGCGAACCTGGTAGCCCAATAAGGCAGCGCCCATGGCCCACGAGTTGTTAGACCGAATCGGCGATCCGCACGACCTCAAGGCGCTAGCGCTGGATCAACTTCCCCAACTGGCCGCCGACATTCGGGAGCGGATCATCGAGGTCGTCGGCCGCAGCGGTGGGCACCTGGCCAGCAACCTCGGCGTGACCGAGGTGACCATCGCCCTGCACTATGTCTTTGACTTCAAGCACGATCGCCTGCTGTGGGACGTCGGCCACCAGTGCTATCCGCACAAACTGCTCACCGGCCGCAACCGCAAGTTCGACCGCCTGCGCAAGAGCGGCGGGATTAGTGGGTTTCCTTCGCGGTTCGAAAGTCCGTACGATCTGTTCAACGTCGGCCACGCGGGAACGTCGATCGCCACCGCCACCGGCCTGGCCCGAGCCGACCAGATGCTGGGGCGTGAGACCCGGGTCGTGGCCTTGATCGGCGATGCCAGTATCGTCAACGGCCTGGCCTTCGAAGGCTTGAACCAGGCCGGCCTGCTGCGGCGCCAGCTCCTGGTGGTGCTCAATGACAATAGCTGGGGGATCTCGCCCACCGCAGGCAGCATGGCCGCCCACCTGGCCAAGTTCCGGGTCAGCAGTCTGTATGAAGAGGTCAAGGAACAGGCCAAGAAGATTCTGCCGCGCCTGCCGGTCCTGGGAAAGCCGGTGTTCAATGCCCTGGCCCACCTCAAGGAGGGCATCAAGGCGACGGTCTCGCCCCACCAGATTTTCGAGCAGTTGGGCTTTGTCTACGTCGGCCCGACCGACGGGCACGACCTGACCCACCTGATCGAGTTGCTGCACCTGCTCAAGGATGTCGACCATCCGGTGCTGCTGCACGTCCACACCGAGAAGGGCAAGGGCGCCGAGTGGGCGTGTGCCGAACCGGGCAAGTTTCACAGCCCCAGGCCGTTCACCATTCAAGACGGCAAGGCCGAGATCATCAAAGGTGCCGGCCGAAGCTGGACATCCGCGTTCGCCGACGAGTTGACCACCCGGGCCCGCCAGGATCGCCGGATCCAGGCGCTGACCGCCGGCATGTTGGACGGCACCGGTCTGAACCGCATGAAGGAAGTGTTGCCCGAACAGGTGCTCGACGTCGGGATCGCCGAGAGTTGTGCGGTGGATATCGCCGCGGGGATGGCCAAGGGCGGGCTGCGCCCGGTGTGCGCCATCTATTCGACCTTCCTGCAGCGGGCCCTGGATCAGATCTTTCAGGAGGTCGTGCTCCAAGGGCTGCCGGTGATCTTCTGCATCGACCGCGCCGGTCTGGTCGGCGGCGATGGCGCCGTCCACCACGGCTTCATGGACATTGCCTACCTGCGGGCCCTGCCCGAGATGGTGCTGCTGGCGCCGGCCGATCAGGCCGAGTTGGGGGCCGCCCTGGACTATGCCCTTGATCTTGGCAAACCCTGCGCCATTCGCTATCCGCGCGACAATGTGCCGGAGCCCGGCTACGGCAGCGCCCCGCCGTTTGTGACCGGCGTCGCCCGGGAGTTGCGCGCTGGCGGAGATGCCGCCATCCTGGCCTATGGCAGCACGGTGGCTGCAGCCCTGCAGGCTGCTGATCTACTGGCCGCCCAGGGCACCGAGGTCCGAGTGCTGAACGCCCGGTTTGCCAAGCCGATTGACCGCAACATGCTCCGCGAAGTGCTGACTCCCGGCCATCCGGTGCTGACCGTCGAGGATCACAGCCGCTACGGTGGGTTCGGATCGGCGGTCCTGGAAAACGCCCAGGAGCTGGGTCTGCCCTGCGAATCCATCGTGCGCTTGGGGCTGCCGCAGGATCACTTCGTCGAGCAGGGCTCGCGCGCCGAACAACTTTCAGAGGTCGGGATCGATGCCGCCGGGATCGCCGCCGCGCTTGCCCAATTGCGACCTGCACTGCATTCGCGTGCAGCGAATGTGGCGCACCTGTTTCCTCAGCACCCGTCGTGCGCTCATGAAGCCTGATGTCCTGATCCTGACCAATGCGGACAAGCCCCAGGCCGAGCGGTCGTGCCGCCGGATCATCGAGGCCTTGCGCGATCGGGCCCACATCGTGGGTTCGGTGAACGAGCTGGACCACGAAGGCCTGCCGGACCCGCTGCCGCACTTTGTCATCGTCCTCGGTGGCGACGGCACCATACTGTCGGCCGCCCGGGCCCTGGGCCGGCGCCCGGTGCCGATCATCGGCGTAAACCTCGGCAAACTGGGCTTCCTGGCCGAGTTCTCGGTGGATGAACTGCTGGAGCACTTTGGCGAAGTGGTCGCCCGGCCCGAGCTGATCGCCGAGCGGATGATCCTGCGGGTGCACCACCTCCAGGACACCGCCCTGGCAGTCAATGATGCCTGCATGATCGCCGGCGAACCGTTTCGCATGTTGGAAATGGAATGTTACATCAACGGTGAACGAATCGCCGGCATTCATGGCGACGGCCTGATTCTGAGCACCCCGACCGGTTCCACGGCCTACAACATGTCGGTCGGCGGTCCGATCCTGTTGCCACGGGTCCAGGCCATCGTGATCTCACCGGTGGCCCCGCATTCACTGGCCCTGCGCCCGATTGTCGTCGGCGGCGACGCGACCATCGAGGTTCGCATGCTGCGGGTCAACGCCGGCACCTCCCTGGTGATCGACGGCCACTTGCGCGGGCGGCTGGGCGAAGGCGATGTGGTCCGCGTGCAGCGCCATGAACACGACTTCAAGCTCGTGCAGAACCCTTGCTATCCCCACTGGCACACGCTGGTCACCAAGCTGCACTGGGGCCAGAACCCCGACTACAACCACAATTCCTGACCCATTGCTGGGTGGCACCCTTACCCGCGGGACTCGGATTGGGTGACTTCCAGGCGTTCCACCGACTCGAAATCCTTGCGCAGGATCACCTCCGAGGAATACTCCGCCTCACCGGCGCCCGGGCGGCGTTCGGTGGCGAACACCAGCAGGCTGTTGCCGTAGAACAGCAACAAGTCGGAACGGCCCAGCGCGGTGTCGCTGTTGCCGTAGTACCACGTGATGCCGGCGCCGGGCTGGTCGGGGTGATGGTCGGTGCAGACCACAGCGTTTCCGGGCTCATCGAAGACCTGGCCATCGACCGCGAACGCCTGGTCCTGCCACGTGACCGGGCAGCGCGTACGCTCCAGCAGGGCCTGCACCGCCGGATCCATGGCCGCCGCGCCCAGGACCAGCAATGAGCGGCCGACAAGCTGCGAGGCCTCCAACTCACCGGCCACCAGTTCCCGCGGCGTGGTATCGGCACCGCCGAAGCGGCCGATCACCCGGCGATACCCTTCGGCCAACTCACCCGACGGCACCAGGACCACCAGGTCCCCGCCGGCGGCGCTGGTGATGGCCGCGGTCGGCATCACTTCGGACGGCTGCAGCTTGCGGAACACTTCATAATCGGGGTCGAGAAGCACCGCCTGCGGGGCCTGCTCCAGCGGCAGCCGCAAGCGATTCATGGTTTGGTCGATACGGACCCTCTGGTCGAGCGTTTGGCTGCCATACTCCAGGCGCAAGGGCAAATCGAGGTCAAACGGCGGCTCCTGCTGGCTGACATCGACTTCCAGGATGCGGGTGTCGACGTTCCACCGGGCCCGCTCCAGGTGCAGGGCGGGCGCCCCTGATCCGCGAACCCACTGGCTGAAGAACCGCTCGAGATCCTGTCCGCCGTGCTTCTCGAAGAGCGTCTGCAAGGTCTTCCAATTGGCGTATCGGCCCAGGTGCTCGGCGGTCAGCTCGCGGAGTGCCGCCCAGAAGCGCTCCTGCCCGATCTTGCGGGCGAGCATGTGGAAGACCATGGTGCCTTTGCTGTAGCCGATGCCGCGGCCGGCGCCCTGGGGTCGTCCAAAGGTACCCAGCGGTTTGTCGTCTTCCGGCTTGATCCGGCTGAGGGAATTGCAGCAATCGCGGCGCTGCTGGCGGGCGCCCTCGGGCTCGTCATCGAGGATGTACCCATAGTAATTGGCCCCGTAACTGGCCAGGGCTTCGCACCAGTTGCCGTCGGTCGGGTCGACGTAGACGCCGTTGCCCCACCAGTTGTGCAGTAGCTCGTGGTCGAGGTAGCCGTGCTTCAGTGCCTTGGGGCCCATGTCCAGCAACGCGCTGGACAACAGCGTCATCTGCGGGAAGGCAAACCCGGAGCTGAAGAAGTTCTCCACGATGGTGAACTGCTCGAAGGGGTACGGACCGATCAGCGGCTGGTAGCGTTTGAGATAATCGGCCGCGGCGGCCAGAAACAGGTCGGCGTTTTGATTCCTGGCGCTCTGGGCTTCCGGGTCGGCCCCGGCCGCGTGATGCAATGCCAACCGGATCGGGCCGGAGTGGCTGACTTTGACGCGATGTTTCCCACCGACCAGCACCACGCCGTCGGTCGGCCGTGGCGTGTTCCAGGTCAGCTCATCCGATTCCGACACGGCCGAGACGTCCAACGTGGCGCTGACCGCCAGGACGATGTCGGACAGCTTGGCGGCGGTCACGCGATAGTCGGCCAGCGGCGGAGGCTCATCGGCCGGTCGCCGCGGCATTGGATACCACCCGCCGGACGGTTCCAGGTAGACACCGTCCTCGCCGATGTGCGCGGCCATTGTAAAGTTGTGGATCTGGCCGGGTTGCTCTCCGGCGCTCACATCCTGGACCAGGGTGCCGAAATACTCAACCACCAGCGACAACGTTTCGGGCGCCCCATCAAGGACCACGTGGTGCAGACTCTGCTTCGGCGCCTGCCCCGTTAATTCCGGCTCCAGCGGTCGGGTGGTGTGCTCCACCACCGTGGCTTCAGGGCTGTGGAGGCTCTTGACGGTCAGGGCCCGGTTCAGCGTGAAGTCGAACGCCAGCGTGCCGGACAAGGATGATTGCCGGATTCTCTGCAAGTGGAGAGTGACCCGGCCGATCAGGTGATGTTCTTCAGGCACCAGGTGGGCATAGATATCGTATTGGGTCACACGGGTATCGGTGTGCGACAAGCAGCCGGCCGCACCCACCACGACCCATCCCAGCCACAGGCAGTGGCTTGCCAGATTCCCGCAACGGCCCAGTAACCGCATGATCAACTCCTTGCAAAACCGAGGCAGTCGTCCCGAGATTGTACCGGCTGACTGCAACCACACCAACCAGCGGGGTTTACACCGGGGGAATATGCCTTTCACCGCGGGGGAGGGCGCAGCTCGGGCAACGTCTGGCAAATGGCTTCCGGCTCCCCTACCATGGATGGGCCCCTGCCGGTTCCTGTTGGAGAACCTGCCATGAAACTCGCAAATATCCATCTCGTGCTGGTCGTGCTGTCGGCGGCGACGGCCGCTGCCTTCGGGCAGTGGTCTGCCGACCCCGGCGAAAATCTGGCGATCGCCGATCGCCCGGGCGAACAAACCCAACCGAAGATCCAGCCCACCTCGGACGGCGGCTGCTACGTGAGCTGGTTCGATAACGCCAACGGCGGTTACGACGTCTTCCTGCAGCGGCTGGACGCCGCCGGCATCGAACAATGGACCCACAACGGCATCCTGATCGCCGACCGCGGTTTCTCGTCGACACAGAACTACGACCTGAGGGTCGATGCCGACGATTACGCCCTGCTGACCTTCCGCGACGACCGCTTCGCCGACGTGCAGATCACGGCGACCCGGATCAGCCCCGGCGGCGTGGCGGTCTGGGGCCCCACCGGCGTCCAGCTCACCGCCGACAATGCCTTCAAGGCCGCCCCGCGAATCACGCCGACCAGCGACGGATCTATCGTGGTCGGCTGGACTCGCGACAATCAGGCCCGCTTCCAGAAACTGGACCCCGCGGGTGCCCCGCAGTGGCCCGGCCCGCTGATCGTCAGCGACCCCGGCGACGACATCCTACTCAGCGACTTGAATCGGGCCGACGGCGGCAGTGTCATCGCCTCGTGGATCCAGACGGCGAACTTCTCCAGCCCCAAGCATCTGCACGCCCGCAAACTGTCCCCCGACGGCGCCCTCGATTGGCCGTCCGCGGCCGTGGTGTTCGACAGTGGTTCATTGCAGTTCGGCAATTTCCCGCCATTTCTGCCGGACGGTGCCGGCGGAGCGGTATTCGGTTGGTACGGCGTTTCACCGTTGCAATGTTATGTCCAGCGATTGGATGCCGCCGGCAACGAGGTCTTCCCGTCGAACGGGGTCCCGGCTTCGACGCTGGCCACCCAGTTGCGGGTCTCCCCCTCGGCATCCTATCGCGCCGTCGACCAGGAGCTGTTCCTGTTCTGGGTCGAGCTGAACTCCATGCAGAGCCAGCACGGGGTTTACGGCCAGAAGTTCTCAGCCGCCGGCCTGCGGCAGTGGGGCGACAGCGGGGTCGTGGTCGTGCCGGTGGGGCCGATCGAGGAGTCCCAGGTGCGCACGGTTCAAATCGGTGACGGAGCCGTGGTGCTGTGGGTCGAGACTCTGGCCGCCGGCAACCAGCGGGTCAAGGCCGCCCGCCTGGATGGTGACGCGACCTTCGTGTGGGACCACCCGACCATTCTTGCGGCCTCCAGCGCCTCGGGAAAAAGCCGCCTTGAGGTCACCGCCGGCCCCGCGGAGTCCATCCTGCTCGCCTGGGTCGATACCCGAGCCGATAGTGGCGATGTCTACGTGCAGAATCTCAGCAGCGCCGGCGACCTGGGGGTGCTGCCCTGCCCCACCGACCTGAATGGCGACGGCACCACCAATGCCGCCGATCTGGCCTTGATGCTGGGGGCCTGGGGCCCAAACCCCGGCAATATCGCCGACCTGAATGCCGACGGACTGGTCAACGCCGCCGACCTGGCTTTGCTGCTGGGTGCCTGGGGGCCTTGCCCCTAGACGCGATCCGGACCCTTGCTGGGCAGCAGTCGAGCGGCTGTGCGACAGTCCGCCACCGTCCCCCGCCGCCGGCCCCAGACGCAAGGTCATCATCCCATCCCCGCGGCCGCAGCCCCATGGACGCCCGGTTTCAGAAAAAATGGTGGTACCAAATGATCCAAATCAAGATACCAGAATACTAAAACGATGGTACCAGATGGTCAAAATGAAGATACCGTTTTGATGAAATGGTATCTTCATTTGGTATATTTCATGGTACCAATTGATCTGAAATGCGCTGGTGGGCGCCACGCCCTCGTACTGGGACCCACCCCGAGCCCCAGCCCGCACCCGCTGGGTCTGCCGACCGACCGCCCCTGGTGTTCGCGCCCCCCACCACCACGGGGACGCTGGGCCCGTGGTTACCATGACCCCAACCTGCCGGGTGCAGCGCGATTGCGGTTTGGGGCCTTGGGACTGGGATTGCCCGGGGCTTCGATTCTGCGGCGAAGCGCCGGGGGGACCACTTGCGTCAATGCCTGAGCCTTGTAGAATCGCAGATTGGCTCGCCAGGGCCGGTTTCGGCCTGCGAAGGCGAGCCCCCCCCGCCCGACCACTCCTGCTACAGGTCACCGGCGGTGGTTTCGCGGTATCCGGTCAAGCCACGGTCCTGGTTCTCCGACGGTATTCGGAAGACCCGGAAGCCCGACCCGACCCGTGGTGGCTTGGGCTTCCGACCGCCGCCTGGCGGAGATCGCGCGTCAGCAACCCAAGGAGCAACCGATGAACGCTCGACCCCTGTTATGTTGCCTGCTTTCGGCCGGCGCGCTGCTGCCGGCCGGCTGCAAGAAGTCCATTCTGACCGGCACGCCCGCCGTGGATTCCGAAGTGACCTTGCGCGGACACACTGACCGGGTGTGGACCGTGACCTATTCGCCTGACGGCAAGACCGTTGCGTCCGGCGGCGAAGATCACGCCATCCGGCTGTGGGATGCCCAGTCGGGCCAGCTGAAGGCGACGCTCAAGGGTCACAAACGGCGGGTCCGCTGCGTGGCCTTTGCCCCGGATGGCAGCACCCTGGCATCGTCCAGCTATGACGAGACCATTCGGCTGTGGGACGTGGCCGCCGCCAAGGAACTTCGGATGCTAGCTGGCCACAAGGCCGCGGTGTACGCGGTGGCTTTTTCACCCGATGGCAAGACGCTGGCCTCGGCCAGCGCCGACAAGTCGGTTCGTTTATGGGACCCCCAGACGGGCGACCAGCAGGCCGTCCTGGACGGTCACACCGCTACGGTCCGGACACTCGCGTTCTCGCCCGACGGCAAGATCCTGGCCACCGCCGGCTCCGACAAGACCGTCAAGCTGTGGGATGCGCACAGCGGATCGGAACTCGGCACATTCTCGGGTCATTCGGGCAGTGTGCGTTGCCTGGCCTTTTCGCCAGACGGCAAGATGTTGGCCTCGGGCGGCTCCGACAAGACCCTCTTATTGTGGGACTTGGCCTCTGAGCGATCCATCGCGACCTTGAAGGGTCACGGTGATACCATCCGCGGTGTGGCCTTCGCGCCCGACGGCAAGACCCTGGTGTCGGGCAGCGAGGACAAGACGCTCAAGGTGTGGGATGTCGCCGCCCACCGACAACGCGGCACGCTGACCGGCCACTCCGGCAATATCAACGCTGTAGCCTACGCCCCAGACGGTAAACATGTGGTCTCATGCAGTTCCGACCAGACCATTCGCATCTGGGAGCCGGACCGGGGGTAGGCCACCCGGGTCCATCACGCCCCCCGGCCTTCATCGCGGTCAGCAGTGAGGCCCCCGCGTCGGCGCCAGACAGCAGCATTCTGGACGTGCGGGCCATCCTGGCTGGCGATCTGCGGTCATCGGATCCCATGCCCCATCAATCCGATGAAACGGCGCGTCACACGGCGCCGCGAAGATGCGCCCCACAGCGGAAACACCACGCCAATACAGGCGGCTGGCACCCGACCACGATTTGAAGGTTAGAAGCAGATAATCGTGGCTGTGCCCTGCCAGACCGCCCGAAACCAGCGGAGTCGGTGGGTATTCGAACCTAATCTCGGATGGGCTGCCAAGAGCCTGGCGTCGGCGGATTGCTGTGCTGCCACCGAAGTGTGACAATGTTTGCTCGGCTGCGCGACCCCTCGCACCCGCCGCACGATTCGCGCCGCTCCACGGAAAGGAGCGACGAGAGGTTTCAAGATGGCCAGCAAGAATAGAAGCCCGGCCCGCCGGACGGTGCTATTGCGCTCCCTGAAGACCCGGGGAGTAGGCCGCACCGTTCGCATGATCGTCGAGGAGTTGACCTTTGACCTGCTGCGCGGCTGTGACACCTCGGGGTTCATCCCCGCCGATCGGCTGGATGTCGGGCAGTTCCACCAGCAGCATGCCGTCCAATATCAGCCGGTACCGCCCTGTCTGCTGCGGGCCCTGCTCCGGCGGCTGCCCATGCCGATTCAAACGGTGCATCTCGTCGACTTCGGCTGCGGAAAGGGACGGGCGCTGATCATCGCCGCCGAGTGGGGCATTCCCTGGTTGAGCGGCGTGGACATTTCGGAACAGCTCTGTGCCATCGCCCAAAGAAATCTGCTGCGGATCTCCCATCAGAAAGCCGGCCAGTTCCATGCCGACATCCAATGGTCGCCAGCCCAGGACTACGCCATCTCCCCGCAGCCGAACGTGTTCTTGTTTTACAATCCTTTCCACGACCGCATCCTGTCCCTGGTGCTGGACAACATCGACCGCAGTATCCGTGACTTCCCTCGCCCTGCGGCGCTGATGTATCTCGGGCCGACCAACCCGCCTGTGCTCGACGACCGCTACCCGGCCATCTACCGGCTCCCCCACGAAGGCGTGATCTATGCGGTAGGGTCGCCCTGACGCGGCCCGCGCGATCACCCCATCCTCGGCACACCGCGCCTGCACGCGGCGTGCAAGCGCATCCCTGGGTTGCCGGTCCTCCCTCGGCGGCCACCCCGGCGGGTCCAGGGGACACCGGAAGCGGTGCGACGCCGGGGGACGACCGCTCGAATGGTGCGGTTGCCCGCGACCGGGACCGTTGCGAGATGCAGACTCATGTGATAGGCTGAGTCGCCTGTCATTGCGTGCGATCGGCCGCACCGCTGGCTCAATCGGATAGAGCGTCGGTCTACGGAACCGAAGGTTCCAGGTTCGAGTCCTGGGCGGTGCAATGTAAGTGCAGCCGAATGCAGAACTTAGCATACCTGCTCGCCTTGGGCAGTGCGGCCAAAAAAGCGACTACCGGAAATGTCCCGGTTTTGTTTTGGAGGTTCGCCCTGATGCCACGGAGCAAGAGCAAGACCCCACCACGTTACCGACGCCACCGACGCAGCGGACAAGCCGTCGTGAGCTTCGACGGCCGCGACGTCTACCTGGGCCCCCACGACAGCCCCGAGAGTGTTGAGAAGTATGACCAACTGATCGGCAACTGGCTGGCCAACGGCCGCCGGCTGAAGCATGACGCGGTAGTCGCCGATCTGATTTGGGCTTACTGGAACCCTTCATAGCGTCGGCTGTGAACGTGCAGGGCCGGACTCGCCCCGCCGTGCTCAAGGACGTATTCCGGAATCTCGTCGAGTTCGCGTGCTGCGGATGGAGTGAGGATAAACGGGCCGGTCATGCCCGACGTTTTACAGCGGATTGCTTCGACTCAGAAGCCGCCGCGGTTTCGAGCCGCGTCTTCCAGCAAGCAAAGAATCCAGGAGGGGGAACGGTGTGGCAGGCTTCCACGGACTTCGGCCGCGGGAATGGACAAGGACCCGTTGGAACTTCCCAGCAGTAATCGCGGAAAACCGATGATGCGAGTGTCATCCGCCGGGGCCTCAGCAGGTCGCGGGTGGAGTCGCGACCTGCTGCATCATGCCCACGTGGCGCGGACCCCGGTCCGCAATCAGTTGCCGGTGCCAAAGCCCGCAAAGTTGCCGAGCTTGGCCCGCAGACCCTGCAGCTTGAAGACCAGCCCCCGCACGGCGCTCTCTGCATTGGCGAAGTTCCGGTCCATCTGGTTCACGCGTTCCATCAGGCCTTCGGCCCGGACCTTGGTCGCGGAATCGGCGTCCGCGGCCCGTCGCTGGATGTCCTCGACGAAGAAACGGATTTCAAACGCTCCGCGCTCGAAGCCGACCAGGTGTTCCTGCAGGCGCTGGGCGTTCTGGATGGCCTGGAACACACGGATGGCCAATCCATTGAGGTTGCGGGCGCTGTTCACAGCCCGCTCGAGTTGATCGGCATAGGTAACCGCCTGACCGATGCTCGTGGTCATTTCCGCCAGGGCATTTTCTGCCTCGGCGACCTGCCGCTCCGCCAGGTCCAGATCCTGCGAAATGGTGTCTCCCGTCTGGGCCAAGCCCAGGGTCGGCAACACGGTCAGCGCCAGTGCACACATCCAAGCTTTAGTGAAGTGACTCATTCTTGGTCCTCCTGTTCCTCATTGGAACCCAGCGAGCCCCTTTGAAGTCGACCGTCGACTGCAAGGACGGCTCGTCGGAAGCGCACCGTTGACACGACTTGGACCGCAGCGGCCTCCGGCCCCTCGATTTGGCGACCGGCCAGGGACGGCGGCGGCGCCTGGCAGGGCTCCCCCCAGTGCATCTGCACCGGATCCGGCAGTGCTCGCGCGGTGGCCTGCGTCGGGCGTTCTGAGGAAACCGGCGGGCCACCCAAGACCCTAGCGCCGCTACGCTTGAATCAAATGAGCGCCCTCTTGCCAGGTACGCCCAAGGTAGCCTGGCGGCCCGCGCTGGGATCATCATCCGCGGTGGGTCGGTGCCGGTGACGGCGCCCTGAATGGGCACATTGGGGTCGCCGCCAGATTAGGTCGGTTTCCCCACGCGCTCGTGGTGCTGCCGCAGGATCTCCGCGGCCGTGCTGTGCTGCGGGGCGCATCCAACTGCGGCAAATGCCTCAGCAGTTGCGCGAATGTCCGCTGGCAGGGTTCGCGGGGATTGGAACACTCAATGAGCGGATTGTCCGTGAGACGAGCCCTGGCCGCACCGGCCCTGACCTGAGGCGGGTTCGCATTCGTGCGGAGCGGCGGCCGAGTGCCACAAGCAGCGGCTTGAGGGTCCCCCAAGACCGCACATTGGGATGCAGCCGGACGGCGTGAACCTCGTCACTCCGGGAACCGGCGGGACCCAACAGATGGAGGGCCCGCTGCTCGGGCGGCACGGCCGGCACCTGCATGAGTTGGACTACGGGCAGGGACCCCAGGCGCCCAACAGTTGAGCCAGATCGACGGCGTTGACGATGCCGTCGTTGTTCAGGTCCGAGCAGCAGGGTTCGGCGCCACCACAACCCGGGGCGCCCCAGGCGCCCAGCAACTGGGCCAGATCCGCAGGATCGGTCTGACCGCTGGAATTCAGGTCGGTGACACAGCTCGGGTCTGCACACAGCTGGGTGCACACCCCATCGACACAGGTCTGCCCTTGGGCACAGTCCGCATCGCTGAGGCACGGGAAACACTGGGCCGTGGTATCCACCAGGGCGACCTTCAGGAGGTAGTCGTTGCCCTTGGTGGTGCTGCCGTTGCCGCCGCAGGGCGCGCCGTCGAAGACGTCGATGCCGTCGTCCGGCCGCACCAGCAGGTAAATCTCGCCGGCGGCGTTCAGATCTTCGGCCAGGACCACCGCATACGCCACGGCCAGCGTCTCGGTACACTCAAAGCCGTTGGCATCCAGGGCGAAAATTCGGGTGTCGTTGCACTCACCGTCGGCCGTGTCTTCCAGCACCGGAACCGCGCCCAGCGGCAGTTCCGAAGCGATCGACAGACACAGCGTGCAGGCGCCGTCGTCATTCTGGTCGCACGCCGAATCAATTGGAGCCGTGAACCAATCGAGATCGCGCTCGCCGGCGGAGGCCCAGGACTTGCCGTGCACCACGGTGGGGACGGCCCCGTCCGGGGACAGCGCCAAGATGGGGCTGAAATTGCCGGAGTTGTCACTGCACCCCGAGTTGACGTCGGGCACCTGCCCGCACGGTTCGTTCTCCTCGAAATCCGCGGTCAGGTCGCCCAGCAGGCAAGGCTGATGGGGCGGCAGCTCACACAGGCCTCCAGGTGCACCCAGACCCAACTCCAGGCAGAACGCCGAATCGCGGGCCGTCTGAAAATGGCGGGCCCACGGTAAATCACCTACCCGCTGATATCCGAAATCGTCACCCTGGGTGCCCCACTCCCAATACCAATCGCCTGTCACCGTGTTGACGATCTCCACGAAGTACGATGTCCCGGCAGCGACCGCCACGGCGGCATGGCTGGCACTGTATTCGAAGATGTTGGCGGCCCCGGCCACCAGTTGGCCGGTAATCTGCTTGTCGTTCAGGGTCAGCGTCCCGCCGGACTGCGAGAACTCGGCCAGCACCGCCCCGGGGACGCCCTCCTCGCAGGCGTAATAGCGCACGTGGAAATCGTCGTCGTCCGCTCCGGGCAGATCCTCCGGCAAGTAGGCGCCGGACCAGCACAGCCCTTCGATGTTGCCGTCGGCAAGCGGCGTGAAGTTGTCGGCCACGCTGAACTCGCCGGTCGATGCCGCAGCGTTTGACGGGTCGATCGGCTGGCAGTTCGGGGTGCCGGTGCACCCGTCCGGACACGCCGGGCAGATCGACGGCGGCGGGCAAATCTCGGCATTCTCCGGGCTGGACGCCAGGGCGGCGCACCCCTCATCCCATTCCGCAATGCAGCAGAATGGATCACTCTGGCAGATTCCCAGGCAACACGACGCCAACTCGCACCCGGGGGTCCCATTGCCATCGAAACAGCTCCCGGTGGCCGTCTCGCAAATCTCGACCAGATCACAGGTGATCTGAGCGCAATCCACATTGTTGCCCGCATAGATGCCACCGGCCGCGGCACAATCGTCCGCCGGCACCCGGCTGCAGTCACCTTCGACCGCACAACAAGCCCCGGTCGGTTCGGCGCCGGCCCCTGCCAGGATCGACAGGTTGTCGAAATCGAGGGACGTGCCGTCCAGGATCGGACCGCCGCCGGGCAGCGGCTCGGGAGCGAAGATCAAGGTGTGCTCGATGATGCTGCCGGCGAAAATGCCGCAGCCCAGCGGTCCACCGATGCCGCCCTCGCCAGCCCCGGTGGAATGCACCAGGTCGGCCCCATAGAAATAGCGCACCCGTTCGTTGGGAACGTCGACCACGATGCGGGCGGTCACGTAGACATCGGGCGTCCAGGTGAACCCGGTGTCCACGAACCCCACGAAAGCGTCGGTGCAGTCGCCGTTGTCGTCGAACACAAAGATCGAGCCATCGGGGTTGAACTGCATGCCGGCGGTCAACTGCCCCTGAGACGGAGACTGCGGCTGGATCCGCCAGAACTTGGTGGTGTTGTCCGGAATGGAAAGATCGACGGTCAACGTGACCACGCCGGGCGCCGGAACCGGAACGATGTTGGGACTGAAGCTTCCGATGTTGTTGTCGGCGCCGGGGTCGTCAGAAATCCGCCCGTGCTGCACACCACCGGCCGGATGCACCGTGTCGATATGGCCTTCGTCATCCGGAAAGCCGCTGGTCAGAAAACTGGTCCAGCCGTTCTGTCCGCTCAACGGACCCGACAGGTAGCCCTCCACGATTTCAAAACCAACTGGCCCGAAACCGCCCGGGCCAAAGGCAAAGCGCGAGCCGCTGGCCATCACCGGAAACGCATCAGGCCGCCCGGTGACCGCTGCCTTCGACAGCGGCGTGCCCGCCTGATCCAGCCGGGCCGACCCTTGCGGCTGGAACTGCGGCCTGCTGTGCAGCGCGGGGGCGGCATTGTCGGCCTGGGCACTGCCCAACCCAGCGGCACTGGCGAGAATGATGAAGATACCCCCGACGCGTCCTACATGACACGACTGCTTCATGGTCAACTCCCTGTCTATCGCGACGGTCTTGAGGCGAACTGATGGTTTATGAGGATATTGTCGGTCTCTTTCCCGGGGGGACCCGGCAGGCCCCTTGCCTCGCGGCGCATTCCCTTTCTACTCTACTGAGCGGCCGCGGAATCTCAATGGTCACCGCCCACCATTCCCCTAATATGCTCTAATACTCACAGATTCGCGGCGGCAAGGCGGGATTACGAGGACGGCGGGCGTCGCCGGAGGCCCCGATAACGGCGGCGTGCCGGCAGCGGTTACTCCAGGTATCCGAGGTCGGCCAGGCGCTCGGTGACCTGGCGCAGTTCCTCGGCGCTGTGAAAGCCTTCGGTGGACCCGGAGGTGACGGCCGCAGCGGTGGGGGCCGGGCTGCGCTCGATCACCGGAGGCTCGGCGAAAGCCTCGGTCAAGACCCGGCCGACCATGTCTTCTGGGATCCGCAAACCCAGCAACGCCAGCAGTGTCGGGGCACAATCCGCCAGCCGGCCGCGGACTGTCGCGCCGCGGGCGATGCCCGGTCCGCTGGCGATGAAGATCCCCTCCTTGCGATGGGTGCCCTCGAGCTTGCGGTACGGCAGCCAGCGCACCGCCGGCCGACCGGACAACCGCCGGACTACCGCCAAGGCGTCATGCGGAATCAAGATCAGGTCGGGCAGCCACGGCTCCTGCGCCCGCGAGCAGTGGTACAGGGCTTCCGCCTTGTGGACCTCGCGAAACAGCGGGATGGTGCCACCGCCAGGGGCCCGCACTCGGGCCTGCGGACCCAGGAAGCGCTCGGCCAGCTCGTCGCGCAGCGCTTCGTAATCGGCGGGCTCGACGATGCCGCCGGGCTGGCGACCCTGGAGGTTGATGTACAAGAAGGCGGCGATCCCGGCGTGCATCACGCAGGCCCGCGTGCGGCTGAGATCCACCGGTAGATGATCCTCGATGCCGCGGGCCGCCTGATAGCGGGCGGCCGATCCGCCCATGCGCCGCAGCACGCGGTGCAGCGGTCCGCGGAGGGCCAGATATCCCCAGCGCTGCAACAGGCGGTTGGCATAGATCTTTCCTTCCAGGCTGCCGTGTCCGTGATCGGAGACCATCATCACCGTGGCGTGGTGCGCGTCGGCATAATCCAGCAACTGGCCGACGGCGCGGTCCAATTCGGCGAAGCAGTTGCGGACCCTCTCCCGCCGGAGCGGCCGGCGATCGGCCCAACGCGGATCGAGATACTTCCAGGTCTTGTGCTGGAGGTTGTCGACCAGCTTGAACACCACCATGAGGACATCCCAGCCGAAGCGCTCGCCCAGCCAAGTGGTCATCTTGGCGCCCTGGTGAAAGCTGCCGGCGATGTACTCCAGGTTGCGGGCGAACAAGGCGTCACCGCCCCCGACCTGCCGCCGCCAGCGGCTCTTCAAGGTCGGATCGGGCCAGCGTTGCAGGATGTCGTCCTTCAGGTCCGGCGGATACACGAAGTCGGACTGCGGGCCCGGAGTGTCAAATCCGGATACCATGAACCCGTTGACCGGCACCGGCGGATAGGTCATCGGCACGTTCACACTGCCGACCTTGAATCCCTGATCGCTGAGAATCTGCCAGATGTTGCGGACGTGGCGGACGCGCTGGGTGGTGTTCATGGTCAACCGCCCGCTGGCGGCGTCATAGCTCTCGAAGTCCAGCACGCGGTGGGCCCCCGGCAGTTGGCCGGTCAGGAAGGTGGTCCAGGCCGCCGGCGTGATGGCCGGCACGGTGGAGTCCAGCGGGCCGGCCGCACCGCCGCGGACGGCCTGGCGCAACCGCGGCATGCGGCCCTGCTCCATCAACGGGTTGAGCACGTCAAAGGTGGCTCCGTCCAGACCGATCACCAGCACGCGCTGGGCTGGGGCCGGAAAGGGACGTCGCGGTGATTGGGCTGAGTTCGGACCGGTTTGGGTCATGGTGTTCGGCTGAGCCGCGGGGTACGGCAGCATCATTGCCGCGGTGCGGGGTGTCGATTGGCAGGGAGTGTATCGCCGGACGGTCCACTTTGCAAGATTACCCACCCGGCCCCCCGACGGACCCGACCGGCGTGTGGATCCGCCGTGGGACTGCCGATATAATCGCGCGGCGGCAGCCCAGACCCGACCCCAACCGCGACGCCGCCGGTCGACGACCCGCACCCTCGCGAGGCTCATGAGTACCCAGCCTTTGCCCATCGAACCCGGCCGCACCGCCGAAGAAACGCGCCTGCCGGTGTGGATCCGGATCAAGTTCGCCGTGCTCCGAGGATTCTTGAGCGCCTTGGCCCGACTCCTCGGGCTGAGCGGCCTGTACACCGTGTGCACCGGATTCGCCTGGTGTGAATGGCTGATCAACTTCAAACGGCGGCGGCGCTTCCACGCCCGGCTGCGGACCCTCTTCGGCCACCAACTCGACCGCCGCATGGCTCGGCGGGCCTGCCGCAGCTATTTTGTGCGGACCCGCAGCGACAAGGTCTACTACCTGATCTTCGACCTGATCCCCAAGGCAGAGATTCTGCGGCGGGTCACCTTTCCAAAGCGCGCTGAGATCGAGCAGGCACTGGATCGCGGTCAGGGGGTGTACGTGGCGATCTCCCACTTTGGGGCCCACCACATCGGCGGTCTGCTGATGTGCCTGCTGGGCTTCCGGATCGCCGGGGTGCGCGATCCCGATGAAGGCCCTTTGCGCAGGCATGTCCAGAACCTGCTGGCTGGACGGTTCAGCGAGGTCCGCGCCGCCAAGATCTTTTACTCCGGGACCTTCCCGCGGGACCTGTACCGCTGGTTCAAGGACAACGGCATTTTGGCCAGCACCCTGGATGTCGCGCCGAGCCGCGAACCGCAGCTCAAGCGCCTTGCGGCAACGGTCTTCGGCGAGCCGCGGTCGTTCCTGATCGGTCCCCTGCAGATCGCCCTGCGCTGCGGCGCGAGCATCTACCAGGGCTTTGTCATTTCGCGGTCCAATTTTCGCTACGAACTGACCGGGAGCCCCCTGCTGCTCAGCGCGGACCAAGCCGCCGACGATCCCGACGCACTCCAGTCCATCGTCGATCAGTATGCCGCCAACTTCGAAGCAGCGCTGCGGACCCATCCCGACCACCTCAGCCGCATCTAGAAACACGGCCAGCGCCGCGGTCGCTGAATTGGCGGCAGCGCGGGCTGGGGTTTCCGCGGGTGGCGGGCCGGGCGGTGATCCGGCACGCCACCCGCTGGTTGCGATCAGGAGCTGCCTACGAGCAACTGCCCCAGGCGCCCAGCAGGACGGCCAGGTCAGCGCTGTCCACTACATCATCGGCGTTCAGATCGCCGGGATGCCCGGGGTTCGGGCCCCAGCCGCCGAGCAGGATGCCCAGATCGGAGGCGGTGACGATCCCGTCGTTGTCCGCGTCGGACGGACACGAGATCAGGCCGTTGAAATAACGCAGCGCCTCATAGTACGCATCGGGCCCCATGACCTGCCCCATCTGCCGGCCGGGAAGGTCGTCCTGACCGGGATGAATCCCACCCCAAATGCGCGACAGGCTGCACTGGTCGGAGGCATCCGCATACCTGGCCCATTGCAGGGTCACGGTCATGCTCGGGCCGTCCTCAAAGACCAAGAACTCGTTCTCCGGACAGGAAAACTCTGCGAGCCCACCGGGGAAGTACTCGCTGCCGGTCATCAGGGTCATCAACTCGGCGGCCGCCCGGCTGTAGGTGCTGTGCCCCGAGACGTACCCGGCGAAGGGCGGGGTCACGAAGGTGGGCCGCTGGTAGGGCCACCAGTTCTCGGCCAGAATCCAGCCGACACCGGCGACGTCGGTCTCCGGGTCTTCGATGGCATCGGGCCCGCGCCACGCAAGGACGGCGATCTTGCCTTCCTCGCCCGCGAGATGCTCGTGGCGTTCGCCGGGCAGGGTGGATTCCGCGGTGACCACCTCAATGCGACCAGGAAACAGGGCCAGGCCGTCCGGGTGGTACGACGGCTGCTTGGGATCGGTGCGCTGTCCGAGATCGGCCAGGAAGCGGATGGCCGAAACCGGCCGGATGTAGTCGTAATACCCTTTGACGCCCCACACCGAGATGGCCACGTCGTGCATGGCGCCCCCCAGGGCGAAGTAAGTCTTCACATCCCATTCCAGGTCACTGAGGAGCGGTCCCTCGCCGCCGAAGCGCTTCTCGAGCAGCGGACTGTCGCTGACCGTGTTCAAAATGGTGAACCAGTGGCCCGGGGGCGTCTCGGAGCTGGGCCCGTCGGCCCAGAACTCGGCCAGGATGCGGGCATAGTCACCGCGCGGGACGATCTGCGGCGTGTATGGAAGACCGGTGACCGGGTTGAGCTTGTACCCGGATCCCCAGTCGCCGCCCTCCAGCAAATCGTAAAACTCGGCATACTCGCTGACTTCCGGCAAGGGGGCATTGCCGATCGACGCCGGCGAGACGTCGATCATCACGCCGTCGGCCGGATCCATGTGCCCGCTCCAGAGAATGACCTGCTCAGCGCCCCAATGATAGTAGTCGTCGCCGACCCCGCCGAACTCCGGTGGTGGGCCGGGATCGTGGTAGACCCACCAATCAAAATCGGGAGCCGGATGCGGAAAGAGGGTCAGGTCGGCTTCCTTCAGGGCAAAGGGCGTGACGATGCCCCATTCCGGGCTGAGGAAGGGCGGAAAGCCCAGCGGAATGACGTTGCCGCCTTGATCGATGAAGAACTGCAGCGCCAGCGGCTGCCAGCGGTTGGGATCGATCAACTCGGGATTGCCCGGCAGTTCGGGAACCAGCGGCGGATTGATGGGTTGGTAGTACAGGTTCGCAAATCCGCCGGCCTCGTTGGCACCATCCATCAGGCCATTGAATAGGATGCTGATGGCGATGCGGTTGCCCAACGCCGCCGGCGAGTTGCCAATGGTCGACGAAATGTTGATGTCGTAACCCAACTCGGCCATCTTGTCGTTGAACTCGGGGATGGTGATCGCGGCACCAGGCGATTCGGAATAGCGGGCGACCAGCACGCGGTACACGGCGTAGCTGATGGTTTCGTCGCGCGCAGCGGCACTGCCAGTGACCTTCTCGTGATGCCAGAACTGGTCGGCGGTGCTGTGGTACGCCGCCCAGGCATCCCACATCGCCGCCGATACGTGGAACAGGTTGCGGGCGTGAACCGTGGGCCGGGCAAAGTCGTTGCGGATGCCGTCCAGCAGCAACTCGTTCCATTGTCGGGCAACCGACTGGGTTCCGGCCAACGTGGGCGCCCCGGCCCCCAGTGCCGCGGCCAGCGATGCCGCCAGCCACCACCTGGATTTGAACTGTCTTGCGCTCATCTTTGTCCTCCTGGCGCTGCCTGCGCACTTGATCAAAGAGAAACCAACCTCGTCGTGATGAATCACGCCGGGCGCGTGACGCGGTTCCGAAGGCATGTGCTCCTGGACCTGCTTCGGCAAAGCGTGCGTACGAACTGCGGCAGAGGGCGCGCTGCCCATGCCCCCGCCAACCGACCCAATCTTACCCACCGCAATTGCCGGGGAACATACGAAACGCGAGGCACTTTGCAGGTTTGTTGGGACCCAACCGTAATGAATCAAGGCAAGTCCCAGCGCCCACAGGGTTCACGGCGCGCGGCGATTCATAACACTAGGCGGGTGGCGTGATTATGAGTTTGTCGCCTGCCCAGCGCGCCACTCCGGACGGCTATTCATAACGCAGGGCTTCGATGGGATCCAGGCGGCTGGCCCGCCACGCGGGGTAAAATCCGAAGAACAGTCCAACCGCAGTGGCGAAAGCGATGGCCACGGCAGCCATCCAGTAGGAGATCATGGTGTCCCAGCCGAAGTTCCAGGTGACCACGCGGGCAATGACGACCCCGCCGGCAAACCCAAACAGGCCGCCGATGGCACACAACACCACTGCTTCGGTCAGGAACTGGGCCAGGATGCTGGCCCCGGTGGCCCCGATGGCCATCCGCGTGCCGATTTCGCGGGTCCGTTCGGTAACCGAGACCAGCGTGATGTTCATGATGCCCACGCCGCCGACCACCAGTGAAATCGAAGCGATGGTCATGAGCAGCCAATTGAAGGTGCGGGTGGCTTCGGCGCTGGCCTGGGCCCGCAGCGCCCGATCCATGATTCGAAAGTCATCCGGCTCGTCATCCGCCAACCGATGGCGCTGCCGCAGCAGCGTCTGGATCTGATCTTTGGCGATGTCCAGCGAGTAGCCGGGACGCGCCGCCGCGTAGATGGTCTTGGACACTTCGCTGCCGGCCACCTGCCGCTTGAAGGTGTTCCACGGAAAAACGATGATGTCATCGTTGTCACGCCCACCGCTGTCAGTGCCCTTGGATTCCAGCAGCCCGATGATCTCGAAGGTGATGCGGTTCACACGGAGGGTCTGCCCCACCGCGCTCACGCCGCCGAACAGTTCGCGGGCCGCGGTCTGACCGATGCAGCACACCCGCTGGGCCAACCGCATGTCGGCGTCGCTGAACGGCCGGCCCGCGACGCAGGCCCAGCTCCGAACGTCGAAGAAGCTGGGGTAGACCCCCTGCACCGTGGTCTGGTAGTTGCCGAACGACGAAACCACCTGCATGCTCATGCGATTACTGGGGGTGGCCGCCCGCACGGCGTCACAATCGCGAACGATGGCATCGGCATCTTCGGCAGCCAGGTTGGGATCCACACCCTGCTCCTTGCGAACGCCGCCGCGTTGGACGCCCCAGAAACCCACGATCAGCCAGTCGTCCCCCATCGCGGCGATCTCACGCTCAACGCGCTGCTTGGCGCCTTCGCCCACCGCGACCATGGCGATGACCGCGGCCACCCCAATGACGATGCCTAGCACCGACAGCGAGGTTCGCGCCTTGTTCTTTCGCAAACTGACCAGGGCTTCAAACAAGATGGTCCAGAGACTCATGAGCGCTTCCCGCAAGGCTCAGGCGACGCCAGTGGTGATCTCCTGAAGCACGTCCGTGGTAATCTCGCCGTCCCGAAACACGATGTGCCGTTCGGCGTAGGCGGTGACCTCCGGCTCGTGACTGACCACCACAATCGCCATGCCGTCATCGCGGTGTAGCTCCCGAAAGACCTCCATGATTCGAGCGCTGTTGGCGCTGTCCAGATTGCCGGTGGGTTCGTCAGCCAGGATGACCGCGGGCTGGGTGATCAGGGCCCGGGCAATGGCGGCCCGTTGCTGCTGACCGCCGGACAACTGGGCCGGATTGTGGCGGGCCCGATCGGCCAGCCCCAGCCGCTCCAGGACCGCGGCGCTGCGGCCGCGGCGCTGCCGCAGCGACACCCCCTGGTACGCCAGCGGCATGGCGACGTTGTCCAGCAGGCTGGTGCGGGCCAGCAGGTTGAAATTCTGAAAGACAAACCCGATGCGGCGATTGCGTAGGGCCGCGAGCTGGTGTCCGGACAGCGCGGCGACATCGTGACCTTCAAACCGGAAGGTCCCCCGGGTCATCCGCCCCAGGCAGCCGACCAGATGCATGAACGTCGACTTGCCAGAACCGCTGGCCCCGCTGATGGCCACAAACTGACCCGCCGGAATGGTCACGGACACCCCCCGGACCGCCGGAATCTCGACGCTGCCCAGGCGGTAAACCTTCCAGGCATCGCGGACCTCAATCAACGGCGTGGCCTGGGCGTCCGCATCCGCGTGCCGGCCTGTGACACATGCGCGAATCACTGGAAGATTCCCGGCGACTGACGATTTCCCGAGCGCTGGGCGCCAGGCATCCAACCGACCACCACGGCGTCGCCGACACCCACGGCATCCGTTGCGGCGGCGGTGTGCTTGCCGTCGGTAATCCCCAACTCGACCAGGACCTTTTCGAGTGACCCGTCGACCAGCCGGAAGACCCGCGGCTCGACCGGGCGGGCGCCGCCCGGCTTGCTCCAGCGCGCTTCGGTCTGCGGCTGCGGCTCGGGATCGAAGCGCAACGCTGCATTCGGGATCATGATCACCTGATCGGCCTTCTGGATCTCGAACAGAACCGTGGCGGTCATTCCCGGGCGCAGCAGTAGGGCGCTGTTGTCCACATCGATCAGCGTCTGGTAGGTCACCACATTGTCGACCACTGTCTCGGCGTAGCGCACCTGGGTCACCGTGCCGCTGAAGCGCTGCTCCGGGTAGGCATCGACCCGAAACTCGGCCTGCATGCCTTCGCGGACCCTGCCGATGTCGGTCTCGCTGACTGCGGCATTGACCCGCATCAACCGCAGGTCGTTGGCGATGGTAAACAAAGTCGGCGCCGACAAGGATGCGGCCACCGTTTGACCTTCGTCGACATCGCGCGAAATGACCACACCATCGATGGGCGAACGGATGACGGTCTTGTCCAGTTGAATCTGCGTGGCATGCAGCTCGGCGGCAGCAACCTCGACCTGGGCCTGGGCGGCCCGCTCGGCGGCCGCGGCGCCGGCTTCGGCCACCCGGACCTGGTCCGACTCGAATTGCGAGGCTCCCTGGCTGCGAAAAGCCCGTTCGACCAAGACGCGTTGCAGGCGGGCTTCCTCGAGGGTGGCACCGGCCTGCTCAGCACGAGCCTTGGCGGCCGCCAGGGAGGCAGCCCGCTGGGCAATGGTGGCCTTGATCTGATCCTGATCCAATTCCGCCAGGATATCGCCTTGCTTAACGGCCTGGTTGAAGTCGGCGTACCAGCGCACCACGGTTCCGCTGACCTGTGATCCCACCAGAACGGTGACCATCGGCTCCACGGTTCCGGTGGCCATCGCCGACGACACGATGATGCCTTTGGCAATAACCTCGGTCCGATATGGAAGCGGCGCGTCCGCCGGTTCCCACAGACGATAACCGTAGTATCCAGAGACGGCCACGGCCGACAGCAGCAACATCACGACGCCGGCACGCATTCCTGGGGGTCGCTTTCCAGAAATCCAAGGGTCCGCACCTACACACCGTTATCTTAGCAGTCCCGGCACACCGATTCGAGGCGATTCGAGCCCAACCCCGAGGGCTCGGGCGCCCTGGAACTGCGGACCGCCAGCGCCCGGCCGCGCCGCACCGCCTACAGACCGACAATGTTGAACCCCGAATCGACAAAAACGGTTTCGCCGGTCACCCCACTGGACAGATCGCTCAGCAGGTAGACGGCGGTCTTGCCCACCTCTTCGGGCAAGATGTTGCGCTGCAGCGGCGCCTTGCGGACGGTGTGCTCGAACATGGTATCGATGCCCCCGACGGCCATGCTGCTGAGTGTCTTGAGGGCTCCGGCGCTGATGGCATTGACCCGGATTCCCGCGGGCCCCAAGTCGCCGGCGAGGTAGCGCACGGTGCTCTCGAGGGCCGCCTTGGCGACACCCATGACATTGTAGCCGGGGATCAGCT
The DNA here is from genome assembly GCA_964619935.1 of uncultured Planctomycetales bacterium. Taxonomy (GTDB): domain Bacteria; phylum Planctomycetota; class Phycisphaerae; order UBA1845; family CAIVHJ01; genus CAZUGO01. The sequence goes on along the minus strand of CAZUGO010000015.1, from coordinate 32,202 downwards.
TTTCGCCGCCATAGTACGTCATGGTGATCATCGACCCGCCCGCGGGCATCAGGTCGCGGGCCCGCCGGGCAATGGCCAACATCGAGTAGACGCTGATGTCGAGCGCCTGGGCAAACGCATCGCGAGTCGTGTCGATGAAGCTGCCGACCTTCAGGTAGGCACGATCGGCATAGGCAATCGAATGGACCACGAAATCGAGAATGTCGAACCGCTCCCGGGCCGCCTGGAAGGTGGCGTCCAGATCATCATCCCTGCTGACGTCGCAGGCACTCAGCCACGGATCAGCCAGTCCACCGGCCTCCAGCGCCTTGCGAGTCCGCCGTTCGTTCTTCTCGCCCGGCAGATGGGGAAAGCCGCACACCGCCCCGTGGCGGATCAGTTGCTCGGCGATATGCCAGGCAATACTGCGATCGTTCGCCACCCCGAACACCAAGCCTTTCTTGCCTTCCAACAGTTTCATCGCGGAATCCTTTCAGTGCTTGTCCGGCCGGGTTCTCACCGGCGGCTGCATGATAACCGCAGCGTCGCCGCGGCGCAAGGCGTCGCGATCGCGGCCGCGGCGGGCCAGCCGGCGCATGCCCACCGGGATGAGGCGGCACAACGACTCCCGATAATCGTCGCGGCTGGCGAGCGTTCCAGCCCGAGGGATGCAAATCAGGTCATAGCCCGGACACTCGCGGCCGATCCCGCCGAGGCGAAAGGCTTCTCGCAGGCGCCGCTTGACCCGGTTGCGGAGCACCGCCCCCCCGAACCGCCGGCCGACGCTCAAGCCCAACCGGGTGATCTCTAATCCGTTGGCAGCGATGTAGATGACCACCGTGTGGTCCGAAATCGAGCAGCGCTCGGCAAAGACCTTTCTGAAGTCCCGGCGTTGCCGCAAGCGCATTTGTCTGGGAAATGTGTAAACCATCAGCCCGCCTGACCGAATACCCTACATTATTGTGCGCCCGACGGGCGGGAGACCGCCGGATATTGTTGTCACCCCCCCGAGTATAGCCTAAGATCAATTGCACAAGGAGGTTGCCGGTGACTACCCTGGAACGCAACGTCAAGCAAGCCCAGATCCGACTGGGGCTCAACCGCGGGTTCGGTGCCCTGGGGTGGTGCCTGCTGGGCTGCTGCGGGTTGTGGTGCCCAGCCCTGATCGCCGCCCGTCTGTCCGGCTGGAGCTGGCCCCTCGGCACCGCGGCCGCGTCGTTGATCAGCCTTGCAGTGCTGCTCTCGGCGCTGTGGGCGGTGTATCGCCGCCCCAGCCCGATCGCCGCTGCCGCCATTCTGGATCGCCACGCCGAGTTAAAAGAACGTACCAGCAGCGCCTTGTACTTGAGCGGCTCGACCGATCCCTTCGCTCGAGCGACCCTGGAAGACGCCCGGGCGGTCAGCCGGCGGGTCCGTGTTGCCGAGCACATTCGTTTCTCCTGGCCATCGTCGTTGTCCTATGCGCTGGCCGCCGCACTGCTGGCGATCATCGTCACGGCGCTGCCGATCCGGCCACTGCTGGCGGGCGAGCACCGCCAGGTGGCGCTGCTGGAGCCTGACCTGATCCGCAAGGAGGTCTCCCAGGTGCAGCGCAAATTGCAGGCCCTTCAGGAGCAGGTCTCGCGCCAAGACACCCTCAATCAACTGGACACCCCGCTGAAGACCATCGATGATCTCCCGATCGAGAAACTGACCACTCCGGTCAGCGTCCGCCGTGAGGCGATCAAGAACATCGACACCCTCGCCGACACGCTGCGCCGCCAGCGGGAAGAGCGCAGCGACAGCCTCCACGAACTCAAACGGATGTTCCGCGGCTTGAACGTCCCCCAGGACACCCGGACGCCCAGCGACGAATTATCCAAGGCGCTCGCCAAAGGGGATTTCCAGTCGGCCCAGGAGGCGGTTCGCCAGATGCGTGAGCAGTTGGCCAAGCTGGCGACCAAGGACGATCCTGAGCAGTTGGAGCACATGCGCCGCCAGATCGCCAGCCTGGCCCAGCAGTTGCAGAAGGCCGCCGAGCAGCAGGATCGGAAGGAACAACTGCAGCAGCAACTCGAGCAGGCCGGTGTCGACCCCGAAACCGCCAAGCGCGCCCTGGAGAACCTGACCAAGGCCGATCTGCAGAAGATCAAGGAACAGATGAAGCAGCAGGGCGCCAACGACAAGCAGATCCAGGAAATGGCCAAGAAGATGCAGAACCAGCAGCAGGCCGGCAAGCAGTGCTCCGGGTTGGCCCAGGCCATGCAGCAGGCCGCCCAATCGATGGGCAGCAAGTCGTCCCTGAGTGACGCCGCTTCCCAAATGCAGGCCGCGGCCGAACAGATCGGTTCCATGGAGCAACTGCAGCAACAACTCGACGAATTGGATTCGATGATGGCGGACGCCCAGCAGGCCCTCAACGAGCTGGACCAGGAACAGCAGGGTGCCTGTTCGAAGTGCAGCGGCAACGGTTGCAGCAGTTGCAACAACACCGGCAGGAACCCGGGCGGCGGAATGGGCCCTCGGCCCGACCAGGGCCGCGGCGGGCGCGGTCCCGAGGAGCAGACCGCGGTCCGCTTCCAGAAGCAGCGCACCCCGGTCATCACCACTCCCGGGGCCATCATCGGCAAGATGTTCGTCAATGGCGAGCAGGTGCGCGGCGACGTGTCCAGCGACACGGCCGAGCTGTACTCGGCGGCCGAACGCGAGGCCACCGACGCCCTGAACGACAACAAGATCCCGAACCAATACCGCTCGGCCGTCAAGCGGTTCTTCGCCCAGATGCGACAAGACTTCGAGGCGTCCGGCGGGTCGGACACCGGCGACGGCAAATGAGCGGGCGCCGCGGCGCTTCTGCGGCGGCTTCAATCCCAAGCGGCACAGCAGTGATGCCTGATCTTCTCCCCCTGCAGTCTGGTCGGGCGAGCGCCTGGCAGCGGGCCGTATTGCTGGCCGCGCTGCTCCTGCCCGCGGCGTGCGAGCGCCGCGGGTTGACGGACAACGGCGTCATCGGCAGCTTCGGCGACACCGGGCTGGGCTGGGGGGACTTCAGCTACCCGCGCGCCATTGCCAGCTCCGCCGACAGCCACATCTTCGTGGCCGACAAGAGCGGTCGGATCCAGCGCTTTGATGCCAGCGGCCGCTTCGAAGCCGGCTGGTGGATGCAGGAGTGGACCTACGGCAAGCCCATCGGCATGACCGTCCACCCCGACGGCCGGCTGTTCGTTGCCGACACCCACTACCACCGCGTGATGATCTATGATGCCGACGGCCACCTGCTGGACCGCTTCGGCGGCGGCGGCGACGGTCCCGGGCAATTCCGGCTGGTCACCGACGTGGCGGTTGATGCCGAAGGGTTCATCTACGTGGGCGAGTACGGCGGCAACGATCGCATCAGCAAGTTCGCCCCGGACCTGACCTTTCTGAAGCATCTGGGCGCCGAGCCGATCGCCGGCGCCCGGCTGAGCCGACCGGCGGCCCTGGTCGTCGACGGCGACACCCTGTGGATCGCCGATGCCTGCAATCACCGCATTGTGCACCTGACGCTGGATGGCCGCTTTCTGACCAGTTTCGGTTCGGTGGGCACCCAGCCCGGCCAGATGCGCTGGCCGTACGGCATCGACCTCTGCCGCGACGGGACCCTGCTGGTCAGCGAATTCGGGAATCACCGATTGCAATGGTTTGACAGGTCCGGAAAATCAGTGAAAACCTGGGGTGGGAGCGGCCGGCAACTCGGCACGCTGTACTCCCCGTGGGGTGTCGATGAGGCCCCCAACGGCAACATCTATGTGCTGGACTCCCTGAACAACCGGGTCCAGATCATTCGGGGCTAGCCGCCGCCGCGGCGGCGCAGCTCGACAAGAAAGCGCCCGCGATGAACGACTTTTTCGGAATCTCGATCGAACGGCCCAACCTCCTGTGGCTGCTGCTCAGCGTGCCGCTGCTGGTGGCGCTGTCCTGGCGACCGCTCGCCGGCCTGGAGCGGGGCCAGCGCCCTGCGGTGCTGCTGACCCGCTGCGGGGTGATCCTCCTGGTGGTGGTATGCATCGCTGGCATCGAGACCGTCCGCACCAACCAGAACCTGACCGTGCTGTTCCTGTTGGATCGCTCGCACAGCATTCCCAAGGAACTGTACGCCATCCAGGAGGAGTATGTCGCAGCCGCGGCCCGCACCATGCCGCCCAACGACAAGGTCGGCGTGTTGACCTTCGACGGACAGTCTTACGTCGAACAACTGCCCATGCGCGGCGGCATCTTCTTTGAAACCCTCCCGGAGACTTCGTTGCCCGACCAGACCGACATGGCCGGCGCCACCCGGATGGCCATGGCCCTGCTGCCGCACGACACCGCCAAGCGCATCGTCATCGTGTCCGATGGCAACAACAATGTCGGCGACGTCCTCGCTGAAATCGAAGCGGCGGCGGCCAACGGCATCGGGGTGGACGTCCTGCCGATGACCTACTTGCACACCAGCGAGGTGTACCTGGAGAAGCTGTACGTGCCGGCCTCCGCCAACGACGGCGACCTGGTGCCGCTGCGGGCGTTCATCAACTCCCGCCGGGCGGTCACCGGCACCCTGACCCTGCTGCATAACGGCGTGCCGCTGGAACTGCCGGAGGAAGTCGCCCGCCAGAACCTCCATGCAGGAACCAATGCGGTGCCGATCAAGGTGCCGGTCCACGGCAACGGTCCGCACCGCTTCGAGTTGACCTTCCATCCCGATCACGACCGTGCCGACACGCTCGTGGAAAACAATAAGGGCATTGGATTCACCTTCGTGGGCGGCAACCAGAAAATCCTGATCCTGACCGCCAATGCCGATGACGACGCCGAACTGGTGCGGGCCCTGCGCCAGGAGAACATCGAACTGGACTTCGTCAAGATCGAGAACGCCGAAGATCTGGATCTGCTGGGCTTCATGCAGTACTCCGCGGTGCTGCTGTCCAACATCGGCGCCAACTGGTTCACCGACGAACAGATCCGACAGTTGGCCGTTTATGTCGAGGACATGGGCCACGGGCTGATCATGACCGGAGGCGACGAAGGCTTCGGCGCCGGCGGGTGGATCGGAACGCCGCTGGAAGCCATCATGCCGGTCGATTTCGAAATCAAGCACCGACAGGTGCTGCCGCGCGGCGGGCTGGTGATCATCATGCACAGTTGCGAAATGCCGCGCGGCAACTATTGGGGCAAACGCGTCGCCGAAAAGGCCGTCGAAACCATCAGCTCCAAGGACTACTTCGGGCTGCTGTGCTACAGCCACCTCACCGGCATCTCCTGGGAAGTGCCCGTCCAGGTGGCCAGCAACAAGACCGGCATCAAGAACGCCATCCAGAGAATGTCCAACGGCGACATGCCCGACTTCAAAAAGACCATGGACATGGCCGTGGATGCGCTCATGGAGCTGAAGGACGCCGCCCAGCGGCACATCATCATCATCAGCGACGGCGACGCCCAGCCGCCCAGCCAGACCACCATCGCCTACATGAAGGAACAAAAGATCACCTGTAGCACGGTCGGCATCGGCTACGGCGTGCACGTTCAGGAGGGCACCCTCCGGCAGATCGCCACCCAAACCGGCGGCCGCTTCTACCCCGGACGCAACCCCCGGAAGCTGCCGCAGATCTTCGTCAAGGAATCCAAGGTCATCCGCCGTCCGCTGCTGGTGGAGCAGCCCTTTAAGCCGGCGGTCAATTACGCCATGTCAGACCTCTGGATGGGACTCGGGGCCCAGACCGAAATCCCACCGCTGGGCGGGCTGGTGATGACCTCCCCCAAACAGAGCGGGTTGGTCGAGATGCCACTGGTCCGCCGTACCGCCGAAGGCGATGATCCGCTGCTGGCCCACTGGCAGGTCGGCCTGGGGCGGGCCGTGGCCTTCACCAGTGGATACTGGACGCACTGGGGCCAAGACTGGACCCACTGGGCTAAGTTCGGCAAGCTGTGGGCCCAGGTGCTGCGCTGGACCATGAGCCCGGCCAAGCGCGGCGAGTTCGACATCGCCACCCGGTTGGACGGCAATCGCGGGACGATCGTGGTCGAGGCTCTGGACAAGGACGCCAATTACATGAACTACCTGGATCTGCAGGCCACGGTGGCCAAGCCGGGCGGCCTGGGCACCGAGCAGGTCCGGCTGACCCAGACCGCCCCGGGGCGCTACGAAGGCACTTTTGCAGTCGAACAGACCGGCCAGTACGTCGCCAACATCAGCCTTGCCGAGGGCGGCAAACGCAGCAGCGTGGCCCACACCGGGCTGGCCGTGGCCTACTCGCCGGAGTACAAGGAACTCAGCGCCAACGAACCGCTGCTGCGGCGCATCGTCGAGATCACCGGCGGGCGGTTCCTGGAACGGGATCCGCAGCAGGACGATGTCTTTCGGCACGACCTGCCCGAGTCGCGCTCCCACCAGCCGGTGTGGGCATGGGTGCTGGCCTGGTTGCTGCTGCCGCTGTTTTTGTTCGACGTCGCCGCCCGCCGCCTCGCGTCGACGGTGGCCTTGTCGGTGGTGGTGGAGGTGCTGCTGGACGTGGTGCTGCTCTTCGGGCTGGGCATTATCTACGCCCGCGGCGCCACGGCGGTCTGGGGCACCCTCGGCGTGGTGCTGCTGGGCGAACTGGTCGGCTGGACCATTCGCCGCCGGTCGATTCGCCCGGCGATCGAGTCGCTGATCCATCCGCTGGTGGTCCTGGCGGGTGCCGGCCGGTCCAGTGCGTCATCACTGGAGCAACTCAAGGGCACCCGCGAACGCGTTCAGGAACACCAGACCTCCGCCGGATCCGGAACCCCTTTGACCCGCATCGCGCCGCGCGGCACGGAGGCCACGGCCGAAGGATCGCGGCGCTTTGATACCGGCGAACCCACCACCGGCAGCGGGGACCTGCGGGAGGCCTTGGGCGGCCCGGCCGCCGGCGAAACGCCCGGCGGCGGCCCGGAACGACCGGCCCCGGCCAAGCCGCCCAAAATATCAGATGACTTCACCTCGCGGCTGCTGCAGGCCCGGCGGCGTGCCCGCCAGCAAATGCGGGACGACGACGACACCCCCGGGCCAACAGGGCCCACAGGAGCGACCCATGGCGACCAGGACTGATCCGCAAATCGAGCAGTTGACCCGGCAGTTTCGCGAGCAATTCGAGAAGGTTCGCTCGGAGGTCGCCAAGGCCATCGTCGGCCACCGTGAAATCGTCGACGGGGTCCTGACCTGCCTGTTCGTGGGCGGTCACGCCCTGCTCGAAGGGGTCCCCGGGCTGGGCAAGACCTACTTGATCCGCACGCTCAGCCAGGCCCTCAGCTTGGACTTCAGCCGCATCCAGTTCACCCCCGACTTGATGCCCGCGGACATCATCGGCACGAACATGATCGTTGAGGATCCCGGGCGCGGCAGCCGCGAGTTCCGCTTTCAGCACGGACCGATCTTCGCCCAACTGATCCTGGCGGACGAAATCAACCGGGCCACCCCCAAGACCCAGTCGGCCATGTTGGAAGCCATGCAGGAGCACCGCGTGACCGTCGGCGAGGTCACCTACACCCTGAAAGAGCCGTTCTTCGTGATGGCCACCCAGAACCCCATCGAGCAGGAGGGAACCTACCCACTGCCCGAGGCCCAGTTGGACCGCTTCTTCGTCAAACTGGTGGTCCGCTACTCCACGCGTGAGGAGCTGGGCGAAATCCTGAACCGCACCACCACCGGCCACCGGCCGGAAATCAGCCCGGTGTTGGATGGCGCCCAGATCATCGAGACCCAGAAGCTCATCCGCCAGGTGATTGTCGCCCCCCACGTTCAGGATTACATCATCCGCTCGGTCATGGCCACCCATCCCGAGGGCCAGTTCGCCGTCGAAACCACCAACAAATACATCCGCTGGGGCGCCAGCCCGCGCGGCGCCCAGGCGATTTGCCTGGCTGCCAAAGTCCAGGCCCTGCTCGACGGCCGGTACAGCGTCAGCTTCTCAGATGTTGAGCGGGTCTTTCTGCCGTGTCTGCGCCATCGCACGCTGCTGAACTTCGAGGGCCAGGCCGAAGGGGTGGACATCGACGACGTGCTCAACGAGATTCTGAAGGCCACACCGACCCTCAGCGAGGCGGCAGCGTGAGTAACCCGGCCACGCCATCGCCGACCGGGCTGCTCGACGCCGAGATGATGAGCAGGCTGGAGCAACTCGAACTGCTCACCCGCAAGATCTTTCGCGGGTCCATGAAGGGTGAGCGCCGCAGCAAGCGCCGCGGCGAATCGGTGGAGTTCGCCGACTTCCGCAACTACGTGCCCGGCGACGATCTGCGGTTTCTGGACTGGAATGCCTATGCCCGGCTGGACAAGCTGTTCCTGAAGCTCTTTCTGGAAGAAGAGGATCTGCACCTCAGCATCCTGTTTGACACCTCCAAGAGCATGGACTGGGGCCGGCCGCACAAGGGACGCTATGCCAAACGGCTGGCCGCCGCCTTGGGATATATCGGCTTGTGCAACTACGACCGCGTCAGCCTGTACGCGTTCAGCGATTTCCTGCAATACGAAATGAACGGTATGCGCGGCAAGCGGATGACCGCCCAGATGCTGCAGTTCCTGGAAGCGGTCGACCTGGCCGGCGGCAGCAACCTGGCCAACACCTGCAAGCATTACGCCGTGCGTCATCCACAACGCGGCATCGTGGTGCTGATCAGCGACTTCCTGGACAAGGCCGGCTGTGAGACCGGCCTGAGCTATCTCCTCGGGCGGCAATTGGATCTGTACGTGATTCAGGTGCTGGCGCCAGACGAACTCGAGCCGGCCCTCACCGGAGATCTGAAGCTCAAGGATGTCGAGGACGGCGACCTGGCCGAGGTCACGGTGACCCGGGCCCTGGTCAATCGCTACAAGCAGAATCTGCAGACCTACTGCCAATCGCTCAAGGATTATTGCAGCCGCCGCGGAGTCAGCTACATCTTCGCCGCGACCGATGTGGCATTCGACCAATTGGTGCTCAATTACCTGCGCCGCCGAGGGCTGGTGCGTTGAACCCGAATGACCGGATACCGGCATGACCTTTCTGACCGCGGGTGCCATCGCCGTTGCCGCCGTGCTGACCATTCCACCGCTGGTGGCCCTGTACTTCCTCAAGCTCCGCCGCCAGGAAGTGCCGATCTCCTCGACCTTCTTCTGGAAGCGGGCCGTGCAGGATCTCCAGGTCAATGCCCCGTTTCAACGGCTCCGCCGCAACCTGCTGCTGTTGCTGCAACTGCTGGTGCTGCTGCTGGTCGCCGTGGCGCTGGGGCAGCCCCTGCTCAGTCGCGAGGAGCGCAGCGGGCGCTCGCTGATCGTCCTGATTGACCGATCGGCCTCCATGAACGTCCCAGAGCCCGACGGCCGCACCCGGCTCGATCGCGCCAAGGCGGAGGCCGTCAAACTGGTGCAGGAGGTCGGCCGCGATTTCGACGACGGTTACGATCGCGGCATGGTCATCGCCTTCAGCGGGCGGGCCCAAATGATGGCCCCGTTCACCACCAATCCCGACCTGCTGGAGCGGGCCATCGAATCGATCACGCCCAGCGACGGCCACAGCCGCCTGCGGGAAGCGGTCACGCTGGCCACCGCCCATGCCCAATCGGAGCTGGTGGGCCGCGACGCCCCGGCGGGCTCACCGGTGTCCAGCGCCCCGCAGGCTGAAGCGGTGCTGCTCTCCGACGGCCGCATCGAGGATGCCGACGCCGTCAGCCTGGAGCGCATGACCATGAGCTACGTCGACGTCGGCGTCAGCACCGACAACGTGGGAATCATCAACATGAGCGCCAGTCGGTACTACGAACGCCCGGAAGTGCTCAGCGTTCTGGCAACCCTGCAGAATTTCGGCGACCAGCCGCTGGAGGTGGATGTCGAACTGCTGATTGCCGGCAGCCATCACGACATCAAGACCGTCCAACTGCCGCCGGCCATCCGGCCGGATCCCGCAGCGGAGGACACCGCCTCCGGCCCCAGCAGCGTCGCCTTCGACGACGTCGTCTTCACCACCAGCGGCGTTGTCGAGGTCCGGCTCGGGCGCTTGGACGGACTTGCCGCCGACAATCGGGCGTTCGCCGTCATCGCCGGGCCGCACCCCGTCGACGTCCTGCTGGTGACGCCCGGCAACGTCAACCTCAAACGGGCGTTGGAAGCCCTGAACCTGGATCTCACGGTAATGGACCCGCTGACCTACGAGCGGGCTCCCGAAGAGGACTTGATCCTCGGTGACCGCTCCCGATTCGCGGTGGTGGTGTTTGATGGCTGCAGCTCGGCCAGGCTGCCTGCCGGTCACTACTTGTTCTTCGGGAGCGTTCCGCAACTGGATGGATTTGCCGCGGGCGAAGCCGTCGAACTCGATGCCGTCATGAACTGGGACGACAGCCATCCGGTGATGCGGCACATCAACCCCAGCAACATCTGGGTGGCAGCCTATCGGCGGATGACCCTGCCGCCGGGCGCCGCGGACATCATCGTCGGCGAACAAGCCACCCTGCTCAGCGCGGTAGACTATCGCGGCAGCCGCTATGTGGTGTGTTCATTCTCGCTCCTGGACGAGCGGCGGGAGCGGTTCAACACCAACCTGGTGCTCAGCACCCAGTACATCCTGTTCATCGGCAACGTCATCCAGTATCTGTCCGGCAACCTGGACATGAACATCAAGCCGCACACCCGCCCCGGCGATGCCCTCGAAATCCAGGCCGCCAGCGGAACCACCGAGGTCTCGGTCCGTCGGCCCGACGGCACTGTCGCGCACATCCCGGTGAGCGACACCCGGACGGCCCACTTCGGGAATACCGACCAAGTCGGCCTGTACGAAGCCTGGCCGACCGGCGACGAACGCAGCACCTATGCCATCAACCTGTTTGACGCCAACGAGAGCCGAATCCAACCGAATGCCGACTTCTCGGTGGGCGGCGAGGTCATTCAGAGCCAGAACTCGGTGCGAATGGCCAACGTACCGCTGTGGCCCTGGCTGCTCTTCCTGGCCCTAGCCCTCCTGCTCGTCGAATGGGCCGTGTACAGCCGCCGCGTCCGGATTTGAGTCGCACCGTGAGCAGCGACAGACCCACGCGCCCGGACAGCACGGGCATGCCCCATGCACCTGGTGGCACGCAAGACTGCGCCTCAAGACACTCGGCCGGGTGGCGGGCTCATCACACCACGATACCCTATTTATTGGGCGCATCAGGTGCCGACTGGGCATGGGCGCAGATGTGATGCCGCCCATGAAGCCCTGAAACGTAAAGCGAACCAGACCCTTCGCGGAACTCACTCCTTCTTGCGGTCGGCAGCACCAGGCGCCCGGCCGGCCGGCCGGGCGCCGCCGTCGTCGGCTGCGGCGGCGATGGTTGGCAGTCGCCGAAGCAACTCATTCAGGTCGATGCCCGAGAGCGACTCCAACACCGGCGGCAACTGAGCCATCACTTCAGTGATGTCCTTGGTGATCCGACTGGCGCCGGCGCCCCCGCCGCTGCCGTTACCAATGATGGTGATGCGGTCGGTCTTGGCCAGCGGCGCTGAGATCTCGCGCGCAATCGATGGTAGCACTTCGATGATCATCTGCAACACCGCCGCCTCGTTGTACTGCTGCCAGGCCTCGGCTTTGCGGTTCATGGCCTCGGCCGCGGCCTGACCTTTGGCGTTGATGACCTCCGCATCGGCCAGACCCCTGGCTTTGACAGCGGCGGCCTCACCCTCACCGATGGACTGCCGGGCGGAGGCTTCGCCGCGGGCTTCGGCCACCCGCCGGTTCTGCTCCGCCTGGGCCAAGGCCTCAATGCGGTAGCGATCGGCATCGGCTGGTGCATTGACCGTCGCCGCCAGTTCCTTCTGCTTGCGGGCGATTTCTTTCTCTTCCAGCTCGATCCGCTTCTCACGCTCCACGATCTGAATTTGCATTTCCTCGGCCTTGACCGCCTGGGCGGTGCGGTTCTTCTGCAGGTCATAGGCCAGGTCCGATTCGGCTTTCTTGAGATTCACGGCTGCCTGGTACTCGGCCCGCTTGGACTCATAGTCACGCTGCGCCTCGGCGATCTTGGTACTGGCTTGATACTCGGCTTCCTTTCCCGACTGCTGGGCCTGGGCCGAGCGGATATCGGAGTCGCGCTTGGCTTCGGCTTCGGCGATCACGGCATCGCGTTTGACCTGGGCAATGCGCGGACGGCCCAAGGCCTCGAGGTACCCCTCTTCGTCCTGAATGTCGCGCAGGGTGAAGCTGTCGATGGACAGGCCCATGTTGGCCATGTCGCTGGTGGCTACTTCCTGGACCCGGCTGGTGAACATGTCGCGATCTTTGTAAATCTCCTCGACGGTCAGCGTACCGACGATGGCCCGCAAGTGGCCTTCCAGGGTCTGCTTGGCAATCTCCATGACCTGTCGCATGCCCATCGACAAGAAGCGCTCGGCCGCGGTGGAGATGCTGACGTCGTCGCCGCGGACCTTGATCTGGGCCACCGAGTCAACATTAATCGGAACACCGGTGATGGTGTAGATCTTGTTGGCCACCAGGTCGATGGTCATGAGTTCGAGGCTGAGCATTTGGTAGCTCTCGATGATCGGCCAGACGATGCCGCCGCCACCCTTGATGATCTTGGGGATTCTGCGGCCATCGGCATCCTGCCGGCCCAGTCCACCGAAAATGATCATGGCCTCGTTCGGGCCTGCCTTGCGGTAGCGCGCCGCGAAAACCAGCAGCAGAAACAGGCCCAGGCCGCCGAAAACCGCAACGATCCAGATCCACGCCGGAGCGCCGGCCTGAGCGAGCATGCCGTTAGTCACCATGAGCAACCTCCTTCCGCGGCACAACCCAAGCGCGGCCGCCAGATGTGTCACACGATTCTGAGCACAAATGTCTTGCCGTCGTCGATGGCCTCGATGGTCACCCGCTCGCCGCGGGGTATGGCCCGGCCGTCGGCACTGTAGGCGCTGCGTGAGAACCGCGACCCCTGCAAGGTATAGGCAATTGCGCCTGGCGCAGCGGATCCGATGGGCGTGGTCACCACGGCCTCGATGCCGATCAGGTCCTTGACCGCGGCGTGACTCGATCCCGAAGCGGCTGCGGCCAGCCGGTTGTAAGTGGCCATCCAGAAGTAGGCCACCAGCAGGCCGCCCACTCCGGCCGGAACCGCGGACACGCTGTCCCAACCGTAGCCACGTTGGAGGACCAGGCCCACGGTACCGAACCCGGCCAGGAAGCTGGCGATGATGGTCGGGCTGGTGGCGGTAAAGGCCCGCCGCCGCTCGTCGGTGGCATCAACCACGGCGCCGGTGTCTGCCTGGCCGCTGTCGGGGTGGCCGACCTCGTGGCCAGCCTCGACTCCGCCGTGTCCCAGGTCGGCCCCCGACCCGTCAGCGCCCGCCGACAGATGCAAGTGTCCGAACACCGCGGCCAGCACGACGTAGCCGCAACCCAGAATGGTGGCCGCCATATAGACATCAAACAAGCTGAGGCCCAGCACCGACCGCCCTCCTAACCGCCGACGGTCGCCGATCCACAAGACCGCGGCACTGAAATATACCCCATGCCGCAGGGTCCAGCCATTAGGAAAGCCAAGTGGCTTTGGAACCGGCCGGGCAGGCGGTGGCGTGCGGGCCGCTGATCGGGGTCGTGCGTCGGTTCTCTGATGGCAACGGCATCGACCGAATGAGCCCACATCAGCGCCCGCTGGTGGCCGGTGCGGTGTGCGTGATGGTGCGGGGATCCGGCAGCGCCGGCAGCCCCGCGGCGGCACGCCGGCGGTTTTGTTCGCCGAGCAAGCGCTGCAGGAGCGCCGGCGAACAGCGAATCACCCTACCAGAAGCCATCCCGACCGCTAGTGGCATTGTGGGGCTCGGGTTCTGGTCCGGGTCGGGAACCTGAATCACCAGCCACAATTGGGGATCAGGCTGGCTCAAGTCGATACCGTGATGGCAGAATACGAAGTCGCCCAGGCGATGGGCGATCATGCCCTCGGGCGGCGCATCAACCAAGGTTTGCACAAGGGCCTCCTGCCGGTCGGCCTCCAGGAAACCGAAGCTTCCCAGTGTGGCGGCACTGCCACGACCCGCAGCAGCCGGGCCCAGAATGATCGCATCCTCATCGGTGGCGCTGGCTGCGGCCACGAAATCGTAGGCGCTGAGATACTCCTCCGTGATCAACTGCAGTGCGTGATCAGGGCCGGACCCACCATGATGTGCCGCGAAGTCCAACACCGCCCGAACTTGGACGGCGCTGTCCTCATCGCCGGCCGCGGCGGCCCCGATGGCGCGGATACCGCCCGGGCGTCCCGCAATTGACCAGGTCGTCAGAAGGCTGTAGGTCCCCACAGTCATCAGACCCCCCAATGACAACACCGGGAGTGCCAGCACCGCCAAACCGGCCCTGGCCGGATGGACCTGCTGGGCATGCCGGACCATCAGGGTCATGCTCACCAGCCACCAGATCCAACCAAAGTAGGGCCCCACGCAGGGTGTGGCGGACAGGACATTGGCCCCGGCGCTGTAGCACACCGCCTGGCAGGTGCGCCTCAGCGGTTGAGCGGTCCGCCCGGTCAAACGCAGCAGCCCATGGACCAGCACGCCGTACAGTGCGAAGCCCAGGCCGATGCCCCCCAGCCCGATCGCGATCCCCAGAATCATGGAAAGCGTCGCGGCCATCGCGCTGCTCGACACCCACTGCGCCACCACACCCGGCAGCAGGAGGACTCCCCAGCCGGCGAACAGAAATGCCCCGGTGGTGAAGGTGGCATAAACCAGGGCCGTCGGCAAAGCGCTGTCGACCGGAACGCATTGGATCAGCCTGCCCGGGGACACCAGGCTCTGCCCGATGGTGGCAAGCCACGCCCGCCAACGACCCAGCGCCCGCCGTTGCAGCCAAGGCATGACCGCCTGGGCGGTTCGCTCCTCATCGACGCCGGCGGTGGGCAGCAGGATCATGTCGTCCATGTGCAGGCGCCGCCCGCAGCCGCCACACGCAAACGCGATGGGCTGGAGGTGGCCTTTTGCCGTGGTCCCGTAGTAGGCCTGCCGGCAATCGGGACAACAGAATTGCACGCTGTTGGGCTTGAACTCATAGTGGCTGGGCGCAAACGACAGACCGCACTCGGGGCACGCTCTTGAGGTCAGATTCCACAGCCGGTAGTCACATCGCTTGCAGCGCATCTGTGGCTCCCTTGGTGCCCGGCTGCCGGCTCAGGCACCGCGTCCCATGGCCCGAATCAACCGAAAGTGCTCCGCCTCCACGGGCTGCACGCTCAACCGTTGTCCTTTGCGCAGCACCCACAGGTCCGCGAGTTCTGGGGCACCCTTGAGGGCGTCTAGAGACACAACTGCCTGGAACGCCTCCTTGAATTCAATATCCACCATCTCCCAGATCGGCTGGTCCGCGGTGGCCTTGGGATCGTAGTAGTGGCTGCGGCGATCCCTGGCGGTCGCGTCCGGATAAGCGGTCCTGCACACCCGGGCGATCCCCGCCACCCCGGGCGGAGTGGCACTCGAATGATAGAACAGCACGCCGTCGCCCACCTGCATTTCACGCATGAAGTTTCGGGCCTGGTAGTTGCGGACGCCCTCCCAGCAGGTTCGCCCGTCGGCACGCAGATCATGAATGGAGTACTTGCCCGGTTCGCTCTTCATCAACCAGGAGCGCATAGCCATGGTGGTTTCCCTCATGAAGTCTCGACAGGCGCTTCGTTGAGTTTGAAGTAGGTCACCTGGGCCACCGCGACCCGGGTTCCGGCGCTGTTACTCAAGTCCACATGCACCGGGCAGAGCGTACGCCCCAGCTTGAGCACGCGAGCGTCGGCAACGACCTCGGTGAAACACGGCTCCAGGAACCGGACGTGAATGTCGGAGGTGGTCAGGTGGGTCTCCGGTCCCAACTGGGTCACCAGGGCGATCCAGGCCGCGCAGTCGGCCACGGTGGTCAGCATGCCGCCATGAAAGGTCCGGTACACCCCATTGAACGCATCCAGCCGCGGCACCCGCACCCGGGCGGACCCCGGGTCCATCGCCAGGAATTCAAAACGGAGCGTGTCGAACACGGCGATGTCCTTGAACTGCTCGTGTAATCGCCGCTCGAGGTCCGGGACCAGGGCCATCCGTTACTGCCTCCACCAAGCCGCGCCCACATTCCGGAGCACCGCACGATGCCCACCGCCGAATACTCTAACGAAGTTCGACCGACCCGCCCAGCCACATAACTCATTTGGCGGGCTCAGGTTCCGCTTTGGGGAGCCCTCCGCGAGCGGCCGCCGCAATAGAAGCGTGCAAGAAAAACCCGATTGCCGCCACAGAACTCAGCGGACGATGCGAATAGTGTCTTATTGATGCGTTGTAGAGGAGTCCCCCCGGGAAACGAATCGCCAGTCAAGGAGCGTGCCATGGAAGCCCCCAAGCCTCGCCGAGTCATTGCCCTGTCGCAGGCCACACGGTACGGGGATGCCTATGCGTGGTTTGTCCTGGTCTCGACTCTCGACCTGTTGCTGACCTGCGTGGTCTTGTCCCTGGGCGGGCGAGAAGTCAATGCCATTGCCCGATTCGTGCTCGAACGCTGGTCATTGGCTGGTATGACCGGCTACAAGTTCACCCTGGTGATCCTGGTGGTGTGCCTCTGCGAGGTGATCGGGCATTATGAACCGCGCACCGGGCGGCGACTGGCTTGGTTCGGAGTCGCCGTGACCAGCGTGCCGGTGCTGGTCGCATATGCCCACCTGGCAGCGTTCCCGCTGCTGGCATAGGGACGTCTGCCTGACCGGGTCGCCCGGCCGGTATGGCCGTGGGCGGTGATCGTGGCGAGACGTCAACCGGCCCGCGCTGGCGCCTAGAGCTGCAAGCGATCGCGGAGGTAATCCAGGCAGGCGGTCTTGCTGATCCGTTCCTGGTGGGCGGTGTCGCGATCGCGAACCGTCACGGTGCCATCCTCGAGCGTCTGCCCATCCACGGTAAAGCAAAATGGCGTGCCGGCTTCGTCCATGCGGGCGTAGCGCTTGCCGATCGACTGTTTGGCGTCGGTCTGGCAGATGTACGACTTCTTGATCTCCCGGTGGATCTGTTCGGCGATCTCGGGCATGCCGTCCTTGTTAACCAGCGGAAATACCGCCGCCTTGATTGGTGCCAGCCGCGGGTGGAACCGCAGGAACTCCGGGCTGGCCCGCGACTCATCGACGGTGTAGGCCTCACACAGGGCAGCCAGCGCGAAACGATCGACCCCCGCGGAGGGCTCGATGACGTGCGGGACGAAGCGCTCCTTGGTCTGATCGTCGAGCACGGCAAAGGCGTCTTCCTTATTCTTGGTGTACTTGCCGTGTTGCGACAGATCGTAACAGCCGCGATGGGCGATGCCCTCCAGTTCCTGGGTCTCGGTGGAAAACGGAAACAGGTACTCCACGTCGGTGCACGCATCCGAGTAGTGGGCCAGCTCATCGCCCTGCTGCTCGCGTGGGCGGAGCCGGTCGCTGCGGATGCCCAGCGACTCATACCACTGCAGCCGGGTATCCCGCCAGAATTGATACCACTGGCGGGCTTGGCCGGGGTGGCAGAAGAACTCGATTTCCATCTGCTCGAATTCCCGCGAACGGAAGGTGTAGTTGCGGGGATTGATCTCGTTGCGGAAGGCCTTGCCGATCTGGGCGATCCCGAACGGCAGTTTGACCCGGGTGCTGTCCATGACGTTCTTGAAGTTGGCGAAGATCCCCTGGGCGGTCTCGGGCCGCAGGTAGGCGATTGCTGACGAATCCTGCAGGGCTCCGACATAGGTCTGGAACATCAGGTTGAAGGCCCGCGGCTCGGTCAGGGCGCAGCGGTCGGTCTGGCCGGCACACTGGCTGGGTTTCAGCGGGCACGGCGAACTGTCCAACTGATCGGCCCGAAACAGGCCTTTACAGCCCTCGGTCTTGCACGACACCATCGGATCGCGAAAGCCGTCGACGTGTCCGGAGGCCTCCCAGACCCGCGGGTTCATGATGATGGAGCAGTCCACCCCCACCATCGACACTTCCTTGCCATCTGGTCCGACCGGCGGGTTGGTGACCATGTCGTGCCACCAGACGTTCTTGATGTTTCGTTTCAGTTCGGTGCCCAACGGCCCGTAATCCCAAAACCCGCCGATGCCGCCGTAGATCTCGCTGGAACCGAAGATGAACCCGCGGCGGCGGCACAAGGCCACCAGTTTCTCCATCACATCCGTTGGGTTGCCCATGGTTGGTCATTCCTCTTGGTGCCCGGTTTGAACACCGCTTGGAGCCCCGCCAGAACCGCCGTGCGTTTCGACCGCGTCCGATAACGCTGTCGCGCCGGCAGCACATTCGATAAGTGGCGCCGCCGCCCTGCATTAGCGCGCCGGGCGCCGGCCCGGAGGTCCGCCCCCGCGGGACCTGCCGCCACTTCATGCGCCATCGGCAAAGTTGCCCCAGCTCCCCACTTGGTTATCCATCGACTTAAGGCATTCCGGTGCCTATACTTGTAACGTCCGGCGCGGTCAAGTCTAGCGGTGCGGTTGTGGCACCGCAAGTGCTTGCCCGACGGGCGGAAGGAAGCGCGAGTCCTGGGGAGGACTCGCTCGGAGGCTGGCCCTGAGGAGGGCCCGGAGGAGGAAAGAAGATGAGCCCGGCTATCATTGCAGACTTTTTCTCGCTGCGGAACAAGGTTCTGGTGTTTTCGTTCCTGGCCTACGCCGCTTTGTGTTAATCCAGCGGACCCAGAACGAGCGCACACGGACAGGGGTGATCCGGGATCGGGTGGCAGGCCACCCGACCCGGTTTCTTTTTGGGGGTCAGGTCAACACCCCGCGCCCACTGGACAACTCGCGGTGCAGGCGCTGCACAACCCCCAGATCTGAAACCGATGGGTCAGGTCGTGGAAGTGGCTTTCTCGGGCCAATTCCGCGCGGAGCTGCTCCACGCGGAGGCTGGAAAACTCGATGATCCGGCCGCACCGCCGGCAGATCATGTGATCATGCGGATCGGCTCCCAGGGCGTGCTCGTAGTGTGCCTGGGTGTCGCTGAAGCGAACCTGTCGCAGGACCCCGCAGTCCACCAGCAGTGGCAATGTACGGTAGATGGTGGCCTTGGCCACCTTCTCGCCGCTCTGGCTCAGTTGGGCGAGCAGTTGCTCGGCCTCGAAGTGATCGCGGTGCTGCAATGCGGCCCGCAGGATGGCCCGGCGCGGCTTGGTATACTTGATGCGGTGGCGGCGCAAGTAGCGGGTGAAGACCTGCTCCGCCTCGTCCAGTTGTCCTGAGGTGAGTGCTTTGGACATGCCGGCTCGACCCCGTGCGGCGACCTACACGCCGATGTCTTCATTCCAAAGTTCCGGATGCCGGGCGATAAACTCCGACATCAACCGGATGCACCCGGAGTGATCGACATCCAAGACCCGAATCCCGCGGGATTCCATCAGGGCCCGCTCACCGGGGAAGTTACGGCACTCCCCCACGACCACGGTGGCCACGCCGAACTGGATGGCGGCCCCGGCACACAGGCAGCAGGGCATCAGGGTCGACGCCAGGATCAGGCCCTTGAAGTTGGCCCGGCGCCCGGCATTCCGCAAGCAACTGATCTCGGCGTGGGCCATGGGGTCGCCGGTCTGGACCCGCAAATTGTGGCCGCGCCCCAGGATGGCACCGTGAACGTCGCCCAGGGCCGACCCGATGGGAATGCCGCCTTCAGCGAGTCCCTGACGGGCCTCCTCCAGGGCGACCTCCAGGAGGCGATCGAACACCGCCTGCTCCGGCACTGTGCTCATGGTCACTCCAACATCAAGTATGCTAACGAAAAATAGAGGCTGACACACAGTACATCGTTGGCCGAAGTCACCATCGGACCGGCCGCAATCGCCGGATCGATGCCCATCCGCCGAAACAGGAACGGCATCACGATTCCCAACATGGAGGCCAGGATGATGGCGGCCACCATGCCCACACCGACGGCCACCGGCACTCCGCTGATGTCCGTCGTGCGGGATACCGCCCCAATGTGCCGCAACAGCGGCAGCCCAACTGAGACCAGGATCAAGGCGCACGCGCCGCAAGCGGGCGCCATCACCACCGCGATCCGCGATTCCCGCGCAAACGCGAATCGCAACATGGAGGGTGCCAGCTCGCCGGTGGCCAAACCGCGAGTGATCACCGTAGAAGTCTGCACACTGCAGCACCCGGCCATCGCCCCGATCATCGGCACGAATGCCACCAGGGCGTCGTACGCGTGGAAATAGCGGGCGCTGACCAGGATGACCGTGGCACTGCCGGCCATCAGCAGAAACGCCGGAAGCAACCACACCAGACGAATGCGGAAGGCTCGGAAGGTGGACGAAGTGGCCCGCTCCGAGGGATCGGTGCCGGCCATGCGATACATGTCCTCATCGGCTTCGTCGGCGGCCACATCCATGACGTCGTCGACGGTGATGTGGCCCACCAGCATGCCGTGATCGTCGACCACCGGCAGCGAGGTCAGATCATACTTGCGGAACAGGTTCACGACGTCTTCCTGATCCTCCTCCACGGTGACCTGGGCGGTCACCGGCTCCATGATGTCTGACAGCGGCCGCTCCGGATGCGAAATCAGCAACCGCCGCGGAGAGACTGTGCCGGTGAGCCGTCGATTCTCATCGATGGTGTAAATCTGAAAGACCTCATCATCCACGGCCGCTTTCCGCAGAAGATCGATGCTCTCGCGCACCGTGCAATCCTGCGGAATCCGCACCACCTCGGGATTCATCAGCCCGCCGGCGGTCTCGCCGCCGAACTTCAGAAGGTGCTTGATCTGCCGCGACCGCGACCGCGGCAGTTTGCCCAGCAACTCATCGCCGGCCTGCTCCGGGAGATCGCCGACAAAGTCCGCGGCGTCATCCAACGGCAACTCGCCAACCATTTCCGCCAGGCGGTCGCCGGCGATCTCATCGACCACCTCATCACGAACCCGCTCGTCAAGCAGCGTGATCACCTCGGCGGCCGCTCGGCTGTCGAGTGTGAACAGAATTCGTGAACGATCGACGTCCTCGATCAACTCCATGACCTCAGCGATGTCCGCAGGGTTGACATCGCTCAGCAGGGCGCGCAATTGATCCTCGTTCTGTTGACACAGCACGTCGATCAGTTGGTGGTGCAGGTCCTGGACCGTCGAATACATCCGCAAGCCTCCACAGCCGCGGTCGACAACCGCGGTGCGCAGGGTATTATGCGTGCCGCACCCACAAAAGCAACGCCGGATGGCGCTCATGCTTGCGTCATGCCCCGGTGGGTTGCCAGAATACACAGAGGACGAGCCGGGTGCTGGGGCCGACCGTACAGCCGCGGGCCCGCGGCAATGTTCCATCCGAGCTGTGGGGGGTGCGTTGTGACCCGGGTGCACCGTGATGCCGATATTGAGTTCGAACCCCTGTTGACGCGAACCGTCGCCGTGGTGGGATATGGCAATCAGGGCCACGCCCATGCCCTGAACCTCCGCGATTCGGGTTGCCACATCACCATTGGCCAGCGCGGCGGCAGCCGGGGCTGGCACCGCGCGATCGCCGACGGCTTCGACCCGCAACCCGTCTCCGCAGCGGTGGCGGCGGCGGACCTGATCATTGTGGCCCTGCCCGACGAGATTGCCCCGGAGGTCTACGCTGAGCACATCGCGCCGCACTTGCGGGCCGCTCACAGCCTGGGCTTCATCCATGGATTCAATATTCACTACCGCCGGATCACGCCACCGCTGGACGTGGACGTGATCCTGGTGGCGCCCAAGGGAGCCGGCTACATGGTGCGCGACACCTACCGCAACGGTTCCGGTCTGCCCTGCCTGGTGGCAATCCACGCCGACGCCGGCGGTCAAGCTCTGGCGCTGGCCCTGGCCTGGGCCAAAGGCATTGGGGGCGGCCGTGGCGGTATCCTGACCACCACGTTCGCAGAGGAGACCGAAACCGATCTGTTCGGTGAGCAAGCCTCGGTCGTCGGTGGCGTTTGCGCCCTAATGGCCACCGCCTTCGATGTCCTGGTCCAAGCCGGATACGCCCCAGAGCACGCGTACTTTGAATGCGTCCACGAGGTCAAGTTCGTCGTCGATCTCATCCACCGCCATGGCATACGTGGGATGCATGAACACATCAGCGGAACTGCGGCATTCGGTGCCCGAACGCGTGGCCCGCGGCTGGCCGCCGCCGTTCGGCCAATCATGGAGCAGATGCTCCGCGAGATTCGGGATGGTCATTTCGCCGCGGAATTGACCGCGGCAACGGCGGCGGGACGACCGGCGGACCCCGCCGGAGCCTCAGACGCCCTGCTGGACCAGACCGGAGCGGTTCTGCGCGGCCTGGGATCGCCGCCGGAACCCGAATAACCGCAGCTCCGAACAGCGGTTGCGGCGGAGCACGGCGAGTATAATGGCCACCCGGCGGAATATCGGCACCGCCCCCGCGAATAGGTGTTCAGCGGCGGACACCCACGGCGAGCTAGTGAGGAAGTCCATGTTTCACTTCACCATTTTTGGCGGATCGGAAGTCACGATCAACGGTGGCGGCCAGCTCATCCTGACCCTGTGCGGCGGCACTGACATCCGCAGGCCAACGCTGGCAAAGCAGATCATGCAGGAGAAGCACCGGCTGATGACCGAACAGACCGTCCGGCCCCAGGGCGACGAACCCAGCGACGTCCAGGGCATGCTGCACTTCTTCGACCGCCGGGCCCTGGGCTCACACCGCCCCCGCCGACGAAGCACATTTGTGCTGACCATCTGCGGCGGCGTAGAGATCAAACCGCCCTCGATCGCCGAGGAGTTCATGGAAATGCGCGAATTGGTCGCCTCCGGGCTGATCACCGAAGAGGAATGGGACCAGTTGATCGGCCGATTGTATCAGTTCGGCGAATTGGAAGTCTCTTCCTTCACCCTGATGGGCGGCATGGAGGAAGTCTCCTTGAGCGAGGCAGAAGAACTGCGGAAGATCCAAGGAGCCAACGAACTGGGCCTGATCAGCGAGGATGAACAGACCGCCTTGCGCTCAGTCGTCGGCCGGGATCCGCGGCACATTCGAATGCTCTTGCGTCAGACGGCCTTTTCCTGACCTGCCGTGCCGACGAACCGCAGCGGCCCGGTCGGCTCAACCGGCCGGCAATTGCAAAACTTGCCCGACCTTTAGCTTGTCGGGATCCTGCACCTGGCTCTTGTTCAAATCGTAGATCTCCCGCCAGCGCCCACCCGCACCCAGCTTGGCCTCGGCGATTCCGTAGAAGGTGTCTCCCGGTTGCACCTGGTAGTGATTCTTGTCCAGGGTCGGCGGCCGCGTTGCACCGGGGACGGCGGATGGGGTGCTCAAGGCTTCCGGCAGCGGCGGAATCTGGAGCTTCGAACCGACCTTCATGCGGTGTGGGTCCACCGAGGGGTTGGATTGGGCCAGAAACTGGGCGTGCCGCTGGCTGCCGTAGTATTGATCGGCCAGGAATGCGAAGCTGTCGCCACTTTGAATCTCGTGTTGGCGAGTCCCGGGCGGGTCGGTCGTTGGGGCGCTGTTGGTGCGCGGCAACTCCCGGACCGAGGCTGCGGTCGGGCCGGCCGGCGGCAGCGCGGGCAAGGTCGATTCGGCAGGCCGGACACCGCCGGAACGGGTGGCCGGCAGGCCAGAGCGCGCTGCACCCGGCGGGTCCAGGATCGGGCGATTCTGCACGACATCAGAAGCTTCTGGAATGCCCGGCGGGCTGGCTTCGACGGCCACCGGGGTCTGCACTTCCGGTCGGGTCGAGGCTGGTGGCTTGGCCGGCGATCGGCTATCCAGCGAACGATCGGCCGCCGGACGGCGCTCCGGCGATGGGTCGCGAGTGGGGGTCTTGCGGGCCCTGGACTTGGAGGGCAAGTCGGTCGCCGGGCCCTGGGGCGCCCCCAGAAACTGGTCGAGCACCTTGGAATTGTGCTCCTCGACCTGCTTGGCGGAGTCCGCCAATTCGATATCCCCGTCCTTCTTGGTGCCGTAATAAGACACCGCGATGACCAGCACGATTGCACCTAAAGCAATGCCGACCTTGACGTCTGTGCGCATGATCTATCCTTCCTCAGTCACCGGTTCACCAGGATGTCCAAACGGGGCAAGAGACCGCGCAGAACCTGAATAAATCATAATCCACAACCCGGCAACGTCAAGCTCGGGGGGGCAGGCAGACCCAAAAAACAACTCACAGGCCGCCCGGGAAGTTGGAACCTACAGCGGTCGTGCCAGACGACGAAACACGCCGGCAGGCACCGTGACGGTTTGCCAACGCGGGGAGCGCGACACGCAGTGGTCACGATACGTCCGGATGGGCACCGCCAGGAATGCATAGAACCGCTCTCGAAAGCGGTGCAGTCCGGAGAACGGCCAGCGCTGCCGAGAACCCCGCAGCCAGTAGGCAAAGACCAACATGCCGGCAAAACTGTCGCCAAAGGCCCGCTCCCACTCCACGAGGTGATCGAGATCGTCGCGGGTGACCCAGTTTTCCCAGCTCCGGCGGTTGGCGAGTGTGTCATACGGAAACTTGCGGCCTTTGACATCGACCAGCCAGTGCGGCCCGCTCGGACGATAGACCAGGAAATCGAATGACTTGATCCGCGATCCCGAGAACTGGGCCCGGCGGGTCTCGTCCACCGCGACATACGGCACGCCGCCGGCCCGCAAACGGTCCTCAAAAGCCGATTCGTAATGAATGTGACGGCGCACCCCTGCACCCCCCGTTCCACCGCCCCCCCCCTTCGGAATCACAGCCGCTCGAGCGCCTCCGCCAGCTCAGCCTGAAGCGCCGCACAGTCCTGCGGGCCGCGCAGCGGACCGTTGAACGTAAGCGGCCATTGGGCTTGTGAGTCCATGGCTTTGACGCTGAGCCGGTCTCCGATGATGATCACGCAGCGGG
Source organism: uncultured Planctomycetales bacterium (assembly GCA_964619935.1). Lineage (GTDB taxonomy): Bacteria > Planctomycetota > Phycisphaerae > UBA1845 > CAIVHJ01 > CAZUGO01. The sequence continues at coordinate 7,447 of CAZUGO010000015.1, read as the reverse complement.
CCTGGCAGGCCGCCGCCTCCTGCATCTGCTTGCGCAGCGAACCTCGGCGATAGCTGTAGTTGCACGGCTCCCTGAGTTCGCGGCGGACCAGGCTGGCGATCGGCAGCACCTCGGACATCCGGGTAGGATCTTCGCAGACCACAAAGAAGGTCACACGCTCCGCCGGCGGCGGCGACCACCCCACTTCCAGAAGCTGGTCCAGCAGCACGACATCGCCCATGCCGAACCCCACCGCGGACATCTCCGGGCCGCCGACTTCGCGGAGCAATCCGTCATATCGCCCGCCGCCACAGATGGCCCGCTTGAGCGTGCCGGTGCTGTAGATCTCAAAGACGGTGCCGGTGTAGTAGGCCAGCCCCCGCACCACGCCGGGATCAAAGACGCAAAAGTCGGCGATCTTCATGTCCTGGAGGATGTCCAGCACCGCGGCAACAGCCCGCACCGGCGAGGCGTCCGGCGGCAATTGATCGAGCAGTTCGGCGGCCAGCGCCAGCCCGGGCGGTCCGCGCAATCCGGCCAACCGCGACAGGGTGGCCGCGCCCTCAGCGGTGAGGCCCAGTGTCCCCAGGCCCGCAGCGAACGCATCCGCGGGGACCTTGTCGCGCTTGTCCAATACGGCGTATGCCGCTTCCAGGCGTACCGGCGGCACCCCCAGGGCGGCAAGCACCTGGCCCATCAGATTCCGCGAGCTGATGCGGACCTCGACCTGTTGCGGTGTAAAGCCTGCTTCCACCAGAAAATCGACCGCCACCCCGATGCATTCAGCATCGGCCATGGTGTCGGCGTCCGGGGGCGTTCCGATGATGTCGACATTCCACTGGTAGAACTCGCGCAGCCGGCCGCGCTGTGGGTTCTCCGCCCGAAAGAAGCTGGGCACACTGAACCACTTGATCGGCTTGGGCAGGGCGCTGGCCCGGGCGGCCACCATCCGGGCCAATGTCGGGGTCATCTCAGGCCGCAACGCCAGACGGCGACCACCGCGATCTTCGAAACTGAACAGCTCGGAGACGATTCCGTCGCCGCTCTTGGCGGTGTACAGGTCAAGGTATTCAAAGGTCGGGCCGCCATACTCCACGAACCCGTGCCGCCGCGACACCCTCCGCCAGGCGTCGATCAGCCAGTTGAGCGTGCGCATGTCGTCGGGATAGAAATCGCGGGTCCCTTTGACGTTCTGGAACTTCAACTGCTGCTCCCATCGCTGGGCTGAGTATAGCCGGAGGGTGGCCGCTCCCCAACCCCGGGCACCAGGAGCGCCTCATCCAGCGGGTCCGCGGCCCCACCAAGCGCCTCTGGCTCACGGTGTGGCGATATCAAACTCGTAAGCGTGGTCGACTTGGTTGACATCGCGAACGTGCAGCGCCGCCCGGGTCACCCCGGACTTATTGACTTGCTCGGCGGTCGGGTCGTACTGAATGCGAAAACGGCCGGCGTCATCAGGCCCGCTCACATGAAACCCGTCGGTCTTGCGGGGTGGCGGCCCCTCGGGCTGGTTACCGGCGGGGAGCCCGTCCGACCCACCGGCCCGCAGGGCGTCGGCCTTCGGGATTGCTGAAACCGCTCCATCACTACGGGTCAGCAGCAACCGGGCGGTGGTCCAGTCCAAGTCGGCCAGGGGTTTGGGGATGGCCTGGTCCACGTGGCTCTGGTAGACCCGCAACGCCACGGCCACCTCGGCCATCAACTCGTCGGCATCATCCAACGGGCTGGCCGATTGCCGCCACTCCCCACGGATTCTCATGTAATCGCGGTGCCCCCGAATCCGGAATGCCGCCAGGGTAACCCGCAGGGTCTGGCCCGGCCCGGCCTCCAGCAGGTGATCGTACTCGAAGCGATCGTCGGCGCCCGGCTCCAATTCCACGCGCTCACCCAACCCCGATACCACCGCATAGTCAGCCCAATCGGCAAGCGACACCCGGCCGGGGCGCAGCGGCTCCTGCAGGATCATGCTGAAACGAACCCGCTCGCCGGCGTGGACGTCCTGCCGCGGGGCGGTCGACCACGGCCCGACAGTCGACGGACCGCTGTCGGTGGCCAATGAACCGGTCACGCAACCACACGCGCCCAATCCAACCGCGGAAAGTACGCCGGCGATACGGTGAAGCCACGGTCCGCGTTGCACGCCATGGTCCTCCTTGCCACGGTGACCCAACCGTGAAACAATGCCCGCGAATCTTAATGGCTCCCGGGCGATTTGCAATCGACGGTCGCCGGCGGAACGACCCTACCCCCATGCGGATCATTGCTGGACAATGGCGCGGCGTCCCCCTGCTCCCCCCGCCCGGGAAGGGCACCCGCCCGATCCTCGATCAGGTCAAAGAATCGGTCTTCAACATTCTGGGCGCACGGCTGGCCAGCCCGGGCGAGTTGCCGCCGTGCGTCGCCCTCGACCTGTTTGCCGGCACCGGATCGCTGGGCCTGGAGGCCTTGTCTCGGGGGGCGCGCTGGTGCACCTTCTTCGAGAAGCACCCCGCGACCGCCGCGGTTCTGCGCCGCAATATCGACCGCCTGGCCGCCCAGCCGCGCTGCGAGGTCCGTGTAGCCGACTGCTGGAATATCGGCCTCGGGGGCGGCGCTGCGGAGGCCGCCGAGTTGGTCTTTGTGGACCCGCCCTACCAGGATGCCCAGGCGCTCGGTCCGGCGACCCGGGTGGCCCGGCTGCTGGAACATCTGCGGATGAGCCAGGGAGTCGCCGCCGATGCCATGGTCATTCTGCGGATTCCGACCCCGGCCGCCGATCCCGGCCTCGGCTTCGAGCACCACACCGTGCTCGACCGCCGCCGTTACGGAGGCATGACCGTCTGCTTCCTGCGGGCAGGGACTTGATTCCCCCTGCGGTGGGTCCGCATCCGACCGCGCCGGCCCTGCGGAGTTGGTGCGGCCGTCGGGCTGCGATTATGCTGATACGATGTCTCTGAAGACCGCCAGACAGGCCGCCACGGCCGTCGTCAAGACGCTGACTGCGGCAGGTTACCAAGCCTTGCTCGCCGGCGGCTGTGTTCGCGATCTGCTGTTGGGCATGGAGCCTGAAGATTACGACGTCGCCACCACCGCCCATCCCGACGATATCTGCCGGCTGTTTCCGCGAGCCCAACGGGTCGGCGCCCACTTCGGCGTGATCCTGGTGCACCGCTTCCGACACCAGATCGAGGTGGCGACTTTCCGCAGGGAGGGCCCCTACCTCGACGGTCGCCATCCCGAACAGGTCACTTTCTGCTCCGCCGAGCAGGATGCCCGCCGCCGCGACTTCACCGTCAACGGCATGTTCTACGACCTGTTGACCGACCAAGTCCTCGATTACGTGGACGGCCGGCCCGACCTGGCGGCCCGCCGGATCCAGGCCATCGGGCAGCCCGAGGACCGCTTCGAGGAAGATCACCTGCGGATGCTCCGCGCCGTCCGCCTGGCCGCCCGCCTCGACTTCGAAATCGAGCAGGACACCTTCGAAGCCATGCACGCCCGGGCCCATCGGATCGCCCGAATCAGCGCCGAGCGGATTCGTGACGAGCTGGAACGGATCCTGTCCCACCCCACTCGGGCCCGCGGTTTTGACCTGCTGTGCGAATCCGGTCTGCTGCTGCACCTCTGGCCGAACGCCCGGTGGTCCACCGCCACGCTGCAGTGCAGCCGCCGGGCCCTGGAGTGTTTGCCCGCGGCGGCTGGAACCGAGTTGGCCACGGCCGCCATGCTCCACCATCAGGAGCCCCGCAGCGCCGACCGGATCTGCCGCGCGCTCACCTACAGCAATCGTCAGCGCAAAGCGGTGGTGTGGCTGCTCGAGCACCTGGAGCAGGCGCTGCAGAACCGGGTGGAATCGCTGGCCGATCTCAAACTGCTGATGGCCAACGTGCACTTCGCTGATCTGCTGGAGCTGTACGCCGCCTGCCTGCTGGCCGACGGCCGGGATGTTCAACCGGCACGCGACCTGGCGGCACGCAGCCACGCGGTGCCCGCCGAAGCCGTCGCCCCGGATCCGCTGGTCACCGGCGACGACCTACTGGCCCTGGGGCTGACCGGCGGCCCGCGCTTCAAGGAACTTCTGGACGAATGCTACCGGGCACAGTTGAACCTCACGCTGGTTTCACGGGCACAGGCCCTGGAACTGCTGCGCCGCCGGCTGACTTGACTGCTGAAAGGGCCCCACCAGTTGCCCCCCCGGACGCCGGGCGCTGTCTGTTTGCTGCCCGGAGGGGGGCGCGGCAGCGAATGCAGGATCAGAACGCCCCGTGCGTCAGCGAGTCGGGCCTTCCGGCGCAGGCGTAGAGGGGCTGCGCTCGTTCCGTATGTTCAGGCTTTGAAGTGCCGTCCCTTATGCGGAACTCGATTTCTGGTGCGACCGACCCCACGCCGGTCAGTTCAGCGTCTTGTCCGGGTAATACTTCGCTGCGGCGGCCGTCGCGCTGAGCGCGAGGCCCGCTTCGGTGAAGGTGTAGACCTCAAGGCCCTCGAGTTGTCCGCTGGTCCCTTGGACTCCCACCGAACCGCCCTTGCTGCCCGCCTGGGCGGCCGCGTCGGCATCTCCGCCGACCTCCCATCCTTCAATAAGGAACGTTCTCAACGCCACGGGATCATGGAAAATAAAGACGGCCTTGTACTTCTTGACGCCCAGTCCGAGACCGCCGCCGAGTTCGAGCATTCTCATGTAGGTGTCGCGTCCGGTGGCCGCGTCGCGGACGATGCCGTAGCCGTTGCCCGTGGCCAGCAGCAGTACTTTGCTGCCCACGTTCGAAAAAACACCGCACCCCGCGGCGCTTTCAACTTTGGCCTTGGACTCCGGCCGCTTCTGGTACAGCTCCGCGAGCGTGGACGCGCGCATGTTCTGCACGGACTGACGTCGTTCGGAAACCGTACCGCCCCTCGCGCTGGCACAGCCGCTGATCCCGACAATCAGAACAGCCCCCGCGACTACCGACTCGCAAACTCGTGTCCAATGTGTCATGGTTGATCTCCCAGGATTGAACTTGGCCAGGGGCGAGATGGTTGAGTTTCCATACCTGGAAGCGCGGCCGCCAGCGCAGCCTGCAAGTCAACGAATGCATTCGACCGGCTGGTGCCGTTGTTGGCGCCGGTTGCCAACCTGTCGGCGAACACAAGGCTGCGCCCATCCAACGTGACCTTCACTGCATAGGCTTGCAACGGTCTGCGAGTCGGAACCGAAGGTTCCCTGGGCGGTGCATTCCCTGGCGGGTCCTTGAGTCAGTCGCAGGGTCCCCAACTGCCCAGCAGGAGGGCCAGGTCGGCGGCGTTGATCAGGGTATCGCCGTTGAAGTCCGCCGGGCTGCCCGGCTGCGGCTGGCCCTGGGCGTTGTAGCGAATCCCCAGGAACTGGGCCAGGTCGACGGGGTTGACCATCTCGTCACCATTGAGGTCGGTCGGGCAAGGCACCGGCCCGAAGCAGGCGATGGACAGTTCGTCGCTGTAGGTCTCTTTCCCCCCGTATCCACCATAGAACACGGTGAGCGTGCCGGCGGCGGATTGGCCTTCCGTCATGGTCAACTGCATGATCACCACCTGGCCGCTTTCATCGGGATCGCCCTGCCCCGACGGAGGGTTGTTGCAGAACCAGCCCCCGACGATCACGCCGTCGTTGTTGAACGCCGCGGCGTCGAACTGGGGGTCCAACGTCGTGCAATCGCCCGAGCCGATCGCCACGGTGGTCTTCTGGATGGTCACGAAGCTGTCAGCGATCAGTTCCGGGAACAGGCCCAGAAAGACCTCCAGCGGCGCGGTGTTGCCGCCACCCATCGCCGGCGGGAACTGGTAGAACCCCGCCTTGTCCGTAATGGACACGTCGGCGAATCCCACGGACAGCAGAATGTCCTCGTCCGGGTAATCGAAGTTCACCGCCACCTGGCAGGTTCGCAGACCTTGCTCCAGCGCGATTTTGCTGGTGGCATCGGTCCACACCGCCTGTACGCCGGCCGGCAGCGACGACGGCATGAGCAGGCTCGCCATCCCGAAGATCACCAACTTTCGGATCGGATTCATGAGATCACTCCTTCCGCGGTAGACTGAAACGTCAGTGCTTCGATTGCACCTGCCGCCTGAAGAGAGTGAACAGAAGTGGACGCGGAGGGCGGCAGGCTTGCCGGGCCCAGTCAACGCACCCTACCACAATCGGAGAGCGGTGGCAACCGAATCCTGTTCGGCACTCGCTTTGCCCAAGAGCGATTTCCAGTCGGGGTGGCCCACCGGACCCCGCGATATGCGGTGCGCAGCAGATGGGGTGCTGTGACCGGCCCAGCAAGACAGCAAGACCGATGCAAACTCGATGTCCGGGAACACGATGGCGACGTCATCGTGGTGCTGGAATCCTGCGGAATTCCGGGAATGTCCGGGCAGAGTGCGCGCTTCTGACGCGTCCCGCCGGACGCATCATCCGCGCGGTGATGGACTTGCGGCGATAGCCGACCCTCCGCGGGTAGGACATTTCACTAGCGACCCGGACATCGCCGGCGGCCGCGACATTTTCTTGCTGCCCAAGTGCCGCACCGGCCCGGCTTCAGCGTCGAGCCCGAATTCGCCGCAGATTGTCTCCCGGAACGCGGCGGTCATATTACGGTGTATGTCTATGTGTATTGGCCGTCTTCGGGGACTAAAGACGGTCAGGAGGGTCAGGAGCCTTTGTTCTTGATCTCGGTGCTGCGGGCGGCGAATCTGTCGGGCATGCCTCGTGCACCACGCTTCGGCCAGCTCAGGCCGTTTTGTGTTTTGTGGCCTGTTTGCCCCACCGAACATGGGGTAGACTTTGTTTGGGATAAGATTATAAGATTCTTGATTCTTGGAGCCGTTTCGCCGTTTCGGCAGGAGTCCTGACGCAACACCGCGCCTCTTAAGCCTCAAGCGACGTTCACAACTGTGGTAAGTTGAGCTCTTCTAAGAGCTCAACGAACACTGGGTGCTCGTGGATCGCGCTCAACCACGGATCCTGCGCAATGTTTTGAACACATCCCTCTCTGCTGGCGACCGCGCAACGAAGAAGCGACATCGCCTTTACTGTGTCACCCAAGGCGACGTACGCCCTCGCTAAGAATGTTCGTCGGACTTCAGGAATCTCCTCAAGTATCCCAACGCATTGGCGTGCGAGCTTGGTTTTTCCTTGTTGGGCAAGTACATACGCTAGATCTGCCAGCATATCGGTATGATCTAGGTTCTTGAGCGCTATGCTTAGGGCTCGTCAATAAATAAGGTAAACTATTCTCTTCCTGGGCGGATAGTATAGTTCCAATCCCCGTGAAAGGCATCGGGGGTTATGCGAATCCGCCGCATCTGCTCGTCTGTCACCTTGACCTTCTTCGGGTATTGCCTGCGATCGAGAACGCACTTTACGGTAAGACCCGTGTTGGTCGGCGTTGCAGCGATCAGATTCACGATTGTTGCGTGCGTCAAGAGCGGCTTCCCTCGCCAGTTCTGAGTGATGAACGAAAACATGCGGTGCTCGATCTTGTTC